>NZ_JARBAX010000002.1:0-642561 GCF_028807635.1 Streptomyces spiramyceticus
GACCGAGTCCGTGAACGAGATGGCCGGGAACCTGACCCGGCAGGTGCGCGCGATCGCGGCCGTGGCGACCGCGGTCACCCGCGGCGACCTGAATCTCAAGATCGACGTCGATGCGGCGGGCGAGATCCAGGTCCTGCAGGACAACATCAACACGATGATCGCCAACCTGCGCGACACCACTCTCGCCAACAAGGAACAGGACTGGCTCAAGGGCAACCTGGCCCGTATCTCGGGTCTGATGCAGGGCCGCCGTGACCTCGACGACGTGGCCTCGCTGATCATGAGCGAGCTCACCCCGGTCGTCTCGGCCCAGCACGGCGCGTTCTTCCTCGCACTGACGACGCGCGGCAACTCCGAGGTGGGGGCGGACGAGGACAGCCCGTACGAGCTGCGCATGCGCGGCAGTTACGGCTACTCGGCGGGCTCGATGCCGACGTCCTTCAAGCCCGGTGAGACCCTCATCGGCACTGCCGCCGAGGAGAAGCGCACGATCCTGGTGGACAACGTGCCGCCGGGCTACCTCAAGATCTCCTCCGGTCTCGGCGAGGCTCCGCCGGCGCATGTGATCGTGCTGCCGGTGCTCTTCGAGGGGAAGGTCCTCGGTGTGATCGAGCTGGCGTCGTTCCAGCCTTTCACCCAGATCCAGAAGGACTTCCTGAACCAGATCGCCGAGATGATCGCGACGAGCGTCAACACCATCAGTGTCAACACGAAGACCGAGGTGCTGCTGGAGCAGTCGCAGGAACTGACCGAGCAACTGCGCGAGCGGTCGGAGGAGTTGGAGAACCGGCAGAAGGCCCTCCAGGCGTCCAATGCCGAACTGGAGGAGAAGGCCGAGCTGCTGGCCCAGCAGAACCGCGACATCGAAGTGAAGAACACCGAGATCGAAGAGGCCAGGCAGGTCCTGGAGGAGCGTGCCGAGCAGCTCGCGGTCTCGATGCGCTACAAGTCCGAGTTCCTGGCGAACATGTCGCACGAGCTGCGCACACCGCTCAACTCGCTGCTCATCCTGGCCAAGCTGCTCGCCGACAACGCGGAGGGCAATCTCTCCCCGAAGCAGGTGGAGTTCGCCGAGACGATCCACGGAGCGGGCTCCGACCTGCTCCAGCTGATCAACGACATCCTCGACCTGTCAAAGGTCGAGGCGGGCAAGATGGACGTCAGCCCGACCCGGATCGCGCTGGTCCAGCTCGTCGACTACGTCGAGGCGACCTTCCGGCCGCTCACCGCGGAGAAGGGGCTCGACTTCTCCGTACGAGTGTCTCCGGAACTGCCCGCGACGCTTCACACGGACGAGCAGCGGCTGTTGCAGGTGCTGCGCAATCTCCTGTCCAACGCGGTGAAGTTCACCGACACGGGGGCCGTCGAGCTCGTCATCCGGCCGGCCAGCGCCGACGTACCGAACGCGATCCGCGAGCAGCTTCTGGAGGCCGGTTCGCTGCGCGACCCGGACGGTGATCTCATCGCCTTCTCGGTGACCGACACCGGTATCGGGATCGCGGCGAGCAAGATGCGGGTGATCTTCGAGGCGTTCAAGCAGGCCGACGGGACGACCAGCAGGAAGTACGGCGGCACGGGCCTCGGCCTGTCCATCAGCCGGGAGATCGCCCGTCTCCTCGGCGGCGAGATCCACGCGGCGAGCGAGCCGGGCCGCGGATCGACCTTCACGCTCTATCTGCCGCTGAACCCGAGCGAACTGCCGCCCCAGGGTTACCCGCAGATCTCCCCCGGCGGTATGGAGCCGCTGCGCGGCAGCAGCTCCGACGACGCTGCGGCGCAGGGCGCGGTCCAGCAGACCGGCCCGGCCCCGCTGGCCTCCGACCCGCAGACCGGGCCCGCAGGGCTGTTCCGGCGGCGCCGCAAGGCGGTGGGCGGTACGGATCACCGGGCCGCGCTGCCGGGCCAGACGTCGGGGACGCCGTCGGCACAGGGCGGTCAGGAGTCCTGGACGCCGAACGGGCAGGAGACGGCGCCGGAGCCGCGTCGCGGCATCATGTTCAACAGTGAGAAGGTGCTGATCGTCGACGACGACATCCGCAATGTCTTCGCGCTCACCAGCGTGCTGGAGCAGCACGGGCTGTCCGTGCTGTACGCGGAGAACGGTCGGGAGGGCATCGAAGTCCTGGAGCAGCACGACGATGTGACGGTCGTACTGATGGACATCATGATGCCGGAAATGGACGGCTATGCGACGACCACGGCGATCCGCAGGATGCCGCAGTTCGCCGGGCTGCCGATCATCGCGCTGACGGCGAAGGCGATGAAGGGCGACCGGGAGAAGGCCATCGAGTCCGGCGCTTCCGACTACGTTACGAAGCCGGTCGATCCTGACCATCTGCTGACGGTGATGGATCAATGGATGCGTGGGGAGTGATCGTTGGCTGTACGTGTACCGGCGGGTTGCTGACTGACTGTGGCCGAAGGCGTGTGAGGCGGCGGGATACGGGGAACCTTCTGGTCTCCCACTGCGTTTCTGCTACGTGCACAGTGACATCGCGGTGACAGGGTGTGGCGACAGGCAGGGTGCGGCTACCATGACCGGCACAAGGACGGGCGACGCAAGAGAGTCGTCCCCTGGGGCGGCGCCCGGTGCACTTCCGGGGCGAGGAGGACGGGCCATGGTTCAGAAGGCCAAGATCCTCCTGGTCGATGACCGGCCGGAGAATCTGTTGGCGCTGGAGGCCATCCTCTCTGCGCTCGATCAGACACTGGTACGGGCATCGTCAGGGGAGGAAGCGCTCAAAGCGCTGCTGACGGACGACTTTGCGGTCATTCTGCTGGACGTCCAGATGCCGGGCATGGACGGTTTCGAGACCGCCGCGCACATCAAGCGGCGAGAACGGACCCGGGACATCCCGATCATCTTTCTCACCGCGATCAACCACGGTCCGCACCACACCTTCCGGGGTTATGCGGCCGGCGCCGTGGACTACATCTCGAAGCCCTTCGACCCGTGGGTGCTGCGCGCCAAGGTCTCGGTCTTCGTCGAGCTGTACATGAAGAACTGTCAGCTGCGTGAGCAGGCCGCGCTGCTGCGTCTCCAGCTGGAGGGCGGCGGCCAGGCGGGCGGCATGGGCGACGCGAAGGAGCCCGCGGGGCTCCTCGCCGAACTCTCCGCACGGCTCGCGGCGGTTGAGGAGCAGGCGGAGGCGCTCTCCAAGCAGCTCGACGACGACTCGGCCGATGCGGCGGCCGTCGCCACCGCGGCCCACCTGGAGCGGAAGCTGACCGGCCTGCGCCGGGCGCTGGATGCACTCGAACCGGGCACAAGCGGCAGCGCACCGCCTTTTCCGTCGCAGAACTGAGTTGCTGCGCCGAGTCGCAGGACTGAGGCGTAGAACCGAGCCGTAGAACTGAGCTATGGGACTGGGCCGTAGGACTGGGCGGGGCGTATGAGTCGCTGAGGGTGTGTCAGCTTGCGGCCCATGGTGCACGACACGAACGGGTGAAGCGGTGGGCACACGTGTCCACCCGGCCCCACACCGGTAACCTCACCACCATGGCCTCACGTACGTCCGGCAAGGGTTCCCAGGGCACGGCGGGCACCGCGAAGCCGCGCGCCGGCCGTACCACCGGCGCCGCGAAGAAAGCGGCGCCTGCCAAGAAGAGCACCGCGAAGAAGACCGCGCCCGCGAAAAAGGCGCCTGCGAAGAAGGCCGCCGCCAAGAAGGCGGCGGCCAGTTCCGCACCCAAGGCGGCGCCGTCCCCCACCGGGGGCGTGTACCGGCTTGTACGCGCCCTCTGGCTCGGCCTCGCGCACGGCGTGGGCGCGATGTTCCGGGGCATAGGCCGCGGCGCGAAGGGACTCGACCCCGCGCACCGCAAGGACGGCCTCGCACTGCTCCTGCTCGGTCTCGCACTGATCGTCGCGGCCGGCACCTGGGCCCAACTGCGCGGTCCCGTCGGCGACCTCGTCGAGATGCTCGTGACGGGTGCCTTCGGGCGGCTCGACCTGCTCGTGCCGATACTGCTCGGCGCCATCGCCGTACGGCTGATCCTGCATCCGGAGAAGCCCGAGGCCAACGGCCGGATCGTCATCGGGCTCTCCGCCCTCGTGATCGGCGTACTCGGCCAGGTGCACGTCGCCTGCGGGGCGCCCGGGCGCGGTGACGGCACCGAGGCGATGCAGGACGCCGGCGGGCTGATCGGCTGGGCCGCCTCCATGCCGCTGATCTTCACCATGGGCGACGTACTCGCCGTACCGCTTCTGCTGCTGCTCACGGTCTTCGGGCTGCTGGTGGTCACCGCGACGCCGGTCAATGCCATCCCGCAGCGGCTGCGGCAGCTCGGCGTCAAGCTGGGGATCGTGGCGCCGCCGCCCGGGGCGCAGGAGAGCGACGACGACCGGTACGACGAACAGTGGCGCGAAGCGCTGCCCGCGGGCGCGCGCCGTTCAACCGCGCGCCGCAGCCACGCGCCGGCGGACTATGACCCCGGTCAGGCCGAGGAGGAGGCGCTCGTCCAGCGCCGTCGGCCGCGCAGGCCCTCCGTGCAGCCCGCGCCCGCGCGCGCCATGGACGCCGTGGACGTGGCCGCGGCCGCAGCCGCCGCGCTGGACGGCGCGGTACTGAACGGGCTGCCGCCCTCGCCGCTCGTGGCGGACCTGACGCAGGGGGTCTCCGGGGAGCGGACGGCCGCCGTGCCCGGGGCACGGGAGGCGGACGGGGCGACGCCGACACCGGCCTCCGTGTCCGGGGCCCGGCTGCCCGTGGCGGATCTGACGAAGGCGCCCCCCGAGGAATCCCAGCCGCTGCCGCCCCGCGCCGAGCAGCTCCAGCTCGCCGGGGACATCACGTACGCCCTGCCCTCGCTGGACCTGCTGGAGCGGGGAGGCCCCGGCAAGACGCGCAGCGCCGCCAACGACATCGTCGTCGCCTCGCTGACGAACGTCTTCACCGAGTTCAAGGTCGACGCGGCCGTCACCGGCTTCACCCGTGGTCCGACGGTCACGCGCTACGAGGTGGAACTCGGCCCCGCCGTCAAGGTCGAGCGGATCACGGCACTGACCAAGAACATCGCGTACGCCGTCGCCAGTCCGGACGTACGCATCATCAGTCCCATCCCCGGCAAGTCCGCCGTCGGCATCGAGATCCCCAACACCGACCGCGAAATGGTCAACCTCGGCGACGTGCTGCGCCTCGCCGACGCGGCGGAGGACGACCATCCGATGCTCGTCGCGCTCGGCAAGGACGTCGAGGGCGGCTATGTGATGGCCAACCTCGCGAAGATGCCGCACGTCCTGGTCGCGGGCGCCACCGGCTCCGGAAAGTCGTCCTGCATCAACTGCCTGATCACCTCGGTGATGGTGCGGGCGACCCCCGACGACGTACGCATGGTGCTCGTCGACCCCAAGCGGGTCGAGCTCACCGCGTACGAGGGCATTCCGCACCTGATCACGCCGATCATCACCAACCCCAAGCGGGCCGCCGAGGCGCTCCAGTGGGTCGTACGGGAAATGGACCTGCGGTACGACGACCTGGCGGCGTACGGGTTCCGGCACATCGACGACTTCAACCAGGCGGTGAGGAACGGCAAGGTCAGCGCGCCCGCCGGCAGTGAGCGGGAGCTGTCGCCGTACCCGTATCTGCTGGTGATCGTCGACGAGCTGGCAGACCTGATGATGGTCGCGCCGCGCGACGTCGAGGACTCGATCGTGCGCATCACCCAATTGGCCCGCGCCGCCGGAATTCATCTGGTGCTCGCGACCCAGCGGCCGTCCGTGGACGTCGTCACGGGTCTCATCAAGGCGAATGTGCCCTCACGGCTGGCCTTCGCGACCTCGTCGCTCGCGGACAGCCGGGTCATTCTCGACCAGCCCGGCGCCGAAAAGCTGATCGGCAAGGGCGACGGTCTCTTCCTCCCGATGGGTGCGAACAAGCCGACTCGTATGCAGGGCGCGTTCGTGACGGAGGACGAGGTTTCGGCCATCGTCAGGCACTGCAAGGAGCAGATGGCGCCGGTCTTCAGGGAGGACGTCGTCGTAGGGACGGCGAAGAAGAAGGAAATCGACGAGGACATCGGCGACGACCTGGACCTTCTGTGCCAGGCGGCCGAGCTGGTGGTGTCCACTCAGTTCGGCTCGACCTCGATGCTTCAGCGGAAATTGCGTGTCGGTTTCGCAAAGGCGGGCAGGCTCATGGATCTGATGGAATCTCGGGGCATCGTCGGGCCGAGCGAGGGCTCCAAGGCGCGTGATGTCCTGGTGAAACCGGATGAACTGGATGGAATGCTCGCAGTGATCCGGGGGGAGTCTCACCCGTAAGAGAACGGCGAGCAACCGTTTCCCTTGTTCGTACGTCCAGTTGAGGGAAGGGAAGGACGCGATGGGCCCCACCATTGGGCCGTGTGGCGTTCTGATGGCGTACAAAGTCCGCCCTCCCGGTTGCCCCACCCTTTCGTACCCCCCCTAGACTGAACACCCAGCAGGTGGCTCACGCTCGAAAGGCGCCCCCGTGTCCATCGGCAACTCCCCAGAAGACGACCGGCCTTCGATTGAAATTGAAGACGACCGGCCTTCGATCGGTCGTGTCCTCCAGCAGGCTCGTATCGACGCAGGTCTGACGGTCGACGAGGTCAGCGCCTCGACCCGGGTGCGCATTCCCATCGTGCACGCGATCGAGGAGGACGACTTCAGTCGCTGCGGCGGCGACGTATACGCGCGTGGCCACATTCGTACGCTCGCGCGCGCCGTCGGAATCGAACCCGACGGACTGGTCGCTCAGTACGACGCGGCGCACGGCGGACGTCCTTCGCCGACGCCCGCGGCGCCTCTCTTCGAGGCGGAACGGATCCGTCCCGAGCGGCGTCGGCCGAACTGGACCGCGGCCATGGTCGCCGCGATCGTCGCCGTGGTCGGCTTCGTCGGCTTCACGCTCTTCAACGGCGGGGACGCCGGCACCGGCTCCAGTGTCGCGGAAGGGTCCACGCCCGCCGCCACCAAGCCGTCGACCAAGCCCTCGGCATCCAAGCCCGCCGACCCCAAGCCGGACCCGTCGGACAGCGCCATCGCGGCCGCCCCGCGGGACAAAGTGACCGTCGCGCTCACCGCGAAGGACGACAAGAGCTGGATCTCGGCGAAGGACCACAACGGGCGGCTGCTTTTCGACGGGCTCCTCCTCCAGGGCGAGTCCAAGACCTTCACGGACAAGGAGCAGATCGACCTCGTGCTCGGAAACGCCGGGGCGATGCAGCTCTTCGTGAACGGCAAGGAGGTCGCCGACGAGTTCCAGCCGGGACAGGTCGAGCGGCTTACGTACACGAAGGGTGACCCGGAGGTCGGCTGACCTCCGGGGCCCCGGACAAGGCTCTTTCTCAGGGAGCCCGCCCGAATTTTCCGGGCGGGCGCCCGCTGGGCGGTCGCTGGGGTCGCCCGCTGTCGGCAGGGCTCCGGGGCGAGGCGCCGGGCCGGGGCCAACCCTGGCGGCCGGGGTGCGCGCCGGGACAAAGTAGTCTTGAGCTCATGCCCGAACGCCGCACCGTCGCCCTTGTCACTCTTGGCTGCGCCCGTAACGAGGTGGACTCGGAGGAGCTGGCAGGCCGCTTGGCAGCGGACGGCTGGAAGCTCGTCGAGGACGCATCGGACGCGGACGTCGCCGTCGTCAACACCTGCGGATTCGTCGAAGCCGCCAAGAAGGACTCCGTCGACGCCCTGCTGGAAGCCAATGATCTGAAAGATCATGGCAGGACCCAGGCCGTCGTCGCCGTCGGCTGCATGGCCGAGCGGTACGGCAAGGAGCTCGCGGAAGCACTGCCCGAGGCCGACGGTGTGCTCGGATTCGACGACTACGCCGACATCTCCGACCGCCTTCAGACGATCCTGAACGGCGGCATCCACGCCTCCCACACCCCGCGCGACCGGCGCAAGCTGCTGCCCATCAGCCCCGCCGAGCGGCAGGACGCCTCGGACGTGGCGCTGCCCGGGCACGCGCAGGACACGCCTCCCGAGGACCTTCCCGACGGTGTCGCGCCCGCCTCGGGCCCGCGTGCGCCGCTGCGCCAGCGGCTCGGTAACAGCCCCGTCGCCTCCGTGAAGCTCGCGTCCGGGTGCGACCGGCGGTGCTCCTTCTGCGCCATCCCCTCGTTCCGCGGCTCGTTCATTTCGCGGCGCCCCTCGGACGTACTGGGAGAGACGCGCTGGCTGGCCGAGCAGGGCGTGAAGGAGGTCATGCTGGTCTCCGAGAACAACACGTCGTACGGCAAGGACCTCGGCGACATCCGGCTGCTGGAGACGCTGCTGCCCGAGCTGGCCGAGGTCGACGGCATCGAGCGGGTGCGGGTCAGCTACCTGCAGCCCGCCGAGATGCGGCCCGGACTCATCGACGTACTGACGTCCACGCCGAAGATCGCGCCGTACTTCGACCTGTCCTTCCAGCACTCGGCGGCCGGTGTGCTGCGCTCGATGCGGCGCTTCGGTGACACCGACCGCTTCCTGGAGCTGCTGGAGACCATTCGCAACAAGGCGCCGCAGGCCGGTGTGCGCTCCAACTTCATCGTGGGCTTCCCCGGCGAGAGCGAGGCCGACCTGGGCGAGCTGGAGCGCTTCCTGACGGGCGCCAGGCTCGACGCCATCGGCGTCTTCGGGTACTCCGACGAGGAGGGCACCGAGGCTGTCACGTACGACCACAAGCTCGACTCCGAGGTCATCGCGGAGCGGCTGGAGCACATCTCGCGGCTCTCCGACGAGCTCACCTCGCAGAGGGCCGAGGAGCGGCTCGGCGAGACGGTCGAGGTGCTGGTCGAGTCGGTCGACGGCGAGGACGGCGCGGTGGGCCGGGCGGCGCACCAGGCGCCCGAGACGGATGGCCAGGTGGTCTTCACCACGGGCCAGGGCCTGGCTGTCGGTCGTATGGTCGTGGCAAAGGTCGTCGGGACCGAGGGTGTGGACCTGGTGGCCGAACCGCTCGGTGCTGAGGAGGCGGCCAGATGACCGGAGTGCCGGCATCCGCGGCGGGCGGCTCCGGTAGGCCGGCGCCCGGCGGCAAGCTGGGCGCTGCGGCCGTCAATCAGGCCAGCCTGTGGAACATCGCGAACATACTGACCATGGTGCGGCTGGTGCTCGTGCCCGGCTTCGTCATGCTGATGCTGCAGGACGGCGGCTACGACCCGGCCTGGCGGGCCTGGGCATGGGCGGCGTTCGCCGTCGCCATGATCACCGACATCTTCGACGGCCATCTGGCGCGTACGTACAACCTGGTCACCGACTTCGGCAAGATCGCCGACCCGATCGCCGACAAGGCGATCATGGGTGCGGCGCTGCTCTGTCTGTCGGCGCTCGGGGATCTGCCGTGGTGGGTGACGGGCGTCATTCTCTTCCGGGAGCTCGGCATCACGGTGCTGCGCTTCTGGGTGATCAGGCACGGTGTGATTCCGGCCAGCCGCGGCGGCAAGATGAAGACGTTGCTGCAGGGCGTGGCGGTCGGGATGTACGTACTGGCGCTGACCGGGCCGCTTGCCACGGCGCGGTTCTGGGTCATGGCGGTGGCTGTGGCGCTGACTGTGCTGACCGGGCTCGACTATGTGCGGCAGGCAGTCGTGCTGCGGCGGGCAGGGCTCGCGGCGGAGCGGGCTGAGCAGGCGGAGCGCGCCGAGCAGGTCGAGCCGGCAGAGCGGGTTGCCGAGCGGACGGGCCAGGCTGAGCGGGCTGGGCAGGACTCTGCGGAGGAGTCGTCGCGGTGACTGCTGTTCCCGAGGTGGGGCCCGGGGCCGGGATCCGGGCCGTCGCGGCTGAGGTGCTTGAGCTGATGGCGGGGCGGGGCGAGACGCTCGCCGTCGCCGAATCGCTGACCGGTGGCCTGGTGGCCGCCGAGCTGACTTCCGTGCCCGGTGCCTCGCGGGTCTTCCGCGGATCGGTCACGGCGTACACGACCGAGCTGAAACGGGACGTACTCGGGGTCGACGGGGCACTTCTGGAGCAGCACGGCGCCGTGGACCCGGAGGTCGCGCGGCAGATGGCGGCCGGTGTACGGCGCGTGCTCGGGGCCGGCTGGGGTATCGCAACGACGGGCGTCGCCGGGCCGGACGGGCAGGACGGAAAGCCCGTCGGGACGGTGTTTGTGGCGGTTGCGGGGCCGGGCGGTACAGGGAATGTGGCCCCTTTGAGGTTGAACGGGGACCGGGCGGTAATCCGTATGGAGAGTGTACGAAGAGTGCTGACCCTGCTCTTCGGCGAACTGATCGAGAATGCGCGGGCACAGGATACGGAACAGAACGGGGGGAATTGATGTTTGCAGCCCTGAGTGAACACGACATCGCTCCCCGCACGGCCGCTGCGCAAGGCGGTACGGTGGGGCGTGAAGGATGCGGCTACGCGGTCCGAGGAGGGAGCCACCGATGATTCTGCTCCGTCGCCTGCTTGGTGACGTGCTGCGTCGGCAGCGCCAGCGCCAGGGCCGTACTCTGCGCGAAGTCTCCTCGTCCGCCCGAGTCTCACTCGGCTATCTATCCGAGGTGGAGCGGGGGCAGAAGGAGGCTTCCTCCGAGCTGCTCTCCGCTATCTGCGACGCGCTTGACGTACGGATGTCCGAGCTCATGCGCGAAGTGAGTGATGAGTTGTCGCTGGCTGAGCTGGCGGAGTCGGCGGCGAGCGAGCCGGTGCGTCCACCGGTACGCCCGATGCTCAATTCCGTGTCGGTGACGTCGGTGGCAGGAGTGCCACCGGAGCGGGTGACGATCAAGGCGCCCGCGGAAGCGGTGGACGTCGTCGCTGCGTGATCCGGCTTGAGAATTCTGAAGCTCTGAGGCTCTGAACTTTTGAGGTTCTGAGTTTAGGAAAGAGCCCCGATGGGTCCTCGTTAGGACTGTCGGGGCTCTTTCATGCCCTGGCATGACCGTTTTGCGTCATTTATGCCAAGGTGGTGGGAGCCGTGAAGCCGGACCCTGAGGAGGAAACGGATGTCTGTCGTGAAGAGCACCCTGCCCGAGGCGGATCTCAAGGTGGTGGGTGAGGCTCTGCAGGGGTCGCTCGTCGACCTCGTGGATCTCGCCCTTGTGGCCAAACAGGTCCACTGGAACGTGGTGGGCCCGCGCTTCCGGTCCGTACATCTGCAGCTGGACGAGGTGGTCGCCTCGGCGCGGCTGCACTCCGACACGGTGGCCGAGCGGGCCTCGGCGATCGGCGTAAACCCGGACGGGCGGTCCGCGAGTGTGGCGAGGTCGACCGCGATCCAGGAGGTGCCGCAGGGGTGGATCAAGGATGTCGATGCCGTACGGATCCTCGTGGACGCGCTCGGTGTTGTCGTCGGCCGCATGCGTGAGCGGATCGAGGCCACGGCCGACCCGGATCCGGTGACCCAGGACATCATCATCGGGCTGACCGCGGACCTTGAGAAGCACGCATGGATGTTCCAGGCCGAGAGCGTGTAGGGCGCGTGATGCGGCGGGACGCGCCGGTTGTGCTTCCGGCGCCCCTCCCGTCGGGTGATCGGGCCCGTCTAGCGTCGGCCGGAGGAGGCTGCCATGGCTTGGCGTGACTTCCGGGGACGTGGGGTGGTGCGGCGGGTGCGTCTGATGGGGTTTGTGTGGGTGCCTGCAAGGGAGCCTGTGCGAGTGCCTGTACGGGCGTCTCTACGGGTGCTTTTGCGGGTGCCTGTGCTTGTGGTGCTGCTTGTGGTGGGCGCGGTGTGGTGGTGGGCCGTGCTGCGGCTGGTGCTGGTGCCGGAGCGGGCGGGTGTCGTCGAGGGGGCGGTGGCGGCGGGGGGCTGGGGGCTGAGCCTGCTGCCGGTTCATGTGGTTTCGGCGGCTGGTGGTGGTGCTGGCGCTCCCGGTGCCTCCGGCGCTCTCGGTACCTCCGGTGCTTCTGGTGCGTCGGGTGCTTGCGGTGCCTCGGGTGCTCGCGGTGTTGGTGTTACCAGGGCATCGCGACGCCGCCGTTGGGGCGGAGGATCTGGCCCGTCGTGAAGAGGGATGCGTCCGAGGCCAGGTGGAGGACCGCGTGCGCGATGTCCTCGGGCTCTCCGACACGGCCGAGCGGGGACATGCGGACCATGGCGGCCTCGGCCTGGTGCTGGAGTGCCGCATCGTGGCGGTCGGTCATGGGGGTGCGGATCCAGCCGGGGGCTACGGCATTGACGCGGATGGAGTGCCGGCCGAGTTCGGTGGCGAGCGTCCTGGTGAGCTGGACGACGGCAGCCTTGGCCGCGCTGTAGCAGAGCAGGCCGGGGCTCGCGGCGTCGACGGCGCCCGATGCCATGGTGATGATGCTGCCGGGGGTTTTGGCGGCGATCATGGCGCGGGCCGCCTCCTGGCATGCGTACAGCACACCCTTGAAATTGACCGCCAGGACGCGGTCGAGGTCCTCGTCGCGGGTCTCCAGGACCGGGCTGGAGTGCATGATTCCGGCGATGGCCGCGAGGATGTCGAGCCGCCCTGCTGCGGCGACCGCCTCGGCGAGCCGGGCGCGGTCGGTGACGTCGAGGGGGTGGGGATGTGCGGTGCCGCCTGCCTTGGTGATCAGGGCGGTGGTCTCGTGGAGGCCGTTCTCGTCGCGGTCCGCGCAGTGGACGCTCGCACCGGCCTCCGCCAGGAGCAGCGCGCTCGCCCTGCCTATGCCGCTCGCGGCGCCGGTTACCAGTGCGGTGCGGCCGGTGAGGTCGTACGCCTTGAGGGGCATGGGGGGACGGTACGGCTGGACCTGACGGGGCGTCAACTATGGGGTAGGGCCCAACTGGCAGCGCGGGCACCAGTACGTGGGGCGGGCGCGGGTGCCGTCGCCCTGGTCGGCGACGCGGATCGGGGCGCCGCAGCGCAGGCAGGGGCGGCCTTCGCGGCCGTACACGTACAGGGGTGGGGTGAGGGCGCGGAGGGTGGTGCGGCGGCGGGGGCTGTCGCGGTTTGCCTCCAGGAGGCGCTTGGCGGCGGCGACGAGGCGGTCGGGGGCGGGGAGTTCGCCGATGGGGAGCCATGGGGTGGCGCGGGCGAAGAAGCAGAGCTCCGACTTATACACGTTGCCGATGCCGGCGAGGTTGCGCTGGTCGAGGAGGGCTTCGCCGAGGGGGCGGGCGGGGTCTTCCAGGAGGCGCCGGAGGGCTTCGTCGGCGTTCCAGTCGGGGCCGAGGAGGTCGGGGCCGAGGTGGCCGACGGCCTCTGCTTCGTCCTGGGTGCGGATGAGTTCCAGTACGGGGAGGCGGTAGCCGACGGCGGTGTGGTGGGCGGTGCCGAGGATGGCGCGGATCTGGTGGGCGGGGCCGCCGCGCCAGGGCTCTCCGGCGGCGTAGACCTTCCAGGCGCCGTCCATGCGGAGGTGGCTGTGGAGGGTGAGGCCGCCTTCGATACGGGCGAGGAGGTGCTTGCCGCGCGGGGTGACGTCCAGGACGGTGCGGCCGGTCAGGTCGGCGGTGGCGAATCGGGGGACGCGCAGGTCGAAGCGGGTGAGGGGGCGACCGGCCAGGGCGGTGTGCAGGCGATGGGCGGCCTGCCAGACGGAGTCTCCTTCGGGCATGGGTCCATGATGACCCCCTGGGATGCCAGACCCTGGGGCGCGGGCTTCCAGGTGCCTTGGGGAGGGCTCGGCGGGACTCCCTCGGGGTCTCCAGAGGCGCTCTTTGGGGCCGTTCTGGGGCGCCGGGAGACGCTCTGTGGTGGTGGGTGGGCTCGCGGGGTGGGGTGGCGGGCCCAGGGGCCCCAGGGAGGGCCCCGATGAGCGTTTGCGGGCGCCGCGGGAGTGCGCCGGGGCCTGGGTGGGCCCTGGCCGGCCCTGGAAACTCTCACCAGGCGGGCGGAGGCCTGGGAGGTCTCGGGTGGCCCGGGTGGCGAGCAGGGGCTAGAGCTGGCTACGGACTCGGGGCGGGCGCTGCACGGGTTCCGGCCGGGCGGGCACTCTTCCGGCTCTGGCCGGAGGCAGCTTTGGCTCCCGGCCACGGTCAGCGAGTGCCTGGGCTTTCGCCCCCGGTCAGGGCGGGCATTTGGTTCCAAGGCGAGTGCAGGGTGAGGCGCCGGATCCGGGCTCCTGGTAGTGGCGGTCGCTGGCTGGGCGTGTGTGGCGGGCGGGACGTTACGGGCGGAGGCGGAGGCCTCGGGGGGTGGCGTGGAAGCCGGCTGATTCCAGGGTTTGGCCCAGGGGGGACGTCAGGGCCGGGGTGCCGTTGGTGCGTTCTACCGTGATGGTGCCCAGGGCGCCTTCGCGGGCCGCCGTGGCCAGCGCTTCGGCCGCCGCGGTCATGCGGGGGTCCGGTGACGACGCGTCGTTCCGGTCGGTGGGCCAGGCCAGCAGCGTTTTGCCGCCGCGCTCCATGTACATGGTCAGTTCGCCGTCCACCAGGACAACCAGGGCTCCCGCCTTGCGGCCGGGCTTGTGGCCCGCTTCGGCGGGGGGATCGGGCCAGGGCAGGGCAGCGCCGTACGCATTGGCCGGGTCCGCCGCAGCGAGGACCACCGCGCGGTTCGGGGACTCCGCGTCTGCGCGCTCACGTGCGGTGGCGGCCGCGCGGAGGCGGTCGACCGCGCCGTCCATGGCGAACTGGGCGGCGCCGAGGCCCTCCACGACGTAACCGCGCCGAGCCTGCCCGCTGTCCTCGAAGGCCGCCAGGATGCGGTACGTCGCCGAGAAGCCACCCTCGACACCTTCGGCGGCGACCGCGCCTCGCGTGACCACGCCGTGCCGGTCCAGCAGCGTGCGGGCGAGGGCGTGGGCGCGGTGCGTCGGGTCCGGTTCGTGGGCGGGGAGCAGCGACCAGCGGCCGGAGACGGTGGGCGGGCCGGTGCGGGAGGCTGGGCGGGCGGCTGCGGTGAGCGTGCCGTAACGCCCGCGTGGCACCGCGCGCTTCGCCCGGTGGGCGGTGGAGCCCGCGGTACGACCGGAACCGAGGAGGGAGCGCAGTGGCGCGAGCGTGTCGTTGGTGAGCCGCCCCGACCACCCCAGGTCCCATATGACGTCGGCCAGTTGGGCGTCTGTGCAGTCGGGGTGAGTGGTGGCGCGGACCGTGTCGCCGATCTGGCGGAAGAAGAGTCCGTATCCCCCGGAGAGGGTGGTGAGAACCGATTCGTGGAGGGCGGTCAGTTCAAGAGGGTGCGGCTGGGACAGAAGCAGGGGCGCCGCGTCGGCGAGATAGAGGGAGATCCAGCCGTCCTTGCCGGGGAGAGCGCCCGATCCCGCCCACAGGACCTCGCCCGTGGTGGTGAGCTCGTCGAGCATGGAGGGCGTGTAGCCGACGACGCGGGACGGCAGAATCAGCTTTTCGAGCGCGGAAGCGGGAACGGAAGCTCCCTGCAGCTGCTCGATGACGCGCGCCAGCCCGTCGATGCCGCGCAGTCGATTGCTGCTGAAGTGCTGCCACTGGGGGAGGAACGTGGCGAGCGCTGCGGGCGGCACCGGCTCCAGCTCGTGGCGCAGGGCGGCGAGGGAGCGGCGCCGGAGGCGGCGCAGCACCGTCGCGTCGCACCACTCCTGGCCGATCCCGGCGGGGTGGAACTCGCCCTGAACGACACGGCTGTTCGCGGCAAGACGGTGCAGCGCACCGTCGGTGACCGCCGCGCCGAGGCCGAAGCGGGCGGCGGCGGTGGCTGTCGTGAAGGGGCCGTGGGTCCGGGCGAAACGGGCCAGGAGATCGCCGAGCGGGTCCTTGACCGGCTCGGTGAACGCTTCCGGTACGCCGACGGGCAGTGCGGTGCCCAGTGCGTCGCGCAGGCGGCCCGCGTCCTCGATGGCCGCCCAGTGGTCCGCCCCCGCGATACGGACACGGATCGCCCGGCGCGCGGAGGCCAGGGACTGCGCCCACTCGGGTTCGCCGCCGCGGGCCGTCAACTCGGCGTCTGTGAGCGGGCCCAGGACGCGCAGGGCGTCGGCCATGCCCTCAATATCCTTGATACGGCGGTCTTCGGTGAGCCACTGGAGTTCCTGCTCCAGCTCGGTCAGGACATCGGCGTCGAGCAGCTCGCGCAGCTCGGCCTGGCCGAGCAGCTCGGCGAGGAGCCGGGAGTCCAGCGACAGCGCGGCGGCTCGCCGCTCTGCGAGGGGCGAGTCACCCTCGTACAGGAACTGGGCGACGTAACCGAAGAGAAGGGACCGGGCGAAGGGCGACGGTTCGGTGGTGGTGACCTCGACGAGGCGGACGCGGCGGGATTCGATGTCGCCCATGAGCTCGGTCAGGCCCGGCACGTCGAAGACGTCCTGCAGGCATTCCCGTACGGCTTCAAGGACGATCGGGAACGAGCCGAACTCGGACGCCACCTGGAGCAGCTGCGAGGCACGCTGGCGCTGCTGCCACAGGGGCGTTCGCTTGCCCGGGCTGCGGCGGGGCAGCAGCAGGGCCCGGGCGGCGCACTCACGGAAGCGGGCGGCGAAGAGGGCGGAACCGCCTACCTGGTCAGTGACGATCTGGCTGATCTCGCCTTTGTCGAAAGCGACGTCCGCAGCGCCGAGCGGAGCCTGCTCACTGTCGAATTCCGTGCCCTGCCTGGACGGTTCTTCGTCGAGCAGGTCGAAGCCCATGAGGTCCGCATCGGGCAGGCGCAGCACGATGCCGTCGTCGGCGTGCATGACCTGGGCGTCCATGCCGTACCGCTCTCCCAGGCGGGTCCCGAGGGCCAGCGCCCAAGGGGCATGCACCTGGGCGCCGAAGGGGGAGTGGATGACGACGCGCCAGTCACCGAGCTCGTCGCGGAAACGCTCGACGACGATGGTGCGGTCGTCCGGGATGTGACCGGCGGCCCGGCGCTGCTCGTCGAGGTAGGCGAGGACATTGTCGGCGGCCCAGGCGTCGAGCCCGGCGGCGAACAGGCGCAGCCGCGCGTCGTCGGCGGTGAGCGAGCCGACCTCGCGGAGGAACGCGCCGAGCGCGCGGCCCAGTTCGAGGGGACGGCCCAGCTGGTCGCCCTTCCAGAACGGCAGCCGCCCCGGCACGCCAGGTGCGGGGGAGACCAGCACGCGGTCGCGGGTGATGTCCTCGATGCGCCACGAGGTGGTGCCGAGGGTGAAGACGTCGCCGACCCGCGACTCGTAGACCATCTCCTCGTCGAGCTCCCCGACGCGGCCGCCGCCCTTCTTCGGGTCGGCCCCTGCCAGGAAGACGCCGAAGAGCCCGCGATCGGGAATGGTGCCCCCGGAAGTCACGGCGAGGCGCTGTGCGCCCGGGCGGCCCGTGACCGTACCGGCGATACGGTCCCACACCACACGCGGGCGGAGCTCGGCGAAGGCGTCGGACGGGTAGCGGCCGGCGAGCATGTCGAGGACTGCCGTGAAGGCGGACTCGGGGAGCGAGGCGAAGGGGGCCGCTCGACGGACGACCGTAAGGAGGTCGTCCATCTGCCAGGTGTCCATGGCGACCATGGCGACGAGCTGCTGCGCCAGTACGTCGAGAGGGTTGGCGGGGACGCGCAGGGCCTCGATGGAGCCGCTGCGCATGCGCTCCGTGACGACCGCCGACTGCACCAGGTCGCCCCGGTACTTGGGGAACACCACGCCCGTGGAGACCGCGCCGACCTGGTGCCCGGCGCGGCCGACGCGCTGGAGGCCGGATGCGACGGAGGGCGGCGACTCGACCTGGACGACGAGGTCCACCGCGCCCATGTCGATGCCCAGTTCAAGGCTGGAAGTGGCGACGACGGCCGGCAGTCGGCCCGCCTTGAGGTCCTCCTCGACGAGGGCCCGCTGTTCCTTGGAGACCGAACCGTGGTGGGCACGGGCCAGCAGTGGTGGCGCACCCTTGGCGGCGCCCGACTCGGCCATGATCGAGGCAGGGGAGTGCGCTTCGGGCAGTGGCTCACCGGTGGCACGCTCGTACGCGATCTCATTGAGCCGGTTGCACAGGCGCTCCGCGAGGCGGCGGGAGTTGGCGAAGACGATCGTCGAGCGGTGGGCCTGGACGAGGTCGGCGATGCGCTCCTCGACATGAGGCCAGATCGACGGCGTGTCGCCCGCGTCGTCCCCCTTGGCGGGGGCGCCGCCCAGCTCGCTCAGGTCCTGCACGGGGACGACCACCGACAGGTCGAATTCCTTGCTCGACGGTGGCTGGACGATCGACACCTTGCGCTTCGGGGAGAGGAAGCGGGCCACCTCGTCCACCGGCCGGACCGTCGCCGACAGGCCGATCCGGCGGGCGGGCCGTGGCAGCAGCTCGTCCAGCCGCTCCAGGGACACGGCGAGATGCGCCCCTCGCTTGGTCCCCGCGACGGCGTGCACCTCGTCGAGGATGACCGTCTCGATGCCGGCGAGGGCGTCGCGCGCCGCGGATGTGAGCATCAGGAACAGCGACTCGGGCGTGGTGATGAGAATGTCCGGCGGCTTGGTCGCCATGGACCGCCGCTCGGCGGCCGGGGTGTCGCCCGAGCGGATGCCGACCCGCACCTCGGGCTCCGGCATCCCGAGCCGTACGGCCTCTTGGCGGATGCCGGTGAGCGGGCTGCGGAGGTTGCGCTCGACGTCGACCGCGAGGGCCTTGAGCGGTGATACGTACAGCACGCGGCAGCGCCGCCTGGCGTCGGCGGGCGGGGGCGTGGACGCCAGATCGTCGAGGGCGGCGAGGAAGGCGGCCAGCGTCTTGCCGGAACCCGTCGGGGCCACGACCAGGACGTCGGAGCCCTCGGAAATCGCCTGCCACGCGCCTTCCTGCGCCGCGGTGGGCGCGCTGAAGGCCCCCGTGAACCAGCTGCGGGTCGCGGGGGAGAAGGAGTCGAGCGCTGTCCTGGCCATGCCCCCCATCGTGCACCCGACCACTGACAACGGGTGTCCAGGACATGGACGCGCAGGTCAGCGGTGCTTGGGCGGGAGCAGAATGGCTCCATGGCTGACTCGGCGGCGGCAGACGGGAAGGACGAGTGGGCGCGGCACTGGCAGTACCCGGGCGTGCCCGGCCTCGACCTGCTGCGGGCCCGCTACGTGAGCCATTTTTTCTCGCGCCACAGTCATGAGGGATTCGTCCTGGGCGCGGTCTTCCGGGGAATCGAGGACGTGATCATGCCGCAGGGCACGATCCAGGCCCGTCCCGGCACCGTAGTCATGATCAACCCGGAGGTGCCGCACTCCGCCCGCGCCGGGGTTCCCGAAGGCTGGTCGTACGCCACGCTGTACCCGTCGGCGCACGTCATCGCAGGCATCGCCGAGGAGATGACCACGCTTCGCGGTACGGCAGGTTTCGCCGAGACCATCGTCGAGGACCCGGACACCGCGCAGCTCATCCGCGCGGTGCACCAGGCGGCCGAGGAAGGCAACGCCCTCGCCGCCGACAGCCTGCTGCGTATCGCAGTGGCCCGGCTCCTGCGCCGGCACGGCCAGTCGCTGCCCGCCCGTACGCCGGTCGCCACCGGAGCGCGCACAGCGTCCCTGGCCAAGAGCCTCCTCCAGGAGCGCATGGCCGAGCCGCCGTCCCTGGAGCAGCTGGCCCGGGAGCTCGGCACGGGCCCCTTCTCGCTGCTGCGCGCCTTCAAGGCGGCGTACGGCATGCCGCCGCACACCTGGCTCACCAATGCGCGCGTGCGCACCGCCCGCCGGCTCCTGGAGGCCGGGATCGCGCCCGCCCAGGCCGCGGCCGCAGTCGGATTCACCGACCAGCCGCACCTGAACCGGCACTTCACCCGCATCGTCGGGGTGCCTCCGGGCGCCTACCAGCGGGAGCGTGCAAGAACGTACAAGACCGGCGACGACGGTCGGCCGTAGTGTCCGGGCCGTGCCAGAAAAGACAGCATCCGCATCCACATCCGCAGGGATACGTGCAGAACCCGAACCCGAACCCAAGCCGGACAGTGCCGTCGTACGCGACGCACTGGGCGTGGGCGTCGCCGTCGGACTCTCCGGCTTCGCCTTCGGCGTGACCTCCGCGGGCGCGGGCCTCACTGTCCTCCAGACGTGTGCGCTCAGCCTCCTCGTCTTCACCGGCGCCTCGCAGTTCGCCCTGGTCGGCGCCCTCGCTGCGGGCGGCAATCCCCTCACCGCGGCAGCCGGCGCCTTCTTCCTGGGCGTACGCAATGCCTTCTACGGCCTGCGCCTGTCCCAGCTGCTTGCCCTCCCGCGCTTTGTACGCCCCTTCGCCGCGCACTGGGTGATCGACGAGACCACTGCCGTAACCCTCGCGCAGCCCACCCGCCGTAGCGCCCGGCTCGGCTTCACCGTCACCGGACTGTCCCTGTACGTGCTGTGGAACCTCACCACGTTGCTCGGGGGCCTGGGTGCGGAGGCGATCGGTGACACCGACGTGTGGGGGCTGGACGCCGCCAGTCCCGCCGTCTTCCTCGCCCTCCTCGCGCCCATGCTCCGTACCACCATGGAGCGGGCTGTCGGGGGCCTCGCAGTCGTCCTGGCCCTCGGGCTGCTGCCGGTCCTCCCTGCCGGAGTGCCGGTGCTGGTCGCTGCACTCGCCGCTCCGGCCGTCCTGTACGTCCAGGGCCGCAGGACACGCAACACCGTCACGGAGGAGGCACGATGAGCGTCTGGATCGCGATCGGCGCGACCGCCGTCGGGTGTTACCTCGTCAAGCTGCTCGGTCTGCTGGTACCCGCCGGGGCACTGGAGCGACCGCTCGTGAAGCGGCTCGCCGCGCTCCTGCCCGTCGCCCTGCTGGCGGCGCTCACCGCCCAGCAGACCTTCAGCACCGGCCAGGAGCTGATGCTGGACGCCAGGGGCGCAGGGCTCGCGGCCGCCGCCCTCGCTCTTGTCCTGCGCGCCCCTTTCCTCGTCGTCGTAGGGGCGGCCGTGATCGTCACTGCGGGGGTACGGGCGATCGGCGGCTGAAGCTCGGCAGCCGAAGGGGGCCGATGGATCAGCCGATAGGGCGCCCGTGAGCCCGCAGCGTCAGCAGCGCGTCGAGCGTCGCGATGGGCCGCGACTCCAGCGCGGTTCCCGGCGCCCACTCCCGCTGGGGGTGCCTCCCCTGCCGGGCTCCATGGGGGACGATCGGCCAGCCTCCGTCCTCCTGCTGCTCGGCCGCGAGGAAGTCGAGCGAGCGGTCCATCTCCTCGTCCGTGAACCAGCGGCGGGCCAGCGAGTGGGGCGTACGGACGTAGTCGTGCGGGAAGTCGTGCCTGCCCGGCGCGCACCCCGGCTCGTACCCTGGCGCGACCCGCCGGTCCCCGTCCCGCGCCGGATCCAGCACGGCGAGGCGCTGCTGCCGCACCAGCCGCCCCAGCCGGTCCGCCGCGGCCTCCGCCCGCGCCCGGTCGGGCACTCCGTCGAGGAAGGCGACCGCGGCCTGGACTTCGTACGGATGAGACTTCTCCAGGGCGTCGACTGCGGCCCAGCAGAAGTCCGTGGCCCTGAAGAGCCAGGCATGCCACACCTCGCTGCGGTGCAGCAGCCCCACCACGGGTCCCGTTGCCAGAAGTTCGCTGGGAGGGTCGTCGACGACCGGGAGGAAGGGCGCCGTCGGCCGGCCGCGCTGGGAGGGGTGCACGATGGGCAGCGCCCCGTCCTTCGTCGAGACGTCCGAAAGGTAGCGGCACATCCGCTCCACCCGCAGGCCCTCGCAGCGGCCGATGGAGTCGAGGACGCGCATCGCATGCACAGTGTGCAGCGGCTGGCTGACCGGTCCGCGCAGATCGGGTTCGAGCGCGTGACCGTAGCCGCCGTCCGCGCCCTGATAGGCAGCGAGCGCCGCTTCCACCGCGTCGGCGTCGCCGTCCAGGAAGTGGAACGCGAACCGCCGCTGTTCCAGCACGCGGGCCGTCAGCCAGATGAACTGCTCGGCGCGGGCGAGAGGGGATGCTCCAGATCCAGCCATGGGACGACCGTAGGGCGGAAAGCGCTGTCGGCAAGGTCTACGGACAGGGCTGCACTCTCAGGGGCGCGATACTGGAGTCATGCGGTTGACGATTTTCTGGGAGCGGATGGCGGACCACTTCGGTGCGGCGTACGCCGATTCCTTCGCCCGTGACCATGTGATGGCCGAACTCGGCGGCCGCACCGTGCACCAGGCCCTGGCGGCGGGATGGGAAGCCAGGGACGTGTGGCGCGGGGTCTGTTCCGCGATGAACATCCCCGCCGACAAGCGCTGACGCACAGGGCGCCCGGTCCGATGACACAGGCATGGGCCAGACTTACCCCGTGGCACCCACCGACGAGTCCGCCAAGGACGCAGCTTCCCTGACCGCGCCCCCGCCCTCGGCCCCCACGGCGGGCGCCGGCCCGGCTCGTATGCCCCGGTGGCTGCCGCGGGCCATGGTGATCGCCCTCGCCCTCTACGCCTGCTTCCAGCTCGGCAGCTGGGCCTTCCACCAGCTCGTCGGTCTGCTGATCAACATTCTGATCTCCTTCTTCCTGGCGCTCGCGATCGAGCCGGCCGTCGGCCGCATGGCAGCCCGCGGCATGCGCCGCGGGCTGGCCACCTTCCTGGTTTTCATGGGGGTGCTGGTCGCGGGGGCCGGCTTTGTCGTGCTGCTCGGCTCGATGCTGGCCGGCCAGATCATCGAGATGGTCGAGGACTTCCCCAAGTACCTCGACTCGGTGATCAGATGGATCAACGAGACCTTCCAGACGGAGCTTTCCCGGGTCGAGGTCCAGGACAGCCTGCTGAACTCCGACTGGCTGCGGAAGTACGTACAGAACAGCGCGACCGGTGTCCTGGACGTATCGGCGACCGTCCTCGGTGGGCTGTTCAAGCTGCTGACTATCTTCCTGTTCTCGTTCTACTTCGCCGCCGACGGGCCGCGACTGCGCCGCGCCCTGTGCTCCGTACTGCCGCCGTCCCGCCAGACCGAGGTGCTGCGCGCCTGGGAGATCGCGGTCGACAAGACGGGCGGCTACATCTACTCGCGCGGTCTGATGGCGCTCATCTCCGGAGTCGCGCACTACGTCCTGCTGGAAGCCCTCGACGTGCCGTACGCGCCCGCGCTCGCGGTGTGGGTGGGCCTGGTCTCGCAGTTCATCCCGACCATCGGTACGTATCTGGCCGGCGCCCTGCCGATGCTGATCGCCTTCACGGTCAACCCCTGGTACGCGCTGTGGGTACTCGGATTCGTCGTGGTCTACCAGCAGTTCGAGAACTACGTGCTGCAGCCGAAGCTGACCGCCAAGACCGTCGACATCCACCCGGCGGTGGCCTTCGGCTCGGTCGTCGCCGGAACCGCGCTGATGGGCGCTGTCGGCGCGCTGATCGCGATTCCGGCGATCGCGACGCTGCAGGCATTTCTGGGCGCGTATGTGAAGCGGTACGACGTGACGGACGACCCGCGGGTGCACGGCAGGCGCACGCCACGACGCGGCGCCTCTCTCCTCACACGTCTGCGGCGCCGTGAGCCGTAGGCCAGGAGCAGCACCGGCAGGTCGACGCTGCTGACCGGGAAGTACGCCGCGCAGCACAGCAGGGTGACAACCGCGACGGGGACCGGCCACCGACGCCGCCACAGGAGGGCGGAGCATCCGACGGCGATGGGTCCCAGCCGCGCAGGAGCTGGCCGGGTGACTCGTACGCGTCCCGGTCGCGTACCAGGGTTCCGACGACCGTGACCAGGGCGACACCGGCCCCGACGGCGAGGGTCACGGTGCGCTGGGGGAGGGCCATGACCCGAAGGATAGGTGGGAGCGAAGGCCTGGGCCGGTGGGCGTGGTGCGCTTGACACCGAAATCGAACATCCATTCTCATGGGTTCCGGCCCTGAAACCCCAAGGGTTTTCCACAGGCCAGACGGCCGCCGGGACGCATTGTCAGTGGCAGGGGTTAGCGTCATTGACGTGAAGCGATCGACTCAAGCAAATCGGGTGGAACCCATGGCAGCAGGCACCGACCGCGAGAAGGCGCTCGACGCCGCGCTCGCACAAATTGAACGGCAATTCGGCAAGGGCGCCGTGATGCGCCTCGGCGACCGGCCGAACGACCCCATCGAGGTCATCTCCACCGGGTCGACCGCTCTGGACATCGCGCTCGGCGTCGGCGGACTGCCGCGCGGTCGTGTGGTGGAGGTGTACGGACCGGAATCCTCCGGTAAGACGACACTGACGCTGCACGCCGTGGCCAACGCGCAGAAGGCCGGTGGCACCGTCGCCTTCGTGGATGCCGAGCACGCGCTCGACCCCGAATACGCCAAGGCACTCGGCGTCGACACGGACAATCTGATCCTCTCCCAGCCGGACACCGGCGAGCAGGCCCTCGAGATCGTGGACATGCTGGTCCGCTCGGGCGCCATCGACCTCATCGTCATTGACTCCGTCGCCGCCCTGGTGCCGCGCGCGGAGATTGAGGGTGAGATGGGCGACTCGCACGTCGGCCTCCAGGCCCGGCTGATGAGCCAGGCGCTGCGCAAGATCACTGGCGCGCTGCACCAGTCCCAGACCACAGCGATCTTCATCAACCAGCTCCGCGAGAAGATCGGTGTGATGTTCGGCTCCCCGGAGACCACGACAGGTGGCCGGGCGCTGAAGTTCTACGCCTCCGTGCGGCTCGACATCCGCCGTATCGAGACCCTCAAGGACGGCACGGACGCGGTCGGCAACCGCACCCGCGTCAAGGTCGTCAAAAACAAGGTCGCGCCGCCGTTCAAGCAGGCCGAGTTCGACATCCTCTACGGCCAAGGCATCAGCCGCGAGGGTGGCCTGATCGACATGGGAGTGGAGCACGGCTTCGTCCGCAAGGCCGGAGCCTGGTACACGTACGAGGGCGACCAGCTGGGCCAGGGCAAGGAGAACGCCCGTAACTTCCTGAAGGACAACCCCGATCTCGCCGACGAGATCGAGAAGAAGATCAAGGAAAAGCTGGGCGTCGGCGTCAAGCCGGTGGCCCCCGGAGCCGAGCCCGGCGCGGACGCGGCGGTCAGCACCACGGCCCCGGCCGACGAGGCGAAGTCCGTACCGGCCCCGGCGAGCAAGGCCAAGACGGCCAAGGCCGCGGCAGCCAAGAGCTAGATCGTGACCCGGAGAACGGACTGGCCGGGAAGCGAAAGCGCGGACGCAGAGGACAGCGGCAGCCCCGCCCCGTCGAGGGCCGGGAAGGGGTTGCCGCCTCAGGATCCGGCTGAGCAGGCGCGGGCGATCTGTCTGCGCCTGCTCACCGGGACCGCGCGCACCCGCAAACAGCTCGCGGACGCCCTCCAGAAGCGGGGCATCCCCGAAGACGTGTCGGACGAGGTGCTGTCCCGCTTCGAAGAGGTCGGGCTCATCAACGACGCGGCTTTCGCGGATGCCTGGGTGGAGTCCCGCCACCACGGCCGCGGTCTGGCCCGACGGGCGCTCGCGCGGGAATTGCGAACCAAGGGCGTGGACTCGGCCCTGATCGACGATGCGGTCGGGCAGCTCGACTCCGACCAGGAGGAAGAGAGAGCCCGGGAGCTCGTGGCCCGCAAACTGCGCTCCACCCGCGGCCTGGAGCGCGACCGCCGACTGCGCCGCCTGGCCGGCATGCTGGCCCGCAAGGGCTATCCCGAGGGCCTGGCCCTGCGGGTGGTCAGACGAGCCCTGGAGGAAGAGGGCGAGGAAACGGACGACTTGGGCTACGACCCGCTCTAGCGCGTGCGGCGGACCTCTTCTGCTTTTCAATCTTCCCCGAACTTCGTCCAGGGAAGCCCCAGGGGGCTGGAGGTGTCCAGTCTCTCCGGCGTTTGAGAACCCACCTGTAGGGCGTCCGGGGGCCGGTCCTGGGTGGGGCTAACCCCCGGTCGAAGACGCAGGTCCGCTCCAGTGCACAGCACCTTGTGCACAGGAGATTGCGTGCGCATGGCACAGGAACCCGGCAGTGACCACGCACGGCGGTAAGGGGTGTCCTTCCAGGGAGGGCACCCCTTACCGCATCTCCCATGGAGCCACCGGCAGCCCCGCCGCACGCCAGGCCTGGAAACCGCCGTCGAGGTCCGTCGCCCGGCGCAGGCCCAACTGCCGCAGTGACGCGGCCGCGAGGCTCGATGCGTAGCCCTCGTTGCAGATCACCACGACCCGCAAATCATGGCTGGTTGCCTCCGGGGCCCGGTGGCTGCCTCGCGGATCGAGGCGCCACTCCAGCTCATTGCGCTCGACGACCAGCGCGCCCGGAATCAGCCCGTCCCGCTCGCGCAGGGCGGCGTACCGGATGTCCACCAGCAGGGCACCGGCCTCGGCCGCGTCGTGGGCCTCCTGCGGCCCGATGCGGTCGAGGCCCTCGCGGACCCGCTCCAGGAGTTCGTCAATGCCTACAGGTTCGCCGCTCACTGCCACTCCTCCGGATGCTCGACGTGCTCCAGGCGGAGTACGGCGCCCGTACGGCTGTAGCGCCGCATCATCGGCAGCGGCGGGTAGTACGCGTGCACCGAGACGGCGTGCTCGTCCGTCGACTCGTTCAGTACCTGGTGCACGTGGTGGGCGCCGAAAGCCCGGCCCCGGCCGGCGGTCAAGTGGCGTTCCCGGTCCACCCCGTCGGCCAGTTCGAGCGTTTTCCAGCCCTCCGTCGGGATGCGCGCCGCGAGGGACTCCTCGCGCAGTGAGCCCGCCGCAGTGGCGAACGCACCCTGCGAGCCGCCGTGGTCGTGCCAGCCGGTGCCCGTGCCGGGCGGCCAGCCGATCAGCCAGGCCTCGCTCCCACCCGGGCCTTCCAGACGCGACCATGTGCGCCCCTGGGGATCGAGCGGAAGGGAGGCCACGAGCGCGGCGTCCGCTGCGGTACGGCGCACGAATTCGAGCAGTTCAGCGGCAGAGGGTGGCGCACTTCGGGCCGCACTTCGGGCCGCGGTTCGGGGCACGGCAGATGTACGTACGGGAGAAGACACAGGGGACCGTCCTGAGGCAGTTCGCAGGAACGCGCGGCCGGAAAACGGCACGGCACAGCGCGGGGAGAAAAGGGCGAATCAGCAGGACGGACGACACACGCAGCCCGCATAGCGGACGAGGTCCATATGGACCCTCCGCCACAGGCGCACATTGGTGTCGGTCACGCTCCGGAGTACACCATGCACGCCCGTGACGGTCAATTGATGTCCGCAGTCCGGTCGGTCCGGTCGGTCTGGTCCATTCGGTCCATTTGGTCGGAGGGCGTCGACTGCTCGGGCAGCCCCGTGCGCGGCGGAGCCTGTGCCGACGGCGCCGGTGAGCCCCCGCGCGCCGCGTCCGCCGCCGCGTACAGCTCGGCGGGCCGCACCCCGTGGAACGCCGCGACCAGATGCCCGTCGGGCCGTACGAGCAGCACCGTGTGCGCCGACGCCCCCGGGTAGCTCTCGGTCACCAGAAGCTCCGCCCGCACGGGCAGCGCCGTCACCGCCGCGGCCAGCCGGGGCATGACCCCCGCCGTCATCCAGTGCCGCCGGTCCCATACGCCCGTGCCCGGCGCGACCAGCGTCACCAGCAGTCGCCCGCGCCCCAGCCGGTCCCGCAGCCGCACCGTAGTGCCGTCGGGAGCCGTCGCCCGTACATCCGCTACGGGAGCCCCCAGGGGCGTGCCGACCAGCGTCTGCGCTTCGGCGTGCGGGGGTGCCAGAGGGGAGCGTGTGTACTCGGGGGGCGCACCCAGAGCGCCGCGCCCCAGGTGTCCGTCCGTCAGCAGGGAGTCGTGCCCCCGCGCCGTACCCGGTAGGTACGTTCGCAGGCCTCCGCTCCGTCGCAGGATCGGCAGCGCCTGGTCGGCGGCGCGCAGGCGTGAGGCGACCGATGTGCGCCGCTCCGCCTGGTAACTGTCGAGCAGCGTTTCCGACGCGCCCAGGTGCCAGGCCTGCGCCAGCTTCCAGGCCAGGTTGTCGATGTCCCGCAGCCCCTCGTCGAGCCCCTGCGTACCGAGCGCGCCGAGCAGATGGGCGGCGTCCCCGGCGAGGAACGCCCGGCCCACGCGCCAGCGGCGGGCCAGCCGGTGGTGGAGCGTGTACACGCCGGTGTCGATCAAGTCGTACGGAGGTGTCTCGCCGCACCAGCCGCCCAGCGTGTCCCGCACCCGCGTCACCAGGGCTTCGGGCGTGACGAGTTCGCCACGGGCGGGCAGCAGCCAGTCCAGCCGCCACACACCGTCCGGCAGGGGACGGGCACTGATTTCCTGGCCGCCCGTGCGCCACGGCGGCAGCCGGTGCAGCAACGCTTCGTCGGGCCAGGGCAGTTCCGTACGCAGTGCGGCTACGGCATGCCGTTCCACCGCCGTACGCCCGGGGAAACGGATGTCGAGGAGCTTGCGCACCGTCGACCTCGCCCCGTCGCACCCGACCAGGAAGCTGCCGCGCCACCAGGTCGCCCCGGGCTCGCGGGTGTGCGCGGTGACGCCGCTGCCGTCCTGCTCGATGGTGTCGAGGCGGCCCTGCGGCACGATCTGCACGAGCTCCTGCACCGCGGCAGCGGCGCGCAGCCCGCGCGTCAGGTCGTGCTGTGGCAGATGCAGGGGTGAGGGCTCGCCGCCCTCGCCAAATTCCACCTGTCTGACGTCCTGATTGCGCCGCATGGACCGCCATCCGGCCCAGCGCGCCCCGCCGTCACGGACAGTGGTGCAGCCGAGCCGCTCGACGAGGTCCGCCGTATCCGGCCGCAGGACGGCCGTACGGGCGGTACGCGGCTCCTCCTTGCCGGGCCCCTCGTCGAGGACCACAGAGGGCACACCCTGGGCGGCGAGGGCCAGGGACAGTGCCAGTCCGACGGGACCGGCACCAACGACGATCACCGGGTCCACGGCGCGTCCCCTCCTGTCCGTACGGACATCTGGGAAGTGGCAGGTGGAACCCGGTGCACGATCACAGAACGTATGCAACCCACTGCGGGTGCGTGCGTCAAGTGACAGAGGCAGCGGCGCGGTGGCCGCTGCCTCACATTTCGTCAGTTCTTCTTGCCGACAGGCCCGTCGGTCCCTTCGGGCCCGCCCTCGACGCGCGGTCCGAGCGGACCACCGCCGGCGTCGAGCACTCCAGGAGCCTCCAGCGGTTCGGCGGCCGCGGCCGGCGTGATGCCGGTCTTGGCACGGCGGCCGCGCTTCTCGATCCAGGTGGCGAGCGAGGACAGCGCCATGCACATCGCGACGTAGATGATGCCGACCACGATGACCACGGGCACGTACGGGTTTTCGTCGTTGACGATGGTGTTGTTGGCCAGCATCCGGGCCGCGAACAGCAGCTCCGCGTACGTGATGATGTAGCCCAGCGAGGTGTCCTTGAGGGTCACCACGAGCTGGCTGATGATCGTCGGCAGCATCGAGCGGACGGCCTGCGGGATGAGCAGCATCGTCATGACCTGCGACTTGCGCAGACCCAGCGCGTACGCCGCCTCGACCTGCCCCTTGGGCACGGCGTTGACACCGGCCCTGAGCACCTCGGCCTGGACGCACGCGTTGTAGACCGTCAGACCGATGACCAGCGCCCAGTACGCCGAACTCTCACCGATGAAACCGAGATCGTCCTTGTACGTGAGGAACAGGACCCACAGCGCGTAAATCGTGATCAGCAGCGGGATGGCCCGGAACAGTTCGATGAATCCGGTGGCCACCGCCTTCACCGGGCGGTGGTCGGAGAGCCGCGCCACAGCCAGCAGCGCGCCCAGGATCAGCGACAGCACCGCCGCCACCGCGAAGACCAGAAGGGTGGAGAGGATGCCGTCGCGGATCTTCGTCCGGACGCCGGCGTAGTTGAAGATGTCCCACATCTCGGGTGCGAAGTAACCCCGGTCCGCGAGCCGGAAGACCGCGAACCCGATCAGCCCCAGAACCAGCAGGGAGCCGACCACGGTGTAGATGCGGTTGCGTACCCGGGCGTTGGGACCCGGGGCGTCGTACAGGACGCTCGAACTCATCGTGCGACCTCCAGGCGCCGCTCGAGCAGCCGGAAGAGACCGCTGATGGTGAAGGTGACGACCAGGTAGCCGAGGGCTACCCAGAGGAAGATGGGGGCGATGGCGAAGCCCTTGTCGCTCAGCAGCTTCTGGACACCGAAGAGCTCGGTGACGCTGAAGGCGCCCGCGATGGCCGAGTTCTTGGTCAGGGCGATGAAGATGCTGCTCAGCGGCGGGATCACGGTGCGGGTTGCCTGCGGCAGGACGATCATGCGCAGCGTCTGGAAGAAGGTCATGCCCAGCGAGCGGGCGGCCTCGGCCTGGCCGAGCGGCACCGTACTGACACCGGACCTGACGGCCTCGCAGACGAACGCGGAGGTGTAGAAGCCGAGCGCCAGCAGAGCCTTGGTCCACGGGTTCATGCCGGAGCCGAAGACGGCGGGCACCACGAACCAGGCGACGAGGAACAGCAGCGTCAGCGGGGTGTTGCGGAAGAGCGTGACCCAGGCGGCGCCGAAGAACCGCAGAGGCGGTACGGGAGAGACGCGGAAGCCGGCCATCACGATGCCGAGCACCATCGCGAGCAGCGCACTGGCGGCGGTCAGCAGCACGGTTCCTATGAAACCGTCACGGAACTCCGGCAAGTGGTCGAGCAATACATTCACGGGGAAGTCCTCGTGGGCGGCAGCGGACGGGCAGGGGACACCGCGCCCCGTACGCTCCCCTCAAGCGCGTACGGGGCCCGGTAGGTCACCACCGAAGTCGGCGGTATCAGTAGCGCTCGAGCGCCGGCGGCTCGGTGAACGCGGAGCCGGACAGGCCGAGCGTCGCGTCGTACGCCTTCTTGTAGTCGCCGTTCTTGATGTGCGCCTCGAGGGCCTTGACGACCGCCTCGCGCAGCACCTTGTCGTCCTTGCTCATGCCGATGCCGTACGGCTCCTTGGTGAACGGCTTGCCGACCACCTTGAGCTTCGTCGGACGCTGGGCGGCGTAGCCCTTGAGGATCGCGTCGTCGGTCGTGACGGCGTCGACCTCGTTGTTGATGAGCTGCTGCACGCACTCGGAGTACTTCGACAGCTCGGTGGTCTTCGCGCCGTACTTCGGCTTCTTGATCTCCTGGAGCGGAGTGGAGCCGACGATCGAGCAGACCTTCTTGCCCTTGAGGGAATCGGGTCCGGTGATCGTCTTCTCGTCCTTGCGGACCAGGAGGTCGGCGCCCGCCATGAAGTACGGACCGGCGAAGCCGACCTGCTTCTTGCGCTCGTCGTTGATCGTGTACGTACCGACGTACAGGTCGACGTCACCCTTCGAGATGGTCGTCTCACGGACACCGGAGTCGACCGTCTTGAAGCTGATCTGGTCGGCCGAGAAGCCGAGGTCGGCGGCGACCATCTTGGCGATCTCGATGTCGAAGCCGGAGCGCTTGCCGTCGGTGTCCTCGAAGCCGAGGTACGGCTGGTCGTTCTTCGCGCCGAAGGTGATCTTGCCGGCCTTCTGGGCCTTCTTGAGGGTCGGCGAGTCGAGCTTGACGTCCTTGGCGACCGTGTAAGTCGGCAGCTTGGGGGCGTCCTTGCCGCCGGTCGGGTCCTTCGGCTTGTCACCGGCCGTACCGGACTCGCCGCCACAGGCGGTCGCGGTCAGCGCGAGCACAGCAATGGCAACAGCGGCGGTCTTGCGGAGCTTCATCGTGAACATCCCTTTTGTCGTAGGTCGTTGGTCGTCAGTGGTGAAGGATCTTCGACAGGAAGTCCTTGGCCCGGTCGCTGCGCGGGTTGCTGAAGAACTGGTCCGGCGTGGCTTCTTCGACGATCTTGCCGTCCGCCATGAAGACGACACGGTTGGCGGCCGAGCGTGCGAAGCCCATCTCGTGGGTGACGACCACCATCGTCATTCCGTCGCGCGCCAGCTGCTGCATGGCTTCCAGCACCTCGTTGATCATCTCCGGGTCGAGCGCCGAAGTGGGCTCGTCGAAGAGCATGACCTTGGGGTCCATGGCCAACGCCCGTGCGATCGCCACACGTTGCTGCTGGCCGCCCGAGAGCTGTGCCGGGTACTTGTCCGCCTGTGAGCCGACACCCACCCGGTCGAGCAGGGCGCGTGCCTTCTCCTCGGCCGCCTTCTTGTCCGTCTTGCGGACCTTTATCTGGCCCAGCGTGACGTTCTCCAGCACCGTCTTGTGTGCGAAGAGGTTGAACGACTGGAAGACCATGCCGACGTCGGCACGCAGCCGGGCGAGCTCCTTGCCCTCCTGGGGCAGCGGCTTCCCGTCGATCGATATCGCGCCCGAGTCGATCGTCTCCAGGCGGTTGATGGTGCGGCACAGCGTGGACTTTCCGGACCCGGAGGGTCCGATGACGACCACGACCTCGCCACTGGCGATGGTCAGATCGATGTCCTGGAGCACATGCAGCGCGCCGAAGTGCTTGTTGACGTTGCTCAGCACGACCAGGTCGTCGGCTGCGGGGGCAGCGTCCTCGGCGGCCTTGGTCACTGAAACTCCGCTCATCGGCTTCTTGCTCCGTCCTCCTCGGTTGGGGAGGACCCTAGTCAGCCGTTACGACCAGCGTCATTACATCTGAGCGGAAATTGAGCATAACGATCCGGCTGCAACCGGACACTCCGCGTGAACAGGACTCCCGCCGGGGATACGGCTCCATAACGGAACATGCCCGTAACGGGAAGGGCCTTGACTGGGCCGTGATGGATCGGCGTGGATGCCTTGAGAGCATTCACGAACAGTTCATCAACTTCACCGAAGGGGGGCTCTTGAGACTGCTGCTCGTCGAGGACGACAACCACGTCGCCGCGGCCCTCTCTGCCATCCTCGCCAGACACGGCTTCCAGGTCGTCCACGCCCGCAGCGGCGAGGAGGCCCTCCAGGCGCTGCTGCCTGCCGAGAAGGAACCGTTCGGCGTCGTACTGCTCGATCTCGGGCTGCCCGACCAGGACGGCTACGAGGTGTGCGGCAAGATCCGTAAGCGCACCGACACCCCCGTGATCATGGTGACCGCGCGGGCGGACGTACGCTCCCGCATCCACGGCCTCAACCTCGGCGCCGACGACTACGTCGTCAAGCCGTACGACACCGGTGAGCTGCTCGCCCGGATCCACGCTGTCAGCCGCCGCAAGACGACGGGCGACGTACCCGCGCCCGCCGCCGACCCTGCCGTGCGGCTCGGGTCCGTACACATCGAACTGCCCACGCGCCGCGTCAGCGTCGGAGGCAGCGAGGTCCAGCTGACCCGCAAGGAATTCGACCTGCTCGCCCTCCTCGCCCAGCGACCCGGCGTCGTTTTCCGCCGGGAACAGATCATCAGCGAGGTGTGGCGCACGAGTTGGGAAGGCACGGGACGCACGCTGGAGGTGCATGTGGCCTCCTTGCGGTCCAAGCTGCGGATGCCCGCGCTCATAGAGACGGTGCGCGGCGTCGGCTACCGGCTCGTCGCCCCGGCCGCGGTACAAGGCCCGTAACGGCACGTGCGCACCCGCCTTCTCCCCCTGCTCATCGTCCTCCTCGCGGGGATGCTCCTTGCTCTGGGCTTCCCGCTCGCGGTGAGCGTGGCCGCGGCCCAGCAGCAGCGGGTGGTCGTCGACCGGATCGACGACACCGCGCGCTTCGCGGCGCTCGCCCAGTTCGTCACCGAACGCAAGAAGAGCAGCCAGGACGAGCGTCGCAGGACGCTGGAGACCGAACTCGCCAGCTACAGCGAGGTGTACGGGATCAATGCGGGAGTCTTCTACCGCGACCGTCATGCCATGGCCAGCGCCCCCGTGAGCTGGACCGTCCCCAAGACCGGCGAGGGGGGCGACGCCTTCCAGGAGGCTCTCTACAAGCGCCGCAGCCACGATCCCGCACAGGTCTGGCCCTGGCAGGACGGACGCCTGATCGTTGCCTCACCGGTCGTACGGGACGGCGATGTGGTCGCGGTCGTGGTCACCGATTCGCCGACCGGGCAGATGCGCGAGCGGATCCTGCGTGGCTGGCTGGTGATCGCCGCGGGCGAGTTCGCGGCGATGCTGGTCGCGGTCGGCGCCGCGTTCCGGCTGACCGGCTGGGTGCTCAGGCCCGTACGCGTCCTGGACGCGGCCACCCACGACATCGCGACCGGACTGATGAACTCACGGGTGGCAGCCGGGAGCGGTCCACCGGAACTCCGACGCCTGGCCCGGTCGTTCAACGAGATGGCGGACAACGTCGAGGACGTGCTGGAGCAGCAGCGCGCCTTCGTCGCCGACGCCTCCCACCAGCTGCGCAATCCACTGGCCGCCCTGCTCCTGCGTATCGAGCTCCTCTCCCTCGAACTCCCCGAGGGGAACGAGGAGATCGCCTCCGTCCGTACGGAGGGCATGCGCCTCGCCCAGGTTCTCGACAGCCTCCTGGACCTGGCGCTGGCCGAGCACGCCCCCGCCCACCTCCAGCTCATCGACATCGGCGAGCTGGCCTGTGAACGGGTCGCCGCCTGGCGCCCTCTCGCGGACGACAAGGGCGTACGCCTCACACGCGAGGGCCCGGCGGCCGTCACCGCCTGGGGCGACCTCGTCGCGCTCTCCAGCGCCCTGGACGCGGTGATCGACAACGCTCTGAAGTTCACGCCGCAGGGCGAGGAGGTCACGGTCGCAGTCGCGTCGAACGGCGAGACCTGCACCATCACCGTCGCCGACGGCGGCCCCGGCCTGACCGAGGACGAACTGGAGCGCGTCGGAGACCGCTTCTGGCGCAGTACCCGTCACCAGAACGTCAAGGGATCGGGCCTCGGCCTCTCCATCTCGCGGGCCCTGCTCCTCGCGGTCGGCGGCACCATGTCGTACGCCCCGAACGAGCCCCACGGCCTGCGCGTCACTGTGACGGTCCCGCGCACGTCCCCTACGGCCTGACCGACTGCCCCTACGGCTTGACCGACTGGTAGTAGCGCTGAGCCCCTTCGTGCAGCGACAAGGGGTCCGTATAGATGGCGGTCCGCAGGTCCACCAGCTGCGCCGCGTGTACCTCATTGCCGATGCGGTCCCGGTTCTTTATGACGGTACGGGTGAGCTCCTCGGTGAGCTCCTCGTCCGTACGGTCCGTGGTCACCAGCAGATTGGCGACCGCCACCGTCGGCACAGCCTCCTTGTCCTGCGCCTTGTCATAGGCGTCGGCGGGCATCATGGCCGACCGGTAGTGGCGTGCCGTACCGCCCGCCGCATGCAGCTCGTCTATCAGGCCGCCCAGCGGTACGAGCCGGATCGCGAAGCGCTCGGACAGCTCCCTGACGGCGGTGGTGGGCAGGCCACCCGACCAGAAGAAGGCGTCGATCTCCTTCCTCTCCAGCAGCCCCGGCATGGTGTCGATGCCGACCGACACGGGGGTGATGTCCTTCCCGGGATCCAGGCCGGCAGCCGTGAGCAGCCGGTTCGACACCAGTCGTACGCCGGAACCGGCCTGGCCCACGGCCACCCGCTTGCCGCGCAGACCGGCGGCGGACCGCACCTTGGAGCTCTTGGGCACGACGAGCTGCACGTAGTCGTCGTACAGCCGCGCACAGCCGCGCAACCGGTCCGCGCTTTCCATGCCGTCCTGCTTGTACTGCGCGACGGCGTCCGTAGTGGCGATGGTGAAATCGGCCTCACCGTTCGCCACGCGAGCGAGGTTCTCCCGCGAGCCCTGGCTGGAGCGCAGCCGCATGCTCACGCCGGGCAGATCGACTGCCACCGCCTCGTCGAGCAGCTCGCCGTAGCGCTGGTAGACCCCGGTCGTCACGCCCGTACTGAAGGTGATCTTTCCGCGCGGCGATGACTCCCCCATCGGCACGAGCCACCACATCAGCAGCCCGGACAGCACAAGTGCCGCGACCGAGCCCTTGAGGGCGCGTCGGCGGCTGATACGGGGGAGGGCTTGGGGCATGCGCGCGATCCTGCCAGTTCACTCCCCTCGGAGACCAGGGGGTGCCGGGCCCCGTACCCTGGTGAGCGAGATGAGCGAGAAGACATACGAGGTGCGCACTTACGGGTGCCAGATGAACGTCCACGACTCCGAGCGGCTGTCGGGCCTCCTGGAGGGCGCGGGATATGTACGGGCGCCCGAGGGCGCCGACGGTGACGCCGATGTCGTCGTCTTCAACACCTGCGCGGTGCGGGAGAACGCCGACAACAAGCTGTACGGCAACCTCGGCCGGCTCGCCCCGATGAAGACGAAGCGGCCCGGCATGCAGATCGCCGTCGGCGGCTGCCTCGCCCAGAAGGACCGCGACACCATCGTCAAGAAGGCCCCCTGGGTCGACGTGGTCTTCGGTACGCACAACATCGGCAAGCTGCCGGTGCTGCTGGAGCGCGCCCGCATCCAGGAAGAGGCGCAGGTCGAGATCGCCGAGTCGCTGGAGGCCTTCCCCTCCACGCTGCCGACGCGGCGCGAGAGCGCGTACGCCGCCTGGGTGTCCATCTCCGTCGGCTGCAACAACACCTGCACCTTCTGCATCGTCCCCGCCCTGCGCGGCAAGGAGAAGGACCGCAGGACCGGCGACATCCTCGCCGAGATCGAGGCACTGGTCGCCGAGGGCGTCTCCGAGATCACCCTGCTCGGCCAGAACGTCAACGCGTACGGGTCCGACATCGGCGACCGCGAGGCCTTCAGCAAGCTGCTGCGCGCCTGCGGGAAGATCGAAGGCCTGGAGCGCGTCCGCTTCACCTCGCCGCACCCCCGCGACTTCACGGACGACGTGATCGCGGCGATGGCCGAGACGCCGAATGTCATGCCGCAGCTGCACATGCCGCTCCAGTCCGGCTCGGACACGGTGCTCAAGGCGATGCGCCGCTCGTACCGGCAGGACCGCTTCCTCGGCATCATCGACAAGGTGCGTGCCGCGATGCCGCACGCCGCCATCTCCACCGACATCATCGTGGGCTTCCCCGGCGAGACCGAGGAGGACTTCGAGCAGACGATGCACGTGGTCCGCGAGGCGCGTTTCGCGCAGGCCTTCACCTTCCAGTACTCCAAGCGCCCCGGGACCCCGGCGGCCACCATGGAGGACCAGATCCCCAAGGAAGTCGTCCAGGAGCGCTACATGCGCCTGGTCGCCCTCCAGGAGGAGATCTCCTGGGAGGAGAACAAGAAGCAGATCGGCCGGACCCTGGACGTCATGGTCGCCGAGGGCGAGGGCCGCAAGGACGGCGCCACGCACCGCCTCTCGGGCCGCGCCCGCGACAACCGACTCGTTCACTTCACGAAGCCGGACGAGGACGTGCGCCCCGGCGATGTGGTGACGGTCGAGATCACCTACGCCGCGCCGCACCACCTGCTGGCCGAAGGCCCGTCGAAGGCCGTACGTCGCACCCGCGCCGGCGACGCCTGGGAGAAGCGCAACACGGCCGCCGCCGCCAAGCCGGCCGGCGTCATGCTGGGCCTGCCGTCGATCGGCGCACCGGCGCCGCAGCCCGCGGCCACGGGTGGCTGCGGCTGCGACTGACCGTCGCGACAACCACACCACGGGGGGACTGGGCGTGGCCCGATGGGGACTGCTGCTGGACAAGCCGGCGCGGCACGGCGAGTACATACCGCTGGAGCTGCTGGCCACGGTTGACGGCACTCGGGAGGATGCCGAGGCGCACCTGCGTGAGCTGGTGCGCCTCTACCGGCCCAAGCATCCGATGCAGCCGAAGCGGACCCGGATATACCGCACGGTGGACGGCTGGGTGCTGATCGGCGACGGGGCCTCGGGCCAGTAGTTCCCGTACCGCTTCATGGCCTGTGAGCTGGAGTGGGACTCCGGCGCCACGGACTGACGGGCGTACGGACCGACGGGCGTTAGGCTGCCGGGCATGCTTGTCGCCGCCGCCGTATGCCCCTGTCCGCCGCTCCTCGTTCCCGAGGTGGCCGCCGGCGCCGCACCGGAACTCGACGCCGCACGGACCGCATGCGCCGACGCCCTGGGGGTGCTGGCAGCGTCCCGTCCGGACCTGCTCGTCGTGGTAGGGCCCGCTGGACAGGACGGCAGGGGGATCTACCCGCAGGGCGCTGCAGGCAGCTTCAAGGGCCTCGGTGTGGACCTCGCTGTGCGCCTCGGTACGGCGGCTCCGGAGCGCACGCGGCAGAGCGCCGGGGAGGGTGCCCCGGGGAGTGCCACGGAGCGCGAGCTTCCGCAGTCGCTGGCAGTGGGCTCCTGGCTGCTCGCCCGTACGGAACGGTTCGACGTCCCCGTCGAGGGGCTGGGCGTCGGAGAGCCCCTGGCGGGCGACCGGCGTGCGGAGACCGGGCGGGAGCTTGCCGGTCGCGCCGACCGGGTCGCCCTCCTTGTGATGGGCGACGGCACCGCCTGCCGGACGGTCAAGGCGCCCGGTTATCTGGACGAGAGGGCCGCCGGCTTCGACGCAGAGGTGGCCCGCGCGCTGGGCGCTGCCGACACGGCTGCCCTGATGGCGCTGGACGAGCAGCTGGCGTACGAGCTCAAGGTCGCAGGTCTTGGACCCTGGCAGGTCCTGGCGGGCGCCGCGGAGGGCGCGGGGCTGGCCGGACAGCTGCTGTACGAGGACGCCCCGTACGGGGTCGGGTATTTCGTGGCCGTCTGGTCGTAAGGACCGGCGTCTGGCCATAAGGCAGCAGCCCGGCACACGAGCAACGGCGGACGGCTGTGGAGCGACGTTGCTCCACAGCCGTCCGCCGTTGCTGCACTTACGGGGCAGGAGGAGGCGGCGGCGGTGGGGTGCCGCTGCCGTCGCCCTTGTGCGCGATGCGGTCCAGGGCGTGCTTGGCCTTGTCCGTACCGGACTCGATCCGACTGCTGTACTTGCCCTTGGTCCTGCTGTCGACCGCCTTGGCGGCCTTGTCCAGGCCGTGTTCAATCTTGCCCTCGTGTTGCTGGGCGAGGTTCGAGACCTTGTCCGTAGCAGGGGCAAGCTTGGCCTTCAACGAATCCAGGAAGCCCATGGAACACCTTCGCTCTTCGGAGGACTACTTACGGGCGCTCTCTCCGGCCTCACTGTCCGCCACTTCCTCCGCAGACTGCTGCTTCGGAATCTCCACACCCTCGGCGGCAGCGGAAGCGTCATCGGAGTCCTCGGCGGCGGCCTTTTCGGCTGCTTCTGCGGCTTCCGGTCCTTCCACTTCCGCTTCCTCGGCGGACTCGGCCGTCAGCGTGGCGGCCTGTGCCTCCTCGGTTGACGCCTCAGCGGCGTCCTTGGACTTGCGGCGAAACCTTGAAAAAACGCCCATATCTACTCCATTACCTTACTCGTGTGGGCGAAGTCCGCGCCTGTCCGGAGCGGCTCATTGCGTCGCCCGGGGGCACCGGTCCGTAAACCGGCGGTCGGAACCTCGCAACAGGCAACGAACCCGGACGCGTGCCGTCACGTCGCTCGTTCGGGGAGGGGCCCCGGGGTTTGCGAGACTGGGGCAGTGAGAACTGCAGCTCCCGCACCGCGGGTCATCGCCGTTGTCGGCCCCACGGCAGCCGGAAAGTCCGATCTGGGCGTCGCCCTTGCCCAGCATTTCGGCGGCGAAGTCGTCAACGCCGATTCCATGCAGCTCTACCGGGGGATGGATATTGGCACCGCCAAGCTGACGCCCGAAGAGCGCGGCGGCATCCCGCACCACCTCCTCGACATCTGGGACGTCACCGAGGCGGCGAGCGTCGCGGAGTACCAGAGGCTCGCCCGCGCGGAGATCGACCGGCTGCTCGCCGAAGGCCGTACGCCTGTCCTTGTCGGCGGCTCGGGGCTGTACGTACGAGGGGCCATCGACGCTCTCGAATTCCCCGGCACCGACCCCGCCGTACGGGCCCGCCTGGAGGACGAGCTGACGCTGCGCGGCCCCGGCGTGCTGCACGCCCGGCTCGCCGTCGCCGACCCCGACGCCGGCCGCGCCATCCTGCCGAGCAACGGCCGCCGTATCGTCCGCGCACTCGAAGTGATTGAAATCACCGGTAAGCCATTTACGGCCAATCTTCCCGGCCCCGACCCGGTGTACGACACCGTCCAGATCGGCGTCGACGTGGCCCGCCCCGAGCTCGACGAGCGCATCACCGTGCGCGTCGACCGCATGTGGGAGGCGGGGCTCGTGGACGAGGTGCGGACGCTGGAGGCACAGGGGCTGCGGGACGGGCGTACAGCGGCGCGCGCACTCGGGTATCAGCAGGTGCTGGCCGCTCTGGCGGGCGAGTGCACCGAGGAGGAGGCGCGCGCCGAGACCGTACGCGCCACCAAGCGATTCGCACGCCGTCAGGATTCCTGGTTCCGCCGGGACCCCCGTGTGCACTGGCTGAGCGGCGCGGCCGAGGACCGCGCGGAACTCCCGCATCGGGCGCTGGCGTTGGTCGAACGAGCGGTTACAGCCTGATCACGTGATGGCATCGGGACGCTCCGCCCGTCATCAGGGTGCCTGGGCCCGTGCCATCATCAAGCTTCGATCGACCAGTGGAGTCCAAGTTGGGAGGGCGCGTGGCGATGGAAGCCGGCCCTCGTGACAGAGCACAGGAAGATCCGGACCGGTTGAGCCCCGACGGGCCGGACGAGCAGGAAGTGGCGGCCGGGACCGATCCGGGTGCCGAGGTCGAGGTCGAACTGCGACCGCAGCGACGCCTGCGGATCTGGCAGCTCGCGCCGATCGTGGGGCTCGCCGCGATGGGCTCCCTGATGTTCGCCTTCCCGCTCGCCTTCGAATTCGGCGACGGCGGAGCGGTCGTCGCCATGCTGGGACTGCTGATCAGTTGCTGTGCCGCCGGCTGGGGCATGATGGCCGCCCGCCGCGTCGGACACACCTGGCCGGGCCTGCCGTCCAAGGACTCGGGCAAGCGCTCCGACTGGCGGATGATCGCGCTGTACGTCGCCGTGGGCGCGGGGCTTGTCGCGCTGGCCGTCTGGCGCGTGGCGCGGCTCCGCTGACCGGCTGCCCCGCGCACCGGCTGCCCCCCTGACGGCCTCACCGGCCGTCCGGCTGTCGTACCCGCCCCGTACGATTGACGCCGTGAGCACCTCGCCGATCGCCTTCCTCAAGGGCCACGGGACCGAGAACGACTTCGTGATCGTCCCGGACCCGGACAACACCGTCGACCTGCCCGCGTCTCTCGTCGCGAGACTCTGCGACCGCAGGGCCGGCATCGGCGGCGACGGTCTGCTGCATGTCGTACGGTCCGCCGCGCACCCCGAGGCGCGGTCGATGGCCGACGCGGCCGAGTGGTTCATGGACTACCGCAACGCCGACGGCTCGATCGCCGAGATGTGCGGCAACGGCGTCCGCGTCTTCGCCCACTACCTGCAGCGCGCAGGTCTCGTCGGTGAGGGCGACCTGGCGGTCGCGACCAGAGGCGGCGTCAAGCGGGTCCACATCGCCAAGCCGGACGCGGGCGGCGAGATCACCGTTTCCATGGGCCGGGCCGTGCTCCCGGAAGGCGACGTCACGGTCTCTGTCGGAGCCCGCGAGTGGCCCGCCCTCAACGTGAACATGGGCAATCCGCACGCTGTTGCCTTCGTCGACGACCTGGAGCACGCGGGCGACCTGCTCACCGCACCGCCCTTCACCCCCGCCTCGGCCTACCCGGAGGGTGTCAACGTCGAGTTCGTCGTCGACCGTGGCCCCCGCCACGTCGCGATGCGCGTGCACGAGCGCGGCTCCGGCGAAACTCGCTCCTGCGGTACGGGCGCCTGCGCCGTCGCCGTCGCGGCCGCCCGCAGGGACGGCGCCGACCCCTCCGCCACCGGTGCCCCCGTGGCGTACACCGTGGACCTCCCCGGAGGGCGCCTGGTGATCACCGAGCACCCCGACGGAGCGATCGAGATGACCGGCCCGGCCGTGATCGTGGCCGAGGGCACGATCGACCCCGACTGGCTCGCCCCCGCCCGGTAGGAAACACCTCAGGAAACGGGTGTCGCATAGAGCTTCGCTCGAATGGGTGATCCGGTTCACGCTGAGCAAGAGCGGGACTGCAGCGCGTGGTGGGCTCGGTAGCATCAAGCACCGGCTGGGGACGCGGGTCCACCCGTCCGCCACCGGTCGACGCCGCCCGGAGGTGCCCCATGAGTGCAGAGGCCACCAATCCTGGTGCCCCCAGCCGCATGCGCGCTCGCGCCAGGATCGACATCCGCAGACTCGGCCGTGTCGCCCTCGGCCCCACATCGCGGGACCGGCTGCCCGACGCCATCGGCCATGTCGCGGAGGCCCACCGCGCCCACCACCCCGACGCCGATCTCACCATCCTGCGCAGGGCGTACGTACTGGCGGAGTCCTCGCACCGGGGACAGATGCGCAAGAGCGGCGAGCCGTACATCACGCACCCGCTTGCCGTGACGCTGATCCTCGCCGAACTCGGCGCCGAGACCACGACGCTGACCGCGGCGCTCCTCCACGACACCGTCGAAGACACCGATGTGACGCTCGATCAAGTGCGGACGCAGTTCGGCGAAGAGGTCTGCTTCCTCGTCGACGGCGTGACGAAACTCGAAAAGGTCGACTACGGTGCCGCCGCCGAGCCCGAGACCTTCCGCAAGATGCTCGTGGCGACCGGCAACGACGTCCGGGTCATGTCCATCAAACTCGCCGACCGCCTGCACAACATGCGCACCCTCGGCGTCATGCGCCCCGAGAAGCAGGCCCGCATCGCCAAGGTCACCCGCGACGTCCTGATCCCCCTCGCCGAGCGCCTCGGAGTACAGGCCCTCAAGACCGAGCTGGAAGATTTGGTCTTCGCGATCCTCCACCCCGAGGAGTACGAGAACACCCGCGCCCTCATCGCCGCCGACGCCACCGCGGGGGACCCCCTGGGCGTCATCGCGGAGGAGGTCAGAGAGGTACTGCGGGATGCGGACCTGGCGGCCGAAGTGCTCGTCAGGCCACGGCACTTCGTCTCCGTGCACCGCGTCAGGCTCAAACGCGGTGAACTGCGCGGCACGGACTTCGGCCGCCTGCTGGTCCTCGTCGGAGAGGACGCCGACTGCTACGGCGTGCTCGGCGAACTGCACACCTGCTTCACACCGGTGATCTCCGAATTCAAGGACTTCATCGCGACGCCCAAATTCAACCTCTACCAGTCGCTGCACACAGCGGTCGCGAGCCCGGACGGCCAGGTCGCCGAAATCCTCATCCGTACGCACCAGATGCACAAGGTGGCGGAGGCGGGCGTCGTAGCCCTCGGCAATCCGTACGCGCCGACCGAGGGCCCCGAGCCCACTGTCGAAGGTGAGCGCGCCGACCCCACCCGTCCCGGCTGGCTCTCCCGGCTGCTGGAGTGGCAGGAGTCCACACCCGACCCGGACACCTTCTGGACATCGCTGCGGGCGGACCTGGCGCAGGACGGGGAGATCACCGTGTTCCGCTCGGACGGCGGCACGCTGGGGCTGCCGGCCGGCGCCAGCTGTGTGGACGCTGCGTACGCGCAGTACGGCGAGGCGGCGCACGGCTGCATCGGCGCGCGCGTCAACGGCCGCCTGGCGACGCTCAGCACCGTCCTCGGCGACGGTGACACGGTGCAACTGCTGCTCGCCCACGACAGCGGCTCAGGGCCCTCGCCCGACTGGCTCGACCACGCCCGTACGCCCGCCGCGCGAATCCCCATCACCGGCTGGCTCGCCGCCCACCCGGAGAGCGAATTCCGCACCTCTGGCGGGCAGCCGACGGCGCCCCGGACCGCGGGAGAGGCCGCTGCGACTGCGCCCCCCGTCGCCCATTCGGGGCGCCCGGCCGTCGAGAACGCCGTCGTGGACCTGCCGGACGCGACCGTACGGCTCGCGGGCTGCTGTACGCCCGTACCGCCCGACGCCGTCACCGGCTTCGCCGTGCGCGGCGGCGTCGTCACCGTGCACCGCGAGGAGTGCCCGGCGGTGGGCCGGATGGAGGCCCGGGGGCGGGAGCGTGTCGGGGTGCGCTGGCTGGCCACGGGCGACTGCCGCGTCACCCTGGTCGCCGAGTCGTTCGGGAGGCCCCGGCTCCTCGCCGATCTGACCGAGGCCATCGCCACGGCCGGCGCGGCCGTTGTCTCGGCCACCGTCGAGCCGCCGAGCGAGCAGCGCGTCAGGCACACCTACACCCTTCAACTCCCGGACGCGGGAGGCCTCCCGGGGCTTATGCGCGCGATGCGAGAGGTGCCCGGCGTGTACGACGTGAGCCGCGCTCAGCATCCCGCGACGGCTTGATCGAACGCGCCGCTCTTTCGGGTGGGTGCGATGAACGCCTCGCGTTCTGTGCGGCGCAAGTTGGTAGCGGTAATTCATGCTACTTACATCCCGGCGCCTGCGCGCCGCCCTGCTGACCGGCGCATCGGCCACCCTCATCGCCGCGACCCTGCCCCCGCCTGTGCCGCTCGGCATCGGCGATCCGCTCTTCCCTCACCTGGGAAACCCCGGCTATGACGTCCTCTCGTACGACATTGCCTTCACGTACGGCGGCAGCAACAGCAAGCCGCTGGACGCCGTCACGAAAATCGACGCCCTTGCCAAGGAACGCCTCGACCGGTTCAACCTCGACTTCGCGCGCGGCACAGTCACGTCGGTCGAGGTGAACGGAGACCGCGCAGACTTCAGCTCCACGGGCGAGGACCTGGTCGTCACACCCGCCGAGCCGGTGCGGCGGTCCGGGCCCCTGTCGATCACCGTGAAGCACACCAGTGACCCGGCAGCCAAGGCGGGCGGGGACAGCGGCTGGGTGCGCACCCGCGACGGTCTGGCCATGGCCAACCAGGCCGACGCCGCCCACCGCGTCTTTCCGTGCAATGACCACCCGGCCGACAAGGCGTACTTCACCTTCCGTGTCACCGCCCCCGAGGGCATGACGGCAGTGGCCAACGGCCTGCCGGCAGGGGAGCCCGTAAGCGCGTCCGGCCATACCACCTGGGCGTACCGGACAGGCCACCCCATGGCCACCGAACTCGCCCAGGTCTCTCTCGGCCGCTCGACCGTGGTGCACAGGAAGGGGCCGCACGGGCTGCCCGTACGGGATGTGGTGCCAACGGCGGACCGCGAGCTGCTCGAACCGTGGCTGAAGAAGACGCCGGGACAGGTGGAGTGGATGGAGCGGCAGGTCGGCCGCTACCCGTTCGAGACGTACGGCCTGCTCGTGGCCGACGCGGAGACCGGGTTCGAGCTGGAGACACAGACGCTGTCGCTGTTCGAACGGTCACTGTTCACGCGGCGCAGGTTCCCTGCCTGGTACGTCGACTCGATCATGGTGCACGAGCTGGCGCACCAGTGGTTCGGCAACAGTGTCACGCCGCGCACCTGGTCCGACCTGTGGCTCAACGAAGGACACGCCTCCTGGTACGAGGCCCTGTACTCCCAGGAGCATGCGGGGCGGTCACTGGAGGCGAGGATGCGCAGCGCGTACATGCAGTCGGACGGGTGGCGGGCGGACGCCGGCCCGCCCGCCGCGCCCAAGCCCCCCGCCCCCGGCCAGAAGATCAGCCTCTTCCGGCCGATCGTCTACGACGGCAGCGCCTTGGTGCTCTACGCACTGCGCCAGGAGATCGGGGAGGACGCCTTCGGGAAGCTGGAGCGGCAGTGGGTCCGTGACCATCGTGACGCCACCGCGACAACGCGCGACTTCACGGGGCTGGCCTCCCGGCTCGCGGGACGGGACCTGTCCGGGTTCTTCCAGAAGTGGCTGTACGGAGAGAAGACGCCGCCGATGCCGGGGCACCCGGAATGGCGGAGCGGGCAGGCGCCCGCGAAGGGCTGATGCCGCAGGGGAAAACCGGAGTGACGGCCCGGGGCGCACCGTGCCACTATCAACGGGTCGGCAGCGCGGCCGGGACGGTGGTGCGGGAGACCTCGGAGATCTTCGGGAATCTTCCGGGACCGTCACGCGTTGTGACTGCTGTAACGGACTTTTCTATTGACCCTATCGACGTAAGGATCCAATGACCTCCTCTTCTTCCCCTTCCAAGGACGCGCAGAGCTTCACGGAGAACCTGACCGAGAGCCTTCGGGCCGATGCCCTGATGGAAGAGGACGTCGCCTGGAGCCACGAGATCGACGGGGAGCGGGACGGCGAGCAGTACGAGCGCTCGGAGCGCGCCGCGCTGCGACGTGTGGCCGGCCTCTCCACCGAGCTCGAGGACGTCACAGAGGTCGAGTACCGGCAGCTGCGCCTGGAGCGTGTGGTGCTGGTCGGCGTCTGGACCTCGGGGACCGTGCAGGACGCGGACAACTCCCTCGCGGAGCTGGCCGCGCTCGCCGAGACGGCGGGTGCCCTGGTGCTCGACGGTGTGATCCAGCGCCGTGACAAGCCGGACCCGGCCACGTACATCGGCTCGGGCAAGGCACAGGAGCTGCGCGACATCGTCCTCGAAACCGGGGCCGACACCGTCGTCTGCGACGGTGAGCTCAGCCCCGGCCAGCTCATTCACCTCGAAGACGTCGTCAAGGTCAAGGTGGTCGACCGCACCGCCCTGATCCTGGACATCTTTGCCCAGCACGCCAAGTCCCGAGAGGGCAAGGCGCAGGTCGCGCTCGCGCAGATGCAGTACATGCTGCCGCGGCTGCGCGGCTGGGGTCAGTCGCTGTCCCGTCAGATGGGTGGCGCCGGCTCCGGCGGCGGTGGCGGCATGGCGACCCGTGGTCCCGGTGAGACCAAGATCGAGACGGACCGTCGGCGTATCCGCGAGAAGATGGCGAAGATGCGCCGGGAGATCGCGGAGATGAAGACCGGCCGCGACATCAAGCGGCAGGAGCGCAAGCGCAACAAGGTGCCCTCGGTCGCGATCGCCGGATACACGAACGCGGGCAAGTCCTCGCTGCTCAACCGGCTTACGGGCGCGGGTGTACTGGTGGAGAACGCGCTGTTCGCCACCCTCGACCCGACCGTGCGCCGCGCGGAGACGCCGAGCGGGCGGATCTACACGCTCGCGGACACCGTCGGGTTCGTACGGCACCTGCCGCACCATCTCGTCGAGGCGTTCCGCTCCACGATGGAGGAGGTCGGCGACTCCGACCTCATCCTGCACGTGGTGGACGGTTCGCACCCGGCGCCGGACGAGCAGCTGGCGGCCGTACGGGAAGTGATCCGTGATGTCGGTGCGACGGACGTGCCCGAGATCGTCGTGATCAACAAGGCGGACGCGGCGGATCCGCTCGTACTGCAGCGACTGCTGCGCATCGAGCGGCACGCGATCGCGGTATCGGCCCGTACGGGCGCGGGCATGGCGGAGCTGCTGGCTCTCATCGACTCCGAACTGCCCAGGCCCGAGGTCGAGATCGAGGCACTCGTGCCGTACACGCGCGGCGGTCTTGTCTCGCGGGCGCACGCCGAAGGCGAGATGATCTCCGAGGAGCACACCCCGGAGGGCACGCTGGTCAAGGTGCGCGTGCATGAGGAGCTGGCGGCAGAGCTGGCGCCGTATGTGCCAGTGGCCGGCTGAGAACTGAGCAAGGCCGAAGGCCCGCCCCCTCGTTGTGAGGGGGGCGGGCCTTCGGGCTGTGCGGCGCGCGATGCGTTGCGGCGGCTACTTGCTGCCGTACTTCTCGCTCATCGCGGTGAAGATCTGCTCGGCGCCCTTGCCCAGGCGCGGGCCTGCGAGCCAGCCCGAAGTGACCGGGCCGATCGAGGTGTTGGAGACCAGTGCCAGCTTGCCGTCCGGCTGAGTGGCGAACCAGCCGCCGCCCGAGGAGCCACCGGTCATGCTGCAGCCGATGCGGTGCATCGTGGGCGTGGCAGGACTGATCGACAGGCGGGTCGGACGGTCCACGCACTTGTGCATGATCAGGCCGTCGTACGGGGGCGCGGCCGGGTAGCCCCAGGCGCCCATCGCGCTGATCCGCTTGGTGTCGGGAGCGGCGAAGTTGACCGGCAGGGCGTTGCCGACGGTCTCCTCGAGGGACTTGCCGCCCTTCTCCGGCTTCACGTGCATCACGGCGTAGTCGTACGGAGCGCCCTCGCCGCCCGTCGGACCGCCGTCGTTGATCCACTCACCGGAGGTGGAGACCCAGTCGGCCCAGTAGATGCCGTACGGGGAGATCTCGTGCTGCTGGGCATTTTTCAGCGCGGCAGGTGACTTGCCCAGGTCGTTGTACGACGGGACGAAGGCGATGTTGCGGTACCAGCCGCCGCCCTGGCCTGCGTGGACGCAGTGACCGGCGGTCCACACGAGGTTGGACTTGCCCGGGTTCTTCGGGTCCTTGATGACGGTCGCGGAGCAGACCATCGAGCCCTTGGGGGAGTCGAAGAAGACCTTGCCGACCGGGGCCGCATGGTCGTGGTACGGGGTCTTCTCCCGCTCGGCCTTCACAGGGCGGGGCTCCGGGTCGGAGACGCCCTGACCGCCGGAGGCGTCACCGGCGGCCATCGTCTTGGCAGGGTCCTTCGCCGTCTTCATCCGCTCGGGCTTCCAGAGGCCCTCGATGACCGGATTGACGAAGTCCTTGGCCTCGCGCAGCCACTCCTTCTTGTCCCAGTTCTTCCAGCCGCCGTCCTTCCACTTGTCGATGTCGACGCCCTGTTCCTTGAGCCTGTCGGCCAGGTCCGCGGGAATGGCACCGTCGTTGTCCCCGGCGGGCGTTGAGGCGGCGGGCTTGTCGGCGGCGGCGCCCGCCGCCTTGTCCTCGCCGGGACCGCAGGCAGTGGCCGTCAGCGCGAGGGCCGCGGCGATGCCGGTTGCGGCCAGCAGCGGACGTATCGATCGCATGGAAATTGTCTCCTTGTAGTGCACAAATGATGTCTTGAACATGCCATGTTGACCGCCAAGGTGAGGGCCTCCGGCGCGTATGCCGAAGGCCCCTGACCCAGGGTCACTCTCCAGGCGATTTCCTAGCGGTTGGCGAACTTGTCGCTGACCGAGTCGTAGATCCCCTTGGCTTCTTTGCCCAGTCGCGGACCGGCCAGCCAGCCGGCCTCCACGGGGCCGATCGAGGTGTTGGACACCAGGGCAGGCTTGCCGTCCTGGCCCAGAGCCGTCCAGCCGCCGCCGGAAGAACCGCCGGTCATGGTGCAGCCGATGCGGTGCATCGTCGGGTCTCCGGCCTTGATGGACAGGCGGCCCGGCTTGTCGGCGCACTGGAACTTCTTCTGCCCGTCGAAGGGCGGGGCGGCCGGGTAGCCGGTCGCCGTCATGCCGTCGATCTCCGTGGCGGCCGGGGCGTTGAATTCCACCGGAAGCGCCGAACCGACCGTCTCCTCAAGAGACTTGCCATTGCCCTTCTCCGGGGTGACGTGCAGCACCGCGAAGTCGTACGGCGCACCCTCGCCGCCTGTCGGGCCGCCCTGGGCGATCCACTGATCGGACGTCTGCGCCCAGTCGCCCCACCACACGCCGTGCGGAGTGATCTCGTTCTTGGGTGCGCCCTCGATCTCCGCGGCCGCCTTCCCGTTGTCGTTGTACGACGGGACGAAGGCGATGTTGCGGTACCAGCCGCCCTTCTTGCCGGCGTGCACACAATGCCCGGCGGTCCACACCATGTTGGACTTGCCAGGATGCGCCGGGTCCTTGATGACGGTCGCCGAGCAGACCATCGAGCCCTCGGGGCCGTCGAAGAAGACCTTCCCGGACTCGGGAGCGTTCTCGCGGTACGGGGTCTTCACAGGCTGCGCCCGGACGGGAGCCGGTGTCGGGTCGGTGACGCCCTCGTCACCGGAAATGTCGTTGTCCACCGGCTTGTCCGGCTGCTCCGCGTCCCGCATCCGGTCCTTGTCCCACAGGTCCTCGATGATCGGGTTGATGTAGTCCTCGGCCTCGCGGAGCCAGTCGTCCTTGCTCCAGTCCTTCCAGGCGCCGTTCTTCCACTTGTCCAGGTCGACGCCGTGCTCCTTGAGCCGGTCCTTCAGATCGTCCGGGATGGTGATCTTGTTGTCGGCGGACTGGCTCGCGGAGGCGGTCGGCTCGCCGCCCGCGTTGTCCTCGCTCGGACCGCACGCGGTGGCGGTCAGCGCAAGGGCGGCGGTGAGGCCGACAGCAGCCAGCACAGGAGAGGTTCGGCGACGCGCACTCCTCCCACCACGTGCTGCGAAGGTCGGGCGAATGGGTCGCATGTCGTGATCCCCCTGGGACTTCGAAAACTTTTTCAGCGAACTCTTTGAACACGGCTTTGCGGCCCGGCGGCAGAGCTCCGGGCCGAAGGCCGGACCCCACTATGCCGGTGCCGATGGGGACGGCATGCGGCAGGGCCGTGGTTCCCCCGACGTAAGGATCTTCTGATTGCCCGTGATCCTCCGCCGTCGGCGTCGTTGGTACGTACGGGGGGCACAGGCTCAGTGTTCGCCCGGCAGGGCAACGGACTTACAACGAACTGCAACGGAACCGTCACCGCGGGAGGACCAGAAGACGTGGCCGTGACCGAACCTGGCGCTGCGGTGCTGCCCGCTGCTCACGAGGGCATCCTGCGGCGCCAGTCGCTGCGCGAATCCGCGGCCCGTACGTACGCACGCTCGCTGCCCATCGTGCCCGTGCGCGCGCGGGGCCTGACGATCGAGGGAGCAGACGGGCGGCGCTACCTCGACTGCCTCTCGGGGGCGGGCACTCTGGCCCTCGGGCACAACCATCCGGTGGTCCTGGAGGCGATCAAGAAGGTCATCGATTCCGGGGCGCCACTGCATGTGCTTGACCTCGCCACACCGGTCAAGGACGCCTTCACCACCGAGCTCTTCGCGACACTTCCCCGCCAACTCGCGGACAACGCAAGGGTGCAGTTCTGCGGCCCCGCCGGAACGGACGCGGTGGAGGCGGCGCTCAAGCTCGTGCGCACCGCGACCGGGCGCAGCGGACTGCTGTCCTTCACCGGGGCGTACCACGGCATGACGGCAGGCGCGCTCGACGCCTCGGGCGGTGCGCAGGACGTACGGGTGACGCGCCTGCCCTATCCGTACGACTACCGGTGCCCCTATGGGGTGGGCGGCGAACGCGGCGCCGAACTGTCCGCCCGCTGGACCGAGAATCTCCTCGACGATCCGAAGGGCGGGGTGCCCTCCCCGGCCGGGATGATCCTCGAACCGGTACAGGGAGAGGGCGGCGTGATCCCCGCACCGGACGCCTGGATGCGGAGGATGCGCGAGATCACGGCTCAACGCTCCATCCCGCTGATCGCCGACGAGGTACAGACCGGGGTCGGCAGGACCGGCGCCTTCTGGGCGGTGGAGCACAGCGGCGTCGTGCCCGACGTGATGGTCCTGTCCAAGGCCATCGGCGGGAGCCTCCCGCTGGCGGTGGTGGTCTACCGCTCCGACCTCGACGCTTGGAAACCGGGCGCCCACGCCGGTACGTTCCGCGGCAACCAGCTCGCCATGGCGGCCGGCGCCGCCACCCTGGCGTACGTACGCGAGAACCGGCTCGCGGAGCGCGCCGCCCTCCTCGGCGCGCGCATGCTGGGCCAGCTGCAGGGCCTGGCCGCCGACCATCCCTCCATCGGAAACGTACGCGGCCGGGGACTGATGATCGGTATCGAACTCGTCGACCCCGATGCGCAGGAGCCCTCGTGCACGGGCGTACCGCCGGCCGCACCCGCACTCGCCGCCGCCGTCCAGCAGGAGTGTCTGGACCGCGGACTCATCGTCGAACTCGGCGGGCGCCACGCCGCCGTTGTACGTCTGCTGCCTCCCCTCACCCTCACCGATGAACAGGCCACGGCGGTCATCGACCGCCTGGCCGACGCCCTGTCGGCCGCCGAGCGCTCCCTGCGCCACCGGCCGGCGGACCGGACTGCCGCACTGACCCCGGACACCATCACAAGGAAGACCCCGTGAACCCCACTCCCGCATCCGATGCGTCCGAGGCCGACGACCGTCTCACCGCCCACGACCTGGAGCCGGGCGGTACGCACGGCTGCCTCGCCGTCGAGCAGGTCACCGTCCCCCGCCAGGGCGGGGCAGGCCACGCGGAGCGTGCCCCGGGTCCCGGCACACGACCCTCGGCCACCACAGCGGACCTCCTCGGGCACCCCGACCCGCACACCGCGGCGGACGCGGCAGCCGTCGAAAATCTGCTGCGCTGCTGGGTCCGGGAGAACGACCTCGCCAAACCCGAAGGCACGACCCTGCGCATCCCGCTCGACGCCAGCGGCACCGCACTGCTCGTACCCGTCACCTACTGGTCGGCCACCGGATGGCATCGCTTGGGCATGCCGGCTCTCGAAGGCGGGCCGCACGGCGCACCCCCCGCCGACGCCGTCACGGTCGCAGCCCTCCTCGGCCGTGAAGGAGGGACGCGGGAAGGAGCGGACCTGGTCGGCCGGGTAGCCGACTCGGTGCGACGCACCGCCGAATTCATCGCCGACCGCCGCCGCCGCCGACCCGGCCCCGCCGAAAAGGCAGACCTCTTCCTCAGCGCGGAGCAGTCCCTCGTCCTCGGACACCCGCTGCATCCCACGCCCAAGAGCCGTGAAGGACTCTCGGAGTCCGAAGCGCGTCTCTACTCACCCGAGTTGTACGGCTCCTTCCCGCTGCACTGGATGGCTGTCGACCGGTCCGTACTCGCCAAGGACTCGGCCTGGACCGAGCGCGGCCGCACCATCCCGGTCGAGCAGCTCACGGTCCGCCTGGCCGAGGGGCTCCAACTGCCCGACGACACCGTGCCTCTGCCCCTCCACCCCTGGCAGGCCCGCGAACTCACCCACCGTCCGGCAGTCGCTGCGCTCCTGGAGGAAGGCCTCCTCCACGACCTCGGCCCTCACGGTGCCCCCTGGCACCCCACCTCCTCCGTCCGAACCGTGCACCGCCCCGGCTCGCCCGCCATGCTCAAGCTCTCGCTCGGCGTACGCATCACCAACTCCCGTCGTGAAAACCTCCGCAAGGAACTCCACCGCGGCGTCGAGGTCCACCGGCTGCTGCGCGGCGGACTCGCCGAGCAGTGGCAGGCCGCCCACCCCGGCTTCGACATCGTCCGCGACCCTGCCTGGCTCGCCGTCGACACGGCGGACGGCGAACCGGTACCCGGCCTCGATGCCCTGCTGCGCCACAACCCGTTCGGTCCCGGCGACGACGCCGTCTGCATCGCCGCCCTCACCGCCCCGAGGCCCTGGCCGGGTCGCACCGGCATGCACTCCCGCCTCGCCGATCTGGTCGCCAGACTCGCGGCCCGCACCGGCCGACCCACCGGAGCCGTCGCCGCCGAGTGGTTCCTGCGCTACCTCGACCACGTCGTACGTCCCGTGCTCTGGCTGGACGGCACGGCCGGGATCGCGCTGGAGGCCCATCAGCAGAACACCCTGGTCCTCCTCGACACGGACGGCTGGCCCATGGGCGGCCGCTACCGCGACAACCAGGGCTACTACTTCCGCGAGTCCCACCGCGCCGATCTCGAACGCCGCCTTCCCGGCCTCGGCGCCACCAGCGACACCTTCGTCACCGACGCCGTCACCGACGAACGCTTCGCCTACTACCTCGGCATCAACAACATTCTCGGCCTGATCGGAGCGTTCGGCGCCCAGCGCCTGGCCGACGAACGCGTCCTGATCGCCGCACTCCGCCAGTTCCTCGGGAAGAACACCGGCCTCGGATCCTCACTGCCCGCACAACTCCTGGAGACCCCCACCCTTCGCTGCAAGGCCAACCTGCTGACCCGGCTGCACGGCCTCGACGAGCTGGTCGGCCCGGTCGACACCCAGTCCGTCTACGTCACCATCGCCAACCCCCTTCGTAACTGAAGGAACATGACCCGCCCGAACTGCTGAGAGGAGCGTCGCCGTGCCTCCCACCGATGCGAGCACCGACGCCGGAACGAACTCCGCTCCTGGCGCCGGATCAGGCGCCGAGGACACCCTGGACCTGCGGCTGCCCGACGAGCTCGTCGCGCTGCTCGGCGACGACGGCCCGGAGACCGGTCCCGGGCCCGACTGCGACGACCTCCTCGACGCCCCCGCCGACTGGGGCCCCGTCACGACCCCGGTCGGCGTCTTCCAGCTGGTGCCTGTACGCATCGGGCGGGACCTGCCGCTCATCACCCGGTGGATGAACGACCCGGCAGTCGCGGCGTTCTGGGAGCTTGAAGGCCCCGAGGACGTCACCGCCGCCCATCTGCGCCTCCAGCTCGACGGCGACGGGCGCAGCGCACCCTGCCTGGGGGTGCTGGGCGGCGTACCCATGAGCTATTGGGAGATCTACCGGGCCGACCTCGACCCGCTGGCCCGCCACTATCCGGCCCGCCCCCACGACACCGGTATCCACCTGCTCCTCGGCGGCGTCCTGGACCGCGGCCGCGGTGTCGGCACCACCCTCCTCAGAGCCGTCGCCGACCTTGTACTCGACAGTCGTCCCACCTGCGCACGCGTCGTCGCGGAGCCCGACATCCGCAACACCCCCTCCGTATCCGCCTTCCTCAGGGCCGGCTTCCGCTTCTCCGCAGAACTCGACCTCCCCGACAAGCGAGCCGCGCTCATGGTCCGCGACCGAGCCCTCCGTAATCTGCTGTGAACGACCCGCTACTTCTCATACACCGTTCGCCCCGAACGGGTTCCACCCCAAGGAGTCCCCGTGCAGAAGCCCGCCGCCAATGACTTCGAGGATTCGCTGCCCCTGCTCGACCCGCCCGAGCTGAACCAGGGCACCTGGGACCTGGCCGCACGCCGCCTCCTCGCCAAGATGCTCGGCGAGTTCGCGTACGAGGAGATCATCGATCCGGTCGCACAACCCGCTGAGCCGGACGCGCCCGCATCGGAAGACGCCGCTGCGGAGCACTACACCCTCCCGCTCGACGACGACAGCACCCTCTCCTTCCGCGCCAGGCGCACCGCCTACGGCAGCTGGCACGTAGCCCCCGACACGATCGAGCTCCGCGACAACTCCGCCGACGGCACCGCCCACCCCTTCGGCGACCCGCTCGGCTTCCTCGTCCGCGCCCGCCGCCTCCTCGGCCTCGACGGCGCAACCCTCGGGCACCTCATCCGCGAGCTGACCGCCACCCTGGCCGCCGACGCGCGCCTCGACCACACCGCCCTCTCGTCAGCGCGCCTCGCCGACCTGGGCTACGCGGAACTCGAAGGCCACCAGACCGGCCACCCCTGGCTCGTCCTCAGTAAGGGCCGCCAGGGCTTCTCCGCCACCGACACCGCCCGCTGGGCCCCCGAGGCCCGTACGCCCACCACGCTCCCGTGGATCGCGGTCAGCACCGACCTCGCCGCCTACCGTGGGGTTCCCTTACTTGCCAAGCCCGAGCGCCTCTACGCGCGCGAGCTCGACGCCCCTACCCGCGAGTCGTTCGCCGCCGCCCTGCGTGCCCGCGGCCTGGCCCCCGAGCAGTATCTCTACCTCCCGGTGCACCCCTGGCAGTGGGACGAGGTGATCCTGCCGCTCTTCACGCCCGCTGTCGCACAGGGCGCGATCGTCCCGCTCCCCACCGACGGCGACGTGCGGCTGCCGCAACAGTCCATCCGCACGTTCCTCAACACGAGCCGGCCCGACCGGCACACGGTCAAGCTGCCGCTCGCCATCCTCAACACGCTGGTCTGGCGCGGCCTGCCGACCGAGCGCACCCTGGCCGCGCCCGCCGTCACCGCGTGGGTGCACGCAGTGCGCGACGGTGACTCCTTCCTCCGTGACGAATGCAGAGTGATCCTCCTCGGCGAAGTCGCGTCCGTCACCGTCGAGCACCCCCTGTACGACGGCCTTCCCGAGGTTCCGTACCAGTACAAGGAACTACTGGGCGCGATCTGGCGCGAACCGCTCACGGGGCGCCTGGCCCCCGACGAGCGCGCCCGCACCCTGGCCTCCCTGCTTCACACGGACCCCGAAGGGCGTGCCTTCACCACGGAACTCGTCTCCCGCTCGGGCCTTCCGCCCGCCGTCTGGCTACGCCATCTCTTCGCCGCCCTGCTGCCCCCGCTGCTGCACTTCCTCTACCGCTACGGGACCGTCTTCTCGCCGCACGGCGAGAACGCCATCGTCGTCTTCGACGACAAAGACGTCCCCGTGCGCCTCGCCATCAAGGACTTCGTCGACGACGTCAACGTCAGCGCGCACAAGCTGCCCGAGCACGACTCCATGCCCGACGACGTAAGGGAAATCCTGCTCACCGAGCCCCCCGCCTTCCTCACACAGTTCATCCATTCCGGTCTGTTCGTCGGCGTCTTCCGCTATCTCGCGCCCCTCTGCGACGAGCAAATCGGAGTACCGGAAAGCGAATTCTGGTCCCTGGTACGGGCCGAAATCCTGCGGCACCAGGCGCGCTTCCCGGAGCTCAAGGACCGTTACGAGATCTTCGACCTGCTCACCCCGCGGATCGAGCGCCTCTGCCTCAACCGCAACCGGCTGCACCTCGACGGCTACCGTGACCGCCCCAATCGCCCGCACGCCGCGGTGCACGGCACGGTCGCCAACCCCCTCCACCTCTCCTGATGCGCTCCCCGGTTGTGATCCGCGTTGTCAGTGGGGCCCCGTAGGCTGGTCGAGCTATGACGAAGCCCTCTCTCCCCGAGCTCCTCCATGCCGCCGTCACCGCAGTCGGCGGCACGGAGCGGCCCGGCCAGGTCAGCATGACCGAGGCCGTGGCCGGAGCCATCGACGACAACGCCCACCTGCTCGTCCAGGCCGGCACGGGCACCGGAAAGTCTCTCGGCTATCTGGTGCCCGCCCTGGCGCACGGCGAGCGCGTCGTGGTGGCGACTGCGACCCTGGCCCTGCAGCGTCAGCTCGTGGAGCGTGATCTTCCGCGTACGGTCGACGCGCTGCATCCGCTGCTGCGTCGGCGCCCGCAGTTCGCCATGCTCAAGGGGCGTTCCAATTACCTCTGCCTGCACCGGCTCCACGAGGGCGTGCCGCAGGAAGAGGAGGACGGCCTGTTCGACCAGTTCGAAGCGGCGGCGCCGACGAGCAAGCTCGGCAAGGACCTGCTGCGCATGCGGGAGTGGGCGGACGAGACCGAGACGGGCGACCGCGACGACCTCACCCCCGGCGTCTCCGACCGGGCCTGGGGCCAGGTCTCCGTCTCCTCCCGCGAGTGCCTCGGCGCGACGAAATGTGCGTACGGGGCGGAGTGCTTCGCCGAGGCGGCCCGGGAGCGGGCCAAGCTCGCCGATGTCGTCGTCACCAACCACGCCCTCCTCGCGATCGACGCCATCGAGGGCGCTCCGGTGCTCCCGCAGCACGAGGTACTGATCGTCGACGAGGCGCACGAACTGGTCTCCAGGGTCACCGGCGTCGCGACCGGCGAGCTCACCCCCGGCCAGGTCAACCGTGCCGTCCGCCGGGCGGCCAAGCTCGTCAACGAAAAAGCCGCCGACGCCCTGCAGACAGCCGCGGAGTCCTTCGAGCGGCTGATGGAGCTCGCCCTCCCCGGCCGCCTCGAGGAGATCCCGGAGGACCTCGGGTACGCCCTTATGTCGCTCCGCGACGCGGCCCGCAACGTCATCTCGGCCCTCGGGTCGACCCGCGACAAGTCCGTCCAGGACGAGGACGCCGTGCGAAAGCAGGCCATCGCCGCCGTCGAGACCATTCACGGCGTCGCCGAGCGGATCTCCAACGGTTCCGAGTACGACGTCGTCTGGTACGAGCGTCACGACCGTTTCGGCGCTTCCCTGCGGGTCGCTCCGCTGTCCGTGTCGGGTCTGCTGCGCGAGAAGCTCTTCAGCGACCGTTCCGTCGTCCTCACCTCTGCGACGCTCAAGCTCGGCGGGGACTTCAACGGGGTGGGCGCCTCGCTCGGTCTCGCCCCGGAAGGCACCGAAGGGGAGGACATCCCGGTCTGGAAGGGCCTGGACGTCGGCTCCCCCTTCGACTACCCCAAGCAGGGAATCCTCTACGTCGCCCGGCAGCTGGCCACACCCGGCCGCGAGGGTTCACGAGGCGACATGATGGACGAACTCGCCGAACTCGTCGAGGCCGCCGGAGGGCGCACGCTGGGCCTGTTCTCCTCCATGCGGGCCGCCCAGGCGGCGGCCGAGGAGCTGCGTGGCAGGCTCGACATGCCGATCCTGCTCCAGGGCGAGGAGACTCTCGGCGAGCTGATCAAGTCCTTCGCCGCCGACCCGAAGACCTGCCTGTTCGGCACGCTCTCCCTCTGGCAGGGCGTCGATGTTCCGGGGCCGAGCTGCCAGCTCGTCGTCATGGACCGGATCCCGTTCCCCCGGCCCGACGACCCGCTGATGAGCGCCCGCCAGAAGGCGGTCGAGGAGGCCGGTGGCAATGGCTTCATGGCTGTCGCCGCGACGCACGCGGCGCTGCTGATGGCCCAGGGTGCGGGTCGGCTCGTACGGGCCACGGGCGACCGCGGCGTCGTCGCAGTGCTCGACCCGAGGCTGGCCAATGCCCGCTACGGCAGCTACCTGCGGGCTTCGCTGCCCGACTTCTGGTACACCACGGACCGTAACCAGGTACGCCGCTCACTGGCCTCAATCGACGCTGCGGCCGACGCCGAGGGCCGTTGAGCCCCGGCCCTCTTGAACCCGAGCCATCAATTGAGCAACCCCGACGGAGAGCGACCACCTCCGCGAGAGCGGCTGGGGGCACCTCCCAGCCCGCCAGGGGGAGGTTTAGCCGCAAAAAGCAGAGCCCCGGGACCGGCGCAGAGGTCCCGGGGCTCGGTCCTTGACCGGCGGCACGTCACACCCGCCGCAGCACCGCCACCACCTTGCCGAGGATGGTTGCCTCGTCGCCGGGGATCGGCTGGTAGGCGGCGTTGTGCGGGAGCAGCCATACATGGCCGTCCTCGCGCTTGAACCGCTTCACCGTTGCCTCGCCGTCCAGCATCGCGGCCACGATGTCGCCGTTCTCCGCGACCGGCTGACGGCGTACCGTCACCCAGTCGCCGTCGCAGATCGCCGCCTCGATCATCGAGTCACCGACGACCTTGAGGACGAACAGTTCGCCGTCGCCCACGAGCTGCCGGGGGAGCGGAAAGACGTCCTCGACCGACTCCTCGGCGAGGATCGGACCGCCGGCCGCGATCCGGCCGACCAGCGGGACGTACGACGCCGCAGGCTTGCCCGCCGTGTCGGTGGGCTGTGCGCTCGGCTGGTCCGAGCCCCGCACCTCGTACGCCCGGGGGCGGTGCGGGTCACGGCGCAGGAAACCCTTGCGTTCGAGGGCCATCAGCTGATGGGCCACGGAAGAGGTGCTGGAGAGGCCCACCGCCTGACCGATCTCGCGCATGGACGGCGGGTAACCCCGCCGTTGCACAGAGTCCCTGATGACCTCGATGACCCGGCGTTGCCGATCGGTGAGGCCGGAGCTGTCCGCCCGGATCCCTGGAGGCCGGCCGGGCAGCGAGCGTGAGGGCTTGGGGCCCTCCGGGCTTGTAGCTGCTTCATTCATTGCATGCACCGGCTCGAGTCGGCTCTGGGAGCGGTTCTGGGCAGCGATAGTTGCACTGTCAGCGGTGGTGGTCACGTCGGCCCCTCTCGAGATGTTCTCTCCCTGGTTGGACAACGGTAGTTGCTTTCGAAAGGTTGCGCCAAACACACGTTCGAGTGAAAAAGCGCAGAATGCCTTTCCGGAACGCTGGGCGAGGTGTATGAGGGGCTGTTTTGGGCCAATGGCAATTCGGGCCATTACGGTAACCTTCGCGGCCGGCCGAGGGTTGGCGGGGGTGTCGTCAGCGTGTCGCCCGCGCGGCGGGCGCCGCGACACGCGCGGAGAGTTAAAAGCACGCAAACCCAAGATCTAGTGGTCACATGGCCGCAGTCGCCTACATGTGGCCCCCAGCGGGATCGGGAGCCCCACGATCGCCTATGCTTGGGGCTGCTTCGGAGGGGCCCCTGATGGGGCTGCCGAGGCTATTCAGTCGTGCTGTGAAGGAGGGTTGGGATCCATGCACTGCCTCTTCTGCAGGCACCCCGACAGTCGCGTCGTCGACAGTCGCACCACCGACGACGGAACGTCGATCCGCAGGCGCCGTCAGTGCCCCGACTGCTCCCGCCGTTTCACCACGGTGGAAACCGCCTCACTGATGGTGATCAAGCGCAGCGGAGTCACCGAGCCCTTCAGCCGTACCAAGGTCATCTCCGGCGTGCGCAAGGCATGCCAGGGGCGGCCGGTCACCGAGGACGCCCTCGCCAAGCTCGGCCAGCGGGTCGAGGAGGCGGTGCGCGCCACCGGCAGCGCCGAGCTGACCACCCACGACGTGGGACTGGCCATACTCGGCCCGCTGCAGGAACTCGACCTTGTCGCGTACCTGCGCTTCGCATCCGTGTACCGGGCGTTCGATTCGCTCGAAGACTTTGAGGCCGCCATCGCGGAGCTCCGCGAAGAGCGGCCACCCGCAAGTGATTGTGGCTGCGGGCCCGGCGTGACCCCTGAGGTCCCCGTGCCCGCCGCTGCCGCCGACTGACCGATCGGCGGAAACCAGGCCTGTTCCGGCCGCTGTTGTTCGGGCGTCCGGAACATCAGACACACAACGTGCCCTTGGGAAGAACTGGGCACGTCAGAGCGTTTTTGTATGTATATGGGAGGCGGCATGACAGAGACGGCGAGCGGCCCGGCTCGAGGTTCCCGTACCAAGGGGACCAAGGCGAGCAAGGGTCTGCGTATCGAGCGCATCCACACCACGCCCGGCGTGCATCCGTACGACGAGGTGGTCTGGGAGCGTCGTGACGTCGTCATGACCAATTGGCGCGACGGCTCGGTCAATTTCGAGCAGCGTGGCGTCGAGTTCCCCGACTTCTGGTCGGTGAACGCGGTCAACATCGTCACCAGCAAGTATTTCCGCGGGGCCGTCGGTACTCCCCAGCGCGAGACCGGTCTGCGGCAGCTGATCGACCGGATCGTGAAGACGTACCGGAAGGCCGGTGAGGACTACAACTACTTCGCCTCTCCCGCGGACGCCGAGATCTTCGAGCACGAGCTGGCCTACGCCCTCCTGCACCAGATCTTCAGCTTCAACTCGCCGGTCTGGTTCAACGTCGGTACGCCCCAGCCGCAGCAGGTTTCGGCCTGCTTCATCCTGGCCGTCGACGACTCCATGGAGTCGATCCTCGACTGGTACAAGGAAGAGGGCATGATCTTCAAGGGCGGCTCCGGCGCCGGCCTGAACCTCTCCCGTATCCGCTCCTCCAAGGAGCTCCTCTCCTCCGGCGGCAACGCCTCGGGCCCGGTCTCCTTCATGCGCGGCGCCGACGCCTCCGCAGGAACGATCAAGTCGGGTGGCGCCACCCGCCGCGCCGCCAAGATGGTCATCCTCGACGTCGACCACCCCGACATCGAGAACTTCATCGAGACCAAGGTGAAGGAAGAGGAGAAGATCCGCGCCCTGCGCGACGCGGGCTTTGACATGGACCTGGGCGGCGACGACATCACGTCCGTCCAGTACCAGAACGCCAATAACTCGGTCCGCGTGAACGACGAGTTCATGAAGGCCGTGGAGTCCGGCGGCAAGTTCGGGCTGCGCGCCCGGATGACCGGCGAGGTCATCGAAGAGGTCGAGGCCAAGTCCCTCTTCCGCAAGATGGCCGAGGCCGCCTGGGCGTGCGCCGACCCGGGCATCCAGTACGACGACACGATCAACCACTGGCACACCTGCCCGGAGTCCGGCCGGATCAACGGCTCGAACCCGTGCAGTGAGTACATGCACCTGGACAACACCTCGTGCAACCTGGCCTCGCTGAACCTGATGAAGTTCCTCAAGGACGACGGCAAGGGCAACCAGTCCTTCGAGTCCGAGCGCTTCGCCAAGGTCGTCGAGCTGGTCATCACCGCGATGGACATCTCCATCTGCTTCGCGGACTTCCCGACCCAGAAGATCGGCGAGAACACCCGCGCCTACCGTCAGCTGGGCATCGGTTACGCCAACCTGGGCGCCCTGCTGATGGCGACCGGCCACGCGTACGACAGCGACGGGGGCCGCGCACTCGCCGGCGCCATCACCTCGCTGATGACGGCCACGTCGTACAAGCGCTCCGCCGAACTGGCCGCGGTCGTCGGCCCGTACGACGGCTACGCCCGCAATGCCGAGCCGCACCAGCGCGTCATGAAGCAGCACGCCGACGCCAACGCCGTGGCCGTCCACATGGACGACCTGGACAACCCGGTCTGGGCGGCGGCCACGGAAGCCTGGCAGGACGTCATCCGCCTCGGTGCGAAGAACGGCTTCCGCAACTCGCAGGCGTCGGTCATCGCGCCCACCGGCACCATCGGTCTCGCGATGTCCTGCGACACCACCGGTCTTGAGCCCGACCTCGCGCTGGTCAAGTTCAAGAAGCTCGTCGGCGGCGGCTCGATGCAGATCGTCAACGGCACCGTCCCGCAGGCCCTGCGCCGCCTGGGCTACCAGGAGGAGCAGATCGAGGCGATCGTCGCCCACATCGCCGATCACGGCAATGTGATTGACGCTCCCGGCCTGAAGACCGAGCACTACGAGGTCTTCGACTGCGCGATGGGAGAGCGTTCCATCTCCGCGATGGGTCACGTCCGCATGATGGCGGCCATCCAGCCGTGGATCTCCGGCGCGCTCTCCAAGACGGTGAACCTGCCGGAGACGGCCACCGTCGAGGACGTCGAAGAGGTCTACTTCGAGGCGTGGAAGATGGGCGTCAAGGCGCTCGCGATCTACCGCGACAACTGCAAGGTCGGCCAGCCCCTCTCCGCCAAGAAGAAGGACGTCAAGGCGGAGGTCACGGAGAAGGCCGAGGAGACGATCCGGGCCGCGGTCGAGAAGGTCGTCGAGTACCGCCCGGTCCGCAAGCGCCTTCCGAAGGGCCGTCCGGGGATCACCACCTCGTTCACGGTGGGTGGCGCCGAGGGCTACATGACCGCCAACTCCTACCCGGACGACGGTCTCGGCGAGGTCTTCCTGAAGATGTCCAAGCAGGGCTCGACCCTCGCGGGCATGATGGACGCCTTCTCGATCGCCGTCTCGGTCGGTCTGCAGTACGGCGTTCCGCTGGAGACGTACGTCTCGAAGTTCACCAACATGCGCTTCGAGCCGGCCGGCATGACGGACGACCCGGACGTGCGGATGGCGCAGTCGATCGTCGACTACATCTTCCGTCGCCTGGCGCTCGACTTCCTGCCGTTCGAGACGCGTTCGGCGCTCGGCATCCACTCGGCCGAGGAGCGTCAGCGTCACCTGGACACCGGCTCGTACGAGCCGTCCATGGATGACGACGACATGGACGTCGAGGGCCTGGCCCAGTCCGCCCCGCGCCAGACCGAGACGCCGAAGGCGGTCCCCGCTCCCAAGGTGGAGGCCGTCCCGGAGCTGAAGCAGGCGCACACCTCGGCGGAGCTCGTCGAGATGCAGCTCGGCATCAGCGCGGACGCGCCGCTGTGCTTCTCGTGCGGCACGAAGATGCAGCGGGCCGGTAGCTGCTACATCTGTGAGGGCTGCGGCTCGACCAGCGGCTGCAGCTGATACCGGGCGGAATTGCGTCGGATGCAACATCCGACGTAGCTGAACCCGAAGCGGGATCTCTGTGAGGGAGGGGCGTCAGCCCTGGGCTGATGCCCCCTCCCTTTCTGCGGTTGGTACACCACGACTGCGTTCGGGGAGTGGGTGTCGCGCCCAAGGCGCGAGAAGAGATCGTTCCGGGGGCGCGAGCCCCTGGAATGACGAACGCCCAGCCTTGTAGGAGGCCGGGCGGTCGTTGCAGTCAGGAACGTAATGTCCTGCGCGTGTAGGAACCTGCATGACATCACGTTCCTGGGCTGCGATGCAAAAGCAACCAGGAAGGGAGTGATGAATATGACTAACAAGCGTCAGACCAGCAAGAAGGTCGCCTCGAAGGCCAGCAAGCAGCTGAACAGCCCGAAGGCGACCCCGGCGCAGAAGTCTGTGGCGGCCAGCGCGTTGTCGCAGACGAAGTCCGGCAAGACCAAGAAGAAGTGATACCTGGCCGCCCCGGGCCTACACCCGGGGCGGCCAGCCCCGTTTCTGCTGGCCAGGCGCGCGACCGTAACCGATTCAACGATGTTGCGTTGAATGCATCGTGAGTCGAGGGGTGGATCTGCCGGGTGCCGCGCACCTGGTGCTGGCCGACGGCGTCGTGCATCTGGAACCGGAGCCGGCGGTCTTCGGCGCGATGCTGGACGGCTGGGCCCGGCAACAGAGGACCCGTTTCCTGGACGAGGACGGGACGATCAAGCCGCGCTTGTCGGTGGTACGGCGGTTCGCGGAGTTCACCAACCAGTACCCGTGGCAGTGGGAGCCCGCCGAGGTCGAGGCGTTCATCAACCACCTGCGGTCGCGGCGGAAGAAGTTCGCCGTGTCCACCGGGCGGAACTACCAGAACGCACTCCGGATGTTCTGTGAGTACATCACCGACGCTCGCTACGGCTGGCCCGTGCGCTGCCTGGAACGCTTCGGCCAGGCGCCTGTGCAGATCCTGCACGAGTGGAACACGGTTACCCACAGCAGCGAATACGAGGGCGACCCCGGCCGGCGCCCTCTGACCTACGACGAGGTCCAAGCCCTCTTCGACGCGGCGGACGCACGAGTCGACGAAATCCGGGCCCGGCGCCGCAAGGGCTCGCTTGCCGCCCTTCGGGACGCGATCCTCCTCAAGACCGTCTACGCCTACGGGCTCCGCCGCCAGGAAGCCTGCGGACTGGACCTGGCGGACCTGCGGCGGAACCCGAAGATGCCGCAGTACGGCCAGTTCGGCGGCTTGTTCGTACGCTATGGAAAATCCTCCAAGGGCGGCCCACCCAAGCGCCGTACCGTCTTGACCGTCCCCGAACTGGACTGGAGCGTCGACCTCCTCGACCAGTACCTGGAGGAGGTCCGCCCGGCCTTCTCCCCGGGAAAGCACCCCGCCCTCTGGATCACTGAACGCCGTGGTCGGATGTCCACCCGACGCTTGGACGAAGCCTTCGAGGCCGCCCGCAAAGCCGCGGACCTGCCCGACGAAATCGACTTGCACGGGCTCCGCCACAGCTACGTCACGCATCTCGTCGAGTTCGGCTACCCCGAGCGGTTCGTCCAGGATCAGGTCGGCCACGCCTACGCCAGCACCACCGCGATCTACACCGGAGTCTCGGACGAGTACCGCAACCGACTGATGCAGCGGGTGTTGAAGGAACGCCACGGTGATCTCTGGGAGGACAACGAGACGTGATCAAGAAGATGGGCTACCGCTGGCACTTGCGGCAGATCATGGCCACACGGCAGATGTTCCAGACCACCGACTTGGTCGGGCCGCTCGCCGAACGAGGCATCACCCTCTCCCGCGAACAGGTCTTCCGCCTGGTCACCCAGCCTCCGCAGAGGCTGTCGATGGACACCCTCGCAGCGCTCTGCGACATCCTCGACTGCCAGCCCGGCGACCTCATCGAGGTCCAGGTCGTGAACGAGGAGATCCGCAAAACTGCGGATGACGCACCGGTCCGACCGCTGCCGGCTGCCCGTCGGACCACTATCCGCCGCCCCGAGGGACTATGACTGGCACCCGAGACCGTGAGCGAGCTGAATTGCGGCAGGCCGCCTTGGATCGCGTGATCACTGCCCTGACCGCTTCGCTGGCCGAACTCCACCAGGCGGAAGCCCTCCAGGCTGTCACCGAAGCAGGGGCCGCCCGGGGCATCTCGCTCCGTGACCTCGACCAGCACCTAGCCAACCACCCAGATGCCTTGATCTCCGGGGAAGCCCATTGCCCGCCCGTGATCGTGCGCCTCGCCAAAATCCTCCACGCGGCCGGACATACCGCCGTGATCCGCCCGTCCTGCACCGACTGCGGCCGATCCGACGTGGACCTCCCACGACGCGGCCCACGGGGACGCCTCTGCGTCAACTGCGCTACCCGCAGTAGCAAGGGCACCTGCGACAGATGCGGCCGCATCGGCACTCGGCTCGCCGCCCGGAGAGCCGAGGGGGTCATCTGCTACTCCTGCTACCGCGTCGACCCGAATGTCGTCGAGGAATGTGCTGCCTGCGGGCAGTTCCGCATGCCCGTCACCCGGCTTCCGGACAACTCGCCGCTCTGCACGAGCTGTTGGATTGCCCCTCAGCGCACCTGCACGAGGTGCGGATACGTTGGCCCGGCCGGGTCGAACGGCCCCAACGGGCCGCTCTGCGTTCCCTGTCACCACCGACAGCAGAGGCCCGTCCGAGAGTGCGGCCGCTGCGGTCAAGTGCAACGCATCGCCCGCCGGGCCAGCGGATCACGGCCGGATATCTGCGAGGACTGCTACAACGGGCCTACCAAGACCTGCTCTGTCTGCGGAAACGTCCGTCCCTGCCAGCGTGGGACTGGCGGCTCATGGGCCTGCCGAAGCTGCCGCCCGGGGCTAACTCAGGAGTGCTGCCGCTGCGGACAGTCCTGCCCCGTTCACACCTACTGGCCGATCGGACCGGTCTGCTTGACCTGTTACACGGCCGTACTGGACGCGGCCGCGACCTGCTCGGGTTGCAGCCGCCACCAGCCGCTGATCGGCATCACCGAGGACGGCACCGGGATCTGCGGCGCTTGCTCGGGCACTGCCTTTGACTACACCTGCCGCACCTGCGGCCTTGGCGGCCGCGCCTACGCCGACTCCCAGTGCGCCCGTTGCGTGCTTGTTGAACGCGTCCAGCAAGTGTTGTCCGGCCCCGACGGGTACGTCCCGGCACAGCTACAGCCGCTGCGGGATGCGCTGGCCCATGTGGACCGTCCCCGCAGCATCCTGGGCTGGCTCAAGCACAGCCCCAACGCCGCCTTGTTCGCCAGCCTGGCTGCCACCGGTGAACCAATCACCCACCAGCAGCTCGACCAGCTCCTGCCCAGCCGCCACCTTCACTACGTCCGGCACACTCTCGTCCACCTCGGTGTTCTCTCCGAGCGCGATGAGGAACTCGACCGCATCCCTGCCTGGCTGGACACGATCCTCGCCGACCGCTCCGCGAGACACGTCCAGCTGATCTGTCCCTACGTGCACTGGTACTTGCTGCGAAGGGCCCGGCGTCGTGCCGCCCAGAGACGCCGCCCGGCCGAGCCGGGCTCGTTCCTCCGCACCCGTGTCCTGGTGGCCCTGGAGTTCCTCACCTGGCTGGACGAACACGGCATCGCGCTGGGCGAGCTCACGCAAGGTGACCTCGACCGCTGGCTGGACACGGGCAACACCCGTATCTACACGATCCGCTACTTCCTGTCCTGGACCACCGACCGCGGCCTCACCGACAAGCTCAAGGTGCCCTCCATGCCACGGCAGCAGCCCAGCCAACTGATGGACGAAGACGAACGTTGGCAACTGTTGAAACGGTGCCTGACAGACTCGGCCATGGCCCTAGACACCCGGGTCGCCGGCGCTCTGATCCTGCTCTTTGGCCTGCACGCCTCCCACGTCCGGCACCTGACCGCGACCCAACTCACCGGCCGCGCCGACAACAGCTACCTCACTCTCGACCGGCACCCGATCCTGCTGCCGCCCTGCCTCGCTAAGCTCCTGCACCAACTGGCCGAGGCACCGCACACCCGTGCCGCCCTTACTCGCGTCGACCGCGGTGAGCCCTGGCTCTTCCCTGGACTGGTCCCCGGCCGCCCCACATCGCAGACGGGACTCAGCACGAAGCTCCTGGCTTATGGCATCAACACCCGGCCCGCCCGCAATGCCGCCCTGGTTGCACTCGCCGGAGATCTGCCTGCACCGGTCCTCGCGAGCATCCTCGGTCTCCATCTTGAAACCGCTGTCCGCTGGGCCGCGTTCGCCAAGGCCTCCTGGGCCGACTACCTTGCCGCTCGTGCCGCGGACCTCCGCCAGCAGACGAATACGACGCCTCAGGAATAAGTGGTCTCCGCCAGTACACCGAGGGCCTTGAGGGCGTGAAGTAGCTGGTCAGGGCGGTGGAGCCGATCTCGCGGCTTCACTGCCCTGACACGCGTGACGCTTGGCTGTTGCGTTTGATGCAACCCGCCGCCGAGTCGAGGGCTTGTCCCGGCGATTGCTGTCGTGGCATGCTCCGAGCCATGATCAAGAGAATCGAGTCCTCCGTCCGCCGATGAGCGAGACGACCGGGACAGGACTGCCCGGGTCACCGACATCGCTGTTCGATCACGCACTCCAGCTACATCAGTTGGCTCCAGGGGAGCCGCTTCCGCGCGACGGGGAACCATATCCCGACGACGAGTTGCACCGTCGTCGGCGAGGCCCGAAGGCACCTGAGGACCGGCACTCGGCCGGCAAGGACGTTGCCCTCGTCCTGGACACGCATTTTGCCAGGGCTTCTGCCCTGCCCAGCGAATTGGCCGATGCCTTCCACGACGTCTACGTCCCGATTCACCAGAACGGGCACATCGCCGCCGCGGCTGAGCGGGCGGGCAGAGAACGCGTTCGCCAAACGGGCCGCTGGTTGGTCCGATACGGGACCGATCGATGCGCGGTCACCGTTGGACTTGCCCTGCTGGCTGCCGTGGGCACAGCCGACGACATCCCGCTGATTCAAACGATCGGGCTGCTTTCCAACCGCTTCGGGCCACTCGCGGCGCACGCATTCGAGCGGCAGACAGGGGGAGTCGAGGCCCTGCTTTGGCTGGCCGAGCGCGTCACCGGCTGGGGACGCGTCTATGTCGTTGAAGCGCTCTGCAGACTCGACGACCCGACTGCCCGACCTTGGCTGCTTCGCAGAGCCTGTGACGGCGATTTCCTTAATGGATACTTCGCCGGCAACGTCGCCACAGTTACCAAACTCCATGAGGCACTGGCAGACCTCGACACTGACAGCGAGATGGTCGACCACGTCGGTCGCCTACTCCATCAGATGAGTGACTGCGGGGGGATGGGACTCACCCTCGCTCACTACCCCCATTCGGGAGCGGTCCTGGAAGCTCATGCTCGCCATGTGGGTCTGCTCAGCCCGACGATCGAGCGCTATTTCACGCTCGCGGTGCTCGCCCAGCACCTGACTACAGAGCCTCCCGAGGCTGAGGGATGCACTGCGGCGCAGCAGGAAGCGCTCCGGGCGACCTACCTTGAGGTGCTCGACCGAGAAGAGTGGACCCAGGCCGCACGCGCCGGGCTCGCGACGGATGACAACCGGATGCGATGGCTCGCCGATCACCGGGCGCCCCAGTTGAGGCTGCGTGTGTTTCCCGATCGTGGATCAGATGCCGAGGAATAGCGCACGCCAGGAATAAGTGGTCTCCGCCAGTACCCCAGCCGCACGGAGTAATCCGGCAAACGAAGAGATCGCTCCTTGCGGGGCGGTCTCTTCGTGCATTTCGTACTCGTGTCAGGAGAGGCTGTTTCCCATGAAACCGGCGAAAGAGTTCGGGTCGGCGTCGAACCCCCTTACGGCGGCACGGAATTCCCATCCGCCGGCGGTGTCCCGGGTGAATTCGGCGACGGTCGCCGCGGTGGAATCGGAGATGGCGGCGAAGTCGTCCTCCGCCAGCACCGTGTAGCCCTCGCAGATCCGGATCGCTGTGTTGGCGATCTCGCCAAAAGTCTTCCTGCCCTCTCCCTGCTGAATGACTATGCCCACCACCACACGGGCGTAGGCGGGCGCCAGCCGGTCCAGCTCCAGGGTCATTGCCTCGTCGAAGCCGAAGCCCTGGCCGGTGCGGCTCTCCCGCTTGAGCGTGATGGTGCCGTCCGGCGACCGGCTGTCGAAGTGCACGAGGTACGCCGGGGCGCCGTGCGGGTCGTCCGCTGTGTACGTCGCGGCGATTATGTCGAGATCGTGGGGCGGCGCGCCCATGGGACTCGGGTCCCACTTGAGCGTCACGTCGACCTTGCTGACCCCTTTGTTGAGACTGCCCACCGGTCTTCCCTTCCTCGGAACCCGGTACCCGGCTGCCACCGGCCCGAGTTCTGCGAATGTGCCCCGCAGCCAGGCTAGCCCCGGACACGGACAACTCGATGCGAGATCATGCCTGTCTGGGTGATCATTGTGCCGGGCAGGGACTCGAGGCATGGGCCGAATGGTGAACGGGGTGGGAGATCATGACCTGGAGCGGTGAAGAGATAGACCTCGACGCGTACTTGGCGCGTATCGGCTACCAGGGGGACAAGGGCGACCTGTCGCCGACCATCGGGACACTGCGGGCGCTGCAGAGGGCCCATGTGGCGTCGATTCCGTTCGAGAATCTTGAAGTGGCGCTCAGCAGGCCGGTGTTGCTGGACCCCAAGAGTGTCCAGGCGAAACTGGTGGGTCTGCCGCGCGGCGGCTACTGCTACGAGCAGAACTCGCTGTTCGCCGCCGTCCTGGAGCGGCTGGGATTCCAGGTCGCCGGGCGCGGAGCCAGGAACCGTACGAGGGGGAGCGATCTCACTCCGGTGACGCACGGGATGCTCGTGGTGAGCGTCGACGGCGAACGGTGGCTGGTGGACACCGGGTTCGGGTACCTGGGGCCGCTGGAGCCGGTGCCGCTCCTCGACGGTGCGACGGTCGAACAGGGCGGCTGGACCTTCGGCATCCGCGTCGAGGCGGAGGGCATTCACGTACTGCGGTCGTTGCGGGCCGAGGGGTGGATCGACCTGTACGCCTTCGCGCCGCAGGCGCTCTATCCGGCCGACTTCGAGGTCATGAACCACTACAGCTCGTCCCATCCGCAGTCGAAGTTCGTCGGACAGGTCGTCGCGCAGCTGCCTGGACCGGGGGAGCGGCATGCGCTCGTACGCGACCAGCTGACGACCCTGCGCACAGACGGTTCGAGCAGCCGGCGGCAGGTGCCCGCCGGGGAGCTCGGGCGTGTGCTGGCGGACGTCTTCGGCATCGCAATGGGCACGGCGGACCTGGAGCAACTGGCCGCCCTTACAGACGGATCGCAGTGAGCTTGTCGTTTCGGTGATGTGCGGCGGAGAGTGACCGGCGCCGCGTTGATGGCCGTACGATGGCGCGGTGCTGGTCAAGTGGATTCGCTGCACAGTGATCGACCGTCGAGGTTTTGAGCGGGGGCAGCGAAAGTGGGCGGGGCTGTTGGGGGAACCGGGTTTCCGGGGACAGGGCGGCGGCTGGAGCCGGGAGCGGCCAGGTGTGGCGCACGTCTTCGCCTTCTGGGAGAGCCGCGCGTTCTACGACTCGTTCATGGCCCGCTCGCACGACCGGCTCGCTGCGGCGCAGTCCGGCACGTACAAGAACATCAAGGTCGGTCTCTTCGACTACCGGTTCGACATCAAGACGGGCTTCGAACCGCGGTTCACGGACGCAGATGTGGTGCGGGTCGCGCACTGCAAGGTGAATGAGGGCCGGGTCGAGCACTTCTCGCTGATGCAGGAGAAGGTGTGGAATCCGGCGATGGCAGGGTCGCCTGGGATGCTGCGCGGGTTGTTCGGTGAGGCGCCGGGCAATGAGTTCCTGGTGCTGTCGATGTGGCAGTCCGCCGCCGAGCACGGCAAGTACCGTGCCGAGCGGGTGGAGCGCCTCTCGCTTCGCGCGCAGACAGCGGTCGATGTCGCGGAACTCGGGGGCGCGGTCGTTGAGCTGGATCCGTCCTGGACGGTGTGATCACCCGCTTCCGTACAGGACGGTGTGATGGCACTGTGCCGCTGTCGGCACAGCTGTCCCGCACGACCCGCTGCTGCGCCGTCCTTTCCCGGCCGCATACGCTGGACAGAGAGTCGGGACAGCCGCCCGGCTGAGCCGCATCCGATCTCACGTTCTAGGGTTTCGGCATGGCACGACCGCGGCGCATCGTCCTTCTCCGGCACGGGGAGTCGGAGGGGAATGCCGATGACACGGTGTACGAACGGGAGCCCGACCATGCGCTGAGGCTCACCGAGACCGGGCTGCGCCAGGCCCGGGAAGCCGGGGTGCGGCTCCGTGCCCTCTTCGGCGAGGAACGGGTCAGCGCCTACGTATCGCCGTACCGCCGTACGCACCAGACCTTCGCGGCACTGGGGCTCGCCCAGGACCGGGTACGGGTCAGGGAAGAGCCGCGGCTGCGGGAGCAGGACTGGGGGAACTGGCAGGACAGGGAAGACGTACGGCTGCAGAGGGCGTACCGGGACGCGTACGGGCACTTCTTCTACCGCTTCGCGCAGGGCGAGTCCGGGGCCGATGTGTACGACCGGGTCGGGGCGTTCCTGGAGAGCCTCTACCGGAGCTTCGAGGCGCCCGACCACCCGCCGAATGTACTGCTGGTCACTCACGGGCTGACCATGCGCCTGTTCTGTATGCGCTGGTTTCACTGGTCGGTGGCCGAATTCGAGTCACTGTCCAACCCGGGAAACGCCGAGATGCGGATGCTGCTGCTCGGCGAGAACGGGCGCTACAGCCTGGACCGGCCGTTCGAACGCTGGCGGACCCCCGAACCGTACGGCCGCACCGGATAGAGTGGCAGAGCGATGACCGCTGACTCCTTCACCGTCCGGCGCTTCGAACGCGCCCTGGCCAGCCTGCGTGGGCTGTCCCTGGGAGACGCCCTGGGCTCCCAATTCTTCGTACCTGCGAACTATCCGCTGCTCAAGCGGCGCGCGCTGCCTCCCGGCCCCTGGCAGTGGACCGACGACACCGAGATGGCCTGTTCGGTCCTGGCGGTGCTCGTCGAGCACGGCCGAGTCGACCAGGACGCCCTCGCCCGCTCCTTCGCCGAGCACCACGACTTCGACCGCGGCTACGGCCCCGCCGTCAACCGGATGCTCCGGCTGATCAGGGAGGGCGGCGACTGGCGCGAGCTCGCCGCCGCGCTCTTCAACGGTCAGGGCTCCTGGGGCAACGGCGCGGCGATGCGCATCGCGCCGCTGGGCGCCTGGTACGCCGACGACCCCGAGCAGGCCACCCACCAGGCCGAGATCTCGGCATACGTCACGCATCAGCACCGTGAGGCCGTGGTCGGCGCCATGGCCGTGGCGGCCGCCGCCGCACTCGCCGCGGATCCGGCGGGCCCGCCGCAGGCGGCCGATCTGCTCGACGGCGTGATCGCGCTCGTACCGCGCAGCGCCGTGGGCGCCGGGCTCCGACGAGCCCGCGACATGCTCGACTACGGCGACGCCGGCACCGTGGCCGCGGTTCTGGGCTGCGGACGGCGTACGAGCGCGCACGACACCGTGCCGTTCGCTCTCTGGTCGGCGGCTCGGGCGCTCGGCGACTTCGAGCAGGCGTTCTGGACCACTGCCCAGGTGGGCGGCGACGTCGACACGACCTGCGCCATCGTCGGCGGAGTGGTCGGCGCGGGCAAGGCCGGGGCGCCGCCGGTCTCCTGGCTGGAGCAGACCGAAGAGCTGCCGGACTGGATCCCTTCACGCACGCTCTGACCCGGTACGACTGTCACGGTCCTGCCACATCCGGGCCCTGGCAGGGCCGTGCCGCCAGGCCAGGGCTACTCTGACGGCCACGCCGCCCCCTTGATCATGACGGGCGCGTGCCGACGAGACACCGGGCCCCGGACGCTGCTTCCTGCCGCGCACGTGCCCGGTCGGGAGGGGGTCCCGTGCCCGATACACCAGTCACACCGCCCACGGAGTCAGGGTCCGGCCAAGGACCGGGCCCCGCGCCGCAGGACGCCGTCCCGCAGCCGTCGGCCACGTCGTCGGTCATGCCGTCGGCCCTGCCGTCTGCCGAGCCGCCTGCCATGCCGTCGTACCGGGAGCAGCACCGGAGGGCGACGCAGCCTCAGCGCAGCCAGCCGTGGCCGCCACCGCCGCCTGCGCCGCCCAAGTGGCTGACCGACGTACGTCCCGGCCCACCGGCCGCCGTCCGCCCCGCCACGCTCTGGGCGGTACTGGCCACCGCCCTGCTGAGCGCGCTGCTGCTCGGCGAAGGTCTGGGCCTGAACCTGCTGGTCGTGGCCGCGCCGGCCGCGCTCGCCGCGTACTTCGCAGCCCAGGCGGCAGGCCGTCGCCTGCGCCCGTGGACGCTCCTGTGGGCCGTCGGCGGTCTTGCCCTGCTGGTCGTACCCGCGCTGCGTGACGCGGGCTGGCCGACTTTCCTCGCCGTAGTCTCCGCGCTCGCGCTGGGCTCGCTCGCGCTGCACGGCAACCGGACCTGGGCGGGCGTACTCGCTGGTTCCCTCGGTGTCGTGGGCTCGCTCGGTTCCGGCGCGGCCTGGGCCTTGCGGGGGCTGCGCGAGCGCGCGGAAGTGTCGCGCGGCCGCTGGGCGCCCGTCGTGCGTACGGTCTCCGTCGCCGTCGTGCTGCTGGTCGTTTTCGGCGCGCTCTTCGCCGGAGCCGACGCTGCCTTCGCCGATCTGCTCGGTGGCCTCACGCCGGACGTCTCCATCGCCGACGGACCCTGGCGGATCTTCCTCTTCGCGCTCGGTCTCTTCGGTGCCCTTGCCGCCGCCCGCACCGCCGCCGCGCCGATGCGCTGGGACCGCCTCGACATACGTCCCGCACGCGCCCGGGGGCGTGCGGAATGGGCACTTCCGCTGATCGTCCTCAACCTCCTCTTCGCCGCCTTTATCGCCGTCCAGCTCGCCGTGCTTTTCGGCGGCTACGACAAGGTGCTGAGCGAGACCGGACTTTCCTATTCCGAGTACGCCCGGCAGGGCTTCTGGCAGCTCCTCTGGGCCACGCTCCTGACCCTCCTTGTCATCGCACTCGCACTGCGCTGGGCACCGCGCGGAGGAGCCCGCGACCGGACCCTGATCCGCTCGGTTCTCGGCACTCTGTGCGTACTCACGCTGGTCGTCGTCGCATCCGCGCTGCGCCGCATGGACCTGTACGTCGATGCGTACGGCCTGACACGGCTGCGTATCTCGGTGGCGGCTGTGGAGCTGTGGCTGGGCCTTGTGATCGTACTGATCATGGCGGCGGGGGTACTGGGCTCCCGCTGGCTGCCGCGCGCGGTGGCAGCGAGCGCGGGCGCCGCCGTGCTGGCCTTCGGGCTGGTCTCGCCGGACGGGCTCGTCGCGGAACAGAACGTGGCGCGGTACCGCGCCACCGAGAAGCTCGACGTGGGTTACTTCCAGGACCTGTCGGCCGACGCCGTACCGGCACTGGACACGCTGCCCGAGCCCCAGCGTTCCTGCGCCCTCGTAGGCATCGCGGCACGGCTCGACGACGAGAGCGAGCCCTGGTACGCGACGAGCCTGGGCTCGGCCCGGGCTCGCGAGATCCTCGAAAAGCGGCCCCTGGCGCTGGACGACAGCGGGTGCCAGAAACTCGGAATGTACGGCGATGGGCGCGGGCTCTACGACGAGTACTGACGGTAGGGGAGGGGCCCCCAACCGGGCAGGGAGGGCGGGGCGCAGTGCGGCGCCTCCTCCCTGCCCCTCCCCGGTCCGAGTGGCGACCGCGGGCGAACCGCTCAGGCCGCCCCCGGCCCCCCGGCGCCGGCTGTCCCGCTGAGCGCCTCCAGGTCGCTCTTGCGTACCCGGATGACGAACAGTGCGACGAGCAAGGCGAGTCCGACCAGGCCCACGCCTGCCCAGAACGCCGTCGAAATGCCCTCGGCAAGCACCTGGTGCCCCCAAGGGGCGGGCAGCTCGTGGGACTTGGCGAAGGCCGCCTGCTGGGCGGGTGTCGCCTCCGTGAGGAACGACGGAATCTGCCGCGCGGCCTCGTCGCGGCTGGCCGTTCCGAAGACGGTCATGAGAATCGACAGCCCCAGGGAACCACCCACCATCTGTGTGGCGTTGAGAAGACTGGAGGCCGCTCCCGATTCGTGCTGAGCCACACCGGACACCGCTGTCAGTGTCGCCGTTACGAACACCAGGCCCATGCCGAAGCCGAAGAGCAGCATGGGGCCCAGCACGCCTCCCAGGTACGAACTGTCCGGATCGATCGCGGTCAGCCAGGCCATGCCCGCTCCGGTGAACACCGCCCCCGAGACAAGGAACGGCTTCGGGCCCAGAACCGGGAGCAGCCGCGACGACAGGCCGGCCGCCGTCACGATCATCACCGTGACCGGCAGGAACGCGAGCCCGGAGGAGATCGGACTGTAGCCGAGCACGTTCTGCACGAAGAGGACGATGAAGAAGAACATGCCGAACATCGCCGCGGCGAGGCTCATCATGATCGCGTACGTCCCTGACCTGTTGCGGTCGGCGAACATCCGCAGAGGGGTGATCGGGTCCGGCGCCCGTCGCTCGTTGAACACGAAGGCGACCAGCAGGACGAGAGCCAGGCCGAACGCGCCCAGGGTGAGACCGTCCCGCCAGCCGTCGTCGGCGGCGCGGATGAACCCGTACACCAGAGAAGCCATGCCCACGGTCGAGGTGAGCGCGCCGGTGAGGTCGAAACGGCCGGGGTGGCGCTCGGACTCATTGATGAACACGGGGGAGAGGACGGCTATCAGGATGCCGATCGGCAGGTTGACGTAGAACACCCAGCGCCAGTCGAGCCACTCGGTGAGCATCCCACCCGCCAGCAGCCCGATCGCCGCGCCGCTGGCGGAGACCGCCGCGAAGATGCCGAACGCCCGGTTGCGCTCGGGGCCTTCGCGGAACGTCGTGGTGATGAGCGCGAGCGCGGTGGGCGAGGCGATGGCGCCGCCCACGCCCTGGAGCGCACGCGCCGCAAGTATCTGCCATGGCTCCTGCGCGATGCCGCACAGCAGTGAGGCGAAGGTGAAGAGCAGAACGCCGAAGACGAAGACCCGCCTGCGGCCGAGGATGTCGCCCGCCCGTCCGCCGAGCAGCAACAGACCGCCGAAGGTGAGGGTGTAGGCGTTGATCACCCAGGAGAGGTCGGTCGTACTGAAGGAGAGAGCGGTCTGGATGTGCGGGAGCGCGATATTCACAATGGTGGTGTCGAGGACCACCATGAGTTGAAGAGCCGCGATGACGGTAAGGGCGATTCCTGGACGCCCCTGCCGACGGGCTGCGCCCGGGTTGTGTGGTGCAGCTAACTGAGAGGTAGTCACTATGGATCCCCCACAAGTGAGTTAGTGAACGGGTGCGTTCACTGTCATGCCAACGGTAGGGATTCCCCCTCAGTGAACGCAAGCGTTCACTGAAGCCCTCGTCCCCAACGGAGAGAAAAAGATGGCCACTTCGCGCTGGACTGCCGCCGCCGAGGCGCAGCCGGTCTCACTGCGCCGCCGCGGGCTCGTACTGGAACGAGCGATCCTCGATTCCGCGCTGGAGCAGTTGAGTACGGTCGGCTGGAACGGCCTCACCATGGAAGGTGTTGCCGCCGGCGCGCAGACGGGGAAGGCGGCGGTCTACCGCCGCTGGCCGTCCAAGGAGGACCTCGTCGCGGACGCCCTGAAGGCCGGGCTGCCGGATCTCGCCGACGCGCCGGACCGGGGCAGCATCCGGGAAGACCTCTATGAGCTCTGCCGCCGTATGCGCGGAGCGATGTATTCCAGGCCCGGATTCGCACTGCGTTCCGTACTTCACGAATGCGACAAGGGGGTGGCCGAGCGGTTCCACGCGGTGATTCTCCGCCAGGTGATCGAGCCCTCGAACCGGCTCTTCCGCGAGGTGGTGAGCCGCGGGATCGAGCGCGGCGACGTGCGTCCCGATGCCACGAGTGACCTGGTGTTCGACGTGATCCCGGGCCTGATGATGTACCGCTCGAAGGTGTGCGGAAGCGAATGGCCGGACGAGGAGATCACTGAAGTGGTGGACAGGATCATGGTGCCCCTGCTGCGCCCGGTGCCGACTCCGGCCGCCGACTGACGCCCGGGGTGTCGCCGGCGGTGTCCGGCGGCGTAACCTGGCAGGCGCCATGCCGTACGAACCACCCACCCACGCCGTCGAGCGCTCCCTACGCGCCACCACCGGCGCCAAGATCATTGCCGGTGTCGACGAGGTCGGGCGCGGAGCGTGGGCCGGACCCGTCACCGTGTGCGCAGCCGTCACCGGCCTGCGCCGGGCACCCGACGGCCTCACCGACTCCAAGCTGATCACCCCAAAGCGCCGCACCGAGCTGGCCGTAGTGCTGGAGGGGTGGGTTACGTCGTACGCCCTGGGGCACTCCACGCCCGAGGAGATCGACGAGCTGGGGATGACCGCCGCGCTGCGGCTCGCCGCCGTACGCGCCCTGGACGCGCTGCCGGTGCAGCCGGACGCGGTGATCCTCGACGGGAAGCACGACTACCTCGGGCTGCCCTGGAAGGTACGTACGGTGATCAAGGGGGACCAGTCCTGCATCGCGGTCGCGGCCGCCTCGGTGATCGCCAAGGTGAGGCGCGACGCGATGATGGCCGGACTGGAGGCCCAGTTCCCAGAGTTCGCCGACTTCGCTTTCGCGGACAACGCGGGCTATCCCTCGCCCGTGCACAAGGCGGCGCTGGCCGAGCGGGGGCCCACCCCGTACCACCGACTGTCCTGGTCGTATCTCGATGCGCTGCCCAGGTGGCGGCACCTCAAGAAGATCCGGCTGTCGGCGGAGGCCGCCGCTCTGGAAGACGGGGGCCAACTCGGCTTCGATTTCTGATCCGATCGCACTTATGTACCAACCCGCTGCTGCGCGTCGCGGCGGCATTTGATAGAAATCCACTCATGCCTCTCTCCCCCGAGGAGCCTCAGATTCACGAGAGCGCCCAGGGTCCCCGCGTCACTACGGCCACCGGCCGCCCCGCGTCGACCCCCCGTCCCGTACCTGGTCCGCGTACCGCGGCCACACCGCGTCCCGGACGCCCTGTCCCAGGCCCTGCCAGGGGCCCTGCCAGGCCCGCGCCTCCGGTGCAGCGGACGCAGACGTCCGGCGGCAAAGCCCCGGCCGCGCGGCAGGAGAATCGTTCCGCGCCGCAGGTCCAGCTGATCCCCGCTTCGACGGACGGCGCACTCGACGCCGCCGGCGAGGCCGTCGACCTGCTGCTCGACTCCGGACGCGCGCCGGGCGACGTCCTGGTGCTCACCACTGGTGAACAGCACCCCTGGGCCGCCCACGAGCTGTCCTTCGGCGAAGCCTCGTACTGGGCCCAGCACGAGGCCCGCGACGACGTCTTCTACGCGGACGCCGATGTCGCGGAGCGGGCCGCTGCCCGGCCGGTGGTGGTCGTCGCGGTCAACGGCGGAGGCGACGACGTCCTGACCCGTGCGCTGCCCGTCGCCAGGGAACGCGCAGGCGCGCTGCTGATCGTGTGCGGAGACCCGAACCGGGTCAACGCCGTGCTCGGCGCGGGCGTCTGACCCGTACGCCACTTTCTGCTCGCGCCGCGCGTGTGTCAGCGCGCGGTGCGAGCCGGTCGGCGTGCCGCCTCAGCGGGCCGCTGCCCGACGCAGGGCGTCCGCCGCCCCTCCACCTGTGCGCAGTGGGGAGGGGGCGGCCTCGGCCGCGGCTTCAGCGAGGCCGCTGGGGCGTGATCCGGTGCTCGGGCGACGGCCGCCACGGCCCTCGCCGAGCACCTGCCAGCCGCCGTTCGTCAGCGTGATGTACGCGCCGCAGCGCAGCCCGTGCAAGGTGCAGGCGTCCCGCAGGCCCCACATCCATGCCCCGTCCTCCTCGGTCCAACGCTCGTCGCCTTCACGGCAGTAGAGCAGCACCGCGGTCCGTACGGGAGTACGGCGGCGCAGGTCGTGCGGGATGACCCGGCGCAGGTGCGCGAGCAGGGCGTTGCGGAACTCCCAGCCGTCGGCGGGGACGGGGCGCCGGGCGAACGAGGCGCTGGCGGTGAGCCGTTCCTCGGAGTCGAGGACGGCGACAACAGCCGTCGACGGTGTCGGCCGGTGCCTGGCGTGCAGCCCGCTGACCACGTCACGCGGATTGCGCAGCAGCGGGATGCCCGCCGCTGCCCACTCGGACGGTTCGAGCATCCGGCCCAGGCGGTTGACAGTGTCGGCGGACGCGGGGCTCAACGAGGCTGCGGACGGAGCGAATCCGAAGGTCACGGTCCTCCCTTCGCATACGCGCCCACAGTGCGGGCAGGGTCGGTTGGGGGCGCACCGCGACACAGCCCATCCGGTCCGCGGCGGGCCGTGCGGGGAGCACTTCAATTCTCGCTGCCCCGTGAGGATGCGGCAACGAGCAATTGGCCCGGCTGACGGGAATCTGCGGGTATGACGTGGATATCCCTGCCCAAGCTGTCCACGGACGAAGCATCCCGTCACGTCTGAACGGCGAGGACCAGCGGAAACACCCCTTGCGCTCCGGCTCGGCGCAACAGCCTGGCCGCAACCGCGAGCGTCCAGCCGGTGTCCGAGCGGTCGTCCACCAGGAGCACTGGGCCACCGGCCCCGGCCAACGCGTCCGCCAGCTCCGGCGGCACCGTCAGCGCCTGGTGAAGTGCCCTCACCCGCTGGGCACTGTTGGTGTTCGGCATCCGCCCCGGCGCCTCGGGGGTGTACGCGACGGAACCGAGCAGCGGCATCCTGCCGACCTCCGCGATCCGGCTGCCGAGCGACTGGATGAGTTCCGGTCTGCTGTGCGAGGCGACCGTGACCACTCCGACCGGACGGGCAGGGGCGTTCGCTTCGCCTGACGCCCAACCGCCGGGCCCCTTCGCCCAGTCGGCCAGCACACTCACGACGGCGCTCGCCACATCGTCGGGCACGGGGCCGTCCTGTGACTGCGCCGCGAGCAGCGGGCGGAGCCGGTTGCCCCAGCCGATGTCCGAAAGCCGCCCCAACGCCCGTCCTGGGAAGGCCTGTTCCCCTTGCGAGATGCGGCCCTTGAGGTCCACTCCGACCGCCACGAGGCCCGTCGGCCACATCTTGCGCGGCTCGACCTCGACACCGGGCCGGCCGAGTTCGCCGCGCGCCGCATCCAGGGCGCCGGTGGACACCGCGTCGGTGAACCTGGCACCCGCACAGTTGTCACAGCGGCCGCACGGCGCTGCCTCCTCGTCGTCCAACTGCCGCCGCAGGAACTCCATCCGGCACCCCGTTGCCGACGCGTAGTCCCGCATGGCCTGCTGTTCGGCCGCACGCTGGCGCGCAACCCAGGCATAGCGATCGGCGTCGTACACCCACGGCTGCCCCGTGGCGGTCCAGCCGCCCTTCACCCTGTGCACAGCTCCGTCGACGTCGAGAACCTTGAGCATCGCCTCCAGGCGCGTACGCCTCAGGTCGACGATCGGCTCCAGGGCGGGCAGTGAGAGCGGGCGCTCGGACCGGGCCAGCGTGTCGAGTGTGCGGCGTACCTGCTCTTCCGGCGGGAAGGCGACCGAGGCGAAGTACTGCCAGATCGCCTCGTCCTCGCGGCCCGGCAGAAGCAGCACTTCGGCATGCTCCACACCTCGGCCGGCGCGACCCACCTGCTGGTAATAGGCAATGGGCGACGAGGGCGACCCCAGGTGCACCACGAAACCGAGATCGGGCTTGTCGAAGCCCATGCCCAGCGCGGAGGTGGCGACGAGAGCCTTGACCCGGTTGGCGAGCAGATCCTCCTCGGCCTGCATCCGCTCCGCGTTCTCGGTTCTGCCGGTGTACGAGGCGACGGTGTGCCCGCACTGCCGCAAGTACGCCGTGACCTCCTCGGCGGCTGCGACCGTGAGGGTGTAGATGATCCCGGAGCCGGGGAGCTCGCCGAGGTGATCTGCCAGCCAGGCCAGCCGGTGTGCCGCGTCCGGGAGTTGGAGCACGCCCAGGCTCAGGCTCTCCCGGTCCAGCGGGCCACGCAGTACGAGTGCGTCGGTGTCCGCACCCGTCCCCAGCTGCTCGGCGACGTCGGCGGTCACCCGGGCGTTCGCCGTTGCCGTAGTGGCCAGCACCGGAACGCCCGGCGGGAGCTCCGCCAGCATGGTGCGCAGACGCCGGTAGTCGGGCCGGAAGTCGTGACCCCAGTCGGAGATGCAATGGGCCTCGTCCACCACCAGCAGTCCGGTGGCGGCGGAAAGCTTCGGCAGTACCTGGTCGCGGAAATCGGGGTTGTTGAGCCGCTCGGGGCTGACCAGCAGCACGTCCACCTCGCCCGCCGAGACCTCGCCCTGGACCGTGTCCCACTCCTCCGTGTTGGACGAGTTGATGGTCCGGGCGCGGATGCCTGCCCGCGCCGCCGCCTCGACCTGGTTGCGCATGAGCGCGAGCAGCGGGGAAACAATCACGGTGGGGCCACTGCCGCGCTCACGCAGCAGGGAAGTGGCGACGAAGTACACGGCGGACTTGCCCCAGCCGGTTCGCTGCACGACCAGGGCCCGGCGCTTGTCGGCGACGAGCGCCTCAATGGCCCGCCACTGGTCCTCGCGCAGCCTGGCGGTGCCGGTGGTGTCTCCGACGAGGCGGGCGAGTACGGAATCGGCCGAGGACCTGAGATCTGCGTTGGTCATGCCCCCATGCAACCTGATGCATCGGACATTGTGCGAATGCGGCCTCAACCCTGTGAATAAAGTTATCCACAGGGTTGGCGGCGCTGGCGGTGTCTGCGGGACCGTCGAGCCATGAACAAGCACCACGAACCCACAGGGCCCTCCGCCGGCGACCAGATCACCCTCCGAGGCCCCGCCGAACTGGCCGACGCGCTTCCCTACCTCATGGGCTTCCATCCGACAGACAGCGTGGTCATGGTCGCGCTGCACGGCCGCCGGGGCCGGTTCGGCGGGCGGCTCAGGCTCGGTATCCCGGGCTCGCCGAAGGAATGGGCGCCCGTCTCCGACCAGCTTGCCGAGTGTCTGGTGACGGGCAGCGAGCGTCGTGGGGACCGTCCCGAAGGCATCGTCGTCTTCCTCTGCCAGGACCCGGCCGAGGGCGAGACGAGCAGGCAGGTGATGGAGCGGCTGCGCCCCTTCGCGCAACGGCTGCGCACCGCGTGCGGCGCGCTCGACGTCCCCGTGTTCGAAGCACTGTGCATCTCCGACGGCAGGTACTGGTCGTACTGCTGCCCCGACGCGCGCTGCTGCCCGCCCGAGGGCAACGTTCTGGCCCTGCCCGGCACCTCGGTCATGGCCGCGGCCGCCGCCTACGCCGGTATCCAAGTCCGTGGATCGCTACGGGAGATGGAGGCTCGGCTGGCGCCCCGGCCGGAGTCTCCTGCCGCTCAGGAGCAGGTGCGGGCACTGGACGCGGCGGGTCTCGCCCTGGTGCCCAGAATCCTGAGCGGAGCCCAGCGGGAGCAGGTCGGAGCCGAGACTCTCGACCTGGCGCGGCGGCTCATGAAGCGCCTCGGGGACAGCCGGCCTGCCACGACGCGCTGGCCGGAGGCGGATGCCGCGGACGACGGACTCATCGGCCATGACGAGGCTGCCGCAGTCATTCTCGGGCTGCAGGACCGCGAGACCAGGGACCGGGCGGCGGAGTGGATGGAGGGCCCCGACGCGGAGCCGGCGCTGCGGCTGTGGCGGGCGCTCGCCCGCCGCTGCACCGGACCGTACGACACTCATGCCGCCGCCCCGCTCACCCTTGCCGGATGGGTTGCCTGGTCGACCGGTGACGAACCGGGCGCGAGGGTCGCCCTCGGCCTCGCCCTTCGGTTCGATCCCGATTACCAGTTCGCCCAGCTCCTGCACCAGGCGTGCAATGAAGGCCTCGATCCGGAGGCGCTGAGGCGTTGCCTCCGCCAGGAACGCGCGGAGCGCACGCACCCCAGCCCTCGCCCCCGCGCCGTACGCAGGCAGGCCACGGCGCGTTCCGCCCGGCCGTCAGTGACCAGGAAGGGGAACCGGCCCACCAAGGCGCGTCCCGGCGCAGCCGCCGCACGGGGGCGCGTCCGGAGGCGGGACGGGCAGCGTGGGGGCAGGAGCGGGCGATGACGGCCGTGACCCGGACGCCCGTGCGGCCGTTCCCCTGTGTGGCGGTACCGCGAACGTCCCGCGCCGCTCCGGCCGGCGCCGCTGTCCCCGCGCAGAGGAGGCATCGTATGACCCTCACTGTCCCGTCCTTTGCCATCGAACGAAGGCCCCTGGCCGGGTCCGCACGGCCTCCCGGTGAGCTGCCCTCCGTCCACGGGCTGCTGATCTGTGCGGACCTGCCGGGGCTCGCAGTCTCCGCGGAACACGGACAGCTCACCGGCCAAGGGCTCGAGGGCTTCTACCAGTCGGGCCGCCGGCTCCTCTCCCGCTGCCAGCTGAGGGTGGCGGGACGGGAACCGGTCGCCGTGCAGGGCAGGCTGCTCTCGGCCGGCCGTGCCCGGTTCGTCTCCGTCGTGCGTACGCCGGCCGACGGCGGTCCGGACCCCGAGATCGCGGTGGAGCGGCTCCGGCACGCCGAAGGCACAGAGCGGATCACCTTACGCAGCTCGGCGGGCCGCACCCTGCGGCTCCGTGTGGAGATCGGACTCGGCACCGACCTCGCGGACCTGGGCGCCGTCGCCGCCGGCCGCTCCGGCCCGGAGCTGCCTGCCAGCGTTCACGCCTCGGGGATGCGCTGGACGGCTGCCGGAGCCCAGGCGGTGGTCACCGCTGATCCACCTCCGGAGGACGCGCTCGCATCCGCCGGTCTGCTGCGATGGGAGATCGAGCTGCTGCCCGGCACATCGCGCACGATCGAGCTGCGCATCCGTACGGACCGGGGAGTCCGGCCTGTCGCGAAAGCGGGGTCAGGTCTGCTCCCCGACGCGACGGCGGAGGGGGACGACCCACGGGTGCGAGAGCTGCTGCGAACCAGCCTCGACGATCTGCGGGCCCTGCTGATGCGCGACCCGCGTCGGCCCACGGATGTGTATCTGGCGGCGGGAGTGCCCTGGCGTTGCGGGCTTGCGCCCGCCGAGGCGCTGTGGGCGGCGCGCATGACGCTGCCACTCGGTACCCGGCTCGCCGCAGCCACACTGCGCACTGTCGCTCGTACGCAGCTACGGAACCCAGGGCCCGACCAGGGGCGCATCCCGGGACCGCTGAGGGACGCGGGCCCGTACCTCCCGCCCAGTTGTACGGGCGTAGAGGCGACACTGGCCTTCCCCGTGGTGCTCGCCGAGGCGAGGCGATGGGGGATGGCGGCGCAGGACCTGGAGGAGCTGCTGCCCGTGGCGGAGGGCTGCCTCCTCTGGTTGCGCAGGGCGGCCGGAGACGACGGCTGCCTACGGGAACGGGATCCAGCCGGACACCGGCGCAGCGAGACGCAGGCTCACGCCCACCGGGCGGCGCTGCTCGGCGCCGATCTGCTCGCGGCGTACAACCGCCCAGGTGCCGAATGGTGGCGCGAGTGGGCCAGGGCACTGCGCCGCACCTTCCAGGAGAACTTCTGGATCGACGACCGGGCGGGCGGCCGCCCGGCAGCGGCCCGCTCGGCTGCGGGACGGCTCGTGCCGCACCTCGGTTGCGGCGCCGCCCACCTCCTGGACACCGGCCTCCTCGGAGCGGGCCGGCTCGCGCCCGGCCTGCTGGACAAGGTGCAGACCGAGCAAGTGGCGAGGCTGCTGGGCAGTCCCGCCATGGACTCCGGCTGGGGGCTGCGCAGCCTCGGGGCCAGGGAGAGCGGTCACAACCCCTTCGGCCACCGCGGCGGCGCCGTGCGGGTCCATGAGACCGCCGTCGCCGTGGCGGGACTCGCGGCGGCCGGATACGAGAAAGAGACGGCGTCCCTGCTGCGTGGCGTCCTCGACGCGGCGGAAACCTTCGGCAACCGGCTGCCCGAGATGTACGCGGGAGAGCAGCGCACCGCGGGCAGTCATCCCGTACCGCACCCGGCCGCGTGCAGGCCTGCGGCCGTGGCGGCCGCCGCCGGGATCCATCTGCTCACCGCTCTCGCCGGCATCCGCCCCGACGCCCCGGCGGGCACGGTGGCACTGTCGCCCGTGCACTGCGCGCCGCTCGGAGCGGTGCAGTTCTCGGGACTGCGCGTCGCGGGGGAGCCCTTCGCCGTACGGATCAGCAGGCTGGGCCTCGGCATGATCGAGGAAGCCGCCGACAAGCTCCAGTTGGGGGTGTGACCGTGAATGCCGACGGGTGGCGCCGAGAGGGCGAAACCGACATCAGCAGCCCCGGCGCAGGGACTGTTTATCGTCAAGCAGACGACTATGATCGCGGCATGTCGCCCTACGACCCATCCGCCTTTCCTCCCTTTGCCGTCACCGTGGATCTGGTCGTACTGACCGTGCGCCGTCACGCGCTCTGCGCACTGGTCGTACGCCGCGGCGAGCCGCCGTACCAGGGCCGGTGGGCGCTGCCCGGCGGCTTTGTACGGGCGGAGGAGGATCTCGGGGCTGCGGCGGCACGGGAACTCGCCGAGGAAACCGGACTGTGCGCGCACGAACCGGGAACCCCGGCGCTCGGAAACGGGGCCCACCTCGAACAGCTCGCCACCTACGGCGACCCCAAGCGGGACCCCCGCATGCGTGTGGTCAGCGTGGCCTATTTGGTGCTCGCACCGGACCTTCCCGCGCCCCGGGCGGGCGGCGACGCGAACAGCGTGCGCTGGGCGACGGTCGAGGCCCTGCTCAACCAGGAGAGGGCCTTCGGCCGTGAGGAGGAGCAGTCGGCCCCCCTCGCTTTTGATCATGCGCAGATCCTCGGAGACGGCGTGGAGCGCGCCCGCTCCAAGATCGAGTACTCGTCGCTCGCCACCGCCTTCTGCCCTCCGGAGTTCACGGTGGGTGAACTGCGCCGGGTGTACGAAGCCGTGTGGGGCGTCGCTCTCGACCCTCGCAACTTCCATCGCAAGGTCACCGGCACCCCGGGCTTCCTCGTCCCCGCGGGCGGCACCACGACCCGGCAGGGCGGCCGCCCCGCCCAGCTCTTCCGGGCGGGCGGAGCGACGCTGCTCAATCCGCCGATGCTGCGCCCCGAGGTCTGACACCCGCACACCCGCAGTTCCCGCGCTGCACGAAAAGTCGGAAATGTCGCGTTATCTTGCTGCGGTACGCCCTGCCGCCGAGCGGTCTCACCTTCCGCGAGAGAAGCGATGCTCCAGGCCATCGGACTCACCAGCGCCCCCCGTCGGGAACTCCCGCCCGTCGTGAACGATATGACCTTCGAGGCCGGGCCGGGCCAGGTCACCGCCCTCCTCGGTGCCGCCGGATCCGGCAAGACCACGGCGCTCCGCCTGATGCTCGAACTCGAACCCGGACGGGGCGTCACATACTTCCGCGGCCGCCCCCTGCACCGGATCGCCAACCCCGCCCGCGAAGTCGGAGCGCTCCTCGGCGACGTGCCGGGCCACCCCGCACGTACCGCCATCGGCCAGCTCCGCATGCTCTGCGCCGCAGCCGGCGCGCCCGCGGCCCGCGCCGTTGAAATGCTCGAATTCGTCGGCCTGGCCGGGCTCGGCGACCAGCGCCTCGGCGCGCTCTCGGTCGGAATGGACCGCCGACTCGGCCTGGCCTCAGCCCTCTTGGGCGACCCGCACACGCTCGTCCTCGACGAACCGGCCAAGGGCCTCTCTCCGCTTGAGCACAACTGGCTCTTCGGGCTGCTGCGCAGTCACGCCGCCCGCGGCGGCGCCGTGCTGTACACGACGAGCGATGCCAAAGAGGCCGCCCGTACCGCCGACCGGGTCGTCACCATCGACGGCGGCCGCCTGATGGCGGATCAGGAGGCCGCCGAGTTTGCCCGGACCAGGCTCCGCCCCCGCGTCGCCGTCAGGACGCCGCACGCAGCCCGCCTCGGCGTCCTCGTCAGCCGGGAAGCCCGCGCCGCCCAGCAGTCCGTCGAGGTGGTCGCCGAGGGCGGCAGCCGCCTCTGCGTCTACGGCAGTGACTGTGCCCGGATCGGCGAGACCGCCTTCCGGCACGGCATCCTGATCCACGGCCTGGCCGACGAGATCGGCGATACGGGCCCGGCCCCCGGCCCGGAGGCGCCGCCCCGGCCCGCCCGGGCGGAATCCGGGACCGGGGCTGTGGCGGAAGCCGGGACCCGGGCGGAAGGGGCGACCGGGGCGGCGGCGGAAGCCGGGACCGGCGCACGGTGGCCGGCTTCCCGCGCCGGCGCACCCGCCAGGGAGCGCGCACCGCTTCCGTCGCCGATGCCTCTGCGCCCGGCCCGCAGCCCCGTCCACGCCCTGCGCTACGAACTGCGCCGCCTCCTCGGCACGAGGTCGACGTTCCTGGTCGTGACGGCTGCTCTGGCCGCTTCCGTCGCGCTTTCCGTACTCCTCGCGCACACGGGCAGTACCCCGCTGCCGGACGTCCTCGCCGCCTGGCCGGACATCCTTCCGCTGCCGCCGGCCGCGTTCGGTGCGGGACTGCTCGGCGCCCTCGCCTTCGGCGACGAGTACCGGTACCCGGCCCTGGCCGCCGCGCGCGGCACCGTGCCCCGCCGCCTCGGCCTGCTCCTCGCCAAGCTGACCGTCTCCGCGGCCGCCGCACTGCTTCTCGCCCTCCTTGCCGTGGCGGCCGACGCGGAAGCCCTCCGGCTTCTGTACGGCCCGGACTTGATGCACGTACCGGAAAAATGGCCCTCGATGGCAGCCAGTTGGGGAGGCCTGACGGTCGGCTGCGCCTGGGCCGGACTGCTCGGCGCCGGAGTCTTCCGCGCCACGGCTCCCGGCGTGGCGGCGGTACTCGCCGTTCCGGTCGTCGTCACCCCGGTCGCGCAGCAGGTGATCGTGGCCCCGTCCGCACGTTCGGTGGCCGGACTCCCGGCCAGACTGCGCGAAGTTGCCTGGCTGGAGTGGCCGTACGAGGTCGACCGATGGATGGTGGCGGCGATGCGACTCGTGGCCGAACCGGTCGGTACGGCCCTGGCATTGTCGCTGTGTGCCCTGCTCTGCGCGTATTTGCTCACCGGCCTTCGCCGGAAAGCCCATTGATGACCGGCTCGGACACGAAGGGCGCGGGCCGCCCGCAACTTCCCCGAGAGCGTCCGTTTCTTCGTCCGTTTCTTTCCGATAAGTCGTCAATTGCAGGGCGGGCGGCGATCACCCTTTCGTGTGCTTTTCACCAAAGACCTCAAGGGTCGTGTGAGTCCCGCCGACAAAGGATCCGTGAGTACCCTTGCGCACACCATGATGACCGCCGCCCGCCCCGTCGAGACCGGCCTCGCAGGCCCGGGCGAACTCGACCGCTACCCCTACGGAGAGGCGTCGGCCGCCGACCGCGTCGGCGTGCCCTCCTGGGACAGCGCCGACACGGACCTGGGCCGGATGGGCCGCCGCTCGGCGGGCAGCCGTGGCCGCGGGCTCCACGGCCAACTCGTCCAGCAGCTCGGCCAGATGATCGTCTCGGGCGATCTCGGCGCCGACCGCCCGCTCGTCCCCGAAGAGATCGGCCAGCGCTTCGAGGTGTCCCGTACCGTCGTACGGGAATCCCTGCGCGTGCTGGAGGCGAAGGGCCTGGTCAGTGCCCGTCCCAACGTCGGCACCCGGGTCCGCCCCGTCAGCGACTGGAATCTGCTGGATCCGGACATTATCGAATGGCGGGCATTCGGCCCTCAGCGCGACGACCAGCGCCGCGAACTGGGCGAGCTGCGGTGGATGATTGAGCCGCTCGCGGCGCGACTCGCGGCCGGCCACGGACGCGAGGACGTCCAGCAGCGCCTCGCCGACATGGTCGAGATCATGGGCCACGCCCTCGCTCAGGGTGATTCCCTGACGTTCTCCAGGGCCGACGCCGAATTCCACTCCCTGCTCATCCAGCTCGCGGGCAACCGCATGCTGGAGCACCTCTCCGGCATTGTTTCCGCCGCGCTCCAGGTCTCCGGCGGCCCCGTCACCGGCTGTGACCGCCCCACCGAGAGCGCGCTCGTCCACCACTCCTGCATTGTCGACTCGCTCGCCGCCGGCGACGCGATGGCCGCAGAGAACGCCATGCGCCAACTGCTCACCGTCCACCCCGAGGTGGAGCGTGTGGTGCCCGCGCCGCGCGAGCACTGACAGCGGAGCACGGCCAGGGTGTGCGCTTTGCGGCATTGCTGCGCTGACGAATCTCGTGTCGCCGGGCCCGTCGGGTCCGGCGACACGATTGTTGGGCCGCATGATGGTGGGATGATGTCCCGTTCTGTTCCTCGCCGCCTCCGAGGGGTGTGACTCGGGCCACGAAGATTGGGCGTAACACTCCTCGGAACTCTGCGATGACCTAAGAGGTGACAGCCGAAGAGGGAATACAGCCGCCATGGTCGGCGCTGTAACAAGTCCGAGGTTCAACCTGCGCCGTCGGTACATCCCCAGCCGATGTCGTCGGCCGAGGCCCGCACTCAGGGCGAGGCCGGAAGCCGTTCCCATCGTTCCGAGAGGTTGTTCGTGTCGGCCAGCACATCCCGTACGCTCCCGCCGGAGATCGCCGAGTCCGAGTCTGTGATGGCGCTCATCGAGCGGGGAAAGGCTGATGGGCAGATCGCCGGCGATGACGTGCGCCAGGCATTCTTGGCCGACCAGATTCCGTCGGCCCAGTGGAAGAACGTTCTGCGCAGCCTCAACCAGATCCTCGAGGAAGAGGGTGTGACGCTGATGGTCAGTGCCGCGGAGGAGCCCAAGCGCCCCCGCAAGAGCGTCGCAGCGAAGAGCCCGGCCAAGCGGACCGCCACCAAGACCGTCGGAGACAGGGCGACCCCGGCGAAGACTGTGGCGGCCACGGCCGCTCCCGCATCCGAAACGGTGGAGGCCGTGGCGGACGACGCCGCGGCGCCCGCACCGGTGAAGAAGGCCGCCGCCAAGAAGACGGCGGCCAAGAAGACCGCCACGAAGAAGACCGCGGCCAAGAAGACGGCCGCGAAGAAGACCTCGGCCAAGAAGGACGGCGACGAGGTCTCCGAGGGTGAAGAGACCACCGAGGAGACCACTGACAAGGCCGTCGGCGAGGAAGAGGAAGAGAGCGGCGAGAACAAGGGCTTCGTTCTCTCCGACGAGGACGAGGACGACGCACCCGCGCAGCAGGTCGCTGTCGCCGGTGCCACGGCCGACCCGGTCAAGGATTACCTCAAGCAGATCGGCAAGGTCCCGCTCCTCAACGCCGAACAGGAGGTCGAGCTCGCCAAGCGCATCGAGGCGGGTCTGTTCGCCGAGGACAAGCTGGCCAACAGCGACAAGCTGGCGCCGAAGCTCAAGCGCGAGCTGGAGATCATCGCCGAGGACGGCCGCCGCGCCAAGAACCACCTCCTGGAGGCCAACCTCCGGCTCGTGGTCTCGCTGGCCAAGCGCTACACCGGCCGCGGCATGCTCTTCCTGGACCTCATCCAGGAGGGCAACCTCGGTCTGATCCGCGCGGTCGAGAAGTTCGACTACACCAAGGGCTACAAGTTCTCGACGTACGCCACCTGGTGGATCAGGCAGGCGATCACCCGCGCGATGGCCGACCAGGCCCGCACCATCCGCATCCCGGTGCACATGGTCGAGGTCATCAACAAGCTCGCCCGCGTGCAGCGTCAGATGCTCCAGGACCTGGGCCGCGAGCCCACCCCGGAGGAGCTGGCCAAGGAACTCGACATGACCCCCGAGAAGGTCATCGAGGTCCAGAAGTACGGCCGAGAGCCCATCTCCCTGCACACCCCCCTGGGCGAGGACGGCGACAGCGAGTTCGGTGACCTCATCGAGGACTCCGAGGCGGTCGTCCCGGCCGACGCCGTCAGCTTCACGCTCCTGCAGGAGCAGCTGCACTCGGTGCTCGACACTCTGTCCGAGCGCGAGGCGGGAGTCGTTTCCATGCGCTTCGGCCTCACCGACGGCCAGCCGAAGACGCTGGACGAGATCGGCAAGGTCTACGGCGTGACGCGTGAGCGCATCCGCCAGATCGAGTCGAAGACGATGTCGAAGCTGCGTCACCCGTCGCGCTCGCAGGTCCTGCGCGACTACCTCGACTAGGTCGCGACTGCCTCGACCAGGTCGCGCGCCCAAGTCGTCATTCACCGCTCGGGCCGATGGCCCGGAGTCCCCTCCACGGGACTCCGGGCCATCGGCTTTCGCGGGTGCGGCCCGCCGCTGTCCGGCTGACCCTGTGTGTGCAATGTGGAGCACCGAGTACAGGAGGCCGTATGCGTCGTTCTTTTGCCGGATCACTGACGGGGGTGCTGGCCCTGACGGCCACGGCCGTTGTGGCGCCTACCGCCTCGGGTGGTTCCGCCGCCGCGGACAGTGTGGTGATAGGCGGGCAGCCCGTACGAATCTCGGAGACGCCCTGGGTCGTGGCACTGTCCAGCCGTGACCGGTTCGGAGGTACGCGGGCGGGTCAGTTCTGCGGGGGAGTGGTGGTGGCGCCGGAGAAGGTGGTGACAGCGGCGCACTGCATGAGCTCACAGGTACTCGGCGTGCCGCTGAATCAGGTGCGTGACCTGGAGGTCATCGCGGGGCGCGGCGATCTGCTCGGGCAGGGGGGCAGGGAGATCCCGGTGCGCGGGATACGCATCAATCCGGAGTACGACGCAGCCACGAACTCCGGAGACCTCGCTGTGCTGACACTGTCGAGCGCTCTGCCGACGCGCCATGTCATCCGGACCGCACGCCCGCGGCACATGGCGGACCAGCCCGGTACGCCCGCCGCCGTCTACGGCTGGGGCGATACGACGGGCGACGGGGCGTACCCGCTCGGCCTGCGCGCGGCACGCGTCAGCGTGCTCCCCGACAGAGCCTGCACGCGTGCCTATCCCGGCCGCGGGGAGCCCGCGTACCAGGCAGACACCATGCTGTGTGCCGGGGACCCTGAGGGCGGCCACGACGCCTGCCAGGGGGACAGCGGCGGGCCGCTGGTCGCGGAGGGCCGGCTGATCGGCGTTGTCTCCTGGGGGAACGGCTGCGGCCAGGCCGGGAGCCCCGGGGTGTACACACGGCTGTCGGCCGTCCCGGAGGATCTCTGGCCTGCAAGCGACTGATTACGCTTGCAGCGTACGAGAACGGGCGGCCCACCCTGAGTTACCAGGGGAGGCCGCCCGTCGACCGGTGGGTAACCGGCCCTTCGCTCGTCGTGATCGCGAGGTGTTCAGCGTTCCTCGTCTTCTGTGGACGCAGGCACGGCGGTCAGCCGGTCTGTCTCGTCCTGTATTTCAGCGGCGATCTTCTTGAGTTCCGGCTCGAACTTGCGACCGTGGTGGGCGCAAAAGAGCAGTTCGCCGCCGCTGGCCAGGACGACACGCAGGTAGGCCTGGGCGCCGCAGCGGTCGCATCGGTCAGCGGCCGTCAGCGGGCTCGCGGGGGTCAGAACAGTAGTCACGTCGCCTCTTCTCTAGCTCGACGAGCTGTCGTACCAGGGTCAACATCCAACCAGGCCGAAAACGTTCCCGCTCGTGGCTTTTCCTTGAAACTTCTTCCGAAGGTGGCTGTCTGCTGCCGGTTAGCGGCGAAGGAGCCGTATTGCGTCGCTTTACGGTTTCGCGTCGATTGTCTTGGTTTGCCCTCCCGGCTGGGTTGCCGGTTGTTGAGGAGGACGTGCCCGGAGCCTAAATGGTTCATGCGCCAAAGGGAACGTGACCTGTGCGTCACCCCATCGAGGGATCGAACGTTCATGCGACTCTGGACTAGCATGAGTTTTCCCGAGGGTGGCGTTACATCGGCTCTACCAGGCCTCGGTACCCTCTGACCGGCGACCGACGCCGGACCCGTACCCCATCGGGACACATGTGAAATTCAGCGAGGAGCGAACCGCGTGACCGCCGAGACGTCCGTGCCGTCCACTGCGCTTCTGACCGGTGCAGACCGTGACGGCTCCAACTACACCGCGCGGCACCTTCTCGTACTGGAGGGGCTTGAGGCCGTCCGCAAGCGTCCTGGCATGTACATCGGGTCCACCGACAGCCGCGGCCTCATGCATTGCCTCTGGGAGATCATCGACAACTCCGTCGACGAAGCCCTCGGTGGCTACTGCGACCACATCGAGGTCATCCTCCACGAGGACGGCTCCGTCGAGGTCCGGGACAACGGCCGCGGCATCCCGGTCGACGTCGAGCCCAAGACGGGCCTGACCGGCGTCGAGGTCGTCATGACCAAGCTGCACGCCGGCGGCAAGTTCGGCGGCGGCTCCTACGCGGCCTCCGGCGGTCTGCACGGTGTGGGCGCCTCCGTCGTCAACGCCCTCTCCGCCCGCCTCGACGTCGAGGTCGACCGCAACAGTGCCACGCACTCCATCAGCTTCCGCCGAGGCGTCCCCGGCATCTTCACCGAGTCGGGCCCCGACGCCCCCTTCGACCCGGCGAACGGGCTGCTCAAGGGCAAGCGGGTGCCCAAGGCGCGCACCGGTACGCGCGTGCGCTTCTGGGCGGACCGGCAGATCTTCCTCAAGGACGCCAAGCTCAACCTGGAGACGCTGTACCAGCGCGCCCGCCAGACCGCCTTCCTCGTGCCCGGCCTGACCATCATCGTGCGCGACGAGCGGGCCCTGGGGGGCGAGGGCAAGACCGAGGAGATCTTCCGCTTCGACGGAGGCATCAGCGAGTTCTGCGAGTACCTCGCGCAGGACAAGGCGATCTGTGACGTCCTGCGGCTGACCGGGCACGGCACCTTCAAGGAGACCGTGCCGGTCCTCGACGACCGCGGCCACATGACGGCCACCGAGGTCACCCGTGAGCTGGCTGTGGACATCGCGCTGCGCTGGGGGACGGGCTACGACACCACCGTCAAGTCCTTCGTCAACATCATCGCCACGCCCAAGGGCGGCACCCACATCTCCGGCTTCGAGCGGTCCCTCACCAGGACCGTCAACGAGGCTCTGCGCTCCGCCAAGCTACTGCGGGTCGCCGAGGACGACGTCGTCAAGGACGACGCCATGGAGGGCCTCACGGCCGTGGTGACCGTGCGCCTGGCAGAGCCGCAGTTCGAGGGCCAGACCAAGGAGGTCCTTGGTACGTCGGCGGCCACGCGGATCGTCGCCAATGTGGTCGCCAAGGAGCTCAAGGCGTTCCTGACCTCCACCAAGCGGGACGCGAAGCAGCAGTCGCGCTCGGTCATGGAGAAGATCGTCGCCGCCGCGCGGACGCGCATCGCAGCCCGCCAGCACAAGGAGGCGCAGCGCCGTAAGACCGCGCTGGAGTCCTCCTCGCTGCCGGCGAAGCTCGCCGACTGCCGCAGTGACGACGTGGAGCGCAGCGAGCTCTTCATCGTCGAGGGAGACTCCGCGCTCGGTACGGCCAAGCTCGCCCGGAATTCAGAATTCCAGGCGCTGCTGCCGATCCGCGGCAAGATCCTCAACGTACAGAAGTCGTCCGTCTCGGACATGCTCAAGAACGCCGAGTGCGGCGCGATCATCCAGGTCATAGGAGCCGGATCGGGGCGGACCTTCGACCTCGACGCCGCCCGCTACGGCAAGATCGTGCTGCTCGTCGACGCCGATGTCGACGGCGCGCACATCCGCTGTCTGCTGCTCACGCTCTTCCAGCGCTACATGCGGCCCATGGTGGAGGCGGGACGCGTCTTCGCCGCCGTGCCCCCGCTGCACCGGATCGAGCTGGTCCAGCCCAAGAAGGGCCAGGACAAGTACGTCTACACGTACTCGGACAGCGAGCTGCGGCAGACGCTGCTGGAGTACCAGCGCAAGAACGTGCGTTTCAAGGACTCCATCCAGCGCTACAAGGGCCTCGGTGAGATGGACGCCGACCAGCTGGCGGAGACCACGATGGACCCGCGCCACCGCACGCTGCGCCGAATCAACATCGGTGACCTGGAATCCTCCGAGCAGGTCTTCGATCTGCTGATGGGCAACGAAGTAGCGCCCCGCAAGGAGTTCATCACCAGCTCGGCGGCGACGCTGGACCGCTCGCGCATCGACGCCTGAGTCACCCGTGGGTGACTCCCGGGTTGGGGACATCCGTCACCTAATGGGGTGAAGAGCGGGAATTGAAGAGTCCGGGATCTTCCCACTCTGTCCATCCTTGGGCACGCGAACAATGCGTTCGCGGACAAGGAGAGTTGTTCGGTGGAGAAGCCCGAAGGGTGCGAAGCCGCAGCGGTGCGGCTCGATGATCCCTGGTACGACGCGCTCGCCTCCGGGTGGGGCGAACTGGACGGTACGGGTGCCCCCGCGCCCGTACCGTCGCCCGCTCCCGCCGGCGGTGCGACCCGCGGGGCCGGCCACAGTGCGGCCGAGATCTATCTGGAGGTGCAGCGCAGCGCCGCCTTCCAGGAAGTGCGCAGCCGATACCGGCGGTTCGTCGTCCCGGCGGCCCTCGCCTTCTTCGCCTGGTACGTCATCTACGTCGTCGCGGCGACCACCGCACACGACCTGATGGCCCGGCCCGTCGTCGGCGCGGTGAACGTCGCGATGGTCGCCGGGCTCGGCCAGTTCCTCTCCACCTTCCTGCTGACCTGGGCGTACGCACGGCATGCGCGGCTGCGCAGGGACCGCGCGGCGCTCGAACTCCGGTGGTACACCCAGGAACTGACGCGGCGGGGGAGCAAGCGTTGACCGGTCACACCATGACAACGCAGCACCAGACCCTGGCACTGCTGCTGTTCAGCGCGTTCGTCGCCGCCACGCTCGCCATCACGACATGGGCGAGCCGCAACCGGCGCGGCTCGGCGGAGGAGTTCTACGCGGGCGGACGGCTCTTCTCCCCCATGGAGAATGGTTTCGCCATCGCGGGCGACTACATGTCCGCGGCCTCCTTCCTCGGCATCTCGGGACTGATCGCCCTCTTCGGCTACGACGGCATGCTCTACTCCGTCGGCTTCCTCGTCGCATGGCTCGTCGTCCTGCTGCTGGTCGCCGAACTGGTCCGCAACTGCGGCCGGTTCACCCTCGCCGACGTCATCGCCGCCCGGATGGCCGAGCGCCCGGTGCGTATCGCCGCGGGAACTTCTTCGGTCACCGTGTCCGTTCTCTATCTGGTGGCGCAGATGGTGGGGGCGGGCAGCCTGGTCGCGCTGCTGCTGGGCGGGAGCAGCGAGGCCGCGCGCTCCTGGACGGTCATCGGCGTGGGCGCGCTGATGGTGATCTACGTGTCGTTGGGAGGGATGCGGGCCACCACCTGGATCCAGATCGTCAAGGCAGTGCTGCTGATGGCGGGCGCGGTCGCGCTCACCGTGCTCGTACTGGTGCGCTTCCACGGCGACTTCAACCAGCTGCTCGTCACCGCCGCGGAACGCAGTGGCCACGGCAAGGACTTCCTGTCGCCCGGTCTCAAGTACGGCGGGGACGTGACGGCTCGTTTGGACTTCATCAGCCTCGGCCTCGCGCTCGTCCTCGGCACAGCGGGCCTGCCGCACATCCTGTCCCGCTTCTACACCGTGCCGACCGCGCGCGCCGCCCGCCGCTCGGTCGTCTGGTCCATCGGCCTCATCGGCAGCTTCTACCTGATGACGATCGTGCTCGGGTTCGGAGCGGCGGCAGTGGTCGGATCCGATGCGGTACGGACGTCGAATGCCGCAGGGAACACGGCAGTTCCGCTTCTGGCGCTCGATCTGGGCGGGGGCGCGGGTTCCACAGGAGGAACGGTTCTCTTCGCCGTGGTCGCGGCCATCGCCTTCGCCACCATCCTCGCGGTCGTCGCGGGCATCACTCTGGCTTCCTCCGCCTCCGTCGCGCACGATCTGTACGCCTCGCTCAGGCGCAGGCACGCCAAGAAGCACAGCGAGGTGGCGGTGGCCCGTATCGCCGCAGCAGGGATCGGAGCCGTGGCCATCGCCCTCGGCCTGCTCGCCCGCGACCTCAACGTCGCGTTCCTGGTCGGCCTCGCCTTCGCGGTCGCCGCCTCCGCCAATCTGCCGGTGCTGCTCTACTCGCTGTTCTGGCGGAGCTTCACCACCAGGGGCGCGGTCTGGTCGGTGTACGGCGGCCTGCTCCCGGCCGTACTGCTCGTGCTGCTCTCGCCGGTTGTCTCCGGCAGCCCCGAAGCGCTCTTCCCCGGCGTCGACTTCCAGCTCTTCCCGCTCCAGAACCCGGGCCTTGTCTCCATTCCGCTGGGCTTCTTCGCGGGCTGGCTGGGTACGGTTCTGTCGCCCGAACCGCCGGACGCGGCCAAGCACGCCGAGACGGAAGTGCGCTCGCTGACGGGCGCGGGCGCGGTCTGACCAGCCCGCAAAGTGGGGGTGGCGTCGCCTCTCACTCTCGACCTCAGCGGCCGGACGTCCACGCGTAGCGGTGCTCCGGGCGGCCCGTCTCGCCGTACTTGAGGCTGAGCCGCACCCGCCCCGACCGCTCCAGCAACTTCAGGTAGCGCTGCGCGGTCTGTCGGCTCATGCCGGCGCGCTCGGAGATCTCCTGGGCGGACAGCGGCCCGTCAGCGGCCAGCAGCACCTGCCGGACCAGCTCCGCGGTGGTCGTCGAGTGCCCCTTGGGGAGGCCGGGAGAGCCTGCCACGGACAGGGCGCCGAAAATCCGGTCCACCTCGGCCTGCTCCGCCTCGCCGCCCCCGTCGAGCGTGCGGCGCAGGGCGGCGTACGCCTCCAGCTTGGTGCGCAGGCCGGCGAAGTTGAAGGGCTTCACCAGGTACTGGAGCGCGCCCTGGCGCATCGCGGCCTGCACGGTCGCGATGTCGCGCGCCGCCGTCACCATGATCACGTCGGTCTGGAGGCCGAGGCCGCGCAGTTCCTGTACGAGCGCGAGGCCGTTCCTGTCCGGCAGATAGTGGTCGAGGAGGACCAGGTCGACGTGATGCGCCCGCAGCGCGGCGAGCGCCTCGGCGGCGGTGTGCGCCCGGCCGACGACGCGGAAGCCCGCCACCTTGGCCACATAGGCGGCGTTGATCTCCGCGACGCGGACGTCGTCGTCCACCACCAGTACGTCGATCATCGCGCCTCTCCTGCCGTATCAAGCTCCGCCGTGTACAGCTCCTCCGTGCTCGGTGGCTCATCGGCCAGCGCCTCCGGCAGTACGACGCTGAACTCGGCGCCGCCCTCCGCGCCTTCGCCGGCCCGCGCGCTGCCGCCCTGCCGTTCCGCGAGCCTGCGCACCATCGCCAGGCCGAGGCCGCGCTTGCCGTGCGCGGGCAGCTCCTTGGTCGACCACCCCTCCGTGAAGATCAGCTCGCGCTGCTCGGCCGGAACGCCGGGCCCGCTGTCGGCCACCCGAAGTACGGCCGTACGCCCCTCGGCACGCAGCTCGACCTCGATCCGGGCATCGGGTGAGCCGGCCGAGGCGTCCAGCGCGTTGTCCACCAGATTGCCGACCACGGTGACCAGGCCACGCGGGTCCACGAGCCGGTCCGGCAGCAGCGTCGCGCCGGAGAGCCGCAGCGAGACACCCCGCTCGGCCGCCACCGTCGCCTTTCCGACCAGCAGCGCCGCCAGCAGCGGGTCGTGGATCTTCTCGGTGATCTGCTCGGCGGTGGCACGGTGCACCCCGGCGACCTCCGTCACGAACTGCACCGCCTCCTCGTGCATGCCCAGTTCCAGCAGCCCCAGGAGCGTATGCATCCGGTTGGCGTGCTCATGGTCCTGGGCGCGCAGGGCGTCGATCAGGCCACGCGTCGAATCCAGCTCGCGGCCGAGCTGCTCCAGCTCGGTGCGGTCGCGAAGGGTCGCCACCGCACCGCCGTCGTCCGTCGGCATCCGATTAGTGACCAGTACGCGGTGCCCGCGCACCGTCAGCAGATCGTCGCCGGTCACCCGCCCCGCCAGCACATCGGCGGTACGGCCCTCGCCCAGCACCTCGTCGAGCGGCCGCCCTGTGGCCTCCGCGCCAAGCCCGAGCAGCCGCTGCGCCTCGTCGTTCATCAGCCGGATCCTGCCTGTGGCGTCGAGGGCGACGACGCCCTCCCTGATGCCGTGCAGCATCGCCTCGCGCTCGGCGAGCAGCGCGGAGATGTCCGAGAAGGCCAGGTCGTGCGTCTGCCGCTGGAGCCTGCGGGAGATGAGATACGCCGCGAGCGCGCCGACGGCCAGGGCCCCGCCGGCGTACGCGAGCAGCCCCGGGATCGCCGCCAGCAGCCGGGCGCGGACGCTGTCGTACTCGATACCGACCGACACGGCGCCGACGATCTCCCTGTCGGCGTCGCGCAGCGGGACCTTGCCGCGGGCGGAGCGGCCGAGCGTACCCTCGTCGATCCCCATGACCTCCCGCCCGGCGAGCGGCTCGCTGGGGTCGGTGGAGACCACCCTGCCGATCTGGCGGCTGTCGGTGTGGGACCACCGCACGCCGCGCTTGTCCATGATCACGACGTATTCGGCGCCGGTGGATCGCCGGATGCGCTCCGCCTCGGTCTGTACGGGCCCTCCGGCGGTGGGCCTGGACCCGGTCACCGCGTCGGCGAGCTGCGGCTGGGCCGCCGTGGTCTGCGCGATGGCGAGCGCGCGCCGCATGGCCTCCTGGTCGAGCTGGGCGCTGAGCGGGGCGAGGAAGAGGCCGGTGGCCAGCACGGTGACGCCTGTGGCGATGGCCAGCTGCATCAGCAGGACCTGCGAGAAGACGCGCTGGGGCCAGCCCAGGCGCAGACGTCTGCCGGAGGCGGTCGTTTCGGCGGTCATGCTGATGAACGGTAAAGCGCCGGGCACACCTTTCCGAAATTCCTGCTCCCGCGAGTGGAGCCCGGGCATCACCGCGCGTGAGCGGAATCCGGGTCGTCCGGGGGCGTTCCATGATCGGCCTCGGCCATGGCCCGTTCGAAGATCAGGAACATCCGCCTCTCGTCGCTGTCCGGCGGCAGGGACGCTTTCATGTCACGTGAGGCAGCCCAGTACCGGCGAAATGCGGGGGAGCGGATGAGGTCTCTGGCATGGACGAGCATCTCGTCCTCAGAAACGCTTTCCCATTTCAGAAGCAGCAAATAGTGACAGAAAGTGAGGTTGGCGAAAAGGTTCTGCCGGATCGCGAGTTCCGTCTCGCCGGGGTAATCGTTCCAGACGTCTGCGAGTGAGAGATCTTGCATCTGCATCTGGGTCAGCTGCATGTGCAGGCTGCGGAGGTCTGCCTCGGCGCTCCGGCGCAGCTCCTTGCGCGAGGCGGTCAGCTCCTGGCGCTGGAGCCGCAATTCGTGCTGCTGGATCACCAGCGTTATGACCAGGAGAATCAGGGCGATTCCGGAGAAGACCGAGTTGACTCCGCCGAAGTAGTCGCCGATGCCGCTTCGTTCGGCTGCTTTTTCTGTATCGCTGTTGGCCCGGACCACTGCGTCTATCAGCCAGCCGCTGAGAATGACGGATGCCGCGGCCACCAGCGCTATACCGAGGACGCACAGAGCCGCCCAACCGCCGAACCGTGCTGTGCTCCGCCACGCTCGCCCCATGCGCCCCGCCCCTCAAAGTGTCGAGGCAACTTGCCCGTGAGACTGGGAGAGGAAACGCAGCCCCCGGGGCGCACACGGTCATGTCCGCGCGCTCGCATACGATCGGCCCATGGTCAGGCAACCCATTCCGGTCATCATCCTCGCGGGCTTCCTGGGATCCGGTAAGACCACCCTGCTCAACCATCTGTTGCGGCAGAGCAGAGGCACCAGGATCGGTGCGATCGTCAATGACTTCGGGTCCATCGAGATCGACGCCATGGCCGTGGCCGGTCAGCTCGGTGACTCCACGGTCTCGCTCGGCAACGGGTGCCTGTGCTGCGCCGTCGACGCGAGCGAGCTCGACGAGTATCTGGAGAAGCTGACCCGGCCCGCCGCCCGGCTCGACGTGATCGTCATCGAGGCGAGCGGTCTCGCCGAGCCGCAGGAGCTGGTCCGGATGATCCTGGCCAGCGAGAACGAGCGGATCGTTTACGGAGGGCTGGCCGAGGTCGTCGACGCCGCCGAGTTCGACGCGACCCGCGAGCGCCATCCGGAGATCGACCGGCACCTCGCCATCGCCGATCTCGTCGTCCTGAACAAAACCGACCGGGTGGGGGACGGGCAGCTCGGCCGCATCCTCGACACCGTCGGCGGCCTCAGTGGCGGCACCGCCGTGGTCCGTGCGTCGTACGGGCGGATCGAGCCTGAGCTGCTCTTCGACCCCGCGGCGCGGCCGGACGACACGGCGGAGAAAGTCCGGCAGCTGTCGTTCGACGATCTGCGGGCCGAGGACGACCAGCACGACCACGACGACCGGCACGATCACGACAGCAAGCACCACCACGACAGCCATCTGCACGCGGCGTACGAGAGCGTCTCCTTCACCTCCGAAGAGCCCATGAACCCGCGCCGGCTCATGGACTTCCTCGACACGAGGCCGGAGGGGCTCTACCGGATCAAGGGTTACGTCGACTTCGGCGCGGCCGACGCCCGCAACCGGTACGCGCTGCACGCCGTCGGCCGGTTTCTGCGCTTCTACCCCGAGACCTGGGGGCGCGACGAGCCGAGGATCACGCAGCTCGTGCTGATCGGTTCGAGGATTGACGGCGAAGCGCTGGGCAAGGAGCTGGCGGCCTGCCGCGCGGACGGGCCGCAGGACGCCCCCGCCGCTGCCGATGAGCGCAGCATGTGGGGCGTCCTGCGGTACGTACAGGGCGAGGGCTAGACCGGGCCCGCCAGCGCCGCCACCGCCGTCGTCAGCGGTGTGCCCGAGCCGTCGCGGCGCGGGTCCGGCTCCGGCAGCTCCACCGGTGTGCCGTTCTTCGCCGCCGCCCGGGGCGGAGCCGCGCCCGCCCAGGCCAGGATGAGGATGTCCTCGCCCTTGAGGAACCGGTGGCAGCGCACGCCGCCCGTGGCCCGCCCCTTGCGCGGGTACTGGTCGAACGGCGTCAGCTTCGCCGATGTCTCCGAATCGCCGAGCAAAGTGCCCGCCGCTCCGGCCACCGTGAAGACCATGGCGTCCGCCGCTGGATCCACCGCGGTGAACGAGATCACCTTGGCGCCGTCGGCGAGCTTGATGCCCGCCATGCCGCCCGCCGGACGGCCCTGCGGCCTGACCTGGCCCGCCGGGTAGCGCAGCAGCTGGGCGTCGTCCGTGATGAAGATCAGGTCCTCATCGCCGGTGCGCAGCTCGGCCGCGCCGACGATCCGGTCACCGTCCTTGAGGGTGATGACCTCCAACTCGTCCTTGTTGGCGGGGTAGTCGGGCACGACCCGCTTGACCACACCCTGCTCGGTGCCGAGCGCGAGACCCGGCGAGGACTCGTCGAGCGTGGTGAGACAGACCAGCGTCTCGCCCTCCTCCAGCGACAGGAACTCCGAGACCAGCGCCCCGCCCGACAGGGTCGGCGCGGAGGCCGTGTACGGCAGCTGGGGTAGGTCGATCACGGCGAGCCGCAGCAACCGCCCGGCCGACGTCACCGCGCCCACATCGCCACGCGCCGTGGCCGGCACGGCCGAGACGATCACATCGTGCTTGGCACGCCGGGCATCGTCCATGGCGAGAGGCTCGCCGGTGACCGTACGGGCGAGCAGCCCGGTCGACGACAGGAGCACACGGCAGGGATCGTCCGCGACCTCCAGCGGCACCGCCGCGACCGGCGAAGCGCCCGACTCCAGCAGCACCGTGCGCCGGTCGGTGCCGAACTTCTTCGCGACCGCGGCCAGTTCGGAGGAGACCAGCTTGCGCAGCTCCGCGTCCGACTCCAGGATCCCGGTCAGCTCGTCGATCTCCCCGTTCAGCCGGTCGCGCTCGCTCTCCAGCTCGATCCGGTCGAACTTGGTGAGCCGGCGCAGCGGGGTGTCCAGGATGTACTGCGTCTGGATCTCGCTCAGCGAGAAGTGCTCGATCAGCCGCTCCTTCGCCTGCGCCGAATTGTCGCTGGAGCGGATGAGCCGGATGACCTCGTCGATGTCGAGCAGGGCGACGAGCAGGCCCTCGACCAGGTGGAGCCGGTCGCGCCGCTTGGTGCGGCGGAACTCGCTGCGGCGCCGTACGACCTCGAAGCGGTGGTCGAGGTAGACCTCCAGCAGCTCCTTCAGGCCCAGCGTCAGCGGCTGACCGTCCACCAGCGCCACATTGTTGATGCCGAAGGACTCCTCCATCGGCGTCAGCTTGTAGAGCTGCTCAAGCACCGCCTCGGGGACGAAACCGTTCTTGATCTCGATGACCAGACGCAGCCCGTGCATGCGGTCGGTGAGGTCCTTGACGTCCGCGATGCCCTGGAGCTTCTTCGACGAGACCAGGTCCTTGATCTTGGCGATCACCTTCTCCGGGCCGACGGTGAAGGGCAGTTCCGTGACGACCAGGCCCTTCCGGCGTGCCGTGACGTTCTCCACGGTGGCCGTCGAGCGGATCTTGAAGGTGCCGCGCCCCTTCTCGTACGCGTCCTTGATGCCGCCGAGGCCCACGATCCGGCCACCGGTCGGCAGGTCCGGGCCGGGGACGAAACGCATCAGCGTGTCGAGGTCGGCGCCGGGGTGCTTGATCAGATGGCGGGCGGCGGCGATGACCTCGCCCAGGTTGTGCGGCGGCATGTTCGTCGCCATGCCGACGGCGATTCCGGACGCACCGTTGACCAGCAGGTTCGGATACGCCGCGGGAAGCGCGACCGGCTCCCGCTCCTGGCCGTCGTAGTTCGGCGAGAAATCGACCGTGTCCTCGTCGATCGACTCGGTCATCAGCGAGGTGGCGTCGGCCATCCGGCATTCCGTGTACCGCATGGCGGCCGGCGGGTCGTCGTTGCCGAGGGAGCCGAAGTTGCCGTGGCCGTCGACCAGCGGCAGGCGCATCGAGAAGGGCTGTGCCATCCGCACGAGCGCGTCGTAGATCGACGCGTCGCCGTGCGGGTGCAACTTACCCATCACCTCGCCGACGACGCGGGCGCACTTCACATAGCCGCGGTCGGGCCGCAGCCCCATCTCGTTCATCTGGTAGACGATGCGGCGGTGCACCGGCTTCATGCCGTCGCGGGCGTCGGGCAGCGCTCGCGAGTAGATCACCGAGTACGCGTACTCGAGGAAGGAGCCCTGCATTTCGTCGACGACGTCGACATCGAGGATCTTCTCCTCGAACGCATCGTCCGGCGGCGGGGTCTTCGTGCTGCGGCGGGCCATCGCGGCTGCGGCTCCTTCGCGGTTCTGTCGGGGCAAGTTCTGGACCTGATGCGGACCATTGTGGACCTGCGCACTGACAACGCCGACCTCGACCCGTCCGTAGCGCTCTCCCGGGGCGCTCCACGGGCGTTCCCTGAGGGCGTACGCGGCCCGGGAACTTCGCCAGGTGTCAGCGCGCTTGCATACAGTGGCAGGACTTCTCCATATCGCGATCGAAGGGACGTACATGCCCATGGGTCACACGGCCACAGCGCAGGCCGGTTCCGGCGGCCTGACAGCGACTGAGCACCGGCTGGCCAATGGCCTGCGCGTGGTGCTTTCCGAGGACCACCTGACCCCGGTCGCCGCGGTCTGCCTCTGGTACGACGTCGGTTCGCGCCACGAGGTCAAGGGCCGTACCGGTCTTGCTCACCTCTTCGAGCACCTGATGTTCCAGGGCTCGGCGCAAGTCAAGGGCAATGGCCACTTCGAGCTGGTGCAGGGTGCGGGCGGTTCGCTCAACGGCACGACCAGCTTCGAGCGCACCAACTATTTCGAGACGATGCCCACCCACCAGGTGGAGCTGGCCCTGTGGCTGGAGGCCGACCGGATGGGCTCGCTGCTCTCCGCGCTCGACGAAGAGTCCATGGAGAACCAGCGCGACGTCGTCAAGAACGAGCGCCGCCAGCGGTACGACAACGTGCCGTACGGCACGGCGTTCGAGAAGCTGACCGCCCTCTCCTACCCCGAGGGTCACCCGTATCACCACACGCCGATCGGCTCGATGGCCGACCTGGACGCCGCGACCCTCGAAGACGCGCGCGCCTTTTTCCGTACCTACTACGCACCCAACAACGCGGTGCTCTCGGTCGTCGGCGACATCGACCCGGAGCAGACGCTCGCCTGGATCGAGAAGTACTTCGGCTCCATCCCGTCCCACGACGGAAAGCAGCCGCCGCGCGACGGCACCCTGCCCGACATCATCGGCGAAGAGCTGCGTGAGGAGATCCACGAGGAGGTCCCGGCCCGCGCGCTGATGGCCGCCTACCGGCTGCCCCACGACGGCACCCGCGAGGCCGACGCCGCGGACCTGGCGCTCACCATCCTCGGCGGCGGCGAGTCCTCCCGGCTGCACAACCGCCTCGTGCGCCGCGACCAGACGGCCGTCGCGGCCGGCTTCGGACTGCTGCGCCTGACCGGCGCACCCTCGCTCGGCTGGCTGGACGTCAAGACGTCGGCCGGTGTCGAGGTGCCCGACATCGAGCGTGCCGTCGACGAAGAGCTGGCCAAGTTCGCCGCCGAGGGCCCCACGCCCGAGGAGATGGAGCGCGCGCAGGCCCAGTTGGAGCGCGAGTGGCTGGACCGGCTCGGTACGGTCGCGGGCCGCGCCGACGAACTGTGCCGGTACGCCGTCCTGTTCGGCGACCCGCAGCTCGCCCTGACCGCGGTCCAGCGCGTCCTCGACATCACGGCGGACGAGGTCAAGGCCGCGGCGAAGGCCCGGCTGCGCCCGGACAACAGGGCGGTGCTGGTGTACGAGCCCACACATGCCGACGACACCGCCGACACCGCCGGCACGGCCGACGCCGATGCCGCCGCCGACGAGACCGACGCGCAGGAAGGGGCGGACAAGTGACCGACACCGCAGCCGTGAGCATGACGTTCCACCCGCAGCCGAAGGCGGGCACCGCCCAGCCGTGGGCCTTCCCCGCCCCCGAGCGCGGCGCCCTGCCCAACGGTCTGACCGTGCTGCGCTGCCACCGCCCCGGCCAGCAGGTCGTGGCCGTGGAGATCTTCCTCGCCGCCCCGCTGGAGGCGGAGCCCGAGGGCCTCGACGGCGTCGCCACGATCATGGCGCGGGCGTTCTCCGAGGGCACCGACAAGCACTCCGCCGAGGAGTTCGCCGCCGAGCTGGAGCGCTGCGGCGCCACGCTCGACGCGTACGCCGATCACCCCGGCGTACGGGTCTCCCTGGAGGTCCCGGTCTCCCGGCTGCCCAAGGCGCTCGGCCTGCTCGCCGACGCGCTGCGCGCGCCCGCCTTCGCGGACAGCGAGATCGACCGGCTGGTGCGCAACCGGCTCGACGAGATCCCGCACGAGACGGCCAACCCGTCCCGTCGGGCCGCCAAGCAGCTCTCCAAGGAGCTCTTCCCCGCCGGTTCGCGCATGTCGCGGCCGCGCCAGGGCTCGGAGGAGACGGTGGAGCGTATCGACTCCGCCGCAGTGAGGGGCTTCTACGAGGCGCACGTGCGTCCCGCGACCGCCACCGCCGTGGTCGTCGGCGACCTCGAAGGCACGGATCTCGATGCCGTGCTGGCCGACACCCTGGGCGCCTGGACGGGCAACACCGCCGAGCCCCGCCCCGTCCCGGTGGTGACGGCGGACGACACGGGCCGCGTGGTCATCGTCGACCGCCCCGGCGCGGTCCAGACGCAGCTGCTCATCGGCCGCACCGGCCCGGACAGGCACGACCGTGTCTGGCCGGCCCAGGTCCTCGGTACGTACTGCCTGGGCGGCACGCTCACCTCCCGCCTGGACCGTGTCCTGCGCGAGGAGAAGGGCTACACGTACGGCGTGCGCGCCTATGGCCAGGTGTTGCGCTCCGCCGCTCCCTCCGGTCCGGAAGGGGCCCCGGGCGCCGCGATGCTCGCGATCAGCGGCTCCGTGGACACCGAGTCCACGGGTCCGGCGCTGGAGGACCTCTGGAAGGTGCTGCGCACCCTCGCAGAGGAAGGCCTGACCGACGCCGAGCGCGACGTCGCCGTACAGAACCTGGTGGGCGTCGCCCCGCTGAAGTACGAGACGGCCGCGGCCGTCGCCGGCACGCTCGCCGACCAGGTCGAGCAGCAGCTGCCGGACGACTTCCAGGCCCAGCTGTACGCGCGCCTCGTCGAGACCGGCACGGTGGAGGCCACCGCAGCGGCCGTCAGCGCCTTCCCTGCCGACCGTCTGGTCACGATCCTCGTCGGGGACGCGTCCCAGATCGAGGAGCCGGTCAGGGCGCTCGGCATCGGCGAGGTGAAGGTGGTGGCCGGCTGATAAGCCGCGCACCAAATGCCCCTGTAATGGGGCATAGGGGGACGGAATAGAGGGACCCCGGTGACCGACAGGCCGCCGGGGTCCTTCCTGTATGTCCCTTTTGTTGTGGAGGTTGCCTGTCTGGCCTGTGGGGTGCGTTACAAAACCTCGTGTCTGTTTGGTGATTGACAGATGTCCCGTTTAGCGTCTGTCCGGCTGTTCGTCAGCAATGCGCCGCATCCGCGGCGCCGGACAGTCATCGCCGAGTCCCCGTCAGGCGCGAGCCTGGGGAGCCGGGGACCCATTCAGTCCCTGGGGTGAATCGGACGGCCTCTGTGCGCGTACGTACGGAGGGGTCCGTAGGAGACCTTCCTGCTCCGAACCCGTCAGCTAACCCGGTAGGCGAGAAGGAAGGAAAGGATCAGCCACTCCATGGCGTTCACCCGTGCCACCGGGAAGCACCGTCGTCCGAGCCGTCTGACGCGCAAGAGCGCGAACATGGCGGGTGTTGCCGCCCTCGCGACGACCGGCGTCATCGGAGGCCTGGCCTCTCCCGCCCTCGCCGCCCACGACGACACCAGCGCCGAAGCGGCGCGCTCCGTCGCGGACACCGGCCTGACCCAGGCCCTCGTCATCGGCGACTCCCTCGCCGACCAGATCGCGGCCCAGGCCGAGTCCCAGCGACAGGCCGCCGTCAAGGCGGAGGCCGCCCGCAAGGCCGAGGCCGAGCGGAAGGCCGAGGCCGAGCGCAAGGCCAGGGCCGCCGCTGCGGCGAAGGTCAAGAGGGAGCGGGAGGAGCGCGCGGCCAGGGAGCGTGCCGCCCGCGCCGCCGAGCGCAAGCGCCTCAACAGCTACACCCTTCCCATCGCCGGTTCCGTGGTGACCACCGGCTACAACGCCGGCGGCTCGCTCTGGTCCTCCGGCAGCCACTCCGGTGTCGACTTCCGTGCACCGTCCGGCAGTTCCGTCGTGTCCGTCGGCCGCGGCACCGTCGTCGAGGCCGGCTGGGGCGGCGCGTACGGCAACAACATCGTCATCAGGATGAACGACGGCACGTACACGCAGTACGGCCACCTGTCGTCCATCCGCGTCTCCGTCGGCCAGGCCGTCACCACCGGCCAGCAGATAGGCCTCTCGGGTTCGACCGGCAACTCGACCGGCCCGCACCTGCACTTCGAGGCCCGTACGACGCCCGACTACGGCTCCGACATGGACCCGACCGCGTACCTGCGCGCGCACGGCGTCAGTATCTGACCCCGACTCCGACGACGCGGTCCGACGCACCTCCGCTTTCCCCGAAGGCCCCGGCTTCCCCGCCGGGGCCTTCGGCTTGGCCAAAAGATATCCATGGATTCCGGCCTCCCTTCGGAAATTCCCCGCCTCTGCAATAGAGTCGCTGAACAAGCGTCAATCGACCGCGTTTCGCGGGGATTAAGGCGGAGGTCAGGTCATGCGCATTCCCGCGCAATCGGTATGCACGGCGATCCGTGACGACATCGTCTCCGGTGTCTTCCAGCGCGGCAGCCGGCTCACCGAAGAGCTGCTTGCGCGTCGTTACGGTGTCTCGCGCGTCCCGGTGCGCGAAGCCCTGCGCACCCTGGAATCCGAGGGGTTCGTCACCACCCGCCGGCACGCCGGCGCCTGCGTCGCCGAGCCGACCGAGCAGGAGGCCGCCGACCTCCTGGAGGTCAGGACGCTGCTGGAGCCGCTGAGCGCGGCCCGCGCCGCCCAGCGGCGCACCGAGGCGCACCTCAAGGTGCTGCGTGGGCTGGTCAGGCTGGGGCAGGAGCGGGCCCGCCGGGGCGAGGGCGAGGACCTGCGCTCACTCGGCGGCTGGTTCCACGAGACGCTCGCCCAGGCCTCCGGCAGCCCCGGCCTGACGGCGCTGCTCACCCAGCTCAGGCACAAGATCGCCTGGATGTACGCCGTCGAGCAGCACGCACGCCCCGTCGAGTCGTGGGCCGAACACGGCGCGATCGTCGACGCCGTGGCGCGCGGTGACGCGGAGCGTGCCAGGTCGCTCATGGCGCTGCACGCCGAACGGGCGGTCGCGGTGCACCGGTTGCGGCAGCCGGACCGGGACCGGGAGCGTGTGAGGACTTCGCAACATGCCGTAAACACGGCGAGTGGGCGTCATTAACAGGTGCGCCGTATACAAAGAGGGTGAATTGGCGGGGGGCCAATTCGCGCTGCCCGCATTCTTCGGCGTATCGCGCCGCGCAAAAAGAAGGAGCCGCATCCCCCGAGGAATTCGGGGGATGCGGCTCCTTCTCAAGAATTCGCCCGTCCAGGGTTCAGACGGTCTCGGGAAGCTCGTCCAGGCCCTCGGAGACCAGCTTCGCCAGGCGGTCGAGGGCGGCGTCGGAGCCGTCGGCCTCGGAGGCGAGCACGATCTCTTCGCCACCCGCCGCACCCAGGCCGAGCACCGCGAGCATGGAGGCGGCGTTGACCGGGTTGCCTTCGGCCTTGGCGATCGTCACGGGGACGCCCGAGGCGGTCGCTGCGCGGACGAAGATGGAGGCGGGCCGGGCGTGCAGGCCCTCGGCCCAGCCGACGGTGACGCGGCGCTCAACCATGGTGTTGCCCTTCATGTTCTAACGGTTGTCTAGACCACTATCTCATGGCGGGCGGTCGGCGGGTGACCCGCCTTCGGCCCCTTTTCCACAGCCGTCCGGCCGCCCCCAGCCTGCCTCGCCCGGCGCGCTGACGCGACCCCGCCCCGTAGGCTTTCGTCATGCAGCACCCGCCGGAGCAGACCCCGCAGGAGCAGACCGAGCCGGATCACCGCATGCGCCATGCCTACCCGGCCCACTGGGAAGCCGATGTCGTGCTGCGCGACGGAGGTACGGCGCGGATCCGCCCGATCACCGCCGCCGACGCGCAGCGCCTGGTCAGCTTCTACGAGCAGGTGTCGGACGAGTCGAAGTACTACCGCTTCTTCGCTCCGTACCCCCGCCTCTCGGACAAGGACGTCCACCGCTTCACCCACCACGACTACGTGGACCGCGTGGGGCTCGCCGTCACGGTCGGCGGCGAGTTCATCGCCACCGTCCGGTACGACCGCATCAACGCCCAGGGCCGCCCCGCCTCGGGCCCCGACGCCGACCAGGCGGAAGTCGCCTTCCTCGTCCAGGACGCGCACCAGGGCCGCGGCGTTGCCTCCGCCCTCCTCGAACACATCGGCGCCGTCGCCCGCGAGCGCGGCATCCGGCGCTTCGTGGCGGAAGTACTGCCTGCCAACGCCAAGATGATCAAGGTCTTCACGGACGCGGGCTACACCCAGAAGCGCAGCTTCGAGGACGGCGTCGTACACCTCGAATTCGACCTGGAGCCGACCGACCGCTCCCTCGCCGTCCAGCGCGCCCGCGAGCAGCGCGCCGAGTCCCGCTCCGTGCAGCGCCTCCTCGCCCCCGGCGCTGTCGCCGTGATCGGCGCCGGGCGCGCGCCGGGCGGTGTGGGCCGAACGGTCCTGCGGAACCTGCTCGCCGCCGGGTTCACCGGGCGTACGTACGCCGTGAACCGCGCCTTCCCCGACGGCCTCACCGAGCTCGACGGCGTCCCTGCGCACCGCTCCGTCGCCGGGATCGACGAGGCCGTCGACCTCGCCGTCGTCGCCGTTCCGGCCGAGCGGGTGCCGGAGGTCGTCGCCGACTGCGGGGAGCACGGCGTCCAGGGTCTCGTCGTCCTGTCCGCCGGGTACGCCGAGAGCGGTGCGGCGGGCCGGGAGCGGCAGCGGGAACTCGTGCGCCAGGCCCGCTCGTACGGCATGCGCATCATCGGCCCCAACGCCTTCGGCATCATCAACACCTCCGACGCCGTACGCCTCAACGCCTCCCTCGCGCCGGAGCCGCCCGAGCGCGGCCGCATCGGCCTGTTCACGCAGTCCGGTGCGATCGGCATCGCGCTGCTCTCCGGGCTCTACCGGCGTGGCGCGGGCCTGGCGTCGTTCATCTCGGCAGGGAACCGCGCGGACGTCTCCGGCAACGACTACCTCCAGTACTGCTACGAGGACCCGGACACCGACATCGTCCTGCTCTACCTCGAATCGATCGGCAACCCGCGCAAGTTCACCCGCCTCGCGCGACGGACCTCGGCCGCGAAGCCGGTCGTCGTAGTGAAGGGCGCGCGGCACAGTGGCAGCACGCCGCCGGGGCACGCGGTGCCGGCCACGCGGATCCCGGACGCGACGGTCTCGGCGCTGTTCCGCCAGGCGGGGGTCATCCGCGTCGACACGGTCACGGAGCTCGTCGACGCGGGGCTGCTGCTGGCCTCCCAGCCGCTGCCCATGGGGCCGCGCGTCGCGATCCTCGGCAACTCCGAGTCCCTCGGCCTCCTCTCGTACGACGCCTGCCTCGCCGAAGGGCTGCGCCCGTTGCCGCCCCGCGACCTGACGACTGCCGCGACCCCGGCGGACTTCCGGGCGGCCTTGGCGGCCGCTCTCGCGGACGCGGCGTGCGATGCGGTCGTCGTGACCGCGATTCCCTGGGTGGGGGAGAACGGCGCCATGGAATCGGGCGACGGCGAGGTCCTGGCCGATGCGCTGCGCGCGGCGGCGGCCACGGGGCCGGCGAAGCCGGTGGCGGTGGTCCACGTGGAGATCGGCGGGCTGGCCGAAGCCCTGGCCGCCGCGACCAGCACGGCTCCCCCTGCGACGCCGACCGCGCCGCCGGGGGAGCGTGGCCCGGTGGCGGGGCATGCCGCCCCCGGGACCGACCCGGTGGGGGCTGACCCTGCCGGGGCCGGTCCGGCGCCGGGGTCGGGGTCGGGGCTGTTTTCTCCCCCGCCCCGTCCCTTCCCGGCCGTGACATTTGCGGCTCCGCCGCGTGAGGGGGAAAGCCCCCAGCCCGCCGGACCAGGCGCCCCGCCCCCACAGCCCGATGTCGACGCCGACACCGCAGCCCCGGCCCCGGGCGACGGGCCCGCCGTGCCGCCCGGCGAAGCCGCCCCTTCCGGAGCGGCACAGGGCACGGATACGGGTACCGGACCACTGGCCGGCGGTACGACCCCCTCGGGTCCGAGTGATGGGCCCGCTGTATCGCTGGGCGAGGCTGCCCCTTCCGTCAGTGGCTCTGACGGGCAGGGCGGTGGCAATGGGGCTGCCCGCCGGGGTATCCCCGCCTATCCCGCCGCCGAGCGTGCCGTGCGGGCGCTTGCCGAGGCCGTCAGGTACGCGCAGTGGCGACGGCAGGCCGCCGACCCGGGGCGCGTGCCGCAGTACGACGACATCGACGAAGCCGGCGCCGCCGCGCAGATCGATGCCCTCCTGAGGGAAGGTGCCGACCCCCGCGGCATGCCCCTGACCGGCGAAGCCGCCCGCGAGCTCCTCGGCCGGTACGGCATCGACGTACGGCCGATCCTCCCCGCCCCGGGCCCCGACGCCGCTGCCACGGCCGCTCAGCGGCTCGGCTACCCCGTCGCCCTCAAGACCACCGCCGCGCACCTCCGCCACCGCCCGGACCTCGGCGGCGTACGGCTCGATCTCGCCAATGAAAGGGAACTGCGTCGGGCCTTCGCCGAGTTGACCGACGTCCTGGGCAAGCCCGAGGAGCTCCAGCCCGTCGTCCAGGCCATGGCCCCCCGCGGCGTCGACACCGTCGTACGGGCCACCATCGACGCCGCCGCCGGAGCCGTGTTGTCCTTCGGGCTCGCGGGGGCCGCCTCCGAACTGCTCGGCGACACCGCGCACCGGCTCGTCCCGGCGACCGACCGGGACGCCGCCGAACTGATCAGGTCGATCCGGACCGCCCCACTCCTCTTCGGCTGGCGAGGCTCCGCGCCCGTCGACACCGCCGCCCTCGAAGAGCTCCTGCTGCGCGTATCGCGACTGGTCGACGATCACCCCGAGGTCGTCGGAGTCGCTCTCGAACCCGTGGTCGTCGCCCCGCGCGGCCTGTCCGTACTCGGCGCGGCCGTACGTCTCGCACCACCACCCGCACGCGACGACGTCGGCCCCCGTCGCCTCCCCAGTTACTGACCCGCATTCCCGCCCCCCCAGAGCCCCGTAGGATGGAGGGCATGGCGAAGACCGGTACGACGACCCAGGGGCTGCGCGCGGCGATCGAGCGCAGCGGCTACTACCCGGCCCTTGTGGCCGAAGCGGTGGAGGCCGCTGTCGGCGGCGAGCCGGTCTCTTCATACCTCGTGCACCAGGAGACGACTTTCGACTCCAACGAGGTACGCCGTCACGTCACCGTCCTCGTCCTCACCGGCAACCGCTTCATCGTGAGCCACACCGACGAGCAGGCGGCCGACACCACGTCCCCGACGCCGTACGCCACCACCTCCACCGAGTCGGTCAAGCTCGACCGGATCTCGTCGGTCGTGGTGAGCCGCGTCGTGGCCAACCCCGAGAAGTACGTGCCGGGCACGCTGCCCCGCGAGGTCGTCCTGACCATCGGCTGGGGCGCCGTCTCCCGCATCGACCTGGAGCCCGCCGCCTGCGGCGACCCCAACTGCGAGGCGGACCACGGCTACACCGGCAACAGCACCGCCGACGACCTGAGCCTGCGCGTCAGCGAGGCCGGCGACGGCCCGGACGCCGTCCGCCAGACCCTCGCCTTCGCCCAGTCGCTCTCCGAAGCGACCGCCGCGGCCGACCGCTGATGGCACTGCCCGCCTGGTCCGACCCGGTTCCGCTCGCGCTCGACTCCGCGCCCGCCCCCGATTACGGCAGCGGTTCGCTCGCCGACCTGCTGCCCACCCTCGCGGCAGGCATGGGCGTACCCGGTACGAGCGCCATGATCCCCGAGCTCACGCCCGCCGACCGGAACTGCGTGTTCCTGATCGACGGTCTCGGCTGGGAGCAGATAAAGAGCCACCCGGACGAGGCGCCGTACCTGTACTCACTCCTCGGCAGCTCGCGCGGCGGCACGGGGCGTCCGCTCACCGCGGGCTTCCCCGCGACCACCGCGACCTCCCTCGCCTCCGTCGGCACAGGCCTGCCACCGGGCGCGCACGGCCTGCCCGGCTACACCGTCCGCGACCCGGACACCGGCGCGCTGATGAACCAGCTGCGCTGGAAGCCGTGGACCGACCCGCACGTCTGGCAGCCGTACCCCACGGTCTTCCAGCTCGCGGACGCCGCGGGCGTACACACCGCGCAGGTCTCGTCACCGGACTTCCAGCACACCCCGCTCACCAAGGTCGCGCTGAGCGGCGGCACCTTCCGCGGCAAGCTCACCGGCGAGGACCGGATGGACCTCGCCGCCGATCAACTGGCCGCCGGCGACCGCTCGCTGGTCTACACGTACTACAGCGAGGTCGACGGCAAGGGCCACCGCTTCGGCGTCGACTCCGACGCCTGGCGCGGCCAGCTGATGTACGTCGACCGGCTCGCCCAGCGCCTCGCCGAGCAGCTGCCGCCCCGCTCCGCCCTGTACATCACCGCCGACCACGGCATGATCGACATCCCCTTCGACGAGCAGTCGCGCATCGACTTCGACGAGGACTGGGAGCTGAGCGCGGGCGTCGCCCTTCTTGGCGGCGAGGGCCGGGCCCGTCATGTGTACGCCGTCCCGGGCGCCGCCGCCGACGTGCTCACGGTCTGGCGCGAGGTGCTCGGAGAGCAGTTCTGGGTGGCGAGCAGGGACGAGGCGATCGCGGCGGGCTGGTTCGGCCCGGCGATCGACGAGCGGGTGTACGGACGCATCGGCGACGTCGTCGCGGCGGCCCACGACGACGTCGTGATCATCGCTTCGCGGCGGGAGCCGCACGAGTCCGCGATGGTGGGCATGCACGGCTCCATGACCGCCGTGGAGCAGCTCGTCCCGCTCATCGAAGTACGTTCGTAAGCCCTCCCCGCCCCCACGCAGACCGCACAGATCTGAAAGGTCTTCAACTCCTCATGCCTGAGCTGGTGTTCTTCTCCGGAACGATGGACTGCGGAAAGAGCACCCTCGCTCTTCAGATCGAGCACAACCGGTCGGCACGCGGCCTCCAGGGCATGATCTTCACTCGCGACGACCGTGCGGGCGAGGGCAAGCTGTCCTCCCGCCTCGGGCTGGTCACCGACGCCGTCGAGGCCGCCGACGGCTTCGACTTCTACGCGTACCTCGTCGCCCACCTCTCCCAGGGCAACCGCGCCGACTATGTGATCGTGGACGAGGCCCAGTTCCTCGCCCCCGAGCAGATCGACCAGCTGGCCCGTATCGTCGACGACCTGGAACTCGACGTCTTCGCCTTCGGTATCACGACCGACTTCCGCTCCAAGCTCTTCCCCGGCTCGCAGCGCCTGGTCGAGCTCGCCGACCGCGTGGAGGTGCTCCAGGTCGAGGCGCTCTGCTGGTGCGGCGCGCGGGCCACGCACAACGCCCGCACCACAGGCGGCCAGATGGTGGTCGAGGGCGCCCAGGTCGTCGTCGGCGACGTCAACCAGTCGCCCGACGAGATCGGTTATGAGGTGCTGTGCCGCCGGCACCACAGGCGCCGGATGACGGCCGCGTCCGCGCGGGCCGGAGCACTGTCGCCCGATGTGCTGCCCGTGGACGCCCTCACTCCCGGCTCCGCCTTCAACGGGTCGACCGTACGATCGTGAAGACCGCGCCCTCCGGGTCCGCGACGGTCGCCACCCGGCCGTTGGCGCCCTCCCGGGGGGCCTGCAGGACATGCCCGCCGAGTTCCTGGACCGTACGGGCCGATTCGTCGGTGTCCTCCACTTCGAAGTACGTCATCCAGTGCGGGCCCCTGTCGCGCGGCAGGGCCTTGCCCACGCCGCGCAGGGCGGCCACGGGGCGGCCTTCGAGGCGCAGCGTCAGATAATCATCGGGGTCGGCAGAGCCGTCCGGTTCCACCTCGTAGCCGAACACCGCCTGGTAGAACTTGCCGACCGTCGCCGTCTCACGCGTCATCAACTCGTTCCAGGCGGGCGTCCCGTGGGTCCCGGCGATCGCCGTGCCCAGATGCGCCGCGGCCTGCCAGATGCCGAACACCGCGCCCGAGGGGTCGGAGCCGATGGCCATCCGGCCGGCGTGGTCCGCGTCGAGCGGGCCGACGCCGATCGTGCCGCCGTGGCTCCTGATCGACTCGGCCGTGACATCGGCGTCCTCGGTGGCGAAGTACGGCGTCCACGCGACGGGCAGGTGCCGGTCCGGGGGCAGTTGGCCGATGCCCGCGACTTCCTTCCCGTCGAGCACCGCGCGGACGTACGGGCCGAGCTGCCCGGGTCCTGGCCTGAATTCCCAGCCGAACAGCGCCCGGTAGAAATCCTGGGTCGCGGCCAGGCCGTGCACCATCAGGCTTACCCAGCAGGGCGCACCAGGCGTGTGCCGCGGGATCGCTGGCTCGGTCATCGTCACTCTCTCCTTGGACCATCGGGTTGGTGGTCGTGCAGGAACCGGGCGAGCCGTCGTCAAAGGGGCGCACCCGTGCAGATCTTGCACCACCTGCCCCGCCGTGTGGTCCGGCCGCGCCGTTTTCACAGGTTCCCGCAGGAGAGAATGCCCGCTGCGCAAGGATGGCACTTATGAATGCCATCATCACCGCATCCCAACTCGCGAGCGAGTCGGCGGGGGACCGGCCGCCGGTCCTCCTGGACGTCCGCTATCAAATGGGCGGACCTCACGGCCGTGCCGCGTACGAGGCGGGTCACATCCCCGGGGCTGTCTTCGTCGACCTGGAGGCGGAACTCGCCGGCCCGCCCGGACCCGGCGGCCGCCACCCCCTTCCCGACGTCGAGGCGTTCGGAGCGGTCATGCGCCGTGCGGGCGTCTCTCAGGACAGGCCGGTCGTGGTGTACGACGGCGGGCAGGGCTGGGCCGCGGCTCGTGCATGGTGGATGCTCCGCTGGACGGGCCACCCGGACGTGAGGGTTCTGGACGGGGGTCTCGCCGCGTGGACGGGCCCGGTCGAATCCGAGGTCCCGGCCCCGGCTGCCGGTGACTTCACGCCCGTCCCCGGCGCCGTACCCCTCCTCGACGCCGACGGAGCCGCCGAACTGGCCCGTACGGGGCTGCTGCTCGACGCCAGGGCGGCCGAACGGTACCGGGGCGAGGTCGAGCCGATCGACCCGGTCGCCGGCCACATCCCGGGCGCCGTCTCCGCCCCGACCATGGACAACGTCGGGCCCGACGGCCGCCTGCTCCCCGCATCCCAACTGGCCGCCCGCTTCAAGGCGCTGGGCGCTGCCGACGCCCCGGCGGTCGGCGTGTACTGCGGCTCGGGCGTCTCGGCCGCCCAGGAGGTGCTGGCCCTGGAGGTCGCGGGCATCCCGGCGGCGCTGTACGCGGGCTCCTGGTCGGAGTGGTGCGCCGACACGTCCCGGCCTGTGGCCACCGGACCCGACCCCCTGTAGCCGCGCATGCCGGTGGGCCCGTACGCGATACGTACGGGCCCACCGGGCGGGCGTTACAGTGCTGAGGTTGGCCGAGGGTTGCTAGTCCTGCTTCTTGCGGCGCGTACCGAAGACGATCTCGTCCCAGCTCGGTACGGCAGCGCGCCGTCCCGGCCGGACCCCGTCGGCCTCTGCCTGCCGGTCCGTCGTACCAGTGAGCCGGTCGCGGTGACCGGCCACCGCACGCGGCATCAGGACATCGGCGTACGCGGAACCGGCGCCCGCGGAGGCGGCGGTTGCCGGGGGCTCCTCGGAATCGGGCTCCTGCGCGGTGGCGGGCTCGGCCGTCGGCGGCTCCGGTGGCGGCGCGGGCCGCTCGGGCACCACCATGTCGCCGCGGAAGCTCGGTACCGCCTCCAGCAGGCTGGTCAGCGAATCCCGCTCGCTGCCCGTGCTCTCCTCCGGCTCCGGAGCGGTCGGCCGCTCCATCTGACGGTCGAGGGCCCGGTCCAGCGGACGATCCCGGGGCAGCCGCGCGATCCGCGGTACGAACGGGAAGCTCGGCTCAGGGGCGGCGGCCGAGTCCGCGTCGGTCGGTTCGCCGATCAGCGACCGCGCCTCGTCGTCCACCGCCTGTACGAGCCGCCTGGGCGGGTCGTACGTCCAGCTCGCGGAGTGGGGCTCGCCCGCGACGCGGTAGACCAGCAGCACTTCCCACGTGCCGTCGTCGCGCCGCCACGAGTCCCACAGGACCGTTTCCTTGTCGGCGCCGCGCAGCAGCAGCCGCTCCTGCACCGCCTCGCCGAGCTGGGGTCCTGTCCCGGTGTTCTCGCCGGGGCGGCGTACCGGGGTCTTCCTGGCGCGCTCGGCCATGAAGGCGCGCTCGGCGAGCACGGGACCCTCGAAGCGGCGGACCCGGTCGACCGGAATGCCCGCGAGCTGAGCGACCTCCTCCGCGGAGGCACCGGCGCGTATACGCGCCTGGATGTCGCGAGGGCGGAGATGGCTCTCCACCTCGATCTCGATCTGACCGAGACGGGCGCGGTCGTTGCGCACGGCGGCGCGCAGCCGTTCGTCGATCGGAAGCGTGTACTCCGTGCTGTCAGCAGCCTTCAGCACCAGTCGTGTGCCGTCATTCGAGACGGCCACGACACGCAGTTCGGGCATGGGAACCTCCCGGGTGGTGCCTGCCGACGTCACGTGCGTCGCTGCTTCCGCTAGTCGAGTGTGGCCTGCCCGGGTGCAGCCTGCCACAACATTGCCGAGTTGCCCGGCGTGTCGGGCATCAGCCCCGGATGGCCGTTATGGCACGGTTACCGTTTCACCACTCATAGTGACTGCCTCGTCACTCTGTGCAGTGGGTGCCCCCGATTGGGCCGGACCCAGGGCTCGCCACAGTACTCCATTCGGGCCATGGGGGTGGACCGGCGCGCCACCGAAGTTCTCCCGGTGTACGGGAGTTGAGCCGATCTGTTCTTTCGTGCGAAGTGTGTGTGCGTGTCCTGCTTCACAGAATCGCCGGAAACGGAACTAATCACTTCGCCCAAATGTCTCTTCTTGTTGCAAGACGGATCAGATGGGCGATCAGAGGCTGGTACATGGGCGGGAAGCCGGAAACCGAGACAGGTGAGCAGAAAAAACCGCGAATCGATCTGAGCGTGGCTCAGGTCGCCGGCAGTGCGGTGGCCGCGATCGTGGCGGCGGTGCTCGCATCAAAGCTCGGCGTGTACGGGACGATCATCGGCGCGGGCGTGGTCAGCGTCGTCGCGACCAGCGGCGGCACGATCTTCCAGCATCTCTTCCGGCGTACCGGGGAACAGATCCGCGAAGTCACCGTCCAGGCGAAGCCGAAGGCACGTCAGGTGCCTGTGCCCGACGAGCCGATGCCTGCGTACGCCGACGAGTTCGGCGAGGCCACGACGCACGGCACGCGGGTCAGGGGCTGGAAGCGCTCCGCCGTCCCTGCCGCCCTCGTCTTCGTCCTGGCCATGGGTGGCATCACGGCGTACGAACTGGCCTCCGGCGGCGACCTCAGCGGCGGCACAGGCAGCACCGTGGGCAACGTCCTGCGCGGTGGCGGCGGGGAGCAGGGGCAGAAGCAGACCCCGGCTTCGGACACGCCGTCAGAAGGCAGGCAGAGCAGCGGTACGGACGGCGGCGAGAGCCCCGACAAGGGCTCAGAAGCCGGCACAGGCACCGGCACTGACCCTCAAACCGGCACTGACCAGGGCGCCGGCTCGCCCGACCCGGCCAAGACGCCCACGACGGACGGCGGCGCGACCGGCGAAGCGGCCCCTACGCCCACACCCACTCCCACCCCGACACCGACCGGCAGCACCGGCGGCGACAGCGGCGAAACGGAGAGCGGCGACGCCACCGGCAGTGGCGGCGACGACGCGACGGACAGCGGCAGCACCTCAACTCCGTAACCGGGCAGGGAGGAGCGAGGCGTCAGTCGCCCAGGACCCGGCGCAAGTAGTCATTGGCGAAGAGGCGCTGAGGGTCCAGCCGGTCGCGCAGCGCCGTGAACTCGCCGAAGCGCGGGTACGCCCCGGCCAGGTACTCGGCGTCGCGTGTGTGCACCTTGCCCCAGTGCGGACGGCCGCCGTGCGCGGTCATGATCCGCTCCACCGCGGTGAAGTACGACTGGTACGGGGTGCCCCTGTAGAGGTGCACCGCGATGTACGCCGTGTCCCGGCCGGAGGCCGTGGAGAGCGTGATGTCGTCCGCCGGTGCCGTACGCACCTCGACGGGGAAGCTGACGCGCAGCGGCGAGCGTTCGACGAGTGCCTTCACCTCGCGCAGCGCCTCGACCGCGGCCTCACGCGGGATGGCGTACTCCATCTCCATGAAGCGCACGCGGCGCGGACTCGTGAAGACCTTGTAAGGAATGTCCGTGTACGTACGGGCGGACAGCGCGCGGCTGGAGAGCTTGGCGATGGAGGGTATGGCCGCGGGGACGGCACGGCCGACCGAACAGGCCACCTGGAAGATGCCGTTGGAGAGGAGCTCGTCCTCGATCCAGCCGCTGACTCTGCCGGGCGGTGCGGCGGGGCCCGCGCTGCGGTTGTTGCGCTTGGTGTTGCAGTTGCCGGTGTGGGGGAACCAGTAGAACTCGAAGTGCTCGTTCTCCGCGTGGAGGGCTTCGAAGTCGGCCGTGACCCTGTCGAAGGTCATCGGCTCCTCACGGGCCGTCAGCAGGAAGACCGGCTCCACGGCGAAGGTGATCGCGGTGACGACGCCCAGCGCGCCGAGGCCCAGCCTGGCGGCCGCGAAGACATCGGGATTCCCCTTCTCGGAGCAGGTCAGCAACGAGCCGTCCGCCGTGACCAGTTCCAGGGCGCGTATCTGCGCGGCGGTCGAGGCCGAGTCGCGGCCCGTGCCGTGGGTGCCCGTGCTGGTCGCACCGGCCACCGTCTGCTCCATGATGTCGCCCATGTTCGTGAGCGACAGGCCCTCTCTGGCCAGCGCCACGTTCAGGCGCTTGAGCGGAGTGCCGGCCTCCACGGTCACGGTCCCGGCCGCGCGGTCGATCTTGCGGATGCCGGTCAGCAGATCGGGGCGTATGAGCACACCGTCGGTCGCGGCGGCCGCCGTGAACGAGTGGCCCGTGCCGACGGGCTTCACCTTCAGCCCGTCCTCCGCGGCCCTGCGCACGGCCTCGGCGAGCTCTTCCGCCGAGGCCGGAGTGACTTCCCGTACCGGACGGGCGGTCACATTCCCCGCCCAGTTACGCCACGTGCTCGCCGTCCGGGATGCCGTCCTGGATGTCGTGGCCATCTGCCCCGTGCCCTCCCCGCGTCGGTGCCGGCGTGCGCAGCCGGCGGTACCCCAGGAACGCGACGACGGCCGCGACAGCTCCCGCCGCGACGGGCACTCCGTACCCCGCGTCCGCTCCCGCCGCGTCGACCACCCAGCCTGCGGCCGAGGAACCGAGAGCGACTCCGACGGCGAGCCCGGTGCCTGTCCAGGTCATGCCCTCGGTCAGCTTGGTGCGCGGTACGTGCTCCTCGATGAGGGCCATGGTGGTCACCATCGTCGGTGCGATGGCAAGGCCCGCGACAAAGAGCGCCACGGCCAGAAACGGCAGGTTCCCGGCCAGTTGGAGGGGGATCATACTCACGGCCATGGCGCAGACCCCCACCAGCCACCTTCTGGACGCCGGGCCCTTGAGATGCAGCAGTCCGAAGACCGCTCCCGCGAGGCAGGAACCGAGCGCGTACACGGCGAGGACGAGGCTGGCGGCCGCCTTGTGACCCTGCTCCTCGGCGAAGGCCACCGTCACCACGTCGATCGCTCCGAAGATCACGCCGACGGCGACGAACGTGGCCACCAGCACCTGAAGTCCGGGGGAGCGCAGCGCGGAGCCGCCGGTGTGTTCGTCGCGGGGGTGCGGGACGGGCTCGGTGGCGCGCTGGGCGGTCAGCCAGAAGACGCCGATGACGAGGAAGGCGGCGGCGATCAGCGGGCCCGCCTCGGGGAACCAGGCGGTCGAGAGCCCGATGGAGACGATGGGGCCGAAGATGAAGCAGGCCTCGTCGGCTATGGACTCCCAGGAGTACGCCGTGTGCAGTTCGCGCGGTGAGCCGCGGTAGATCTCCGCCCAGCGGGCCCTGGTCATCGATCCCACGCTCGGTACGCAGCCCGCGCCCGCCGCGAAGACGAAGAGCGTCCACTCGGGGGCGCCCTGATGGGCGCAGATCAGCAGGCCCGCGACCGCCGCGACGGCGACCAGGGTGGCCGGGCGCAGGACGCGGCGCTGCCCGTACCTGTCGACGTAACGCGATATCTGGGGGCCCAGCACAGCGGCCGCCATCGCGAGCGTCGCGGAGAGGGCGCCCGCCAGCCCGTACCGGCCGGTGAGCTGAGAAATCATCGTCACGATGCCGATGCCCATCATGGACAGCGGCATCCGGCCGAAGAAGCCGGCCACGGAGAACGCCTTGGCGCCGGGGGCGGAAAATATCGCGCGGTAGGGACTGGGCAAGGGAGTGCTCCGGTAAGGCGTATAGGTGGGCACTACAGCTTACGGCGGTATCGGGTTCCCGCTCGCCAGTTGAGGGTGGCAGGATCGGAGCCATGCCCGACCAGCGCGATCCCGCCCCTTACGACGCCCTGCTGCTGCTCTCCTTCGGCGGCCCCGAAGGCCCCGACGACGTGGTCCCGTTCCTGGAGAACGTCACCCGCGGCCGGGGCATCCCCAAGGAGAGGCTCAAGGAGGTGGGGCAGCACTACTTCCTGTTCGGCGGAGTCAGCCCCATCAACGAGCAGAACCGGGCGCTGCTCGACGCCCTGCGCAAGGACTTCGCCGAGCAGGGCATGGGCGGTCCGGGCGGCCTGCCGGTCTACTGGGGCAACCGCAACTGGGCGCCCTACCTGACCGACACCCTGCGCGAGATGGCCGCCGACGGCCGACGCCGCATCGCCGTACTCGCCACGAGCGCGTACGCCTCGTACTCGGGCTGCCGCCAGTACCGCGAGAACCTCGCCGACGCCCTCGCGGCCCTGGAGGCCGAGGGGATCGAGCCGCCGCGCGTCGACAAGCTGCGGCACTACTTCAACCACCCGGGCTTCGTACGACCGATGGTCGACGGCGTCCTGAAGTCCCTGGCGGGTCTGGATCCGGACGTACGGGCGGGCGCCCACCTCGCCTTCACGACCCACTCCATCCCGACCGCCGCGGCAGACACGTCCGGCCCGGTGGACGAGCACGGCGACGGCGGTGCGTACGTCGCACAGCATCTGGACGTCGCCCGGCTGATCGCCGAGACCGTCCGCGAAGAGACGGGCGTCGAGCACCCCTGGCAGCTCGTCTACCAGTCGCGCAGCGGCGCCCCGCACATCCCGTGGCTGGAGCCGGACATCTGCGACCACTTGGAGGCGCTGCACGGCGCGGGAGCGCCCGCCGTCGTCATGGTCCCGATCGGCTTCGTCTCGGACCACATGGAGGTCCTGTACGACCTCGACACCGAGGCCACCGCCAAGGCCGCCGAACTCGGCCTGCCGGTCGCCCGCTCCGCAACGGTCGGGGCGGACCCGCGGTTCGCCGCGGCCGTGCGCGAGCTGCTGCTCGAACGGGCGGCCACCGAGCGGGGGCGCGCGGTGGAGCGCTGTGCGCTGGGCGCACTCGGCCCTTCGCACGACCTCTGCCCGGTCGGGTGCTGCCCCGCCAGGTCGCCCAAGCCCGCTGCGGCGGGTGCCGACAGCCCGTACGCCTAGTTGTCTCATTCGGTACGCATCCGTACGTCCGTACGCACAAGGAGAGCTGTGACCGACACCCTCAAGTCCGAGCTGCTCGAACTGGCCCTGGAAGCCGCCCGCCGCGCCGGCGAACTGCTGCGGGACGGCCGCCCCGCCGACCTGGGCGTCGCCGCCACCAAGTCCAGCCCCATCGACGTCGTCACCGAGATGGACATCGCCGCCGAGAAGCTGATCACCGGCTTCCTCGCCGAACACCGCCCCGACGACGGAGTCCTGGGCGAGGAGGGCGCCAGCACCGAGGGCACGAGTGGGGTCCGCTGGGTGATCGACCCGCTCGACGGCACCGTGAACTACTTGTACGGGCTCCCCACCTGGGCCGTGTCCATCGCGGCGGAACAAGGCGGCGAGACGGTCGTCGGCGTCGTGGCGGCCCCGATGCGCCGCGAGACGTACCAGGCGGTCCTGGGCGGCGGCGCGTACGCCAACGGCAGCCGGCTGCACCACCGCGCGGCCCCGCCGCTGGACCAGGCCCTGGTCTCGACCGGCTTCAACTACGTCGCCACCGTGCGCACTCACCAGGCGGACGTCGCCCAGCGCCTCATCCCGAGGCTCCGTGACATCCGGCGCAGCGGCTCGGCGGCCATCGACCTGTGCGACGTCGCCGCAGGCCGTCTGGACGGCTACTACGAGCGCGGACTGAGCCCCTGGGATCTGGCGGCGGGGGACCTGATCGCGCGGGAGGCGGGCGCGGTGACGGGTGGGCGGCCCGGGCAGCCCGCGTCGGGCGAGCTGACGATCGCGGCGTCGCCGGGGGTCTTCGAGCCGCTCCAGGCCCTGCTGGAGGACTTCGGCGCCTGGCACGACTAGACGGGCCGGACCGGCGGGCAACGGACCGCTACGCACGGGGGACCGGCAGGCACGCGAAAGGGCCCCGCACCTTCCCCTCGGTGCCGGGCCCTTCCTTACGTGTACGTGTACGTGTGCTCCGTACGGTCGACCGGGCGGGTCAGGCGCGCGCGGCGCCCACCTCCACGCCGTGTTCCGCAGCGAGGCGGTGCAGGTCGTCCAGCTCTGCCTGCTCCACCTCCGCGAGGAAGTCGTCGCCCGTTTCGCGAGCCATCGTGAGGTCGGATTCCGTGGCCTTTATGCGCTGCAGCAGGCCTGCGGTGAAAGCGTCCATGGGTGCGCCCCCTCGTCATGGGTCGGTGGCACGGGGGTGTGCCGAGGGTCGGGTGGATCACGCGGACCGTCTGGGTACAGGGGACAGAGCGGGCTGTGGCGTGCCACATACAGGGCGTGATCGCGGGGTGTGCAGTCGTCCTCCCCACGGGCTGCCTCATGAAAACCTCAACTGGCCCGAGAATCATGGAATTACCCCGCTGTGCCCGGTCAGGGGCCCGTTCCGGCCCCCTGCCTTACCGCCGGTTTATGGCCGAAAGGGGCAGGATGGCAGCGCACAGTCAATGGGACAGACCTGCCCTCAGGGGCATCAGCGGAAGGAATGCGACGTGCGCGTACTCGTCGTCGAGGACGAGCAGCTGCTCGCCGATGCGGTGGCCACCGGACTGCGCCGGGAGGCCATGGCCGTCGACGTCGTGTACGACGGCGCGGCCGCTCTGGAACGTATCGGGGTCAACGACTACGACGTCGTCGTTCTCGACCGTGACCTCCCGCTCGTCCACGGTGACGACGTCTGCCGCAAGATCGTCGAGCTGGGGATGCCCACCCGCGTCCTGATGCTCACCGCCTCGGGTGACGTCAGCGACCGCGTGGAGGGCCTGGAGATCGGCGCTGACGACTATCTGCCCAAGCCGTTCGCCTTCAGCGAGCTGACCGCGCGGGTACGTGCCCTCGGGCGCCGTACGACCGTGGCGCTGCCGCCCGTCCTGGAGCGCTCCGGCATCAAGCTCGACCCGAACCGCCGCGAGGTCTTCCGCGACGGCCAGGAGATCCAGCTGGCGCCGAAGGAGTTCGCGGTGCTGGAGGTGCTGATGCGCAGCGAGGGCGCCGTCGTGTCGGCCGAGCAGCTGCTCGAAAAGGCCTGGGACGAGAACACCGACCCGTTCACGAACGTCGTGCGCGTCACGGTCATGACCCTGCGCCGCAAGCTCGGGGAGCCGCCGGTCATCGTCACGGTGCCCGGCTCCGGCTACCGGATCTGACGCCCGTGGCCGCGACCCCGGCGCCGCCCGCGGCGCCACCGAAACCGACCTGGGACCCGAGCGGGCACCGGACCTCGTTCCCCTGGCTGCGTCCGACCATCCGGATACGACTGACGCTGCTGTACGGCGGCATGTTCCTGATCGCCGGCATCCTGCTGCTCTCGATCATCTACCTGCTGGCCGCCCAGGCCCTCACGGTGGGCAGTGACCTGCCCTTCAGGATCGTGAGCGGCAAGGTCGAGAGCTCGGTGTGCGACCTGCCGGACCAGGCCACGCCCGAGCAGTTCAACGCGGCCATGAACGCCTGCGTCAACGACCAGCGCCAGCACGCGCTCGACCAGCTGCTCAGCCGCTCGCTGCTCGCGCTGCTCGGGCTCAGCGTCATCGCCTTCGCCTTCGGTTACGCCATAGCGGGCCGCGTCCTGGCGCCGCTCGGCAGGATGACCCGTACGGCCCGCAGGGTGGCCGGTACGGACCTGACCAGGCGGATCGAGCTGGACGGCCCGGACGACGAGCTCAAGGAGCTCGCGGACACCTTCGACGAGATGCTCGACCGTCTGGAGCGGGCGTTCACGGCCCAGCAGCGGTTCGTGGGCAACGCGTCGCACGAACTGCGCACGCCGCTCGCGATCAACCGGACCCTGCTGGAGGTCCACCTCTCCGACCCCGGGGCGCCCCCCGAGCTCCAGCAGCTCGGCAAGACGCTGCTGGCCACCAACGAGCGCAGTGAGCAGCTCGTGGAGGGCCTGCTGCTGCTCGCCCGCAGCGAGAACCAGATCGTGGAGCGCAAGCCGGTCGACCTCGCCGAGGTCGCCACGCGCGCCATCGACCAGACACACGGCGAGGCCGCGGCGAAGGACGTGGAGATCCGTGGCGAGCGAGCGCCCGTCGTCGTACAGGGCAATGGTGTTCTGCTGGAGCGGATCGCCCTCAACCTCGTGCAGAACGCCGTGCGCTACAACGTGGCCGAGGACGGCTGGGTCGAGGTGACCACCGAAGTCCAGCACGGACAGGCGGTCCTGGTGGTCTCGAACACCGGTCCAGTGGTTCCCGCGTACGAGATTGACAACCTCTTCGAGCCGTTCAGGCGGCTGCGTACGGAGCGGACCGGCAGTGACAAGGGTGTGGGCCTCGGCCTGTCCATCGCGCGCAGCGTCGCGAGGGCCCACGGAGGCCGTATCATCGCGGAGCCCCGCGAGGGCGGCGGCCTCGTGATGCGTGTCACTCTCCCGATCTGAGACGTTTCGCGAAGCAGCGCGGCTTGTTCGCTTTACGCGGAATTTTCGGGACGTAATCCTGGAAGGCCCGTGTGTGATCGATCACAGGAGCGGATTTCTGGCCGTCTACTCTCCGTGATCGCCAACGCCCCTGGAAAGCCGGTAAAAGTCCGGGTTTCCTGGGGGTGAGATAACGGGAAGTACACGAGGTGGCGCTCGTGAAGTGTGGCCTCAGGACCGTGTACGGTCCCGATCGCCATCCAAACCGAGCACTCCTGAGGGGCTCGGTTGGGTGTCGATTGAGTAACAGACCTTGATGTGAGGCAAAATCTCCGCCTCAGGTCGGGCACAAGTCCGGCCTCTCACGCGTTACGTGCGCTGAGACACCGCAACCACCCAGAGGGGGAGAGCGACATGGCAACGGATTACGACACCCCACGCAAGACCGATGACGACGTCGACCAGGACAGCCTTGAAGAGCTCAAGGCACGTCGGAGCGACAAGACCGCATCGGCCGTTGACGTGGACGAATTCGAGGCCGCCGAGGGGCTGGAACTGCCCGGCGCGGACCTCTCCAACGAAGAGCTCGCCGTACGGGTCCTGCCCAAGCAGGCCGACGAGTTCACCTGCATGAGCTGCTTCCTCGTGCACCACCGGAGCCAGCTGGCCAGGGAGAAGAACGGTCAGCCGATCTGCCGCGACTGCGACTGAGGTCGGGGTCGGCCGTGGCAGGCGCGACACCGTCAGAACCGTCAAGGAGGAAGCGCTTCCGGCGGAAGGGTTCACCGGAGGCGCCGCACGGCGTGAGCGCGGCCGTCGGCGCACGTGACGACGAGCGAGGCCTGCCGGCCTCGCTCGAAGCTGCGGAAGGGCCCACAGCTCGGGCCCGGCGCCTGGCGGCTGTCAAGCGGCACGCACGCAAGGGCGGCGAGAGCGCGAAGGCCTGGCTCGGTCACCTGGCCGACCGGGTCATCGAGATCGCGCCGCGCATTCCTGTGCGCGACCTGGCGACACTGCGCAAGCAGTTCCCGGGCCTCGGCCCCGAGCAGCTTGCCGACAAACTGGTGGCGGGTGCGGCCAACGGCACCTCCACCGTGGGCGCGGGCATCGGTGCGGCCGCCATGCTGCCCGTACCACCCGCGATGCCGGCCGAGCTGGCCGCCGAGGTCACCGGCGTCGCCGCGATCGAGCTGAAGCTCATCGCGGAGCTGCACGAGGTCTACGGCGTACGGCCGCCCGGCAACCTCAGGGAGCGCAGCACCGCCTACCTCAACTCCTGGTCGCAGGAGCGGGGGATCGACGTGACCAAACCGGCCACGTACAACGCCGCGCTCGGCAGCCAGATGAAGCGCGAGCTGCGGCAGCAGATCATGAAGCGCATGGTCCGCAATCTGCCGAACCTCATGCCGTTCATGGTCGGCGCGGCCGTCGGCGCGGTGATGAACCGGCGCGACACCAGAAAGCTCGCCCACCGGGTCCGCAAGGATCTGCGCAGCATGCAGGTCCCCTGGGACGCACTGCCCCTGATGGCCCCGCTGGAACAGCCGCAACTGCCGCTCGACTGGCAGCCCGGCCGCAAGGAGCTGGAGGGCTAGCCCGCCCGTACGGCCGTGAGAGCCGCCTTCAGGGCCTCCGGGTCGCGCGTCGAGAGGTAGACATACGGAGTCGCGTCGTCCGGGTCGGTGATCTCTACGCGCAGCGCCGTCGGGATGTAGCTGCGCAGCAGCATGTGGGCGCGGGTGTCGGCCTTGTACGACCGCCAGGCACGGGCCTCGTCGGCGTCCAGCACGTGCGCCTCTCCGAGCGCCGAGACCGGGATACGGGCGTCGCCCGCGACGAGCGCGTCGCCCACCACGCGGATCCGCTGGGAGCCGTACGAACTCACCCCGGCCGCGGCGAGCGCGCAGCCGCCGATCAGGCCGCCCAGCATCGGCAGGAGACCCAGCGGCAGCAGCATCAGAGCGCCCGAGACGCCGACGAGTGCGGCGATGATCCACCACGAACGGGGTGCGGTCAGACGTTCTGTGTAATGCGGGGCGTACTGCGGGGCGGAAGGCTGCATGAATCCAAGCTTGGCACGGCGCGACCACTAGTAGCCGCGCGGGTAAGGTCTGCGCCTGTGAGTACTGAGAACTCCCGGGAGACGGCCCCCGGGTCCGCGGCCCTCAAGCCCCCGGCCGACGCCATAGCCCCGGTCCGGCACCCCGACGCACCACCGCCCGGAGAGCTCCTCGGTGCGCACTACGAGCACTGTTTCGGCTGCGGCGGCGGACAGCCCCACGGACTGCACCTCCAGGCGCGGGCCGGCGAAGGTGTGCGTGTCTCGGCCGAGTTCACGGTCAAGCCCGCCCACCAGGGTGCTCCCGGCCTCGCGCACGGCGGCGTACTGGCCACGGCTCTCGACGAGACGCTCGGCTCGCTGAACTGGCTGCTGCGGGTGATCGCGGTGACCGGCCGGCTGGAGACGGACTTCGTGCGTCCCGTGCCCGTGGACACCGTGCTGCACCTCGACGCCGAGGTCACCGCCGTGCACGGCCGCAAGATCTACTCCACGGCGACCGGACGGATCGGTGGCCCCGACGGGCCCGTTGCCGTCCGTGCCGACGCCCTCTTCATCGAAGTCAAGGTCGACCACTTCATCGAGAACGGACGCCCGGAGGAGATCCGGGCGGCGATGGCCGACCCCGATCAGGCCAGGCGTGCCCGCGCCTTCGAGGTGAACCCATGACACGTAACCCTGTCGATGTGCTGATCCGCCGGGTCGACCCCGACGTACCGATCCCTTCGTACGGACATCCGGGCGATGCCGGGGTCGATCTGGTCACCACCGACACCGTCGAACTGGCCCCCGGCGAACGGGCGGTCCTCCCCACCGGGGTGTCCATCGCGCTGCCCGACGGGTACGCCGCCTTCGTGCACCCCCGATCCGGCCTTGCCGCCCGCTGCGGAGTCGCCCTCGTGAATGCCCCGGGGACGGTGGATGCCGGGTACCGTGGGGAAATCAAGGTGATCGTGGTCAATCTCGACCCGCGCGAAAGCGTGCGGTTCGAGCGCTTCGACCGGATTGCCCAACTGGTCGTCCAGCAGGTCGAGAAGGTGCGCTTCCACGAGGTCGCGGAGCTTCCCGGCTCTGCGCGGGCCGAGGGGGGCTTCGGTTCCACCGGCGGTCATGCCGCAGTGGACGGCCGGGCGGGTGGGAATCGATACGCATCGGTCGTATCCGACCGGGAAGGACAGTGACGTGTTCGGACGTCGCAAGAAGAGCGAAACCGCCAACTATGTGGCGGGCGAGGCCGAGCAGGTCGTCGACGACGTCGAGACCGACGCGGCCGTGAATGGCGCGGACGGCGAGGACGGCGAGGGCGCAGTGCGCAGGGTGAACCTGCCGCCGGCACCCCGCCCGGACGGTCCTTGGGACGTGTCCGAGGTCATCGAGCCCGGAGAGGGCAGGGTCGACCTGGGCGGCATGTTCGTGCCCGGAGTCGAGGGCATGGAGCTGCGGGTCGAGGTCGCGGGGGATGCGATCGTCGCCGCGACGGTCGTACTGCGCGACAGCGCCGTCCAGCTGCAGGCTTTCGCGGCGCCCAAGAAGGAAGGCATTTGGGGCGAGGTCCGCGAGGAGATCGCGTCGGGCATCACCCAGCAGGGCGGCATCATCGACGAGGTCGAGGGCCCGCTGGGCTGGGAGCTGCGGGCCCAGGTGCCCGTACAGCTTCCGGACGGCACGGGCGGCGTGCAGATGGTGCGCTTCGTCGGTGTCGACGGGCCGCGCTGGTTCCTGCGCGGAGTGATCTCCGGCCAGGGCGCTGTGCAGCCCGAGGCCGCGGGTGTGCTGGAGCACGTCTTCAAGGACACCGTGGTGGTACGGGGCGAGGGGCCGATGGCGCCGCGCGACCCGATCGTCCTCAAGCTGCCGAACGACGCCCAGATGGTCCCCGAGGGCGTACAGCAGGAGGAGCAGGAGGGCTCGCGCTTCTCCGGTGGAATGGGGCAGCTGCAGCGCGGCCCCGAGATCACCGAGGTCCGCTGACCTGAGAGAGACCTGGCCGGTGGGCCGTACTCCCGATCCGGGAGTACGGCCCACCGGCTTTTGTTCAACGCGCGGCGGCGGACGTCAGGGCTCCGTCAAAGGCGTCAGGGTTGCGTCAAACACGTCCCGGAAGCCCGCGCTCGTCCCTTTTGTCGGAATCCATGGATGTAACTTCGGAAGCGCCGCCTGATCGGGGCCGCAATATCTCGCAACATCTTCAGATACGACAATGATGACAATGGGGCCATGGGACGCGGCAAGCTTCGGATCTACCTCGGCGCGGCTCCGGGCGTGGGCAAGACGTACGCCATGCTCTCCGAGGCCCACCGACGGGTCGAACGCGGCACCGACTGCGTCGTCGCCTACGTCGAGCACCACGACCGGCCACGCACCGAAGTCATGCTCCACGGCCTCGAAGAGCTCCCCCGCCGCGAGATCGGATACCGCGGCTCGGCCTTCACCGAAATGGACGTCGACGCCGTCCTGGAACGCCGCCCCGCCGTCGCCCTCGTCGACGAACTGGCCCACACCAACGTGCCTGGCTCGCGCAACGCCAAGCGCTGGCAGGACGTCGAAGAGCTGCTCCAGGCCGGCATCGACGTCGTCTCGACCGTCAACATCCAGCACCTGGAGTCGCTCGGCGACGTCGTCGAGTCGATAACCGGCATACGGCAGCGGGAGACCGTACCCGACGAGGTCGTCCGGCGCGCAGATCAGATCGAGCTGGTCGACATGTCTCCCCAGGCCCTGCGCCGCCGCATGGCCCACGGCAACATCTACAAGCCGGACAAGGTCGACGCGTCGCTGTCCAACTACTTCCGCCCGGGCAACCTCACCGCCCTGCGCGAACTCGCGCTCCTGTGGGTCGCCGACCGCGTCGACGAATACCTCCAGCAGTACCGGGGCGAGCACAACATCCGCTCCACGTGGCAGGCACGCGAACGCATCGTCGTAGGTCTCACCGGCGGACCCGAGGGCCGTACGCTCATACGCCGCGCATCCCGCATGGCGGCCAAGGGCTCCGGCAGCGAGATCCTCGCCGTCTACATCGCCCGCAGTGACGGCCTGACTTCCGCATCGCCCAAGGAACTGGCTGTCCAGCGCACCCTCGTCGAGGATCTCGGCGGCACCTTCCACCACGTCATAGGCGACGACGTCCCGTCCGCGCTGCTGGAATTCGCGCGGGGCGTCAACGCCACCCAGATCGTGCTCGGGTCGAGCCGCCGCAAGGCCTGGCAGTACATCTTCGGCCCCGGCGTCGGTGCCACCGTCGCCCGGGACTCCGGCCCCGATCTGGACGTCCACATCGTGACCCACGACGAGGTCGCCAAGGGACGCGGACTCCCCGTCGCCCGTGGCGCACGCCTCGGCCGCGCCCGGATCGTCTCGGGGTGGCTGGTCGGCGTGGCCGCCCCCGTCCTGCTTTCGCTGCTGCTCACCAGCCTGGAGAACGGCCCGGGGCTCGCCAACGACGTCCTGCTCTTCCTCTTCCTGACGGTCGTCGCAGCTCTGCTCGGCGGCCTGCGGCCCGCGCTCGCCTCCGCCGCCGTCGGCTCCCTGCTGCTGAACTACTACTTCACACCGCCCACCCACACCCTGACGATCAGCGACCCCAAGAACATCGTCGCCATCGTGATCTTCTTCGCGGTGGCCGTCTCGGTCGCCTCGGTGGTGGACCTGGCGGCCCGCCGCACCCACCAGGCCGCCCGGCTCCGCGCCGAGTCCGAGATCCTCTCCTTCCTGGCGGGCAGCGTCCTGCGCGGCGAGACAGCCCTCGACGCCCTGCTGGAACGGGTACGCGAAACCTTCGGCATGGAGTCCGTGGCGCTCCTGGAGCGTGCGAGCGACGTCGAACCCTGGACCCGCGCCGCGAGCGTCGGACCGAGGCAGCTGGACCGGCCCGAGGACGCCGACGTCGAAATGCCCGTCGGCGACCACATGGCGCTCGCCCTCTCCGGCCGCGTCCTGCCCGCTGAGGACCGCAGGGTGCTCGGCGCCTTCGCCGCCCAGGCCGCCGTCGTACTGGACAGGCAACGCCTGGTCGGCGAGGCGGAAGGAGCGCGCAAGCTCGCAGAGGGCAACCGCATCCGCACCGCCCTGCTCGCCGCCGTCAGCCATGACCTGCGTACGCCGCTGTCGGCCATCAAGGCCGCAGTGACGTCCCTGCGCGCCGACGACGTGGCCTGGTCGGAGGCGGACGAGGCGGAGCTGCTCGCGGGCATCGAGGAAGGCGCCGACCGGCTCGGCCACCTCATCGGCAACCTCCTCGACATGTCCAGGCTCCAGACCGGCACCGTCACCCCGCTCATCCGCGAGACCGACCTCGACGAGGTCGTCCCGATGGCGCTCGTCGGCGTACCGGCGGACAGCGTCGGCCTCGACATCCCGGAGTCGCTCCCGATGGTCGCCGTGGACCGGGGCCTCCTGGAGCGGGCCGTCGCGAACATCGTCGAGAACGCCGTCAAATACAGTCCCGACGACACCCCCGTCTGCGTCGCCGCCAGCGCCCTCGGCGACCGCGTCGAACTGAGGGTCGCGGACCGCGGACCGGGCGTCCCCGACGACGCAAAGGGCCGGATCTTCGAGCCGTTCCAGCGCTACGGCGACGCACCGCGCGGCGCCGGAGTGGGCCTCGGCCTCGCCGTAGCCCGCGGTTTCGTCGAATGCATGGGCGGCACGCTCGAAGCCGAGGACACCCCAGGGGGCGGCATGACCATGGTCCTCACCCTCAGGGCCGTCCCCGGACACGTACCGGTCCGCCCCGAACTCCCCGCCCGGGTCGCCTCGTGACCGCGCGCACGACCCCGCTCATCACCTTGTCTACGTACGCCTTGAGCCGTACGCCCCGCAGAAAGGCAGGCATCCAATGACCCGGGTGCTCGTGGTCGACGACGAGCCGCAGATCGTACGCGCCCTCGTGATCAACCTGAAGGCGCGCAAGTACGAAGTGGACGCGGCCCCCGACGGAGCGACCGCGCTCCAGCTCGCCGCTGCCCGCCACCCCGACGTGGTCGTCCTCGACCTCGGCCTGCCCGACATGGACGGCGTGGAGGTGATCAAGGGCCTGCGCGGCTGGACCCGCGTACCGATACTGGTCCTCTCCGCCCGCCAGACCTCCGACGAGAAGGTCGAGGCGCTGGACGCCGGCGCGGACGACTACGTCACCAAGCCCTTCGGCATGGACGAGCTGCTGGCCAGACTCCGCGCCGCCGTCCGGCGGGCGGAGCCGACCGGGGCCGCCGATGACGACGTGATCGTCGAGACGGACGACTTCACCGTCGACCTGGCCGCGAAAAAGGTCCACCGAGGCGGCAAGGACGTACGCCTGACCCCCACCGAATGGCACCTCCTGGAGGTGCTCGTACGGAACACGGGCCGCCTGGTCAGCCAGAAGCAGCTCCTCCAGGAGGTCTGGGGCCCCTCGTACGGCACCGAGACCAACTATCTGCGGGTCTACATGGCCCAGCTGCGCCGCAAACTGGAAGCAAATCCCTCGCATCCCAGGCACTTCGTCACCGAACCGGGCATGGGATACCGCTTCGAGCGGTGATCCGTCCTCGTCACTCCCCGGTAGGCTTCCTGTATGAGTGCCGTACCTCGTTCGGAGAAGCCTGCCGGCCGTTTCCGCCGCATGCTCGACCGGCTGTCCACCTCGCAGGAGGAGCTGCACTCCGCGGAGCTGCAGGAGGATACGCAGGCCGCGGGGTGTACACCCATCTGCGACTGCGGCGACCGTCAGATCGTCAAGGTGACTGGTACCTTGCGCACGGTCACCCTGCGTCCGCGGGCCGGCGTGCCCGCCCTGGAGGCGGAGCTGTTCGACGGCACCGCGCCCCTGGACGTGGTGTGGCTGGGCCGGCGTTCCATCGTGGGCATAGAACCGGGCCGCAGGCTCATCGCCTCGGGCCGGATCTCCATGAGCCACGGCCGCCGGGTGCTTTTCAACCCCAAATACGAACTCCGACCGCTCGGACAGGAGTAGCCGGTGACGTCTATCGACAAGCCGACCGCGACGGACCACGACAGCGAAGCAGATGACGCCCAGGCCGCGAAGGCGGTCACCGAGGCCGCCCTGTTCGAGGCCTTCGGCGGCGTGCGGGGCATGGTGGAGACCGTCCTCCCCGGCCTGTTGTTCGTGACGATCTTCACGGTCAACAAGGACCTGCACCTCTCGGCCATCGCCGCCCTCGGCGTGTCTTTGCTGCTCGTCGCCGTGCGGCTGATCCGCAGGGACACCGTCAAGCACGCCTTCAGCGGCGTCTTCGGCGTCGCCTTCGGTGTCGTCTTCGCGATGATGACCGGCAATGCCAAGGACTTCTACCTGCCGGGCATGATCTACACGCTGGGCCTGGCACTCGCGTACATCGTGACCACCATCGCGGGCGTCCCGCTGATCGGCCTCATCCTCGGGCCGGTCTTCAAGGAGAACCTCTCCTGGCGCAAGCGCAACCCCGGCCGCAAGAAGGCGTACGCCAAGGCGAGCTGGGCCTGGGGCCTGATCCTGCTCACCAAGTGCGCGATCCTCTTCCCGCTCTACTGGTGGGCCGACACGACGCAGCTCGGCTGGGTCCTGGTCGCGCTGAAGATCCCGCCGTTCCTGCTCGCGGTGTATCTGACCTGGGTCTTCCTGGCGAAGGCGCCGCCGCCCATCGACGTGTTCGCCGAGATGGAGGCGCAGGAGCAGGCCGAGAAGGAGCGCAAGGCGGCCACGGCCGCGGCGCAGCGCGGCGAGGCCTGATTTCGCTACGCGTGATTTCGCTACGCGTGATTTCGGCACAACTGATTTCGGTACGTGCCTGATTTCGGTACGACGAGGAAGGGCCCGGAACCCACCCAGGTTCCGGGTCCTTCCTCGTACGTACGCCCGTCAGCTCGCGGCGTCTTCCCTGCGCACCGACAGCAGGTCCTCCAGCTGATCCTCACGCGCCTGAGCGGCCACGAACAGCAGCTCGTCGCCCGCCTCCAGGGTCTCCTCCGGGCCGGGAGTCAGGACGCGCGTCCCCCGGATGATGGAGACCAGCGAGGTGTCCTCGGGCCACGCCACATCGCTGACCTGCGTGCCGGCCAGCGCCGACTCGGGCGGCAGCGTCAGCTCGACGAGGTTGGCGTCGCCGTGGCTGAAGCGCAGCAGCCGTACGAGATCGCCGACGCTCACCGCCTCCTCGACCAGCGCCGACATCAGACGCGGCGTGGAGACCGCGACGTCGACGCCCCACGCCTCGGTGAACAGCCATTCGTTCTTGGGGTTGTTGACACGGGCGACGACCCGCGGCACCCCGTACTCGGTCTTGGCGAGCAGCGAGACGACCAGGTTGACCTTGTCGTCACCGGTCGCCGCGATCACGACGTTGCAGCGCTGCAGCGCCGCCTCGTCGAGCGAGGTGATCTCGCACGCATCGGCCAGCAGCCACTCGGCCAGCGGCACCCGCTCCACCGAGATGGCGGTCGGCGCCTTGTCGATGAGGAGGACCTCGTGCCCGTTCTCCAGCAGCTCGCCCGCGATGGAACGTCCCACCGCGCCGGCCCCGGCGATAGCAACCCTCATCCTTGACCGCCTTCCTCGGGACCCTTCGCGCAGGCCGCCTCGACCTTCGCGATCTCGTCCGTATGCATCATCACGTGGACGAGGTCGCCCTCCTGGAGCACGGTCTGGGAGGTAGGCAGAACCGCCTCGCCCAGCCGGGTGAGGAAGGCGACGCGTACGCCCGTCTCCTCCTGCAGCCTGCTGATCTTGTGCCCGATCCACGCGGGGGACGTGTGCACCTCCGCGAGCTGCACGGCGCCACTCGGATCGCGCCACAGCGGCTCGGCCCCGGACGGCAGCAGCCTGCGCAGCATCTGGTCGGCGGTCCAGCGGACCGTGGCGACGGTGGGGATGCCCAGGCGCTGGTAGACCTCGGCGCGGCGCGGGTCGTAGATGCGCGCCGCGACGTTCTCGATGGCGAACATCTCGCGGGCCACCCGCGCCGAGATGATGTTGGAGTTGTCACCGCTGCTCACCGCGGCGAAGGCGCCCGCCTCCTCGATGCCGGCCTCGCGGAGAGTGTCCTGGTCGAAGCCGACTCCGGTGACGCGGCGGCCACCGAAACCGGAGCCCAGACGGCGGAAGGCCGTGGGGTCCCGGTCGATCACGGCGACCGTGTGCCCCTGTTGTTCCAAGGTCTGCGCGAGAGCAGCTCCCACTCGCCCGCAACCCATGATGACGACGTGCATCGTCCCGTTACCCCGCACTCCTGGTCGCCCCGCTGACCTGCACAAACACCCTGCTCACATCTCTCTGCTCGACTCACCGGGGCGGCATGGGGCAAAAGCGCCCGAATATTGCCTTGCCCCTGTCTTCGTCCACCGTAGCGGCAACTCCGAACGCGCCATCGATCACGTCGCGCATTGGGGGTGCCAGACGGAGATTCCGTGGTTATGGAGGTGGTGGGTGGGCGGCGTCGATTTCGAACGCTTACGATCCTCTGCGTGTCCAAACTGACCGACGTGCCCAAACGGATCCTGATCGGCCGGGCGCTGCGCAGCGACAGGCTGGGGGAAACCCTCCTGCCCAAGCGCATCGCACTTCCCGTCTTCGCCTCCGACCCGCTCTCGTCCGTGGCGTACGCACCGGGAGAAGTGCTCCTCGTACTCTCCATCGCGGGCGCGTCGGCGTACCACTTCAGCCCGTGGATCGCGGCCGCTGTCGTGGTGCTGATGTTCACCGTGGTGGCGTCGTACCGCCAGAACGTACGTGCGTACCCGAGCGGCGGCGGTGACTACGAGGTCGCCAACACCAACCTGGGTCCCAAGGCCGGGCTGACCGTCGCCAGTGCCCTGCTGGTCGACTACGTCCTCACCGTGGCCGTGTCGATCTCGTCGGGCGTGGAGAACCTGGGCTCGGCGATCCCCTTCGTCGTCGAGAACAAGGTCCTGTGCGCCATCGGCATCATCGTGCTGCTGACGCTCATGAACCTGCGCGGTGTGAAGGAGTCGGGCAAGCTTTTCGCCATCCCGACCTATGTCTTCGTCGCCGGCGTCTTCATCATGATCGCGTGGGGTGCCTACAAGGGGATCGTCCTCGGCGACACCATGCAGGCCCCGACCGCCGACTTCGAAATCAAGGCCGAGCACGAGGGCCTGGCCGGCTTCGCGCTGGTCTTCCTGCTGCTGCGGGCCTTCTCCTCCGGCTGCGCCGCGCTCACCGGCGTCGAGGCGATCTCCAACGGAGTCCCCGCCTTCCGTAAGCCGAAGTCGAAGAACGCCGCGACCACGCTGGCGATGATGGGCCTGCTGGCCGTCACGATGTTCTGCGGCATCATCGGACTGGCCATGGCCACCGATGTGAAGATGGCCGAGACGCCCGCCCATGACCTGCTCCGAAACGGGGTCCCGGTCGGCGACGACTATGTCCAGAACCCGGTGATCTCCCAGGTGGCGGCCGCTGTGTTCGGCGATGGAACGTTCTTCTTCGTGCTCCTCGCCGCAGCCACCGCCCTCGTCCTCTTCCTGGCCGCCAACACCGCGTACAACGGCTTCCCGCTCCTCGGCTCGATCCTCGCCCAGGACCGCTACCTGCCCCGCCAGCTGCACACCCGCGGCGACCGCCTCGCCTTCTCCAACGGCATCGTGCTGCTGGCCGGTGCGGCGATCCTGCTCGTCTGGGTGTACGGAGCCGACTCGACCAAGCTGATCCAGCTCTACATCGTCGGTGTCTTCGTCTCCTTCACCCTCAGCCAGACCGGCATGGTCAGGCACTGGAACCGGCATCTGAAGACCGAGACGGACCCGGCCGCCCGCCGCCACATGATCCGCTCCCGCGCGATCAACACCTTCGGTGCCTTCTTCACGGGCCTGGTCCTGGTCGTCGTCCTCGTCACCAAGTTCACCCACGGCGCGTGGGTCGCCCTGCTCGGCATGGTGATCTTCTACGTGACGATGAGCGCGATCCGCAGGCACTACGACGGGGTCTCCGAGGAGATCGCGGCCGCAGAGGAGCGACCCGACGAATACGTACGCCCCTCCCGGGTTCGTTCCGTCGTACTGGTCTCCAAGCTCCACAAGCCGACGCTGCGCGCGCTCGCCTACGCCAAGCTGCTGCACTCCGGCGAGCTGGAGGCGCTGACCGTCAACGTCGACGCGGCCGAGACCAAGGCCCTCAAGGAGGAGTGGGAGCGGCGCGCCATCAATGTGCCGCTGAAGATCCTCGACTCTCCCTACCGCGAGATCACGCGGCCGGTCATCGACTACGTGAAGAACATCCGCCGGGACAGCCCGCGCGACGCGGTCAGTGTCTACATCCCCGAGTACGTGGTCGGCCACTGGTACGAGCAGCTGCTGCACAACCAGAGCGCCCTGCGCCTCAAGGGCCGGCTGCTGTTCACGCCGGGCGTCATGGTCACCTCGGTGCCGTACCAGCTGCGGTCCTCCGAGGCCGCGAAGAAGCGGGCCAAGAAGCGCCAGGAGTGGAACGCGCCGGGTTCGGTGCGGCGGGGCCCGGTGGACCGGCGCCCGAAGGAGCCGAGCGGCAAAAGCTGACCGCACTGTGTTCACTGTGGTGAACGGCCGGACGACACCCACGTAGACTGGAGGGCTGTTGTCCGGCCGTACCCCTTTGACCCTCTGGAGCCACCCCGTCATGCAGAACGAATCCCAGGAATCACTGGTCGGGGTGGAGTACGAGGTCGAGGTCGGTCCTGTCGCCCACGGCGGCCACTGCATCGCCCGCACCGAAGAGGGCCGCGTGCTGTTCGTACGTCACGCGCTGCCCGGCGAGAAGGTGCGCGCCCGCGTCACGGACGGCGGCGAGACCTCCCGTTACCTGCGCGCCGACGCCGTAGAGATCATGGAGGCGTCCAAGGACCGCATCGAGGCCCCCTGCCCGTACGCGGGACCGGGCATGTGCGGCGGCTGCGACTGGCAGCACGCGAAGCCGGGCGCGCAGCGGCGGCTCAAGGGCGAGGTCATCGCCGAGCAGCTCATGCGCCTCGCGGACCTCACCCCGGAGGAGGCGGGCTGGGACGGCACGGTCATGCCGGCCCCCGGCGACAAGCTGCCCCAGGGCGAGGTGCCCGCATGGCGCACCCGCGTGCAGTACACCATCGACGACGACGGCAGGGCCGGACTGCGCAAGCACCGTTCGCACGACGTGCAGCCGATCGACCACTGCATGATCGCCGCACCGGGCGTCACCGAGCTGGGCATCGAGAAGCGCGAGTGGCCGCAGATGGCGTCGGTCGAGGCCATCGCCGCCACCGGCTCCAGCGACCGGCAGGTCATCCTCACCCCGAAGCCGGGCGGCCGCCTCCCCCTCGTGGAGCTGGACAAGCCGGTCTCTGTGCTGCGCGTGGAGGAGAAGGACGGCGGCGTACACCGCGTGCACGGCCGCGCCTTCGTGCGGGAGCGGGCCGACGAGCGTACGTATCGCGTAGGCATGGGCGGCTTCTGGCAGACCCACCCGCAGGCACCGGACCTCCTGGTCAAGGCCGTGATGCAGGGCCTGATGCCGCGCAAGGGCGAGTCCGCACTCGACCTGTACTGCGGCGTCGGCCTGTTCGCGGGTGCGATCGCCGAGCGCATCGGCGACAAGGGGGCGGTGCTCGGCATCGAGACCGGCAAGCGCGCCGTCGAGGACGCCAGGCACAACCTCCAGGACATGCCCTACGTACGCATCGAACAGGGCAAGGTGGAGCAGGTCCTGCCGCGCACGGGCATCACCGAGACCGACCTGATCGTCCTCGACCCGCCCCGCGCGGGCGCCGGCAAGCAGACGGTGAAGCACCTGGCCTCCCTGGGCGCCCGACGCATCGCCTACGTCGCCTGCGACCCGGCGGCGCTGGCCCGCGACCTGGCGTACTTCCGGGAGGGCGGCTACAAGCCGCGGACGCTGCGGGCGTTCGACCTGTTCCCGATGACGCACCATGTGGAGTGCGTGGCGATCCTGGAACCTGCAGCAAAGGGCGTCTGACCTGCAGCTTTACTTGGTGTGCGTTATGTGCGCCACGTGCGTTACAGGCGACATTTTGACGCTGCTTTGACGCACGCCCGACATATATTCTGACGAGGCATCAACTACGAAAGCCGCCTCCCCGGACCAGGCTGTGTCGCTGGTCCGGGGAGGCGGCTTTCGTGTGTAGTGGCTCGGTTCGAGCCACCACCGAGCAATAACGTCGCGAATGCAACGTCGAGTTGGCTGGTCCGCGCGAACAACTAGAGTGTCAGATACAACGACTTTGGACTATGTGACTGCCGTTCAGAACTGTATGGGGGATCTGTGAAGTTCGATATGGGCAGTACGACGCTGTCCGGACTGACCAGCAGCACGGTGGGGTCGAGTACCGATCTCGGCACGCTGATTCAGATGCTGATCGCGGCTGCGGAGCCGCTGGAGGGCAAGTTCAACGGATCGGGGAAGGTCGCGTTCGATTCGTTCAAGAACCGTTCGGACGAGATCACCGCGGCGCTCAACGGATCCCTGAACGCGATCCTGGGCGGCCAGTCCGGGATGGACAACGCCTTCGGTACCGGTGACCAGGAGACCGAGGACAACGCCACCCAGCACATGGCATCTGCGAACTTCGACGCGGCCCGGTTCTCCGGGCGATAGGGGGAACTTCCATGGCAAGTCAGGACCGGCGCAGCTACGACACAGGCGCCTCGGTAGAGGTGCAGAGCGGGCTGCAGGGCATCGTCGGGCAGTTGGAGCGGGTTCTCGCAGATCGGGACAGGGCGGTGAAGGCCGCGATGACGGAATTCACCGCCGATGGAGTCTCGGACGAGTACCACGGCAAGGAGCTCCGCTGGAACGTGGCGGCCAATGAGGTGCGCAACATCATCAAGTTGGTGCGCACGACGCTGGAGAAGAACGATGCCACCGCGCAGGCAACCTTGGCCCGGGCCAAGGCCGCGGTGGACGCCATCGGCTGACTCGGCCGTTCACAACTAGGGGGATGACGTGACGGGTTGGGATTTGGAGCCTGCCGGGGTGAAGGGTGCACTTGCGGTGACCTCCGTCTCGGTGGACTCACTGCCGGGGCAGGTGAAGGCTTTCGCCACAGACCTGGAAAGCGCCGCCAAGTGGGCGGGCACGCTGAGCCAGGAGGGTTCGGACGGGGACGGCACGGCCGGCCTTGTCGGGGCTGCGCTCATGCAGTTTGCGGTGGCTCGCCGAGAGCAGTTGGTGTTCATGCAGCGGCGTGCCGTCAAATCAGTGAATGGCGCCAGGGCGGCGTTGGCGGCGTACGAAGCCGGCAACCTGGAGATGGCTCACACGGTGCAGCAGGAGGCCCTCAAGGCGCCCACCATCCCCGATCTCAAACTGCCTGGGGTCGACGGGAAGAGCACCAAGTGATCAAACCCGAGGACATACCCAGGTTCACCGGACGTCAGGAGGAGCTGGAGAAGGCAGTCGGGGCGCTGTCCGCCGACGGCTCAGGATTCACCTCTACGGGCACGGACATCCACAGCCGGTTCCAGTCACTGTCCTCGTACTACGAGGCTCCTGAGGCAGAGAAGCTGTTCGCCACCACGGCCGCGGTGCAGACGGCCGGGGAGAACCTCGGCGCTGATGTGGAGAGTGTGGCCCGCGCGCTCGGTGAGTACGCGAACGAGATACGGCCGCTGGTTTCCCGGCTCGACGATCTGCGGAAACAGGCGATCGCGTTCGTCGCTGAGGCAAAGGGCGACGAGGGCCTGCTGAACAGCTGGCAGCGCGACCAGGAAAAGGTGGACAAGAACGAGGCTCTTGTCAACGACGTCACTGCCACGACTGTCGCGTTCTGGGAGGCGGAGCGCACGGCCGCGAACAAGATCATGGCCTTGTTCAGTTGCGTCAAGTACCAGGCCAACGACGGTTCCAACAAACCAGATATGTACGGGTATTCGGCCGATGCCTTGAAGGATGCGGAGCTCCCCTGGGGCACCGTCGAGGAACGCACGTTCCTGCCGGGCAATATCGACCGCCACATCAAGAGCTTTGTCTGGGACGGCCTGATCGTCGACAACATCTGGGGGACCATTCAGGGCCTGGGCGCGCTGGTGGGCATCGGCGCGGACGCCTCCGACACATGGGCCGCGCTGGGCCGCGTCTTCCTCGGAGCGGGCGACTACGTGCAAGACCCTCACAACGAGCGCCCGGGGGGCTTGGGAGACCTGCCGCTCGTCCAGGAGAGCAGGAAGGACGCCAAGGAGTTCGCCAAGGGCCTGGTCGCCTGGGACATGTGGAGCGAGAATCCGGCGCGCGCCTCCGCCACGGTCGTCTTCAACGTCCTCACCCTCGGGGTGGGCCCGCTCAAGGCGGGAACGGCCGCCAAGGCCGGTCTCGGCGCCAAGACCGCGAGCACCGCGGCCAAGATCGGCGGGCTGCTCGACCCCGTCTCCGCAACGATCAAGGCGGCAGGAGCGGCCGCACCGAAGATCGCCGAGATCACGGCCGGCCTGCGCAAGGCCGTACCGGACCTCCCCGACGCCGCGGATGGGTCAGTCCTGCTCCCTGAGGGGTACATCCTGCGGGCGGACGGGGAACTCGTACGACCGGACGGAAGCGTCGCCGGGAAGGGCGCGGGCGAACTGTCCGCCGCAGACCGCGCCGCCCTGGATGATGCCGCACGCTCCGCGGAACAGACACCGATTGGTGTCGGCTCGGGCGCCCGCGCGGCTCCTGGCGGAGGCACAGAACTGCCGACCACGCACAGCGGTGACGTACGCAGCGGTGTCGGATCCGGATCCCCGGCCAACCAGCATATGAACCAGGGTGGTTCGGGGAATGGAGACTTTCCCTCCTCTGGATCCGGAGATGCAGCTCATGGCGCGGTCGCCGGCGGAGACCGTCTGGATTCGGTGAGTGAGGGGGCGACGGGAGCCACCTCCGACGGAGCCCCAGGAGCGGCTGCAACCGACGGACCGGCTGGACACGGCGACGGACAGAGTGCTGGTCACGGCGATGAGCCGATCGGCGGCCACAGCGACACCAACGGTACGACCGACGAGCACGTCAACAGTCTCGACCACCCGCCGCTCGAGTCGGCATCCCGGGTCAGGTCGGACGGTGCGCGCTACGTCGTTGAGCCCTCCGAGTACTCAGGGCGCGTCTTCGATGAGATCCGGGCCACTCCCGACGCGGTGGACATCCCGGCCATGTCCAGGAACACCGGCATCAGCGAATCCGTGCTGCAGCGCGCTAAGACCCACCTGTTCCGGACAGAGCATGTGGTCGTCACGGAGAAGGGTGTGGCCAGGAAGGGACTCTTCACGCCGCGCGACGACCCGGGCGACCTCTGGCAGGCAGCTGGGCAACGTAACCTGGACGAAGGCGAGGCGGTGAGATTCCAGCGTCTCGTGGCGCATGAGTACATCGAAAGTCACCTAATGAACGCAGGGCTCCCCTACGTATTCGACCGCCCGCAGTCATGGACGGTCGACATGGTGAATGGTGTCCCTGACGGCCACTACCGCGCCTGGCCCAGTGGCTGGGAGGACGCCGGCGCCCACGAGCTCTCGATCAGTGAGCGCAAGGGGGGCTTCGCGCAATGGGAGGGGCTCGGGCTGGAAGCGCCGAAAGTTGAGCTGGCGCCCGACCTGTCCAATATTGACGAGGTGATGGCAGCTGCCTTCCAGGAGCTGCGATCGAAGGGAATGGAACTGAAGTGACCGATGGCCTGACGACCGCCACGCTGGAACGGCTTCGCGCCGTCGACTGGTCCGGTGACTGGGACTACGCCTTCGGACACGCTCAGTCCCGCCGCCTGCTGATGCACGAACACCTGCGGCGTTCTGCTCTGTGGGCCCGGGCATGTGGCGCGGAAGACGCTTGGCCTTTCTTTGACGTCACCGGATACGTCGACCCGGGGTTCCAGCTCCCTTCGGAACTCGCCGCAGAACTCCATGAGGTTCTCAAGAAGGCCGCGTACAGCGCGAGGAAGACCTGCAGTGGAGCCGTACGATTTGCGGAACTCCGCGCGCAGGGCAATGCCACACTGCCCGACCTACCCGACCCCTACGAGCCGCTGATCCTCTTCTACGAGCGCGGGGGGGAGTACTTGCAGGACGATGCGGGATTCCTCGACCTGACCGGCGTTTCTATCAAGCCCAGGAGCCTGCAGGACCATCTCGTGGCTATGCCCTTCCTCACCTTCCGTACCACCACGCTCGATGCCCTGGATGGCGAGGGATCGATCTCCTACTACGCGACAACGGACCGCCGAGGTCCCGTCCTGAGGCGGCGTCTCCTGAGGGGAGCCGAGCAGCGCGACGAGGCGTTTACCCACAACTGGCGCTGGGAGCCGACAGAACAACTGCAGCTCTCCGAGCAGGAGAGGACCGATGTCTACGTCCAGATTGGCGACATCGAAGCGGCCAGGCTCATCGAGACGGCACAAGGAGTTCGGTACAGCGGATGAAGGCTCAGGCCCTCTCCTGGCACGCGCAAGGCTGGGCCGGTTCGAGGCGTGAGTAAGGGAGAGCAGCAGTGACGCAGGACTACGACAGCCAGTTGCTGGAGTCGGTGTCGGTCCGGCGTCGGCGGATGTGCGATGCCTTGCTGTTCGGGGCCCTGCGGGGGCGGCGCTCGGCCAATGAGCGGTTGGGGAAGGTCTTCGCCGGGATCGTGATCGCGGCCGTGTTGTGTGCCGGCTGCGTGGGGTGGTCGTTCGTCTCGAATCGGCTGGTCGGGCAGGGGCAGGGAGCGGTTCCGGGTCCTGTGAGCAGTTCTGCTCGGTGATAAGTTCGATCGGATGGGGACTTTGGGGGCGGCGGCGGTGCAGCGTACGGAGTTGAGCCGGATCACTCTGGTGGGTGACCAGCGGCGTATCGATCTCGTACTGCCGTCGGACGAGCCGATTGGGCGGCTGTTGCCGGAGGTGATCCGGCTGCTGGGTGACCGGGTCGCCGCGCAGCCGATGCTTCGGCAATTGGTCACCACCGACGGTTCGTTGATCGCGCAGGAGAGCACGCTGGCTGCAGCAGAGGTGCCGGACGGCGCGGTGCTGCGGCTGGTGCGCGTGGAGGATATTCCGTCGGCCTCGGTCGTGCACGACGTCACCGATGAGGTGGCGGAGGATCTTGGCGTACGGGCCTGGCGGTGGCGTCCCGCAACGCGGCGGGTGACGGCGGGCATCGTCACAGTGTGCCTGGTCGTCACGGCGGCGATGCTGGCGCGGGCCACGTTCTCAGCTGCCGTTGTCGGGGCCGTACTGCCCGTTTTCGCACTGGTGTTGGCAGGCGGTGGCGCTCTGGCCGGCCGCCTGGGTAATCGTGGGCTGGCCACCACGCTGATCACAAGCAGTGGGGCACAGGCTGTACTGGGTGCCTGGTGGCTGGCCGATGCCCACGGGTGGTCCGGTTCCGGACGGCTGGCGGGTGTCGCCGGGGCAGGCGCGCTGATGCTGCTGTTGCTGGGCTGGTTCTCGCCTCTGGGCCGCGGTGGTCTGATCGGTGCCGGCGCGGTTGCGGTGTCGGCCGTCGGCTGGGAAGTCGTGGCGGCCGTGCAGAGCGGAGCGGGCACAGCGGTTCAGCAGGCCCGGCTCGGGACGGTGCTGGCAGTGGCGTCCGTGGTCGTACTGGGGGTACTGCCGCGCCTTGCTCTGATGGCTGCCGGCCTGACGAGGCTGGACGACACACGCTCCGGCGGGGCTTCGGTGAGTCGGCATCAGGTGGCTACGGCGCTGGCAGCCGCCCATCGAGGGCTGGCGCTGACGACCGTGGTTATGGCGGTTTCCGCGGGGGCTGCCGGGCTGCTGGTGGTCCGCGAGCCGACGGTGTGGACCGTGACTCTGGCGTCTGTGGTGGCCGTGGTGCTGTTGCTGCGTGCGCGGGCGTTTCCGCTGGTGGCCGAGGTTGTGGTGCTGCTCGCGGTGGGGCTGGCCCTCGTGGTGCGCCTGGCCATGCTGTGGCTGGAGCATTCCGCGGCGTACGGACCGATCGTCCTGGTGGTGGGGCTGGCTGTGGCCGGGCTCGTGGTGCTCGCAGTGGAGCCCGCCGAGCATGTGCGGGTGCGGTTGCGGCGGATCGGGGACATGGCCGAGTCGGTCGGCGTTGTCGTTCTGTTCCCTCTGGCGATCGGTGTGTACGGCGTGTACGGGCGTCTGCTCGACACGTTCCGGTAAGGGGTACGTGATGGCTGGGGACAGCTGGCAGCAGGACATTCTGCGGGAGTTGCGGCAGCCCGGGGCCTTGGAAGGGCAGAGAGAGGCACCGCGGTCGGCCGCTTCCGCGGTTCCCCCGGAGCCGCAGCGTCCGGCCCCCGCCGTACCAGCGACCGTCTCGACGGACGGACCCGCGGCTCCCGGATCCAATCCCTCCACGGGCAGGCCCCCATCCGCCCCATTGGCCGGAAACCCAGCAGTCAACTCCCGCCCCACCCCGGAGTCTGTCCCCGTCCTCGATCCGCGGCTCGCTCTCCTCAAGGGGCGCTCGCAGCACGGCGATTCCGCGATGCGCCGCACCGGACGTTCCCTCCGGCGCCTGGCCGTTACCTCCGTTGCCCGTGAGGTCGCCGAGACAACACGCATCGCAGAGCAGCTGCAGCAGCCGGTCACCACGGGAAGGCACATCGCGGTTACCAGCATCCGTGGTGGCGCGGGCAAGAGCACGGTGTCGGCGCTGCTGAGCCGGACCTTCAACCATTACCGGCACGATCCGGTGCTGACTCTGGAGGCGGACACGGCGCTCGGAACCTTGCCTGTGCGGCTAGGTGCCGAGTCGGTCCGCTGGTCGTGTTCCGACCTGGCGCAGATCCTGCGTCCGTCGATGCTGCTGACCGACATCACCGGCTATCTGGTGCCGCTGGAGAACGGCGGCTGGCTGCTGCCCGCCGGACAGGGGCGCGTCGGTGCGCAACTCGACGTTCGTACCTATCGATTGGTGACAGTGGCGTTGAGCCGGTACTTCGGAGTGACCGTGGTGGACTGCGAATCGCTTCCGGGAGACATAGCCCGCACGGCGTTGGACACCGCCCATGGACGGGTGCTGGTGGCTCCGGCCACGCTGGAGGGCGTCGCAGGCGCCCGGACGGTGCTGGACTGGATGGCAGGACTCCCGCGTCCAGCGCTGCCGGGCACGGTTGTGGCGCTCAATTCGGTCTCGCCCGACATGACCACCGATCTGAAGGCGGCCACCCGGCACTTGCAGGAGGCCGGTGTTCCTGTAATCGGCATCCCGTACGACCGGCATCTGGCCGCGGGCGGACCGGTCCGCACTGAACTGCTGGGGCAGGCGACGCGGGAAAGTGTCACCGGGCTGGCCGCCGAGGTTCTGCGGCGTGCGGTCGGTGTGCGGTGACGTATCGGCTGATTCACCGGCCGGCCCGCGCCACGCGCCCGCTCACGCCGCCCGGCCCCGTTACCGTTGAGGCTCCGCCCAACCTGCCCGAGGGAAAGATCGGAAACGCGGCGGCCGCGTTGCTGCCCATGGCCGGTGTCATGGGTTCCGTGGTGATGATGACGGTGATCCGCAACAGCCAGTTCGCCGCCATCGGTGCGATCGTGCTGGTCTTCGCCTTGCTGGGTGCCGTCGCGCTGTTCGTGTCTCAGCGGGGCAAGGCGCAGCGCACCCGGCGCTCCCAGCGCGAGCGGTATCTGGAATATCTGGAGGAGCTTCGCGAGGAGTTCGGCCGACTGGAGCGTGAGCGCCGGAAGGCTGCACGGCTGCTCGATCCGCCGCCCGAGGCGCTGTACGACGTCGTACGTGATCCATCGCGGTTGTGGGAACGACGCCGTACGGACGCCGACTTCCTGCGGGCGCGGCTCGGCACAGGTGAGGTGCCCCAGCAGGAGCTGACGGTCGCACAGCAGGGCGTCAGCAGTGTGCTGACACCTCCCGACCCCTTCATGCTCAACGAAGCCAATGCCCTGATCGCTCGCTTCTCGGCCGCTACCGATTTCCCGCTGACTGTCCCGCTGGACCGCGCCGGCAACATCAGCATCATCGGCGAGCGCGACAGCGTGGTGCGGGTGGCCCGTAACCTGCTTCTCCAGACCGCTGTGGCGCACTCACCGGACGATGTTGCCCTGGCCCTCGGATTCCCCGGTGAGCGGGAGGACGAGTGGGCGTGGGCGAAGTGGTTGCCGCACGTGCTTGCGCCCGAGAACGGCGAAGCCCCGGTGGCCGCCCGGCGGATCGCGCCCAGTCTCACGCAGTTGGCGAAGCTGATCGGTGACGAGCTGCGGGCGCGCGCCGCCTATGCGGCGGAAGTACGGCGAGGCCTGTCCAGCCATGATGCCTTGCGCATGACCGATCGGCTCCTGGTGATCAGCGACGAGTACGGGAACGTCGCGGCCGAGCTCCCCAGGCCGGACGAGGCCGTCACTCTCACAAACATGGGTGTCACCGTGCTGCATCTGCTGGAGAAGCAGGTGCACGAGCCGGACCAGGTGACGGTACGGATCCGGGTGGACGGCGACCGAGTGACGATCGAGGATCTGCGCACCCCCGGGACCCGCCCCACACACGGCACCCTCGACGCACTGCCGGTGCCCGGCGCCGAGGGACTTGCCCGGATGCTGGCGCCCCTGCGGCTGTCGGCCGAATCCCTTTCCGAGGGCACCCCGGTCTCCGGCCCCGTGGACTTCGCGCAGCTGCTCGGCGTGGCCGATCCGGCGAATCTGGACCTGGACGCGTTGTGGGCGCCGCGTGGTGACCGGGCTTTCCTGCGGGTGCCCATCGGTGTCAACGACCGGCACGAGGCGGTGCTGCTGGATCTCAAGGAGGCCTCGGAACTCGGAATGGGGCCGCACGGACTGTGCGTGGGCGCCACCGGCTCGGGCAAGAGCGAGCTGCTGCGTACGCTCGTCCTCGCCCTGGTCGCCACGCATCCACCCGAGGACCTGGCCCTGGTGCTGGTCGACTACAAGGGCGGCGCGACCTTCGCACCTTTCGCGGACCTGCCGCATGTGGCCGGTGTCATCACCAACCTGGAGAACCAGGCCGGGCTTGTCGAGCGGGTCCACACCAGCCTCGCCGGTGAGGTCAAGCGCCGCCAGCAGGTACTCAAGGACGCCGGGAACATCGCGGACATCGGGCACTACGCAGCGCTGCGTGCCCAGAAGCCGGACCTGGAGCCACTGCCGCATCTCTTCGTCGTGATCGACGAGTTCGGTGAACTGCTGACCGCCAAACCGGACTTCATCGATCTGTTCCTCTCGATCGGACGGATCGGCCGCTCCATCGGCGTGCATCTGCTGCTGTCCAGCCAGCGCATCGAGGGTGGCAAGCTCAGGGGCCTGGACACGTATCTGTCGTACCGACTGGGCCTGCGAACATTCTCGGCCGACGAGTCGCGCACCGTGCTGGACACCACTGACGCCTTCCACCTTCCGCCGCTGCCCGGCTTCGGTTACCTCAAGGTCGACACCTCGACGTACGAACGCTTCAAGGCTGGGTACGTCTCTGGGGCTTACCGTGGCCCGGCGCTGCGACGCCCGGCGGCGACCGACAAGCCGACTGTGCTTTCCTACGGCGTCTTCAACACATCCACCGATCCGGATGCAACGGCCACGACGGCACCCGAGATGCGGGAACGGGAGACCGGACCGACCGTGATGTCGGTGATGGGCGACCAGTTGCGGGCAGCCGCCGCTCCGGTACGGCGGATCTGGCTGCCACCGCTCCCCGCCGCACTCACCCTCGATGCGACCGCCGGTCCTGTCGAAGTCTCGGAGCGCGGCCTGCACCTCGCCAAGCGCCCAGGTCTGATGCGCGTGCCGCTGGGGCTGCTGGACGACCCCGCCAGGCAGTGGCAGGGCCCTTGGAACCTCGACCTCACCGTGGCCGGCGGCCATGTCGCTGTCATCGGTGGTCCGCAGTCCGGAAAGACAACCCTGCTGCGCACGCTGGCCCTGTCGCTGGCCATGACGCATACCCCGCAAGAGGTCGCGATCTACGGCCTCGACCTGGTCGGCGGCGGCCTCGCCGCCCTGGCCGGGCTGCCGCACGTCGGCGGGGTGGCCGGACGTATGGACCGTGAGCGGGCCGCACGCACCGTCGCCGAGGTCCGTGCCATGCTCGGCGCGCGAGAGGAACTCTTCCGCGACCTGGGCATCGACTCCATCGACCAGCTCCGCGCCCTGCGCGCCTCGGGGCAGGTGCCACAACTGCCTTCCACCGACATCGTCCTGATCATCGACGGCTTCGGCGCGCTGCGCGACGACTTCGACGACCTGGACGACTCAGTGACCGAACTGCTGCGCCGTGGCAGCGGCTACGGCATCCACGTCGTCGCCGGCATGCTCCGCTGGAACGACGTCCGTATCGCCACCCAATCACTGTTCGGCACACGCGCTGAACTGCGGCTCAACGACCCGGCGGACTCAGGTGTCGACCGTAAGCTCTCCGAGACACTCGCTCCCGACGAGCCGGGGCGTGTGCTCACCGACGCCAAACTCTTCGCGCACGTCGCCCTGCCCCGGATCGACGCCGTCGCATCCGCTGCCGGAATCGGGCCGGCGCTGGAAGAGGCCGCCCGTACGATTCGCATGACCTGGCACGGTGAACTCGCCGCACCAGTACGCGTCTTGCCCACCACGCTGATTGCCGACGGGCTGCCGTCCCTGGCCACCGAGCCGAAGCTGGTCCCCATCGGTCTGGGCCAGGAGGCACTGGAACCCGTGCTCCTTGACTTGTTCGGGCACGATCAGCATCTGCTGATCCTCGGAGACACCGAGTGCGGCAGGACCAACCTCCTCAAGCTCATCTCACAACAGCTCATCGACCGCTACTCGGAGGACGAACTCGTCTTCGCGGTCTTCGACCCGCGCCGCGGACTGCGCGGAGTCGTCCCCGAGCCCTACCGTGGCGGATACGCCCACAACGCGAAGCTGGGCTCCGCCCTCGCGTCAGGCATCGCCACCGAACTCGACAAGCGGCTGCCGGACAACACCGCGGACCACGACTCCCTCGCTGACGTCCCCGGCTTCACCGGCCCCCGCATTGTCATCCTCGTCGACGACTACGACATCCTCGCCACCGGCGGACAGCAGCCGCTGGCCCCGTTCCTGCCGTACATATCCTCCGCACAGGACATCGGCCTGCACTTCGTCGTCGCCCGACGCGTCGCCGGCTCCTCCCGCGCCCTCTACGAACCGTTCCTGACCACCCTGCGCGAGACCGGCACCACTGCCGTCGTCATGAGTGGCGACCGCTCCGAGGGGCAACTCTTTCCCGGCCTGTACGCGTCCGCGCAGCCGCCGGGCCGCGGCACTGTAGTCCGCCGAGGCCACCCCCATCAGCTGATTCAGACTGCTCTCGCTCCAGAAGGCCCAGGACACACCTTGTGACGAACGACGTCATCGCCCTCACCCCGAAGATGCCCGACCTGTGGACTGTCGTCGCAGGACTTCATGCCGGAGGGCCGGATCTCGGCGTGGCCACCACCGCGGACGGAGCCGTGATCCAGCTCTGCGGACCGGGCGGACGCCCGCTGGTCTCCATCGAGGCGCCGATCCTGGTTCACACTCCCGGGGAGGTGGAACGGCTGCTGGGCACCGTGGCTGCGGGCGCTCCGACGGCACCACTGTGGTGGACCGAGGCCCGAGCTTCGACCGCCGTCCCCCAGGCGGAGCGCCTGGCCGGATCGTTCGCCGGCCGACTGACGACTGTGCTCGGCGGCGTCACCTGGCCGCCGGAGGCCGCACACACCGCCGTCGTACCGCTCAGCCCCGACGTCACTGCCCTGCCTGCGGACGCCGACGCCCTTCCTGCCGTGGACGTACTCACCGGTTCCACCGCTGTCGTTCTGTCCGAGCGGCCGCTCGTCGCCATGACAGCGTGGCTCTCCGACATCCTGAGTGTGTGCACCGAGACCGACAGGGCGCTGCACATCGTCACCCCGCCCCATGCCCGCCTCACCCTGGCCACGCGCACCGCACTGACCGGCGCACCGAACCGCTGGGTCGTCCAGGACGAGGAGTGCGGCTACTACGACGGCCTTTCCGGTGCCGTACTGCGATGGCAGGACGGCACGTTCGCCCCGGTCCGCACCGATGCGGGTGCCACGGCCGTAGCTTCGTCCTTCGCGCGGGGCGCCGAGACAGATGAGCGGCAGCTCATCCTCTCCTTCAGTACCCGGCACGCCCCTGACGAGCAGCTCGTCCTCGGACGGGCGCTGGAAGCGGCATGGCAGACGCTCACCGGAAGTTCACCGGCGGGCTGGAGTACCGCCGAGCCGATCAACCTTCCATGGTCCACTCGCCAGTTGACAGACTTCGCACGTCACCGGGCCCCCAAGCCCACCTGGCTCCTTGCCATTGGCTCCCCGGACCGTCCGGCCATCGCCACCATGCAAGTCACGCGGACCAAGGACGGCGTCGAGGAAGAGGTCACTCTCGTCACCGGCTACCGCCCTGACGAAGAGCCGCCGTTGCACGCGGTCCAGCCCGTCGCCGAGACACTCGCCACCCGGCACGGTCTGTCGTCCATGATCGCGTCCGTGCGTGCTGCGCGCCGCGATCTGACCATCCCTCCGCGGCTGGAGACACCACCCGTCCCCATCGCCTACACCCTCGGGCCCGACAGCGTCAGCGACATCGGCCTCGGCCACGCCCGGCGCCCTCCCCTGAACCTCCGCCCCGTTCAGCTCGGTCCCGACAGCCGCCCCGGTCTGCACTACCCCCTCGGCAGCGGCACTGACGCCGAGTCTTGGACAGTGCTCCAACAGCTCACGCGACACCTCCGCACCCCGTAACGAGCACCCCACAGTCGGCACGGCGGCGAAGCACCGCGGGCGGGCGGCTGTGCCGAGGGGGTTCGGCAGCGCCTGCGTGGCCGCGAATGAGATCCGCCTGGCGTCTGCGTATGTTTCCTGGGACGCATCACGTGGAGTGCGTGGCGATCCTGGAGCCTGCGACAAAGGGCGTCTGACCTGTGGATTCGGGCTATGCGCGTCGTGGGCGGTACGGGCGGCATTTGACGCACGCCCGACGCACTTTCTGGCGGGGGTAGCGGTAAGCCGCCTCCCGGACCAGGCTGTGTCCCCGGTCCGGAGGCGGCTCAGAAGACCGGCAGGGCGGTCAGTGAGTGCGAGTCGTGGACGAAGACGCGGTTGCCGGCGGCTGCGAGGCCCCAGCGGCTTCCTTCGCCGGTCTTGTACACCATGCGGGGGTAGCCCGTCGTCAGGTCGAGGCCGACGGACGATGCATCACTACGGATGCCAAAGCAAACACGTAAGCCTACTCATGCAGCCGAGCCGGCCCGGAGGGTGGTCAGCTCGCGGTCGGTCGGAAGGGCTCCTTGCCACGACCTGGAGCGGCGCCGTCGGTCCTGCCCGCCTCGCGGTTTCCTGTACGCGGGCTCGTGGTGCCCCACGGCAACAGGCCTGTGGGCCATCGCGGTCCGGATGCGGGCCGTGGTTTCTCGGAGGGGGAGGCCAGCGTCATGACGGTGTAGATGTTCATTTCGCGGTGATCCTTACCGGGAGGCTCTCCAGGCCGTTGACGACGATTGAGCGCAGCGGGACGGCCGGGCCGGTCTGTTCGATGTGCTGTACGGAGTCGAGCAGTTCCGTGAAGAGGATCCGCATCTCGGTGCGGGTCATCATCGCCCCGAGGCAGAAGTGTTCCCCGGCACCCAGCGCGAGGTGGCGGTTGGGGCGGCGGGTGATGTCGAAGACGTCCGGGTTCTCGAAGTAGCGCTCGTCCCGGTTGGCCGAGGGGGTCCACATGACCACCCGGTCGCCTGCCTCCAGCAGGCGGTCGCGAAGCGTTACAGGCTCGGTCACCGTGCGCATGATGTGGGTCGCGCTGGAGGTCCAGCGCAGTACCTCTTCCACCGCCGTGGGCATCAGAGCGCGGTCGGCGCGCAGCCGTTCCCAGTCGGCGGGATGGTCGAGGAAGGTCTTCATTCCGCCTGCGACCGCGAGGCGGACGTTCTCCGTGCCGCCCACCAGGAGGTTGTCGCAGTTGAGGAGGATGTCTTCCTCGGAGAGCAGGTTGCCGTCGACCTCGCCGTTGACCAGGGCGCTGACCAGGTCGTCCTCCGGCTGGTCCATCCGCCGGTACATCAGTTCGAGGAAGTACGCCATGATTTCCTGGTGCGCGATGCTGCGGGTCTCCGCCTCGCCCGCGCCAAAGGCCTTGCTGGTGAGGGAGAAGAGCATCTCCTGCTCGTGGTCCGGTACTCCCATCAGCCGGCAGATGACGTAGAGCGGCAGCCGTGCTGCGATGTCGGTGACGAAGTCGCACTCGCCCAGTCCGGCCGCCCGGGCCACGACCTGGCGCACCGCACCGCGCATCGCCTCCTCCAGCGCGCGTACCGATCGCGTGGTGAACCAGTCGGCGACCAGCGAACGCAGGGCCTTGTGGTGCGGAGGGTCGGTGAGGGCGAGCGTGCGGCCGCCGCCGGGGTCCTTGCCGTGGGCGAGGGGACGCAGCAGGATGCCCTCGGCCGAGCTGAAGACCCGTGCGTCGTTGTAGACGGTGCGGATGTCGTCGTACCGCGTGACCGACCAAAAGGCGGGGTACTGGGTCGCGGCGTGCAGCCGTACAGGGTCGTTGTCCCGCATCCAGCGCCAGACGGGATACGGGTCCCCGGTCGCGTACAGCTCGGGGTCGACGAGGTTGGCGAGGTCGACGGACTCGGGGGCCAGCACGGTCATGACAGGTCTCCTTCGGGCAGCGGCAGGGTGTGTACGAGGTCGGCCAGCCGCTTGACGAGCTCGTGGGCGGTGATGTCGGGGACCGCGTCGGGCCGGTAGTTGAGCGCGAGCCGCAGCCGGCCGTCGGGCAGGGGCCAGAACTCCGTCTGGACCTCCAACGGGATGTCCAGGTACGGCGGGCGGAGGTGCACGGTCGTGAGCCCGGACAGTGCGAGTTCCGGGACGGCGTTGTCCTGCAGCACCAGGAGGGTCTGGAAGAGCGGGGGCCGCCCGGTGCGCGGCGGGTTGAGCAGACGTACGAGGTCGTGGAAGGCCACGTCCTGGGCGCCGAAGGCCCGGTCGATGATGCGGCCGGCCTCGGCGATGGCGTCGGAGCCTCCGTCGAGGACCTCCCCGCGCAGTCGCAGGCACGCCATCTCGATGTGGCAGCCGACGGCCTCTTCGAGGCGGGTGTCGAATCGCTGCGCGACCGGTGCTCCGACCGCGAAGTCGCGCCGGCCGGTCACTTCGGCGAGCAACTGTCCGTAGCAGGCCAGCAGTACGGCATACCGGGTGACGCCCGCGCGGGTGGCGGCCGCGTCGATGCGGGCCGCCGCGTCCTGGTCGAGCAGCCGCTCGATCCGTACCGGACGGCGGACATCATCCGTACGGTCGGGCGCGAGGGGCCACACCAGCTCCGGTACGCCGGACAACTCGGCCTCCAGCACCCCTCGTTGGCGCTCCAGGTCAACCAGAGCGAGCCGTTCCGAGCGCAGGCCTGCGCTCTCGGCGGCGGAGAGCGCCGCGGGCCGGGTGGATGTGCCCGAACCGGCGAGGGCCGCGTTGTACGCATCGGCGAGGTCCGCCGTCATCACGGACTCCGACCAGCCGTCGAAGGCGATGTGGTGGACGACGCAGCCGAACACCCAGGACCGGCCGGACTCCAGCGGCACCAGTGCGGTACGCCACACCTCGCCCTCGGTGAGTTCGAGCGGTGCGCCGAGCGTCTCGCACAGCACCGCGGTCGCCGCGTCCGCGTCCGGTTCGGCGTCCAGGACCTCCAGTACGGGGGCGGGGAACTCCACGGCACAGGCGACGGGTTCGGGCGCGGCGCGGTAGGCCATCCGCAGCACTTCGTGGCGGTCGTGCACGGCCTCGACAGCGCTGTCGAGGGCATCCAGGTCCAGCTCGCCGTCCGCGCCGCCCTCTCCGTCGATGCGGAAGAGAAGCAGGCAATGGGCCGAGCGGTCCTCGGGATTGAGGAGATGGTTGGTCAGAAAGCCGGTCTGCATGGGCGTGAGCGGCACATCCGCGCCCTCCCCGACGGCCGTGCTCCCGGCGGAGCCCATCCGCGCCAGCCACTGCCCCAGACCGCGCGCGGTCGGGTGCTCGTACAGCCGTGATACGGGCACGGGCCGCCCCAGTTCCGCCGCGAGCCGCGCGCACACCCGGCCGGCGCCCAGCGAAGTGCCGCCGAGATCGGTGAAGGCGATGTCGGCCGGTACGGAAGCCCGGTCCAGGACCGCCGCGAAGACGGCGGCGGTCAGCCCGACCAGCGGCTCGTCATCCGGCTCGTCATCCGGTTCGTCGTCCCGGGCGACGGACGGCGTCTGCGGGAGACCGACGGGGGCCGCTACCGGCGCATGGGCCACAACCGGAGCCGATTCCAGCAGCGCCCGCTCGTCCAGCTTGCCGTTGGCGGTCACGGGGAAAGCGGCTACCGGAACCACGGCGTTCGGCCGCTGGTAGTGCACCAGCCCGGCCCTCAGGACGTCTTCGGCCCCGGCCAGCCCGTCTCCCGGCGCTGTGGGTACGCAGAAGGCCAGCAGACCCTCGGCGTTCCCGTCCTCGTCGCGGCGAGCCACCACTCGGCACGTGCGGACACCGGGGAGCAGTGTCTCGATCTGCCGCTCGACCTCGGCCGGCTCGATCCGGTGGCCCCGGATCTTGACCTGCCGGTCGGCGCGTCCCAGGTAGTGCAGGACGCCGTCCTCGTCGAACCGGCCGAGGTCGCCGGTGCGGTAGACGCGAACGTCCCTGCCCCGTACGGGAATGCTGGGGAACTTGGCCCCGGTGAGGGCGGGGTCACCGAGGTAGCGCAAGGCGAGTCCGTCGCCCGCGACACAGATCTCGCCGTCGACGAGGTGGATCTCCGTACCCGGGACCGGTCGGCCGACGGGAATGCCGCCGGGCAGGTCGCAGTCGGACGCGGTGATGCGGTGGGTGGTGGCGAAGACGGTGCTTTCGACCGGCCCGTACCCGTTGATCAGGGCGATGCCGGGATGGTGGCGGAGGAAGGCGCGTACGTGCGGGACGGACAGCCGTTCGCCGCCGGTCATCACCTGGTGCAGACCCCGAAAGGAATCCGGGTCCTCGTCGACGATCATGTTGAGCAGGCTGCTGGTGAGCCAGACCGTGTCGGCGCCGTGGTGGGTGACCGCGTCGCGGAGCACCTGCCCGGACAGATACGGCTCGTCGACGACGAGCGAGGTGCCGCCGCTGAGCAGCGCGGTCCACAGTTCCAGCGAGAACGCGTCCCAAGGCAGTGCGGCAGCCAGCGGGATCACTGTGCCGGTGCCGAACCGGGCGAAGGTGCCGGGGCGCACCAGGCGCGCGGTGGCGCGGTGCGGGGTGAGAACTCCCTTGGGCCGCCCGGTCGTTCCCGAGGTGAAGAAGACACAGGCGGGCGCGTCGGCGGTGACCTCGGCGGGCCGGAAACCGGCGGGCGGCTCCCGGTCTTCGCGGTGGGCGGCGGGCGACCACACCGGTAGCCCCGTCTGACCTCCGTCGGGGTCCTCCGTGACGATCAGCCGCGCCCCGAGTTCGGCGGTCACCTCCTGGATACGACGCTCCGGCCAGGCGGCGTCGAGCAGCGCGTACGCGGCTCCCAGCTTCAGCACGGCGAGTACCGAGGCGATCAGCTCGGCGCTGCGCGGCAGCAGTACGGGGACCAGGTCGCCGGGGCCGACGCCCCGGCGGGCCAGGGAAGCGGCCCAGGAGTCGGCGGTGCGGTCGAGTTCCGCGTAACTCAGCCTGCGTGCTCCGTGCACGACGGCGGTCGCCTCGGGGCGTTCGGCTGCCCAGCGGCTGACGGTGGTGTGCAGGACTTCCTGACGGCGGGCGCTCATGCCCCCGCTCCGAGGGTGTCGCGCAGGACCCGTCCGAACTCCTCGATCTCCTCAAGGGTGTTGTAGTAGTGCGCCGAGACGCGGACGGCGGTCTCCACGCCGCGTTCCGCCATGTAGATCGGGGTGTGGTGCCCGACGATCTTCCATACGTTGATGCGCTGTTCGGCGAGCCGGTCCCTGACGGTCTCGGCGGCGACGTCCGGGTGCCGGAAGGAGAGGATGCCCGACTGCTCGGTGCCGGGGGCGATGAGCTCGATGCCCGGGATGTCCTCCAGGGTGGCGCGCAGTGCCCGGAACACCTCCTTGTGGTCGAAAGGAGTGCCCTCCTCGAACAGAGTGAGCGCGGTGTTGAACCCGGCCACGGCGGCGGTGCTGCGCTCGGCGAGCTCCAGGGAGCGGGCGCTGTGGTCGTCGATCCGGTAGCCGGTGGCCGAGTCGATTCGGGCCACGTGCAGATCGTGGAAGTCCGGGACCAGCGCCGCGCGCAGTTCGGGTGCGACGTAGGCGAAGGCGGTGCCGCGCGGGCCGCGCATGAACTTGCGGCCCGCGCCGGTGAGGAGCTGGCAGCCGATGCGCTGAACGTCGACCGGCACCTGGCCGATGGACTGGCAGGCGTCGACGGCGTAGAAGCAGCGGTACGGGGCGAGCAGGCGCCCGATCGCCTCGACCGGGTTGACGATGCCGCAGCCGGAGGGGATGTGCGTCACCGACACGAGGGCGACGTCGTCCGCGATGTTGGCCGTCATCCACTCCAGGTCGAGGTCGCCGCCCGGCAGGGTGGGGACGACCTCGATCCGACAGCCGGTGCGGTCGCGCAGGTTGAACAGGGAGATGAGGTTGCCCGCGTACTCGTAGGGCGTGACCCAGACCCGGTCGTCCGGGCCGAGGGACAGCCGGGGCACGACGGCGCACCAGGCGCGGGTGGCGCTGTCGAACAGGGCGACGTCCGCGACCGGTGCGCCCAGCACGCGGGCGAGCCGGCGGTAGACCTCGTCGTTGATGATCCCGTCGAAGAAGCCCTCCGTCTCGTAACAGCCCGTGGCTGCCTCACGGTCGAGGACGTCGGCCATGGTCCGCCGCACCTCGGCGGGTACCAGACCCGCTCCGGCCGTGTTCAGATGAATCAGCCGGTCCGCTCCTGCGGCCCCTGTGTTCCTCATCGTTCTCCACCTGCTCTGTTGTGTGCGTGTACGTGATCGACTCGTGCGGCTACCAGGGGCGTGTCCCTAGTAGCCCGCGCCGACGGTCCGGCTGTCGCCCCGGTGCCGTTCGGCGATGTCCGCGAGCGCGGTGAGCACCATCGGCGGGTGCTCGGCCAGGCGGTGCAGCAGGTGCAGCCACCAGTTCTCGCCGTAGGTGGCGTAGATCCGGCACGCGTAGCCGGCCTCGCGGTACGAGCGCAGCAGGTCGGGACGTACGCCGTGGAGCATTTCGATCTCCTCGACGCGGTCCAGCAGTCCGCTCTCCCTGGCCGTGGCCAGGACCGTCGGGTCCTGCGTGGCCAGGCTCAGGCGGGCGCCCCGGTCCAGAAGGCGCCCGGCGAGCCGCAGATACCGCTCGTCGAGTGCCGGGCCGCGCCCCAGCGCGATCTCGGTGGGCGCCGTGAAAGCGCCCTTGACCAGGCGGATCTTGCGCTCGTCCACCGGAATCGTGTCGATGTCGGCCTCGGTGCGGTGCAGGTAGGCCTGGACGGTCACGCCGAGGTTGGGGTGCTCGGACGCGAGGTCACGATAGGTGCCGAGCACCTCGTCCACGGCGGGCGCCCGCTCCATGCTGAGGACGACCTCACAGCCCCGGGCCGCCGCCGCCTCCGTGATCCGTGCGGTGTTCTTCCGGGAGAGTTCCTGGGAGAACGCGAGGCCCAGGTTGGAGAGGTCGAAGCCGAGCTGCTCCGGGACCGGCTCATGGGCGAGGACCGTCAGGTACTCGTCGACGACGCGCTCGATCTCGGCGGGGTCGGAGTTCTCCTCGCCCACGAACTCCACGGCGATCCGGTACGACTTGCCGCGCAGGATGCCGAGGTGGTCGAGGAACTCGTCCCGGCCCGCGGCGAGTACGTACCGGCGCGCGGCCGGCGACAGCACGTCCTGGAGGACCGAGCCGGGGGTGGTGAACGCGGTGCGGCACCGCTCGTCGGCTGCCAGGATGCGCAGGCCCTGACCGGCCGCCTCGTGCAGGGCACGCTGGGACATTGCCGACTTCATGAGAGCACCTTGGCCTTTTCGTCGTCGCAGGAGAGCTGCTCGGTCCCTGACAGGACGAAGTCAGCGGGGTCGCCGGCCGTGCCCGACCCGGCGGCGAGCACCATCAGCTGGGCGAAGCTCGGCCCAGCGGCGGCCGGATCGCCGCCCAGTCGGCGCCATGTGCGGTACTTGGCGGCGTAGCTGATCACAGTTTCCTTGTCGCGCCGGTCGCGCGGCCGGGTGAAGGCGCCGGCCCACAGGCCGTCCCACGCGGCGTAGCCGGGGTCGCCGAGCAGCACCTGGTGGGCGCGGCCGAGGTTCCAGAACGGGATGCCGGCGTTCATGTGGTGGACCAGGTGGTAGCGGTCGTTGTGACGGCTGATCAGGAAGCGCTCCAGGAAAACGCCGTGGCGGTTACGGGTCAGCAGGACCTGCTTGTTCTCGCTCTCGGGCATCGGGTAGTGCTCGGAGAGCTCGGCCAGCCAGCCGATGGCCACGTTGGTGGTGAACAGCGGCACGAACCAGAAGAGCAGCAGCTCCGGCAGGAACCCGAACCAGGCCGAGGCGCCGAAGATCGCGGCCCACTGGGTCACGAAGACCAGCTGCTCCGTGCGCAGCGGCACCGGCACCGACACGGTGATCTGCGAGCTGTCGCAGAAGACCCGCTCGCGCGCGATGTAGCCGAGGTACTTGAGGGTGCGCAGGCCCAGCGCGGAGGCGACCACTTCCTTGAGGAAGAAGTGCCGGTCGGAGCGCTCGGTGTCGTACAGGCCGCACTCGATGTGGAAGCTGTAGTCGGGGTCGTTCTGCGCGTCGCCCAGGTTGCGGTGGTGATTGCCGACGTGGGAGCTGCGGTAGGGCCCGTACAGATGCCACACCAGATACCCGGAGAAGAGGGAGCCGCCTGCCAGGTTCAGGACCTTGTTCCTGGCGAGCACCTTGTGGCTGGACTCGTGCAGGAAGTGCGCCAGGAACCGTTGTACGGAGCCGATGACGACCAGCGCCACCGGATAGAACCAGTAGGAGACCCCGACGCAGAGCGCCACGGACGCGGCGATGAGCGTGTACTCGAAGAGGATGGCGAGCGGGGCGTGATGGTTGTCCAGGGTCCGGAGGTTCCTGAGCTCCCTGCGGATGCCAGGAGCCAGCCGGTCGAAGTTCAGTTGCTCAAGTGTGGACATGAGGGTGCCTCTGTTCGTTCAAGGAGCGTGGGACCGCGCGGGGCGCGGGAGCGCGCTCAGTGCGCGGGGGCGAAGCCGAGTGCCCGGCCGTAGAGCCGCAGTTCGGCCCGGAGCGAGTCGGCGATGGTGGCGGAGCGCCGGAAACCGTGCCCCTCACCTTCGAAGGTCAGACAGTGGTACGGGGCTGTGTCGGCTGTGCAGCCGTCGATTCGCTGGAGCAGCCGCTCCGCCTGTGCGGGCGGGCAGACGGTGTCGTCCAGTCCCTGCAGGAGGACGAAGGGTGCGCGGATGCGCTCCGCGCCGGCCAGCGGCGACTGCTTCTCGTACTGGTCGACGGCTTCCGGCCAGGGGCCGATCAGGCTGTCCAGGTACCGGGATTCGAAGTCGTGGGTCTCGTCGCGCCAGCTCACCGGGTCGAGCACCGGGTAGTAGATTCCGGCCGCCCGGTAGAGATCCGGTTCGGCGGCGATCGAGGCGGCTGCCGTCCAGCCGCCCGCACTGCCGCCGCGGATCGCGACGCGCTGCGGGTCCGCGAGCCCCTCGGCGATCAGGCCGCGGACCGCGGTGGCGCAGTCGCTCACATCGGTCAGGCCCCAGCTCCGGCGCAGCCGTTCGCGGTACGCCCGGCCGTAGCCGGTGGAGCCGCCGTACTGGACGTCGAGGACGCCGATGCCCCGGCTCGTGAAGTAGCTGATCTCCTGGTTGAGGACCAGGTGCGTGCGGCTGGTGGGGCCGCCGTGCACGAAGACCAGCCAGGGCGGCAGTTCGCCCTGGGGGCCGGTGATGCCGGGGTGGTACGGCGGGTACACATGTGCGTGGACCGGTTCCCCGCCGCTGCCGGCGTACGTGCGCCGGTACGGGGTGGTGGCGTAGGCGTCGAAGGAAGCCCCGGCCGGGGCCCGTACGACCTCGACACTGCCGTCGGCCGGGTCGGCCACGACGACGGTGCGCCGCCGGCCGGGCGACGAGGAGACGGCGGCGACCCGGCGGCCGTCCGTCGCGGCGAAGTGCCATTCGGTGGCGGGGTCGTCGAAGTCCATGAGCGTGCCGTCGGCGAGGATGCCGAGCCTGCGCTCGCCCACGCCGTGGATCACGGCGAGGCTGCCGCTGCGCAGCGGCAGGCACCAGCGCAGGCCGATCCGCCACAACGCCTCGCCGAACTCCTCGGGGCGGGGGCACAGATTGCGGACCCGGCCGCCCCGGTCGATCGCGTGGACGTTCCACCAGCCGTCCGGGTCGCTGACGGCGTACAGACTGCCCGAGCCGTCGGTGGCCCAGTCGGCCTGGGTGACCGATTCGCCGTCGCCGCCCAGGAGCCTCGTCGCCTCGTCGAGTGTGCCGTCCGGACGGATGCCGGCGACCATCAGGTCGGTCGTGTCCCAGGGCATGTCCGGGTGGTTCCAGCCGAGCCACGCCACCCGGTCGCCGCCCGGTTCGATGCGCGGACCGGTCATGAAGTGGTGGGTGGCGGCCAGTTCGCGGACGAGGGACGGGTCGCCGGCCGCGCTGCCGTCCAGCGGCAGCGCCACGAGGTGGCGCTCGGCCGTGCGGGCGGTGTCGTCCGTCACCGTCTCGCGCAGGCACCACACCTCGTCGCCGCGCACAGCGAAGTCGGCGTACCGCAGTTCGCCGGCCCAGGCGCCGGCCGGGCTCAGCGGTACGGGCACGGTGCCCGGCCGCCAGCGGTAGACCCGCTGGTCGGGGCCGTTGCTGAAGACGAGGCCGTCCTCGGCGCGGTCGGAGAGGGCCAGCCAGGGGCGGCCGCCGTACTCGATGACCCGGGTACGGACGTCCCAGCCCGCCGGGAGCACCTCGCGGATGCCGTCCGCGGAGCGGCACATGAGCCCGCTGCGGCCCTCCTCCTCCGGGAGCACTTCGGTCCAGCACACGTGCTCGCCCAGGAAGCCGACCCATTCGAGCAGGACGTCGCCGCGTGCGGCGTCCTCGGCTCCCACGGGGGAGTCCCAACTGCCGTACGGGAGGCGCTGCTTGACGTCCGTCATGCCGGATCACCCGTCCCGTACGCGATCCGCGGGATCCCGGGGCTGCTGCTGTCCAGTTCGTACGCGGCGACTGCCGGGTCGTCGCTCACCCAGAAGTGGCCGTCCAGGTCCGACCAGTCGGACAGGCCCGCGAGCTGGGCGGCGTACGCGATGGCTCGCGGCGGCTCCAGGAAACAGCCCAGCATCCGGGCGGCGCCCTGCTCGGTCGCGCCGGTGAGGGCGGTGAGTGCGGGCAGGAGACCGCCGAAGCGCATCAGCTTGACGTTGAGACCTCCGGCCGCGCGCACCGCGAACTCCGCGTCCGCCGGGGTGGCGACGCCCTCGTCGAGCAGGACGGCGGTGCCGGGCAGCGCGGCGCGGATCTCGGGCAGGAGCGCCGGATCGCGCACCGGGTCCTCCAGGACGGCCGGGGCGAGCCCCGTCACCAGGGGGCGAAGCCGCTCCCAGTCCTGCCGGTCCCAGCCGCGGTTGGCATCGAGGATCAGCGGAGCGTCGACACCGACGAGCGAGCGGAGCACCTGCTCGTCGTCCGGACCGCCCAGCTTGATCTTGAGCGGCCGGCCGTCGAGGGGGATCTCCTCGCCGATGGGCACGGTGTGCAGCAGTCGGACGCGGCCGGGCTCGGGGAGCCGGAGGAGCTGCCAGACCGGTACGCCGGCCAGCCGGGCGGCGCGGTCCAGGAAGGCCATCTCCACCAGCATCCGGGCGGGCGCACTGACGCCGTCCGCCGCGGCCTTCTCCAGTCGGGCGCGGACGGGCGCCACGCGATCCGCACCGCGGTCGCACTCCCCGGCCAGGGCGCGGGCCAGCAGCTCTGCCTCGGCGGCGATGGCCGGGCCGTCCTGCCCGTAGCCACTGTCGGCGGCGATCTCGCCCTCGCCGACGGTCGCGCCGCCGGCCAGCAGGCGCAGCCGGAGGATGTCGACGGTCTCGATGGTCATGTGGGAGATCTGGAACGAGCTGGTGAGCGGCCGGGCTTCGAGGGTGAGTGACACCTCCGGTGCCGGCTCGACCGGCTCGATCGTGAACCGGACCGAGTCCACGAGCCGGCGGGCCAGTTCGCGCGCCTCCGACGGGGTGTCCGCGCCGACGACCACCGCGCCGACCCGGTCGCCGCCGCTGCGGAAGCCGGAGACCACGTCGCCGGGAGCGACGTGCAGTTCGGCGTGGAGCACGGACGGGTGCGAGCGGAGCTCGTCCCAGCCCTCGACGGCGGTCACCCGGCCCGCGGGCGGGGTGAAGTAGCGGGTGGCGGCGGCCCGGGTGGCCGCGGGCAGTTGGACGGGGTGGCCGAGTACGTCGTCGTAGACCGTGCCGTACAGCTCAAGTCCGGGCAGCGCGTGCGGGAGCATCCGGTGGATCCAGCCGCCGCCGATGCGGGCATGCACCTCGCCGAGCACGATCCCGTCGGCGGTCAGCCACAGCTCCACGTGGAAGAGGCCGAAGCGCAGCTCCAGGGCGGTGAGCGCCGCGGTGACGGTGTGCTCGATTTCGCGGCGGGTGTCCTCCGGGAGGCCGGCGGGCAGCACGTGCCCGATCTCGACGAAGTACGGGGGCTCCAGCTTCTCCTTGGCCGTGACGGCAAGGACGCGCGGGGTGCCGTCGAGGAAGACGCCCTCGACGCTGAACTCCGCGCCCTCGACGAACTCCTCGACCAGGAACGGGGCTTCGCGGTCAGGCAGCTGTGCCAGCGCGGCCGGCAGGTCGTCGACGCCGGTCACCTTGCGCACCCCAGCGCTGTCCGCCCCGTCGCGCGGCTTGACGACCCACGGGCCGGCCGAACCCGCGAGGAAGGCGCGCGCCTCGGCTTCGTCCGCGCACAACCGGACGGCAGGCTGGCGGAATCCGGCGGCGGCCAGCGCCGCCCGGCAGGCGTCCTTGGTACGGATGCGGCGTACGGCGGCGGGCGGATTGCCCGGCAGCGCGAGGGCCTGTGCGGTCTCGGCGACCGCCTCCTGCGCCATCTCCCGTACGCCGAAGACGACGGCCGGGCGCTCACCGGCCGCGGCGCGGGCGGCCGCCCAGTCGGCGGTGTCGCCGGGGCGGGTGAAGTCGACGGCGCTCGCGCCGCCGGCCGCGGCCGTGACCGCAGGGGTGGCGGCGAGTGTGTCGCCCAGGTTGGTCACATGGGTGCGCAGTCCACGGGCTCGGGCCTGCTCCAGTGCCTGTACGGCGACGTCGACGCTGAGCGTCATCGCGCCGCCGCCGCCGATCAACAGCAGCTCGGGGGAGGGGGGATGGGACTCGGGCTGGGAATGGGTGTGAGGTGCGGTGTTCACGCGGCGGCCCGCCCCGAGTCGTCGCGCAGGCGGTAGACGCGGTCCTTGAGCTGCCGGATGCGCGCGTAGTCCTGCTCCAGGACCTCGGCCGACGCATGGCAGAGGTGCGCCGCGAGGGTGGCGGTGTAGAGGTCGACGGTCGGACGCATCCGGCTGCCGGGAGCCAGTTTGGGGACGAGCTTGTGGACGGACGGGAGCGACTCGATCTCCGCGATCACGTCCTGGTCGAGGCTCTCGACGACGCCGTCGAGCTCGGTGGCGGTGAAGACCATGCTCGCGTGGGTCAGCTTGCGGTAGGTACGGCCCGCGTACCGGTCGAGGAACTCCTGCGGCCTGGCATACGCGAGGGCCGTGATGTCGGCCTGGTTCCCGCCCAGGCAGATGTCATGGAAGTCGGGCAGCGTTCCGCCGCTGAGACGGGCGCCGACCTCGACGAGGGCTGGGCCCTGCGGGGTGACGATGACCTCGGCGTGGGTGGGGCCGTACTGGATGCCCAGCGCGTCGAGCACCTGGTGCATGTACGCGATGATCTCGGGCGCGGGGCTTGTGTCCGGCGGGGTGATCGAGTCGCGGTCGTACAACTGGTGGGTGCCGTCACGGCGCTTGTGGTACTGCCAGACGCCGCAGATGTGGCGCTGCCCCGCGTACGAGACGACGTCGATCATGTACTCCTCGCCCTGGAGGAAGGACTGGATCAGGACCTCGTCATTGCGCTCGTGGAAGATGTTGACGGTGCCGAGCACGGCCTCGGCGGCCTTGCGGACCTCTTCGGCGCTGCCGCAGATGGCCACGCCCTCGGTCGCGGCGGAGGAGAGCGGCTTGACGACCACGGGGTACTGGCCGCGCTGCTCGGCCCAGGCGACGAGCGCCTCGGCGCTGTCGCTCTTGAACTGGTCGGCGCAGCGGACGCCTGCGCGGCGCAGGGTCTCGATCATCTCGTACTTGTCGCGGCGGGCGGAGGAAAGGGCCGTGCCGTTGCCCGGCAGGCCGAGCAGCTCGGACAGTTCGTCGGCAAGCGGTACGCCCGGTTCCTGTCCGGCCACGACGCAGACAGGGCTGAACTCCGCGAGGCGCGCGGCGGTTTCGGCCGGGGTGCCGTACGGGATCGTTGCCCGGTATGCGGTGAGATCGGGCAGCCTCATGGAGGTCATGAGCTCGGGCGTGCTCTGGACGTGCACCACGTCGACTCCGAGTTTGGCAAATGCTGGAGGCAAGTGATTGCCCGTCGTGTAGGCATCCACCAGTACTGCCACCGGAGGTACTTCCGCGCTCCTCATGTACTCCACCTTGCGATCAGGGAACAGCCCGCAGCCGTGTCGGCGGTGCCGTTTTCCAGGGATTGGCAAGAGGTTGCCACATACATTGCCTCAATGGCAATATGATCCACGCATCGTCCACAGATCTGGTCAACACAGGTCAACACAGAGGGGATCGACCTTGACCGTCGAAGCACCCACCGCACCGCCCCGCTCGGGCCTGGGGCGCGGGACCGCACTGACCCTCGCTGTCGCGGGCGCCCTCACGGTCGCCAACATCTACTTCCCGCAGCCACTGCTGGACGCCATCGCCTCGGGTCTCGGGGTCTCGGGGTCGGCGGCCGGCCTGGTCGCCACCGCCGCGCAGATCGGGTACGCGCTCGGCATCAGCCTGGTGGTCCCCCTCGCGGACGTCGCACGACTGCGCCGCCTGACCACCGCGCTGCTGCTGCTGACGACCGCCGGGCTGCTGGTCGCGGCGGCGGCTCCCAACCTCGCCACGCTCACGATCGCCACAGTCGCTTTGTCGACCACCACGGTGATCCCGCAGGTACTCATGCCGACCGCCGCCTCCATGGCGGGCCCCGCCCACAGCGGCCGCGCCGTGGGGATGATCGGGATCGGCCTCACCCTCGGGTCGACGCTCTCGCGCACGCTCTCCGGCGCGGTCGTCGAACTCAGCGACGACTGGCGCACCGCCTACCTGGTCTCGGCCGCGCTCACGGGCGCCCTCGTCCTCGTCCTGCCGCGGCTGCTGCCCGAGCACGGCGCGGGGGACCGGACCGTCCCGTACCGGAAGCTGATCGGGTCACTGCCGAAGCTGCTGCTCGCCCATGCCGAGTTGCGGCTCTCGGCATTCCTGGGCGCGACGGTCTTCGCCGCCTTCAGCGCCTTCTGGGCGACGCTCGCCTTCCACCTCGCCGGGCCGGCCTTCGGCAAGGGGGTCGCCTGGGCAGGGCTGTTCGGGCTGTTCAGTCTGCCGGCAGCGCTGCTGTCCTACTCGGCGGGCAGGCTGAGCGACCAGCGGGGCCCCTTGTACGTCAACACGCTCGCCCTGGCGTGCGTCAGCGCCGCGTTCCTGCTCCTGGGCACCTTGGGGGGCAGCTCGATGGCCGCGCTCGTGATCGGCTCCAACCTGCTGGTGTACGGCGGAAGCTGCTGGCAGATCGCCAATCAGGTGCGGATCTTCCGGCTGGACGAGCAGATCCGCGCCAGGCTCAACACCCTCTTCATGCTGGCCAGTTTCGCCGGCGGCGCGGTGGGGTCGCTGACCGGCACCGCGCTCTACGGGACGTACGGCTGGAGCGGCATGATCCTGGGCTGCGGTGGCTTCCTGGTCCTGGCGGCCGGTGGGCTGGTGCGCGGGCGACGCATCGGCTGAACCCCGGCCCCCAGCCCCCGGGCACTCCTCGCCCGACCGAGCCTCCTCCGCCCGACGACGTCAGGCGGGGGAGGCTCCGCGCGCGTCCGCGAGGGTCTCGGCGAGCAGGCGCCAGATGTCGGCGGCCAGGTCGATGTTCGACGCGGCCTGTGCCTCCTCGGCGAGCGCCCGCATCCTGCGCAGCCCCTCGTGTTCTTCGCCCTCGATGATCAGCAGGCGGCTGTCCAGGACGTCCAGGCGTACCCGGTTGCGGTACGTCATGTGCGGATCGGCGCCGCGTACCCGGTCGAGCAGCGCGCGGGCGTCGGCGAAGCGTCCCCCCTGGAAGGCGATTTCGGCCTTGAGGGAGATCACCTCCTGGTCCAGCGCGGGAATGCCGACAAAGGCGAGGCTCGTCTCGGCCTGCTCGACGTACTGCTCCGCGATGTCCAGCTCCGGCGGCGTCTTCTGGAGGTGCAACCGGGCCGCCGCCACCCGCAGGCGCGTCCACAGCGCCAGGTTCTCCGAGCTGTTGAAGCCGTCCAGCGCCTGCTCCAGCAGCTCCTGGGCGGCGACGAGGTCCCCCTGGCGCACCCGGACGGCGGCAGCCGTCCACCGTGCCTCGGCCCACAGGGAGTCGGACCGGTTGTCGGTCAGGGCGGTCAGCTGGTCCGCGTGCGCCCGCGCCTCGGAGAGCCGGCCCGCCTCGGCCTCGGCCGAGACCAGGGCCAGCAGGCTGGCCGCCATGTCCTGTACGGGCAACTCGCTGTCACGGGCCAGCTGATGCGCGGTGGTGGCCGCATCGACGGCGAGGGTGATCTCACCACAGGCTCGCAGGCAGCGCGCCAGCTGGGTGAACCCGCGGGAGCGCAGTGCGGGCAGGCCCAGTTCGTCGCCGAGCCTGACGAGCTCTTCGAGGAACTCCCGCTCCTTGGCGTGCTCGTTGTGCCGGCGGCGCCACTGCGCGACGAGCCACAGGGCCTGCCAGCGCAGCAGAGGGTCCTGGCCGACGCCCACGGACAGTGCGCGCTCCAGTGCCTCGACGGTCTCGTCGGAGTTGGTCGATGTGGCGTTGGCAAGTGCTTGCGCCAGCGAATCGGTGACGCCGGGTTCCTCGAAGGCCGAGGCCTTGACGCCCAGTTGCGCTGTCAGGTGTTCCACGGCGCGGGCGGTGGGCTGCCGGGCGCCGGACTCCAGCCGGGACAGATAGCCGGTGGACATGCCGTCACCGGCGAGCGCGGCTTGTGACAGGCCCCGCTCGCTCCGCAGCTGCTTGAGCCGACGCCCGAAGAAAGGCTGTTCCAGCAAGAGATCAACCCCAGAGGTCGTACAGGCGGTGGAGGGAGGGGGCGGGCTTCTCACGGCCCCCATACAGGGCGCACGTTGCCGTTGTCGAAGCAAAGGCTAGCCGGGGACCGGACGCTCGGGCAAATTCTTGCCCAGTACTTGAGACCGATTGGCGGGGATCGTGTGGCCCCCACCTGGACCGGGATTGCCAATTCTTGGCAACCACTTGCCAAGATCCGTACGGCTGCTCTAGTTTTCTCGGCAACGCGGCAGCCACAGATGCTCCGCGGACCTCGTGATTCATTTCTGCCAAGGAGTCTTTGTGCGGTCCTTCCTGCGCGCCACTCGCATCCGTATCTCGGCCGGCGCGTTCGCCTTCGTAGCGCTCTTCGCGGTCGCCGCCGGTCCCGTGGGTGACATCGGCTGGCCGGTTCCGATCGCCAAGTCCGTCGTCGCGGGCGACATCGGCTGGCCGTCCCCGGCCCCGCAGCCCGCCTCGGCCGTCCTCGCCGAGGGTGACATCGGCTGGCCCGCCCCTCCGGCCGCTTAGGGCGTGTCCTGACGGACCAGTTCCCGCCGACCGTTCGTGCATCGCACACCGCACAGAGAGTGATGGACTCGATGGCTTCCGACTCGACCCCGGCCCGCCCGGTCAAGACCGCTGTGATCGTGGACGGGTACTCGACCGGCACCTTCCTGCCCCCGGCCTTCGCCCGGCTCGGCATCGACCTGGTGCATGTCCACAGCACCGCCGACCCCATGTCGACCATGCTCCAGCCGGACCTCGGCGCCTACCGGGAGAACTTCCACTGCCCGGACGACGCCGCCTTCGAGCGGACCGTCGAGGCACTCACTGCCCTCGGTCCTGTGGCCGTGCTGGCGGGCCAGGAGCCCGGTGTCCCGCTCGCCGACGCGCTCAGCGAGCGCCTGGGGCTGGCCACCAACGGCACGGCGCTCTCCAGTGCCCGCCGCGACAAGTACGAGATGATCGAGGCCCTGCGCCGCGCCGGAGTGCACTGCGCGGACCAGTACAAGAGCACCAGCCCGCAGGCCCTCGCCGACTGGGCCGAGCGGGCGGGCTCGTACCCCGTCGTCGTCAAGCCGCTGAGCTCGGCCTCGACCGACCACGTCTACCGCTGCCACAGCTCCGCCGAAGTCCTGGCGGCAGCCCGCGCGGTGCTCGGTTCCACGGACATCTTCGACCGGCCCAACACAGAGGCCCTCGTCCAGTCCTTCCTGGAGGGCACCGAGTACATCGTCGACACCGTCAGCGTCGACGGCGACCGGTACGTGTGCGGAGTCTGGGAGTACGAGAAGCAGATTCTGCCGGGCGGCAAGAACATCTACGACCTCGATGTCCTGCTCGACCCGGACACCGAGCCCGTACCCGAACTGATCGCCTACGTCGACACCGTGCTGAAGGCACTCGGCATCGAGCACGGCCCCGCCCACGCCGAGGTCATCATGACCCCGCAGGGCCCGGCCCTCGTCGAGATCGGTGCCCGCCTCAACGGCAACATGAACCCGGGCTTCCACGACATCTGCCTGGGCGCCAACCAGGCCGACCTCACCGCCCTCGCCTACGCCCGCCCCCAGGAGTTCACGGACCGGTACGCCGGCCGCGTCTACTCCCCGCGCGCGGCCGCGGCCGTGCACAGCACCCGTACGGAACTCGACGGCGTCGTGGAAGCCGTCAACCAGGACGTCGTCGACCGCATCGCGGCCCTGCCCAGCGTGCACCTGGTCGGCGTCAAGCTCGCACCCGGCAAGCGGATCAGCCCCACCGCCGACCTGCTCACCAGCCCGATGCGGATCTTCCTGACGGCACCCGACCCGGCCACGATCCGCGCGGACCGCGACACGATCCAGACGCTGAAGGACGACGTCTACGAGGTGGCCGGGGAAGACTGCCGCCCCAGCGTGCTCCTGCTCGGCACCGACAAGTACGTCATGCAGGCCTGCGTACGCAACGGCATCGACGCCGTCGTCGTCTGGGGCGCCGCAGGGTACGACCACGGACTCGCCGAAGTCCCCGAGGAGTTGAAGGTCCTCCTGGTCGAAGACCAGAAGAACCCCGAGACCATCCTCATGGCCCTGCACCGGGCCGGGCTCGGCAACCACCGCTTCGACGCCGTCCACACCTCCGACGAGTGGGGGCTGGTGACCGCCGGCGTCCTCGCCTCCTACCTCGGCTGCCGCGCCATCGACCCGGTGACCGCCGTCTACTTCCGGGACAAGTCGCTCCAGAAGCAGAAGGTCGCCGAGGCCGGGATCCCCACCGCCCGCGTCACCGTCATCGACGACGTCCACGACGTCTCCGGTGTCACCTGGGAGTACGAGAAGGCAGTGCTCAAGCCGGTCGCGGGAGCGGCGACCGCACGTACCGCCGTCGTCGACAGCCTGGAGGGCCTGCGCGCCCTGAGCCGCCGCTACCGGGCGGACCGCACCGCGCAGCGCACCTTCGTCCTGGAGGAGTACATCGGCGGCGAGGAGTGGATCGCGGACGGCTTCCTCCACGACGGCGAACTGCGCTTCCTGGCCGTCGGCCGCTACGGCGCCCCCTGCCTGACCATGATCGACCAGCAGACCCCGCTGTGGATGAGGCACTTCGACCCCAAGGACGAGACCTGGGCGTACGACCGTGCGGAACCGGTGATACGTCGCTCACTCGACGCCCTCGGCCTGCGTGACGGCGTCTTCCACATGGAGCTCTTCCACGACCCGGAGACCGGCCGCCTCACCTTCAGCGAGTGCGCGGCCCGCCGCGGCGGAGCCCTCATCCACGAGCAGATCCAGGCGAAGTTCGGCATCCACCTGGGCGAGGCGGCGCTGCTGAGCGTCCTCGGCCGGGAGCCGCGCGCAGATGTCGGACACCGCCCGGAGATCTTCGGCACCAGCTACCTCAAGGGCCGGGCCGGGACCCTCCTCACCTGCCCGTCCCCGGCCGAGCTGCGCACCCTGCCGGGCGTCGAGTTCGCCCGGGTGGAGTTCCCGGCGGGAGGCACCTTCCTCGGCGACATCGACAACACCAACCACCGGATGGGACAGGTACTCGTGTCGGCGGCGAGCGAGGAGGAGCTCGAAACACGCTTCGCCGACGTACGGGCCTGGTTCGACGAGCGCCTCGTGGTGGCTCCGCAAGGTGTCACCGGCCGCGAACTGCGCGCATGGGGCCGCGAGCAGCGTCCCGACGCGGACTTCCGGGACACGCTGTGGCAGTGACCACGGGCCCGGAGGCCGGCCCCTCCGCCGGCCGGCCGGGACCGCTCGCGCGGCTGCTGCCGGAGCGCGGGCCCCGACGCACCCTGGCCGGGGCGACGTTCGTGAACGCCTTCGGCAGCGGGATGTTCATGTCCTCCAGCGCCCTGTACTTCACCAGGGTCGTCCACCTCCCCATGTCCCAGGTGGCGTTCGGACTGTTCGCCGGGGCGATGGTCGGCCTGGTGGCCGGCATCCTCGGCGGCCGTATCGCCGACCGCTGGGGCGCCCGGGAGACCCAGATCGCGGTGATGCTCTCGGGCACGGTCTTCATGGGCTGCTTCCTGCTGGTCGACGCCTTCTGGTCGTTCGTCCTGATCTCGGTCCTCACGGGTGTGGTCTTCGCGGCCGACAAGTCCAGCCGCGCCCCCCTGGTACGAGCCTTCGGCGGGGACGACCCGGCCCGGTTCCGCGCCTACCTGCGGGCCGCCACCAACCTGGGCATCTCGCTCGGCGCGCTGGTCGCCGGCGTGGCCATCCAGCTCGACACGGCACCCGCCTATCTGAGCCTGGTCGGCGGCCGGGCCCTGGCCTTCGCGGGCTGCGCCCTGGCCCTGCTGTGGCTGCCCCGGCCGGTGCCGGTCCCCGTACCACCGCTCAGCGGCCGCTGGGACGCTCTGCGGGACCGGCCCTACCTCGCGGCCACCGTCCTCAACTGCCTGATGTCGCTGCACTTCGCGGTGCCGACGTTTCTCCTGCCGCTGTGGATCGTGGAGCACACCCAGGCGCCCCGCTGGCTCGTCTCCGGGGTACTGGTACTCAACACCGTGCTTGTCATCACCCTCCAGGTCGCGGTCAGCAAGAACGTCTCCGACCCCGACTCGGCAGGCAGCCGGATGCGCTGGGCGGGACTGGCGATCTGCGCCGGGCTGGTGCTGATGATGGCAGCCGGCAGCGTGCCCGCCTGGGCCGCCGCCGGGCTCCTCCTGGCGGCCACGGCCGTATACACGCTCGGCGAGCTGTGGCACGCGGCGTCCGCCATGGAGTACTCCTTCGGGCTCGCCGCACCGCACGCCCAGGGCCAGTACTCCGGGGTCTTCGGCCTCGGCGGCGGCCTCGCCGAGGCGCTTGCACCCGCCGTGCTGGGCACCCTCGCCTTCGGACTCGGGCGCCCCGGCTGGTTCCTGCTGGGCGGGCTATTCCTCCTCGTCGGCTTCGCGAGCCGCCCTCTCGTCTCCTGGGCCGTCCGTACGTCGCCGCAGGTCCGGGCGTACGAAGTCCCTTGCCCGTAACCGCTCTTCTCCCCGTAACCCCATCACGCACACCGTCCGGGCGACCGCCCGGAGAGAACGGAGATCACCATGGCCACGCCCACCCTCAGCACGATCGACACCGAGCTGGTCGAGATCGTCGCCGGGCTCCAGCTCGACCACGACAAGATCGTCGAGGCGTACCACCAGTACATCGAGCGCGTCCCCGCCGCGGCGTCCGGCAAGCCGGAGGACCGCCTGCGCCGCCTCGGCCTGACCCACCGCGCCGGTGCCGAGGACCAGTGGCGCGACGCCGGCAACGGCCAGTTCAACCAGGAGACCGGCGAGAAGAACTTCGAGGAGAACGAGTTCGCGTTCTTCAACGAGGCGCTCAAGGACACCTACTTCTACGAGCTCTACAAGCAACTGCCGTTCCGCCCCGGCCGCATGCGTCTCGTCACCCTGCACCCGGGCGAGATCTACCACATGCACACCGACCACTCCCGTGTCGCGCACGTGGCGATCCAGACCAACGAGGACAGCCGCCTGCTCTTCCGCAGCGGCCACACCTACCACGTGCCCACCGACGGCCGGGTCCACATCCTCAACACCCTCCGCCACCACTCCGCCTACAACGCCGGTGGCACGGACCGCATCCACCTCACCATGACCCTCACCGACTGAGGGGATGGGGGGTGTCCGGCGGATCAGGCTGGGCTCGCGACGCCCTGCGACTCCGTCTCCGGCGTTGTCGTCGGTCGCCGATGCTCCGCATCGACTCCCTCCTCCGCCTTGGATACGAAGCCGCATGGCGCCGCTCCCTGATCCAGCCTGATCCGCCGGACACCCCCTCCCCGCAGCACCGCGTCCCGACCGCCACCGAAGGAGTTCCGATGTCATCGCCGTCCGCCGCCCCCCTCGACCATCCCCGGGCCGAGGACAGGAGCGAGGCGTTCCAGCAGTGGGCCGACGAGGTCCGCGCTGCCACCACCGACCGCCCGCTGGGCGTCGGAGGCGCCCGTCCCGTCCCCGCCGGACGGACCGCAGTGGTGCGCCTGCCTCTCGACCCCGCTCTGCGGGCGGCGGTCGGACGCACGGCCCGCGAGCACGCGGTCACCCCACTGACCGTCGGCCTCGCCGCGCTGGCCGTGACCCTGACGCGGCGTACGGGTACGGACCGTGCGGTGGCGGGGGCGCTGCGGGTACCTGTCGTGCTCGCGGTACGGGACGACCTGACCCGCGCCGAGCTGCTGGCCGGTACGGACCTCGCGCTGGAGCGGTCCCTCTCGCTCTGGACCGACGGTACGGACGCGCAGATCCCGGACCATGCGGTGGAGTTCCGGCACGGTGCGGCCCCCACCACGCTGTCCGGCGCCCGCGAGATCGGCATCGCGCTGTGCGACGGCGACCCCGCCGAGGGCGTCGCCCACCTCGTGGCGCTGTACAACGCCGACCGGTACACCGAGGACAGCGTCTCGGCACTCCTCGGTCAACTGCGCACCGTCCTGCGTACGTTGACGGGCGAAGAGCCCGTGACCGCCGGCGCTCTGCCGCTGCTGGACGAGGCCGAGCAGCAGGCATTGCTGGGCCTCGGGACCGGCGACCCGCTGCCGGAGGACGGCCGCGAGCCGGTGCACGCACAGGTCGCCGCGCTCGCCGCCGCCGACCCCGGCCGCATCGCACTTGTCTGCGGGGACGAGCAGGTCACACGGGGCGAACTCGACGCGTGGGCCGGGCGGATCGCCGCCCGGCTGGCCTCGGCCGGTGTCGGACCCGGCGACCGCGTCGGCATCCTCGCCGACCGCTCCACGGCCATGGTCGCGGCGGTGCTCGGCGCCGTCCGCACCGGAGCCGCCTACGTACCCGTCGACCCGGCCAACCCCGACGAGCGGATCGCCGCGGTGCTCACCGACGCCCGGGTCTCCGCCGTCGTGGTGACCGGCGCGCTCGGGCAGCCGGTCGCCCCGCTCGGTGTGGGCGTCGTGACGGCGGACGAGTCCGCGGTGCGGGGGGAGAGCGAGGCCCTGTCGGCGGCGGGCTCGCGGGACGAGGCCAACATCGACGAGCCTGCGGTACGGCGGGACGGGAAGTTCCTGCCCGGTGCCCTAACCGGCCTGCGGGACGCCGCCGTCGTGCCCGCCGCGGGCGGCCGCGCGGTGGCGCCTGACGCCGGCGAGCCCGGGCAGCGCAGCACCCCGATCGGCCCGGGCGACGCCGCCTACCTCATCTACACCTCCGGCAGCACCGGCACCCCCAAGGGCGTGGTGGTCGAGCACGCCCAGCTGGCCGCCTCCACCCGGGCCCGCCGGGAGGTCTACCCCGGCGAGCCGGTCTTCCTGCTGCTCTCCCCGCTCGCATTCGACTCCTCGGTCGCCGGGCTCTGGGGCACTCTCACCGCCGGTGGCCGCCTGGTCGTCGCCGGGCCGGACGAGTTCCGCGACCCGGACGCCCTGCTGAAACTCGTCGAACGGCACGCGGTCACACACCTGTTGTGCGTCCCGTCCCTGTACGACACGCTGCTCGCCGCGGGCGAGCGGCTCGGCCTGTCCCGGCTCGCCTCCCTGACCACGGTGATCACAGCCGGCGAGGCGCTCCCGGAGGCCCTGCTGCGCCGGCACGCCGAGGCGCTCGGCAGCGCAGCCGTGCTCGTCAACGAGTACGGGCCGACCGAGGCCACCGTCTGGGCCAGCTACCGGCGCTTCGACACGGCCGGACCGGTCGACATCGGCGGCCCCGTACCGGGCACGCGGCTCTACGTCCTGGACGAGGCCGGCCGCCTGGTGCCGCCCGGCATCACCGGCGAGCTCCACATCGGCGGCGCCGGCGTCTCCCGGGGCTACTTCGGCCGCCCCGACGCCACGTCACGGGTGTTCACCGCCGACCCCTTCGCTGGAGAGGACGCTCGGATGTACCGCACCGGCGACCTGGTGCGCTGGTCCGGCGCCGGCACCCTTGAGTTCCTCGGGCGCCGCGACAACCAGGTGAAGATCCGCGGCCATCGCGTCGAACTCGGCGCCGTGGAATCCGCGTTGCGCGCCTGCCCCGGTATCCGCGAGGCCGTGGTCGTACCGGACTCCGCCGGCACCCGGCTCACTGCATTCGTGGTCACCGCCGCACCGGACGAGCTGCCCGCCGTACGGGAGAGGCTGGTGCGGACGCTGCCCGAGGCTGCGGTCCCGTCCACGCTGCATGCACTGGACGCCTTCCCGGTCACGGTCAACGGCAAGGCCGACCGTGCCGCGCTGGCCGCGCTGGTCGAGCAGGAGGCGCAGTCGGTGGCGCCGGCGATGCCCGCGCCGTCGAGCGGTGACCCCCTCGGCCAGGTCTCGGCCGCGTGGGCGGAAGTCCTGCAGGTCTCCTCCGTGCCGGGTGACGTCAACTTCTTCGATCTCGGCGGGCACTCGCTGCTGATCATCCGCCTCCAGGACGCCCTGGGACGCCATACCGGCGTACGGCCGTCCGTCGTCGACCTGTTCCGCTGCTCCACGGTGAACGCGCAGGCCGAGCTCGTCCGGGCCGGCGCCGCAGCGGGCCCCGGCACGGCAGCACCGGCGAACGACCGGGCCGAGCGGGCCCGCCGCGAACGCGTCGCCCGCGCCCGCCAGCGCCGCGTACAGCAGGGAGCGGCCCGATGACCGGCTTCCCACGGCGTACCGATGAGACCGCTGAGACCGCGCACGAGCGGTACTCCCAGGAAACCGCGCACGAGCGATACTCCGACGAAGCGGAGCGCGACCGCTCCCTGGACATCGCCGTCACCGGTATGGCCGGACGCTTCCCCGGAGCCGCCGACATCCCCTCCTGGTGGCAGGCACTGCTCCGCGGCGAGATCCTCACCACCCGCCTCGACCGCCGCACACTCCTGGACGCCGGCGAGTCCGCGAACGTACTGGACGACCCCGACTACGTGCCCGTACGAGGGCTGCTCGACGACGCCGACCGGTTCGACCACGAGCTGTTCGGCATCAGCCGGCGCGAGGCCGAACTCATGGACCCGCAGCACCGGTTGATGCTGGAGGCCGCCTGGACCGCGCTGGAGGACGCGGGCTGCGACCCCACCGCCGAGCCACGGGTCACCGGCGTCTACGCCTCCGCCAGCAGCAGCGCGTACCTGCGCGCCATGCTCACGTCGAACACCCTGGACGCGGCGGGCGTCGAGGAGGCCCTGCGGGCCAACGAGCCCGACTACATGGCGACCCGGATCGCCTACCGGCTCGGCTTGACCGGCCCTGCTCTCAGCGTGCTGACCGCCTGCTCCTCCTCACTGGTCGCGGTGCACCTCGCCGTACAGGCCCTGTTGAACGGGGAGTGCGAACAGGCCGTGGTCGTCGCCGCGGCAGTCGACTTCCCCCAGGCCGGACACGTCCACCTGCCGGGCGGCATCCTCTCCGCGTCCGGCGAGTGCCGGCCCTTCGACGCGGAAGCCGACGGCGCGCTTGCCGGATCCGGGGTCGTGGCCGTGGTCCTGCGCCCCTACGAGGACGCCGCCGCCGACGGCTGCGACCCGTACGGGGTGATCATCGGGACGGCCGTCAACAACGACGGCTCCGCGAAGGCCGGCTACCAGGCGCCCTCCGCCACCGGCCAGGAGGCGGTTATCCGCGCCGCCCTCGCGGCCGCGGACATCGAGGCCGACTCCCTCGGCTACCTGGAAGCGCATGCCACCGGTACCCGCGTCGGCGACCCGATCGAGTGGTCGGCCGCCTCGTCCGTCCTGCGCGAACTCGGCGCCCGCCCGGGCGGGATCGCCGTCGGCGCCGTCAAGGCCAACATCGGCCACCTCGACGCGGCCTCGGGTCTGGTCTCGCTCATCAAGACCCTGCTGGTGGTCCGGGAGGGCGAAGTGCCACCCGTGGCCGGGTTCCGCAGCCTCAACCCGCTGCTGGAGACGGATGGTTCGCCGCTGTACGTGCCCACCGGGCGCCTGGACTGGGACGGCGGACCGGGACCGCGCCGGGCGGGCGTCAGCTCCTTCGGTATCGGCGGTACGAACGCCCACGTCGTTGTCGAGCAGGCGCGGTTGCGGCCCACGACAGGCGAGCGCAACCCAGCTGACCGTCCCGCGACCGTCGGGCACGAGCAGGTACGGCCCGCGTCCGGTGAGGGAGCCATGACCGACGAGCGGCCACTGGAACGCCCCCCGACCGACCAGGTGTTGATGCTCTCGGCCGCCGACCCCGACGCCCTCGCGCGCGCGGCGCACCGGCTCGCGGACCGTCTCCCTGAGCTCCATTCAGTGGCGCTCGCCGACATCGCCCACACCCTGGCGACCGGCCGTGCCCGGCTGCCCCACCGCACCGCCGTCGCGGGCCGCACCCACCAAGAGCTGGCCGACCGGCTGCGCACTCTCGCCGCGTCGGTGAGGGGGAACGAGGCGGGGACCGCGACCGCGTCCAGGGCCGGATCCGTGTACAAGGCGGCCGCCACCTCCGCGCCCGTCGTCCTCCTGCTGCCCGGTCAGGGCAGCCAGCGTCCCGGCATGGCCCGGCCGTTCCAGCAGGCGCTGCCCGGGTTCGATGCCGCGCTGGAGGAGTGCCTCGGGCACTTCGGGCCCGCCCTGGCGGCACAGTTGCGCACCGCCCTGTTCGACCCGGAGTTCCCGGCCGGTGAGCTGGCCCGTACGGAACTGGCGCAGCCCGCGCTGTTCTGCGTCGAGTTCGCGGTGGCCACGGCGCTCACCGGCCTCGGGCTTCGCCCCGTCGCGCTCGCCGGGCACAGCCTCGGCGAGATCACCGCCGCCGCACTGTCCGGCGTACTCGGGCTCGCGGACGCCGCCGATCTGGTGACCGTACGCGGCGGGGCCATGCAGGCCTGCCCGCCGGGTGCGATGGTCTCCCTCGCCGTGGGCGAGGAGCGGGCCCTGGAGCTGGCGGAGCGGTTCTCGGCGACGAGCGGACACCGGCTGGAGCTGGCCGCGGTCAACACCACCGAGAGCGCTGTGCTGGCCGGGCCCGTGGAAGCCGTGGACGCCTTCCAGGCATGGATCGGCGACCGCGAGACCACACGCCGGCTGCGTACCAGCCACGCCTTCCACACCGGGATGCTCGACCCGGCCGTGGTCCGGCTGCGGGAGGCTGCGGCGGGGATCACCCTCGGCCGCCCCGCACTGCCGTACCTGGCCAACGCCACCGGGACGCTCGTTGCGGCCGGGAGCGCCGTCGAGGCCGGTTCCTTCGCCGAACAGGCCCGCAGCGCGGTGCGGTTCGCGACCGGTCTGGCCGCGATCGCGGAGGCGTTCCCGGGGGCCGTGGCCGTCGAAGCCGGACCCGGCAAGGCCCTGAGCGGGATGGCCGAGGCCGCGGGGCTGACCGCGGTGGCGCTCAGCCCCGGGCGCTCCGAACGCCCTGGCGAGGAGACGCTGCTGGCTCTGGCGGAGCTGTGGGCCATGGGCCTGCCCGTGGACCCGGCCGACCTGACCGGTCCCGGCCGCCCGGCGCACCTGCCCGGGTACGCCTTCGCGGGGCCGCGCCTGCTGGCACCGGCGGCGGCCGTCCGTACGGCCCTGATTGCGGCGCCCGTCGCGGTCCCGGCAGAGCAGGAGCCCGTACCGGCGGCGGAGAAGACTCCGGCCGAATCGGTCGCGGCCCTGTGGACGGACCTGCTGGGCAGCACCGGGCTGTCGCCCGACTCCGACTTCTTCGACCTCGGCGGGGACTCGCTGCTGGTCGTGAGGCTCGCCCGCCGGATCGGCGAGGACCTCGGTGTCCGCGTCCCGGTCCGCGACCTCATGACCGGCTCGACGCTGGCTCAGCAGACGGCGGTCGTGGAAACCCTTCTCGCGGCGGGAGACCTGCGATGACGAACTGGCTGAGATGCGCCACCCCGCGCTCCGAGGCGGCGTACCGGCTCGTGTGCTTTCCGCACGCGGGCGGTTCGGCCCCCTTCTTCCACAGCTGGGCGGAGGGGCTCCCGGAGTACGAGGTCCACGCGGTCTGCTACCCGGGGCGGGCGTCCCGGCTCGACGAGCCGTTGCCGACCAGTCTGCTGCCGCTGGCCGCGGACATCGCGGAGGCGGTACGACCGCTGCTCGACCGGCCCGTGGCCTTCCTCGGCCACAGCATGGGCGCGGTGGTCGCCTTCGAGACGGCCAGGCTGCTCCAGGCCGAGGGCCACCCGGTCGCCCACCTCTTCGCCTCAGGCGCCCGCGCCCCGCACCTGGCGCACCCCGAGGGCCCCGAGGCGGCCGGCATGGACGACGACGCCATCGCGGACGCCCTGGTGTCACTGGGCGGAACCGATGCCGAACTGCTGGCCGACCCGGACTTCCGCGAACTGGTACTCCCGTACGTCTGCGGCGACTTCAGGATGTTCGACGCCTACGTCCACCGGCTCGGCGCGCTGACCTGCGACGTCACCGCCATCGCGGGCGACGCGGACCCGCAGGTGGGAACCCAGCACGCGGCGGCGTGGGCAGAGGTGACCGAGGGACGGTTCACGCACCACACCATGCCGGGAGACCACTTCTACCTCACGTCGAACCCGCCCTTCCGGCTGATCGAAGCGGCCTTCTCGGCGGGGGTGCCGCAGAGTGTTCGCTAGCCTCCTCCCGGCATCGCGGAACGGCCGCGTCGTCGCATGCGGCGCGGCCGTGGACGCCATCGCGGTGGGCATGTTCCTCGCCGCCGCCACGCTCTACTTCGTAGGCATCGTCGGCATCCCGGCGGTCGCGGTCGGCGGCGCGCTCACCGCCGCCAATGTGCTGGGGCTGCTCAGCCCGGCGCCTTTCGGGGCGCTGGCGGGGCGGATCGGCGCGCTGCCCGTCTATGTGGGGCTGACGCTGGTGCGGGCGGCGGGCTTCGTCTCGTACGCGTTCGTCGAGGAGTACGTCGGCTACTTCGCCGTCACCTGCCTGATCACGGCTGCCACGCGGGCGGCGATGCCGCTGCTCCAGGTCATCGTGGGCGAGCTGGAGCAGGAGGACCAGCGGACCAGGACCATGGCTTCGCTGCGAGCGGTGAGCAACGTCGGAATGACCGCGGGCTTTCTGCTCGCGGCCGTCATCCAGGCGGCCGGCTCCAAGGCGGCGTTCGTCGCGCTCTTCGCCTTCAACGGGGCCGCGTTCGTGGCGGTGGCTCTGCTGATCGCGGGGGCCGGCCGGTCGGCGGGCCTGCACCCGTCACCCCGGAAGAACCCCAGCCCGTCACCCGGGAAGGGGACGACGGCGGCGGCCGGGACCGGCGGTCCGTCTCCCTATCGGGACCGCCGCTTCGTGACGGCCGCGCTGGCCAACTCCGTACTCCTGCTCAACGATTCGATCCTGTTCATCCTGGTGCCGCTGTGGATGACCCAGCAGGCCGGACTGCCCGGGGGCGCGAGTTCCGTCGTCCTCGCCGTCAACACCGTGCTGACGGTGGTCCTCCAGGTGTACGTCGCCCGCTTCGCGCAGGGCGTCGCCAAGGCGCTGCGGCTGCTGCGGCTGGCCTGTCTGCCGCTGGTCCTGTCCTGCGTGCTCTTCGCGGCGGCGGACGGACAGGGCGTCGTCGTCGCCCTGGTGGCCGTGGTCCTCGCGGTGGTGGCGCTCACCGTCGGCGAGAACCTGCATGCGGTGGCGGCCTGGGAGCTGTCCTACGAGATGGCCCACCCTCGGTCGCGGCCGCAGTACTTGTCCCTGTTCAGCATGGGCATGAGTGCGCAGCTGATCGTGGGCCCCTTCCTGATGACGGCCTTCGTCCTGCCCGCGGGCACGGCCGGCTGGCTGGTCGTCGCCCTGCTCTTCGTGGCCGCGACGGCCGCTTTCTCCATAGCCGCCCGCGCTTCTGGCGAGCGGGCAGCGCCGCCGGCACCCGTGGTCCCCACGACCGTCTCCTCACCTTCCTGACTCCCCTTGACTTCCTGACCTTCCTGAAGGGCTCTTGCCATGGCTGACCTCAACCCGGCCTCCACGCCGGACCATTTCCTGCTGTTCGCGATCGGCCCCCGCCTCGACTTCGCCGCACGTCTGCGGGCCCTGGACGAGTCGGCTCGTATCTCGGTGATCTGCCGTCCCGAACACCTGTCCCGGATCACCGAGTCGGGTAACTATCTGCGGGTCCTCGCCGTGCGCCAGGACGCCCCGATGGACGAGGTCGTCGCGCTGGCGCGCACCGTCCATGAGCTTGAGCCGGTCACCCGGATCACCACCTTCTGGGAGCACGACCAGGACCGTGCCGCCGCCGTGGGCGCGGCGCTCGGTGTCGCCACCCACAGCCCCGAAACGGTGCGCCTGGTGCAGGACAAGCACGCGATGCGTGAGCGGCTGCGTGAGGCGGGGGTGGAGGACACGGCCGCGGGCCGCGCGTACGGCGAGGCGGACCTGCTGGCGTTCGGCGAGAGCGCCGGATACCCCTTCATCGTGAAGCCGACAGCCGGCACGGCGAGCTTCGGCGTCACCCTCGTCCACTCCCCGGAGGAGGCCGCGGCGGCCTACCGTACGGCGACCGGCGACTTCCCGGGCATCGCCAGGCTCGGGGTCCTGGCGGAGCAGTACCACAGCGGCCCGCAGTACAGCGTGGAGGCGTTCTCGGAGGCGGCCGAGCATGTGGTGGTCGCCATCACGCGCAAGTACTCGGACCCCAAGAACATGGTGGAGCTGGGCCACGTCCTGCCGGCGCCGCTGGAGCCGGCCACCCAGGAAGCGATCGGCGACCACGTGGGGCGCGTCCTCGACGCCCTGGGCGTGGAGTTCGGGCCGACGCACACCGAGATCGTGCTCACGGCGGACGGCCCGCGCATCATCGAGACCCACCTGCGCGTGGGCGGCGACGAGATCTTCAACCTGACCAAGGACGCGGTCGGCGTCGACATGATCGACTTCCAGACCCGGCAGGCGTTCGGCGACAAGGTCCTCCCGGACATCCGCGCCATCCTGGAGTCCGACCGCGCCCCGCGCTGCGAGGCCATCTGGTACACGGCTCCCGAGGCTTCCGGCACGTTCATGGGCCTGGCGGACGGGGACGAGGCGAGCTCGAACCCCGACGTCACGGTGCTTCTGACTCCTGGCGAGCAGCTCACCGGCCACGGTTCGTTCGCCCGTATCGCCCGCGCCCGCGCGTCGGCCCCGAACGCCGAGGACGCACTCGCCCGTGCACGCTCGACGGTCAACGGCCTGTCGTTCGTCTTCCGCGTCGCATCGGCGGAACCCGGAACGGTCTGACTCCGGTCGCGACGGCTCGAACGCACCCGTGCAGCGACGGTCACCGGTCGCTGGGGCTGTTGGACAGCCGGTCCAGCCATTCGGTCATCAGGCCGGTCTCGGCGGCACTGAGGGGCGAGGTCGATGACCGGCGCAGCAGGGCGTTCAACCGGGCCGCGGTGGACGGCACTTGTGCTGCGTCGGTGTCCTTTCCGGAGCCTCCGGAGCTGCCCCGGCCGGCGGACACGTCCCGGGTGAAGATGGCGGCGTGCACCGCGTCCCGTACGCGCGTCGACGTGCTCATGTCCGTGAAGGCGGAAGGGCGGGCGACGAGCATCAGGGCCACGCCGACGTTGGCCGACATGACCATCTGCGCGGCCAGCTCGGGAGCGAGCCTCAGCTTGCCCTGCGCCGCGGCCCGTTCCAGGTCGCGGGTCAGGATCTGGTGAGACTCCAGCGCCGCGGCCGGCGGTGTGCGCATCGCAGGTGAATTCATCAGGCGGTACAGGTTCGGGTTCTCCAGTGCGAAGTCCACGTGAGTGTCCCAGCCGTTGCGCAGATCCTCGATCGGATCCGCGCCGCGACTGTACTGCCGCTTCGTCGCGAGGTACTTGTCGAAACCGTGGTCGACGACGGCCGACAGCAGACCCTCCTTGTCACCGAAGTGACGGTAGAGCGCCGGTGCGCCGACCTGCGCCGCCTCGCAGACGGCCCGGGTGGAGATGTCCCCGTCCGGAGACCGCGCGACCAGATCGGCCGCCACTTCCAGGATGCGCGCTCGCGTGCTCATGGGAGTGACGCTATCAAGCACGCTGTAGCGACGCTACGCAGGCTCGGGAGCGCGAACACGAGGGGTGTTTGTCATCTTCTGTTCCGGTTACCTCTCCCAGGAGCACTATGTGTGACTACGCAAGGAGAAGGCTGTGGTCCGCTCCCCGTCCCGATCGCAGAACACCTACACAGAACCGTCGCCCTTGCTCGGCATCTACCTCAACGACCACCTGGCGGGATCGGTCGCAGGCCTCGAACTGGCGCGTCGTATGGCGAAGGCCCACGCCGGCTCGGCGGTCGGCTCCGCGCTGCGGCCCATCGCGGCCGAGATCGCTCAGGACCGGGCGGCACTGCTGGAGATCATGAGCGAGTTCGGCATCCCGGCCCGCCGCTACAAGGTCTGCGCGGGCTGGCTGACCGAGAAGGTGACCCGGCTCAAGAGCAATGGCCGTCTCGTACGTCGTTCTCCGCTCAGCACCATGGTGGAGCTGGAGACGCTGCGGCTGGGCGTGGAGGGCAAGGCGGCGGCCTGGAAGGCGCTCCGCCTGCTGACCGACGGCGGGCCGCGGCTCGACCCCGAAGTGCTGGACTTGCTCCTGGAGCGTGCGGAGGGCCAGATTCAGGTTCTTGAGGAGCTGCGCCTCCAGCAGGCAGAAGCAGCCTTCCGGGGCGCATAGACGTGGAGGGCCGCATACCGACGGTGGGGGTGGAGGAGGAGTACTTTCTCGTCCACCCCGGCACGCGAGCCGTGGAAGCGGCAGCCGGCGCAGTGGTCGCGCGTGCGTCTGCGGTACTGGGCGATCTTGTCTCCGGCGAGTTCACCGCGTACCAGGTCGAGGGCAGGACACCGCCGTGCTCGGGATCCGAGGACCTTCGTAAGCGGCTGACCGGTGTGAGGGCGGCGGTCTCGGCGGCGGCCGGGGAGGAAGGCCTGCGCCTGTGCGCATCCGGTACGCCGGTCATCGGGGGCGACGGGCCGCCGGTCGTCGGCGACCACCCGCGCTACCGGGCGGGGGTGAAGCAGTACCGCGCGATGCTCGACGACTTCGCCATCTGCGCGTTCCACGCACACGTAAATCTGCCCGACCGGGAGGCGGCCGTACTGGTCGGCAATCACCTCAGGCCGTGGCTGCCGCTCCTCGTGGCGATGAGCGCCAACTCCCCTTTCCACCGCGGGCAGGACACGGGATACGCGAGCTGGCGCTCGGTGGTCCGAGGGCGCTTTCCGTGTCTGGGGCCGCCGCCGTACGCCGAATCGCTGGCGCACTACGAGCAGCTCGCCACCGCGATGGAGGAATCGGAGGCACTGCTGGAGGCGGGCATTCCGTTCTGGGACGTCCGACCGAACCCGCGTCTGCCGACGCTGGAGATCCGCTCCATGGACGTGCCGGCGAACGTCGATGACACGGTGGCCCTCGCGGTTCTGATCAGGGCGCTCGTCGTGACCGCGGCGGCACAGGTCGAACGGGGCGACCCGGGGCCTCGCGTCTGCGGTGAGCTGCTGCGCGCGGCCTACTGGCGCGCGGCGCGCGACGGCTGGTCCGGCACGGGCGTCGACGCACTGACCGGCCGGATTCTTCCTGCCACTGTGCAGGCGGGGCGGCTCGTCGACCACGTCCGCCCCGCTCTGGACATGCACGGCGAGACGGAGCAGGTCACAGCATTCCTGCGGCGGCTGGCGACACGCGGAACCGGCGCTCAATGCCAGCGCGCCTCGGCCGAATCGCACGGGGGCTTCGCCGGAGTCGTCGACGACCTGATCGACCGCACCCGACCCGGGCGGGGCGTCACGCCGGAGTGAACGTCACCACCAGGACATCGCGGTACGCGGGAGTGGCGGGGTCCACCGGACGGATCGGTGAAACGCCGTGCAGGGTGATCCGGTCGTCACCCAGGAGCAGAGTCCCCGGTTCGCGGAGCGTCGTCGCCAGCAGCTGCCGCCCTTCCAGGTCGAACACCGAGCTTTCGCCACCGGAGGCATTGCGCCGGCCGACCAGAAGCGACGAGACGAGCGTGACGCCGTCGCGGTGCAGTCCCTCCGGTGTCGGCTGCCCGTCGGCATCGGCGGAGGCGACGACACGGAAGGGGTGGACTTTCGCATTCCACATGGCCGCGTCATCAAGAGCCGCGGCCATCCCGCCCAGCACGGCCAGTACGGAGCGCAGCACGGGATCGGCGGCGAAGGCGTCGGTCAGGGGATCAAAGTGGCGATCCACATCGACGTAGAGCGGATTGGTGTTGTCCGGCTGTACGAAGGGGATGTGTGGCAGCAGGGCGGTTTCCCCCGTATCCGCCGCGAAAGAGAACTGCCCGTAGCGACGGAGCCGGCAGGTGCCGCGCGCCGACGCGTATCGGTCCGTCGTCAGCGCATCCCAGTGGGAGGCGAAGCTCGCCCACGCGTCTTCGTCCGTACCGACGCAGGACATCAGAGCCGACGGCGGCATCAGACAGAGCGCCTTCTCCTCCAGGGCATGCTTGGCGGCCACAACGGCGTCGTTGTCGTTGTCCACGGGTCCATGCTGCCGCCGCCCTCTGCCGGGCGCATGCCAAACAAGCCGGAGCCGATTCAGAGCGCGAGACTCAGTGCGAAGACCAGGAAGAATGCCGCACAGAGCACGGCAATGATCACAATGGCGATGAGCGGCCCCCTCGCCCAGCCGCGCGGTGGTTCGACGCGCGGACCGGATCCTGAGGCCGTGCTCGCCTCGCCGGGCGGGGTCTCACCGGGTGGCACCGAGCCTCCGGGTTCCAGTCCGGGAGTCTTACGGGGGTCGGGGTCTGGATTGTCGGCGTTCATGCCGTGAGGGTGCCCGTCACCGGGTTTCTAAACAGCGCGCGACGGCGCTGACCGGCGGAGACTCGGGGGTCGGCCGCGCGGCGTACCAGGACGGACATCCCGCGCATATCCCGCGCCTGAATTGGCGCGCGGCACAGCCGTGTCGCTGTTGGGCCGAACGGGTGAGGGGCGGGAGAATGGCCGGATGCAGACACACCACGTGGGCCGGGTGGTCCGGTGAGCAGGTACGACGTCACCGACGAGCAGTGGGACGGGCTCGCCCAGGTACTGCCACTGCGCAGCAGGAACGAGTGGCCCTCCAGAGTCGATCACCAGACGCTGCCGCAGGAGTACGCCGCCGAGCAGCGACGGATGGTCGTGCTGCGCGTGCAGGTCTTCGCGGACGCGCGTGAGGTCGCCGAGTACCTCGTCGCGCAGATACCCGTGCTTCTGGATCTGACCGCCGCCGACACCGATGTGGCCAAAAGGATCCTGGACTTCAGCAGCGGCGTGGTCTTCGGCCTCGGCAGCGGGATGCACCGCGTCGACCGGAACGTCTTCCTCCTGGCGCCGGTCGGCATGGAGGTCGAGGGGGCCGAGGCCGCCGCCGTCCCTCAATCGTAGAAACGTCTGCCGGGCGGAACGGTTCGCCAGCGCCGCAGCCGCATACCGTCCGGCCATGACCGTCCTTTCCCGGGCCACAGCCCCCGGGTCCTCCGCAGAACACCGTGCCCCCACCGTCACCGAACTGCGGCTCTCCGCCTACAAGTCGCACCGTGGAGCGGTGTTTCCGCTCGGCCCGGTCACGCTCTTCGCCGGGGCCAGCGGCAGCGGCAAATCGAGCGTCCTCCATGTGTACGAGGCGCTGGCCCGTCTCGGTGGTGGTGCCGCGCTGGGGGCGGTGTTCCCGGACCCGGCGGGATGCGTGCCCGAGCGGGCGGGGCCCGACCGCCAGGGGCGGCGGGGATTCCGGATCGGCTGCACCGTCGACGGGCCCGTGGGCCCCGTACGCCTGGATCTCGCCGTACAGGCCGAACCGGAACTGCGCATCGTCGGCGAGCGTTTGACCTGTGACGGGCAGACCCTGCTCACCACCGCGCTGGTCGACCCCGGGCGCAGCACCGTTCAGGCGGCCTGGCATACGGCGGGCACCGTGCCGGTGACGCGGGCGCCGCTGCCCGACGACCGGCTCGGGACCGCGCTGCTGCCCCTGCGCGTGGCCGGCACGACGGCGGGGCAGCTGAGGGTGCTTGCCGCCGCCGAGCAGGTGGTGGTCGCGCTGCGCTCGGTGTTCGCGTGCGATCCGCAGCCCTCGCGGATGCGGGAACCGGTGGCCGTGGGCGACGCCAGGCTGCGGCGCGGCTGTGACAACCTCGCGGAGGTTCTGCGGCGTACGCACACCCAGTGCGCCAAGCGGCATGCGCGGCTGGCGGCCATGGCGCGCTCCGGGTGCGTCGGGCCGGTGGAGGCGCTGACGGTGGAGGAGCTCGCGGACGGGACGGTACGGGCGCTGCTGGGCCGGGGCGGGCCACTGCGGGCCACGCCACTCGGCCGGCTCGGGGACGGCGAGTTGAGGTATCTGGCGCTCGCGCTGGTGCTGCTGACCGGGCCCGGAGTGCTCGCCATGGACGCCGTCGCGGAGGTGCCTTCGGCGATGCAGGCGCTCACCGTCCTCGCGGACGGCTTCGACCGGTCCCTGGACGGGACGCAGGCACGGGAACTGGCGGCACTGGCTTCTGCGATCTGCGCGGACGGGCACATCAGGCTGGTGGGGACGGTCGCGGACGGGGCGTATGCGCGCGGGGCGGACGGGGTGACGGTGGTAGACCTGGGGCCGTGACGAGCGAACAACACGAAGTAAAGGCACTGCAGCGCAGGCTGGCCGAATTCGCGGCGGCTCGGGGCTGGGAGCCGTACCACACGCCGAAGAACCTGGCGGTGGCGCTGAGCGTGGAGGCGTCCGAACTGGTGGAGATCTTCCAGTGGTTGACACCCGAGGAGTCGGCGCGGGTGATGGAGGATCCGACGTCCGCGCACAGGGTGACGGACGAGGTCGCGGACGTTCTGGCGTACTTGCTGCAGTTCAGTGAGGTGCTGGGGATTGATGTGCTGGCGGCCCTGGCCGCCAAGATTGACCGGAACGAGCTGCGGTTTCCGGTGCCGGAAACAAAGGATCGTCACTCTTCGGAGTGAGCAACTTATCCGAAACCCTCTTGGTGTCCACAGATTTCGCCATAGCTCTGGCGTTCTGGTACCCACACACTCACTCTGGGTAGTGGATAGGAGAACGGTACGCGAAAGACGCGGGCCATCGTACGGACGGGGGCGGCGCATGGACGCGGTAAGGCTCATCGGGCAGAGCCGGGCAGCGCTGGCGCAGAGCCGGGCAGCGCTGGACATCCTGGTGGAGGCGTGGCAGGCACAGGCACTGGCTCAGGCGATCGGCGGCCAACTGGCGGTGAGCGGACCGCCGGAGCTGAGAGGCGAGGCGCGCGGGCTCAGTGAGGTGGGAGGCCGGGGCTGCGGGGTGTTCGAAGGACCGGCGCTGCGGGCCGGGGGACTGGGCTTCACCGGGGGTCAGCCCCCGGACATCCGGCCGCGGGCCGCGCAATTATCCGAAGTGTCCGACACACGCGGGGCGTTGACGGGACTCGGCGGGCTGCTGGGCGAGGTGGGAATCGCGCTCGTCGGGGTCGCGTGTGCCACCGACGAGGAAGGGCTCTACTGGCAGTGCATCGAGGGGATCGACGCCGCCGACGAGTCGAGTGACCGGGTGCGCGGGATGTTGCGCCGGCTCACGGTGCGGGAGCAGGACAGAATGCGCAGCGCTGCTCGCGACTCGGCGACGGAGCCGTCATGAAGAGGCCCCCTTCAGGAGGAGCGGCCGCTGACCGGGCTGCCGGAGCCGGAGCCGGTGTTGTCGTGGGTGCTGCCGCCGGTGCTCTCACCGGTGCTGTCGTCTCCGGCGGTCGGCGGGCGGTCGCCGGAGGACTGCAGATCGGCGTCGAGCTGCGAGATGTCGGCGGTCAGTGCCGCCATCAGTTCCTCCATCTGCTGGAGCAGGCCCTTGGGCGCTCCCGGCTGCTGCTGGGGTACGGCCTGTTCTGGCACGGATTCCTGGGACATGGCGGCCTCCTCGGCCCTGGCCCTCCCCACGGGGGAGAGCGGTGTCGCGTGCGACGCGCCGACAGCGGCCGCCGGCGCGAGGGCCGGGCGGTCCGGCTCCGCCCGAGCCAACGATCACCCCGGGCGCCGGTCACTGGCGGGGTCGTGCGCGGGCCGCCGGGGCGACGGAAGTTCACCCGACCGAGCATGAGGGGGACGGGCGAGGAAGGCGGCGTTGACGACAGTTCGAAGGTGCAGGATGGAAGCATGGATCTTCGAATCTTCACGGAGCCCCAGCAAGGGGCGAGCTACGACACCCTGCTCAGCGTCGCCAAGGCCGCCGAGGACCTCGGATTTGATGCCTTCTACCGCTCTGACCACTATCTGCACATGGGTCCCGGCGACGGTCTGCCCGGACCGACCGACGCCTGGATCACACTGGCCGGGCTCGCCCGCGAGACCAGGCGCATCCGGCTGGGAACGCTGATGACGGCAGGTACGTTCCGCCTGCCGGGCGTGCTGGCGATCCAGGTGGCGCAGGTCGACCAGATGTCGGGCGGCCGGGTCGAACTGGGCCTGGGCGCAGGCTGGTTCGAGGAGGAGCACCGGGCGTACGGCATTCCGTTCCCGAAGGAGAAGTTCGGCAGGCTGGAGGAGCAGCTGGCCATCGTCACCGGGCTGTGGGCGACCGAGGTGGGCAGGACGTTCAGCTACGACGGGACGTACTACCAGCTGACCGACTCGCCCGCGCTGCCCAAGCCGGCCCAGTCCAAGGTGCCGGTGCTGATCGGCGGGCACGGTGCGACCCGCACGCCGAGGCTGGCCGCGCAGTACGCCGACGAGTTCAATATCCCCTTCGCCTCGCTGGAGGACAGCGAGCGGCAGTTCGGGCGGGTCAGGGCGGCCGCCGAGAAGGCCGGGCGGAAGCCGGACGACCTGGTGTACTCCAACGCGCTGGTGGTGTGTGTGGGCAAGGACGACATGGAGGTGGCGCGGCGGGCGGCGGCCATTGGGCGTGACGTGGAGGAGCTCAAGGCGAACGGGCTGGCAGGCTCGCCCGCCGAGGTCGTCGACAAGATCGGCCAGTACGGCGAGATCGGTGCGTCCCGTGTCTACCTCCAGATGCTCGACCTGGACGCTCTCGACCACCTTGAGCTGATCTCTTCGCAGGTCCAGTCGCAGCTGAGCTAGGAGCACCCGTGCAGCCCGTCCGTACTCTCGCCGCCGCCCTCGCCGACACCACCGTCGTCCTCGACGGCGGTCTGTCCAACCAGCTGGAGGCGCAGGGCTGCGACCTGTCCGACGAGCTCTGGTCGGCGCGGCTGCTCGCCGACGGTCCGGAGCAGATCGCGGCGGCGCACGCGGCGTATGTGCGGGCCGGCGCGCAGGTGTTGATCACCTCCAGCTATCAGGCGACGTTCGAGGGCTTCGCGCGGCGGGGCGTCGGGCGGAGCGAGGCCGCGGGGCTGCTGGCGCGCAGCGTCGAACTGGCCCGTGGGGCAGGGGAGTCCGGGGACCGGGAGGTGTGGGTGGCGGCCTCGGTCGGTCCCTACGGGGCGATGCTCGCCGACGGCAGCGAGTACCGCGGGCGGTACGGCCTGTCGGTGCTGGGGCTGGAGCGCTTCCACCGGCCGCGGATCGAAGCCCTCGTCGCTGCGGGGCCCGATGTGCTCGCGTTGGAGACGGTGCCCGACACCGATGAGGCGGAGGCGCTGCTGGCGGCCGCCGAGGGGTGCGGGGTGCCCGTCTGGCTCTCGTACAGCATCGCCGGCGAGCGTACCCGGGCCGGCCAGCGGCTGGACGCGGCCTTCGCGGTGGCCGAGGGCAACGACCAGGTGATCGCCGTGGGGGTCAACTGCTGCGAGCCGCGTGACGCGGACCGGGCGGTGGAGCTCGCGGCGTCGGTGACCGGGAAGCCGGTGGTCGTCTATCCGAACAGCGGCGAGCAGTGGGACGCGGAGCGGAGGAGATGGCGTGGCGGGGGGACGTACGACCCGGCGCGGGTAGGCGCGTGGCGGGCGTCCGGGGCCCGGCTGGTCGGTGGCTGCTGCCGGGTCGGGCCGGGGGAGATCGCCGAGCTCACCCGGCTCCTGTGAAATGAAGGAGGGGGGATAAACCCATGGTCAGGGCGGGTGAAGCGGGCAATACTCTGACGCGTGTTCCTGACGATCAGTACTACCGGCAATCAGGAGCGTCCCGCGACCGACCTCGGATTCCTGCTGCACAAGCACCCCGACAAAGCGCAGACGTTCTCCACTTCCCACGGCACGGCGCATGTCTTCTACCCCGAGGCATCCGTCGAGCGGTGCAAGGCCGCGCTGCTGCTGGAGGTGGATCCGGTGGCGCTGGTGCGGCGCGGCAAGGGCAAGGGCCGCGGCGGTTCGCCCGACTCCGCGCTCGCGCAGTACGTCAACGACCGGCCGTACGCCGCGTCGTCGCTGCTGGCCGTCGCGCTGAGCACCGTCTTCAAGACCGCTCTGCACGGCGTGTGCAACGCGCTTCCCGAGCGCGCCGAGGCCCCGCTGCCGCTGCGCATCGAGGTGCCTGCGCTGCCCGCACGGGGCGGCGCCGAGCTGGTGACGAAGCTGTTCGCGCCGCTGGGCTGGACCACGGTGGAGGCGCAGCCTGTCGCGCTGGACGAGCAGTTCCCGGAGTGGGGCGACTCGCGCTACGTACAGCTCGTACTGGAAGGGGAGCTGCGGCTCGCCGATGCCCTGCGGCAGCTCTATGTGCTGCTGCCGGTGCTGGACGACGCCAAGCACTACTGGGTCGCGCCCGACGAGGTCGACAAGCTGCTGCGGGCAGGTGAGGGCTGGCTGGCCGAGCACCCCGAGCAGAAGCTGATAACCAGCCGGTACCTGTCGCGCCGCTGGGGTCTGACCCGGCAGGCGATGGAGCGCCTCGAACTGGTCCGCCTCGCCGAGGCCGACGACCTGGAGGTCGAGGAGATCGACAACGCCGTCGACGAGACGACGGACACGGAGGACAAGCCCGTGCCGCTCGCCGTCCAGCGGCGCGACGCGATCCTTCAGGCGCTCCAAGAGGCCGGGGCGAGCAGGGTGCTCGACCTGGGATGCGGGCAGGGCCAGTTGGTGCAGGCACTGCTAAAGGACGTGAAGTTCAGCGAGATCGTGGGCGTGGATGTGTCCATGCGCGCGCTCACCGTCGCCTCGCGGCGGCTGAAGCTCGACAGGATGGGCGAGCGCCAGGCCGGTCGCGTCAAGCTGATGCAGGGCTCTCTCACGTACACGGACAAGCGGCTCAAGGGATACGACGCGGCCGTGCTCAGCGAGGTCGTCGAGCACCTCGACCTGCCGCGACTGCCCGCTCTGGAGTACGCGGTGTTCGGTTCGGCGCGGCCACGGACCGTGCTCGTGACCACGCCGAACGTCGAGTACAACGTGCGCTGGGACACCCTGCCCGCCGGGCACGCGCGGCACGGCGACCACCGCTTCGAATGGACGCGGGAGGAGTTCCGCGACTGGGCGCGCAAGGTGGCCGAACGGCACGGGTACGGCGTCGAGTTCGTACCCGTCGGACCGGACGACCCCGAAGTCGGGCCGCCCACCCAGATGGCTGTGTTCACAGTGACCGCCCAGGACAAGCAGAACGAGAAGGAGGTGAAGGCCGCATGACCACCACGACCCGCAAGCTCCCCGTCACCGACCTGTCCCTCGTGGTCCTGATCGGTGCCACCGGATCCGGCAAGTCCACTTTTGCGCGCCGGCACTTCAAGCCGACCGAGATCCTGTCCTCGGACTTCTGCCGCGGCCTCGTCGCCGACGACGAGAACGACCAGAGCGCGAGCGGCGACGCCTTCGACGTCCTGCACTACATCGCGGGCAAGCGGCTCGAAGCGGGCCGGCTGACCGTCGTCGACGCCACCAGCGTGCAGTCCGAGAGCCGCAAGCAGCTCGTTCAGCTGGCCAGGAAGTACGACGTACTGCCGATCGCCATCGTCCTCGACCTGCCGGAAGAGGTCTGCGCGGAGCGCAACGCCGCGCGTCCCGACCGGGCCGGGATGCCCCGCCACGTCATCCAGCGCCACCGGCGCGAGCTGCGCCGTTCGCTGCGGAGCCTGGAGCGTGAGGGCTTCCGCAAGGTGCACATCCTGCGCAGCGTGGAGGATGTCGAGGCGGCCGAGATCGTGCTGGAGCGGCGCTTCAACGACCTCACCCACCTCACCGGTCCCTTCGACATCATCGGCGACATCCACGGCTGCCGCTCCGAGCTGGAGACCCTGCTCACCAAGCTCGGTTACGTCGACGGGGCGCACCCCGGAGGCCGCACCGCCGTCTTCGTCGGCGACCTCGTCGACCGCGGCCCCGACAGCCCCGGCGTGCTGCGCCGGGTGATGGGCATGGTCGCCACCGGCAACGCGCTCTGCGTGCCCGGGAACCACGAGAACAAGCTCGGCCGTTACCTCAAGGGCAGAAACGTCCAGCACACGCACGGACTCGCCGAGACCATCGAGCAGTTGGAGAAGGAGGACGACACCTTCAAGGAGCAGGTGCGGGAGTTCATCGACGGCCTCGTCAGCCACTACGTCCTCGACGGCGGCAGCCTTGTCGTGTGCCACGCCGGTCTGCCCGAGAAGTACCACGGCCGCACCTCGGGCCGGGTCCGCTCGCACGCGCTGTACGGCGACACGACCGGCGAGACCGACGAGTTCGGCCTGCCCGTGCGCTACCCGTGGGCCGAGGACTACCGCGGCCGCGCGGCCGTCGTCTACGGCCACACGCCCGTGCCCAACACCTCTTGGATCAACAACACCATCTGCCTGGACACCGGCGCGGTCTTCGGCGGCAAAATGACCGCGCTGCGCTGGCCGGAACGCGAGCTCGTCGACGTACCTGCCGAGCAGGTCTGGTACGAGCCGGTCAAGCCGCTCACCACCGAGGCGCCGGGCGGACACGACGGCCGTCCGCTGGACCTCGCCGATGTGCACGGGCGCCGGATCGTCGAGACCCGGCACATGGGACGGCTCGCCGTACGCGAGGAGAACGCCGCCGCCGCGCTCGAAGTCATGAGCCGCTTCGCGGTCGACCCGCGCCTGCTCGCCTATCTGCCGCCGACGATGTCCCCGACCGGTACGTCGCACGTCGACGGCTACTTGGAGCACCCGGCCGAGGCCTTCGCGACGTACAAGGCGGACGGCGTCGAGCGGGTCGTGTGCGAGGAGAAGCACATGGGCTCGCGCGCGGTGGCTCTGGTCTGCCGGGACGCGGACGCGGCGCGCGAGCGGTTCGGAGCGGACGGCCCGACCGGCGTCATCCACACCCGCACCGGCCGCCCTTTCTTCGACGAAGAGACGGTCACCGAGCAGATCCTCGACCGGCTGCGTACCGCCGTGACCGAGGCAGGGCTCTGGGACGAGCTCCAGACCGACTGGCTGCTGCTCGACGCGGAGTTGATGCCCTGGTCCCTCAAGGCGTCCGGTCTCCTGCGCCACCAGTACGCCGCGGTGGGCGCCGCATCCCGCGCCGTCTTCCCGGGCGCCGTCGCGGCGCTCGAAGCGGCCGCCGCCCGTGGCGTCGAAGTGAAGGGGCTGCTGGCGACGCAGCGCGAACGTGCTGCCGACGCGGCCGCCTTCACCGATGCGTACCGGCGCTACTGCTGGGCGACCGAAGGGCTGGAGGGCGTACGGCTCGCACCGTTCCAGCTGCTCGCCGTCCAGGGGCGGTCGCTGGCCGCCGTACCGCACGACGAACAGCTGGCCTGGCTGGACCGGCTGGTGGAGCACGACCCGACCGCCCTCCTGCAGACCACCCGTCGGCTGATCGTCGACACCGGCGACCCGGAATCGGTGCAGTCCGGCATCGACTGGTGGCTGGAAATGACCAGCCGGGGCGGCGAGGGCATGGTCGTCAAGCCGCTCCAGGCCCTCGTACGGGACGGGAAGAACCGGCTCGTGCAGCCGGGCATCAAGGTGCGCGGCCGTGAGTACCTGCGGATCGTCTACGGCCCCGAGTACACGCGCCCGGAGCAGCTGGCCAAGCTGCGCAACCGGTTCCTCGGCCACAAGCGGTCGCTGGCGCTGCGTGAGTACGCGCTGGGGCTCGAAGCGCTGGACCGGCTGGCCGAAGGGGAGCCGCTGTGGCGGATCCACGAGGCGGTCTTCGCGGTGCTCGCACTGGAATCGGAGCCGGTCGACCCCCGGCTGTGACGCGCGGATGTCCCCGGCTGTGACCGCCGCTGTGACCGCGCCTCTCCCTGTGCGAAGCCTCTCCCTGTGCGAAGTGGAATCGCTTCGCACAGGGAGCGCCCACAGGGACGCACGTGGGGCCCGGCTCGGTCAGGATGGGGGGATGGGATTCCATGTCGATTCCGAGACCGGGCGGCTGCGCCGCGTCATCCTCCACAGACCGGATCTGGAGCTCAAGCGCCTCACCCCCACCAACAAGGACGCGCTGCTCTTCGACGACCTCTTGTGGGTGCGCCGCGCCCGTCAGGAGCATGACGGCTTCGCCGATGTGCTCCGCGACCGAGGGGTGGACGTGCACCTCTTCGGTGATCTGCTGCGCGAGTCGCTGGAGATTCCGGCGGCCAAGAACATGGTCCTCGACCGGGTCTTCGACGAGAAGGAGTACGGCCCGCTGGCCACCGGCGTCCTGCGGGATGCGTTCGACGGCCTTTCCCTGGCCGATCTGACCGAGGCACTGGTCGGCGGCATGACGAAGCGGGAGTACCTGGACCGGCACACCGAGCCGACCTCCGTCCGGTTCCACGTCATGGACCTGGACGACTTCCTGGTCAAGCCGCTGCCCAACCACATCTTCACCCGCGACACATCGGCCTGGATCTACGACGGCGTGTCCATCAACGCGATGCGCTGGCCGGCGCGGCAGCGCGAGACCGTCCACTTCGAGGCGATCTACAAGCACCATCCGCTCTTCAAGAGCCCCGAGGCGGGCGACTTCCACACCTGGTCGGAGGGGCAGCACGACTACCCTTCCACCATCGAGGGCGGAGACGTCCTGGTCATCGGCAACGGCGCGGTGCTGATCGGAATGAGCGAGCGCACCACCCCGCAGGCCGTGGAGATGCTGGCCCGCGGTCTCTTCGCGGCAGGTTCCGCGACGACCATCGTGGCGCTCGACATGCCCAAGCGGCGGGCGTTCATGCACCTCGACACGGTGATGACGATGGTCGACGTCGACACGTTCACCCAGTACGCCGGGCTCGGGATGCTCCGCTCGTACACCATCGAACCGGGCGTCGGCGAGCGCGCGTTGAAGGTGTCCGACCACCCGCCCGAGCACATGCACCGTGCCATCGCCGCCGCCCTGGGACTGCGCGAGATCCGGGTACTGACCGCCACGCAGGATGTTCATGCAGCGGAGCGAGAGCAGTGGGACGACGGCTGCAATGTGCTGGCGGTCGAGCCCGGCGTGGTGGTGGCGTACGAGCGCAACGTCACGACCAACACGCACCTGCGCAAGCAGGGCATCGAGGTCATCGAGATCCGTGGCAGCGAGCTGGGCAGAGGCCGGGGCGGGCCACGGTGCATGAGCTGCCCGGTCGAACGCGAAGCTGTATAGTGATGCGTTCATTCGTATACACTTCCACGGTCCCCGCATTCGCGACCCAGGAGCAGCCACCATGGCGATAGACCTCGCAGGCCGCCACCTCCTCAAGGAGCTGGACTTCACCGCCGAGGAGTTCCGCGGCTTGATCGATCTCGCCGCCGAGCTCAAGGCGGCCAAGAAGGCGGGCGCCGAGGTGCCGCGGCTGCGCGGCAGGAATGTCGCGTTGATCTTCGAGAAGACCTCCACCCGCACTCGCTGCGCGTTCGAGGTCGCCGCAGCCGACCAGGGTGCGTCGACGACGTACCTCGACCCCTCCGGCTCCCAGATCGGGCACAAGGAGTCGGTGAAGGACACCGCGCGCGTGCTGGGCCGGATGTTCGACGGCATCGAGTACCGCGGTGACAGCCAGGCCGCCGTCGAGGAGCTGGCGGCGTACGCCGGGGTCCCCGTCTTCAACGGGCTCACCGACGACTGGCACCCCACCCAGATGCTCGCGGACGTGCTCACCATGACCGAGCACACCGCCAAGCCCCTGGAGCAGATCGCATTCGCCTACCTGGGTGACGCCCGCTTCAACATGGGCAACTCCTACCTCGTCACCGGCGCGCTGCTCGGCATGGACGTACGCATCGTGGCGCCCAAGGCCTACTGGCCGGCCGAGGAGATCGTCGCGCAGGCCCGCAAGGCCGCCGAGTTCAGCGGCGCCCGCATCACGCTCACCGAGGACGTCGCCGACGGTGTCCTCGGCGCCGACTTCGTCGCCACCGATGTGTGGGTGTCGATGGGGGAGCCCAAGGAGGTCTGGGCCGAGCGCATCGAGGCCCTCACTCCGTACGCCGTGACCATGGATGTACTGCGCGCCACCGGGAACGCGGACGTGAAGTTCCTGCACTGTCTGCCCGCGTTCCACGACCTCGGCACCAAGGTCGGCCGCGACATCCACGAGCAGTACGGCCTCACCGAGCTGGAAGTCACCGACGAGGTGTTCGAGTCGCCGCACTCGGTCGTCTTCGACGAGGCCGAGAACCGGCTGCACACCATCAAGGCGGTACTGGTCGCCACCATGGCCGGCGCCGAATAGCCGCCGAACAGCCGTCCAGTAGTCGCCGAAGGGGGCGCCGAACAGCCGTACCGCCCGGTCAGCCGTACCGCCCGGTCAGCCCGGCGGTGCGGCGGGCGGCCCCGCGGCCGGTCCCGCAAGCGTGAACCAGACCGCCTTGCCCTGCTCGGTGACGCGGTGCCCGCAGTCCGTGCTGAGCGTGCGGATCAGCAGCAGCCCCCGCCCGTGCTCCTGCCACGGGTCGGGGCACAGGTCCTCGGGCGTACTGTCCAGCCTGCCCGGCGGGGCCCAGGCGGCGTCGTGCACCTCGACCTGGCACCCCGACGGCAGCAGCTCCACCACCAGCCTGATCGGCTCGTCGCCGGTCGTGTGCTCCACGGCGTTCGCGACCAGCTCGGCGGTGAGCAGCTCCGCCGTTTCGCTGTCCGCGGGACCCTCGGCGGCCGAGATGTCGGCGAGCGCCGCACGGATCAGGGCGCGCGCGATCGGCACCGCGGCCGTGGTGTGCGGCAGCGCGACGCGCCACGAATCCGGGCCTGCTGCCTCCAGCAAGGCGTAATACCCCCTTTCGGGCATCAAGAGGATCAAGAGGGATCAAGAGGTCGATCTTTCAACCATACGAAGTGCAATGCGGTATCACCCAACGGCCTCGTCAGAGGCTCGATATCGCGCACTCGTGACGGCGGTCACAGATCGGTGATAACTTTGAGCGGCAGGCACCAGCCCCGCCGGTCGAAGGAGCCTTGCCCCATGAGCCCCTTTCCCAGCTCAGCTCCTCGTACGCAGCAATGGCGCCATCTGCGCCTGACCACCGACGACGGCGTCGCCACCGTCACCCTCGCCCGGCCCGAGAAGCTCAACGCCCTGACCTTCGGCGCGTACGCCGACCTGCGCGACCTCCTTGCCGAGCTGGCCCGCGAACGCTCCGTGCGCGCCCTCGTGCTCAGTGGGGAAGGCCGCGGCTTCTGCTCGGGCGGAGACGTCGACGAGATCATCGGCGCGACGCTCTCCATGGACACCGCGCAGCTCCTCGACTTCAACCGGATGACCGGCCAGGTCGTACGGGCGCTGCGCGAATGCCCCTTCCCCGTGATCGCCGCCCTGCACGGCGTGGCCGCGGGAGCGGGCGCCGTGCTCGCCCTCGCCGCCGACTTCCGGATCGCCGACCCGTCCGCCCGGTTCGCCTTCCTCTTCACCAAGGTCGGCCTCTCCGGCGGCGACATGGGCGCGGCGTATCTGCTGCCCCGCGTCGTCGGGCTCGGGCACGCCACCCGGCTGCTGATGCTCGGCGACCCCGTACGCGCACCCGAGGCCGAACGGATCGGCCTGATCAGCGAAATGACGGACGAGGGGCAGGCGGACGCCCGAGCCGCCGAGCTCGCCCGACGGCTCGCGGACGGTCCGGCCCTCGCGTACGCGCAGACGAAGGCACTGCTCACCGCCGAGCTCGACATGCCGCTCGCGGCCGCCGTCGAGCTCGACGCTGCCACCCAGGCACTCCTGATGAACGGCGACGACTACGCCGAATTCCACGCCGCCTTCACCGAGAAGCGGCCGCCGAAGTGGCAGGGGCGGTAGGGATGCGCGTCGCGGTCATCGGTGGCGGGCCCGGCGGGCTCTACGCGGCGGCGCTGCTCAAGCGGCTCGACCCCGCGCGTGAGATCACCGTCTGGGAGCGCAACGCGCCCGACGACACCTTCGGTTTCGGCGTCGTCCTGTCCGACGAGACCCTCGGCGGCATCCAGCACGCCGACCCGGTCGTCTACCGGGCCCTCCAGGACGAGTTCGTACGCTGGGACGACATCGACGTCGTCCACCGGGGCCGCACGCTCACCTCCGGCGGCCACGGTTTCGCCGCCCTCGGGCGCCGCAGGCTGCTGGAGATCCTGCACGAACGCTGTCGCTCGCTCGGCGTCGATCTGCGCTTCCGTGAGGAGGCGCCGTACGCCGCCGAACTCTCCACGGCGTACGACCTGGTGATCGCCGCGGACGGCGTGCACAGCCTCACCCGTGAGGCGCACGCGGACGTCTTCGCGCCCCGCGTCACCACCCACCGCTGCCGCTACATCTGGCTCTCCGCCGACTTCGCCTTCGACGCCTTCCGCTTCGAGATCGCCGAGACCGAGCACGGCGTGATGCAGCTCCACGGATACCCCTACGCCCGCCCGTCGCCCGACCTTCCCCAAGCTCTCGGCTCCGCTCGAGCAGGGGAGACCCCATCCCCCTCAACGAGGCCCTCCGGGCCACAGAATCAATCCGGCGCCTCCACCGTCATCGTCGAGATGCGCGAGGAGGTCTGGCGGGCCGCCGGGCTCGACCGGTGCGACGAGGCCGAATCCACCGAGCGGTGCGCGAAGGTCTTCGCCGACGCGCTGGGCGGCCGCCCCCTGCGCGGCAACAGCTCTTCCTGGACCGCCTTCCGTACGGTCGTCAACGACCGCTGGTCGCACGGCAATACGGTCCTGATCGGCGACGCCGCGCACACCGCCCACTTCTCCATCGGCTCAGGAACCAAACTCGCCGTCGAGGACGCGCTCGCCCTGGCCGCGTGCATCGAGGAGCAGCCCGACCTGCCGGCCGCCCTCGCCGCGTACGAGACCGAGCGCCGGCCCGTCGTGGCGTCCACGCAGCGCGCGGCCGCGGCGAGCCTGCGCTGGTTCGAGGACCTCGGCACGTATCTCGACCAGGCACCACGGCAGTTCGCCTTCAACCTCCTCACGCGCAGCCGGCGCGTCACCCACGACAATCTGCGGCTGCGCGACCCCGGGTTCACCCAGGCCGTGGAGGAGGACTTCGGCTGCCCGCCGGACACGCCCCCGATGTTCACCCCCTTCCGGCTGCGCGGTCTGACCCTGCGCAACCGGGTCGTCGTATCGCCCATGGACATGTACTCGGCGGTGGACGGTGTCCCCGGTGACTTCCACCTCGTCCACCTCGGCTCGCGCGCGCTCGGGGGAGCGGGGCTGGTCATGACCGAGATGGTGTGCGTGAGCCCCGAAGGCCGCATCACCCCCGGCTGCACCGGCATGTACACCCCCCAACAGGCCACGGCCTGGCGCCGGATCACCGACTTCGTCCACCGCGAGTCCCCGCCCGGCACGGCCATCGGCGTCCAGCTCGGGCACTCCGGCCGCAAGGGCTCGACGCGGCTGATGTGGGACGGCATGGACCAGCCGCTGGACGACGGAAACTGGCGTGTCTCCGCCGCCTCCCCGCTTCCGTACCGTGCGGGCGTCAACCAGGTCCCGCACGCGCTCGGCCGCGCAGGACTCACCGACATCCGTGAACAGTTCGCCTCGGCCGCCTGGCGCGCGGCGCGCTGCGGCTTCGACCTGCTGGAGCTCCACTGTGCCCACGGCTACTTGCTCTCCGGCTTCCTCTCCCCTCTCACGAATCAACGGACGGACGCGTACGGCGGTTCCCTCGCCCGGCGGCTGCGCTTTCCGCTGGAGGTGTTCGACGCGGTACGCGGCATCTGGCCGGAGGAGCGGCCGATGACGGTCCGTATATCCGCCACGGACTGGGCGGACGGCGGCACGACGGCGGAGGAGGCGGTCGAGATCGCGCGCGCGTTTGTGGCACACGGGGCCGATGCGATCGATGTCTCGACCGGGCAGGTTGTGGCCGACGAGGCGCCTGAGTACGGCCGTTCGTACCAGACGCCGTACGCGGACCGGATTCGCAATGCGGTGGGAGTGCCGGTGATCGCGGTCGGGGCGATTTCGTCCTGGGACGACGTCAATTCGGTGTTGCTGGCGGGGCGGGCGGATCTGTGTGCGCTGGGGCGGCCGCATTTGTACGACCCGCACTGGACGTTGCACGCGGCGGCGGAGCAGGGGTATGCGGGGGGCGCGGCGCCGTGGCCCTTGCCGTACCGGGCGGGGAGTCGTACGCCGCCGACGGGGCGCACCGACGCCCCGAAGCCGCGGCTGAGCTTGACGTAGTTTCCCCCCAGACCCCCGGAGGAGCTGGATTACCAGCCCCCGCAGCCCCCCGCGCTCCAGCCGCTAGCCCGCCACCGTGATCTCCACCCGGTCGGCCACCGGCCTGTAACCGATGCGCTGGTACACGCCGTTCGACGTCGGGTTCGCGAGGTCCGTGAACAGGAGTACCTCCTCCGCGCCCGCCTCCAGTGCCGCCCCGCTCACCGCCGCTGTGACAGCCGCCGCGTACCCCCGCCCGCGCTGCTCAGGCGGCGTATAGACCGGTGCGACCCGCACCGTGCCCGCTGCCGGGCGCGAGACGCCCGCCATCGACACCGGGGTGCCTTCGTGCTCCCAGAGGGTCAGGCCGCCGTACGAAACCCGGTCGTCGACGGCCCGCCCGGCACCCGGCGCCGGCTGGCCGGTGTCCCGGCGGAAGGCGTTGACCCAGTCCACCAGCAGCTCCCGGTCGGCGGCGGTGGCAACCCGCGCACGCCCGGGCGGCGCAGGAACCGGCGGGGTCAATTCCGCCAGCCGGTACAGCCGTTGCTCCACCACCGTCGTCGCCGCAACCCCCGCCCGCCGCCACTCCGCCGCCAGCGCCTCCGCCGTCTCCCGCTCCGCACTGACCGCCGGGCTCCCGAATATCCCGCACGCCTCGGCCAGCGGCGCCACCGCCTCCGCGGGAACGGCCCCCACCATCACCGCATGCGGCGGCGTCCACACCAGCGCCCCGTCCACGCCGCCGTCCGCCCCGCGCCACCAGCCGAACCGCGGCGCACCCTCGCCGTACGCATCGCTGCCGCGCCGCCGGAGCGTCTCCGCGATCGTCAGCAGCAGCGTGTTCTCCGCGGGACGCGCGGCGACGGCGGCTCCAGCGGTGGCCAGGTACTCATCGAGGTCGTCGGTAAAGGTCCAGGTCAAGATCGAGGTCATGCCTCATGATGCCCGTACGAACTCCTCGCCCGCATCGCGCAGGAGCGCATGCAGTTCGGCGAAGACCTCCGCCGAGCGGGCGCCCGGCCAGCCCGCCGGGAGGAGTTCGGCGGGCAGACCCGGGTCCACGTACGGGAGGCGGCGCCAGGAGTCGAGGGCCAGGAGGTAGTCGTGGTAGGCCTGCTGGGGATCCGGCGACCGGCCGCCGGAGGTCCAGGAGCGCAGCACCGGCTCGTGCAGATCCAGGAACTCCGCGTGCTGCTTGGCGATCGCGGGCAGGTCCCACCAGCGCGCCACCGCCTCCTCCGTCAACGCGAAACCGAGGTGTTCGCCTCGGAAGAGGTCGACGTACGGGGCGAGTTGGAGGCGTTCCAGGGTGTGGCGCGTCTCCTCGTACAGCCGCGCGGGCGCGATCCACACCCCCGGGGCCGCCGCTCCGAAGCCGAGGTGGGAGAGGCGGGAGCGCAGCAGGTGACGCTTGTTGCGCTCGGCCTCCGGCACCGAGAAGACCGCGAGGACCCAGCCGTCCGACAGACGCGGCGCCGGGTGCTCGTAGATGCGCCTGTCTCCGTCGTCGAGGAGCTGATGGGCGTCGTCGGACAGTGCGTATCCGGCGGCGCCGTCCGACGTGCGCGCGGCGACGAGCAGTCCGCGCCGTTTGAGACGCGAGACCGACGAGCGTACGGACGGCGCGTCGACGCCGACCGCGGCCAGCAGCCGGATGAGCTCGGCCACGCGCATCGGCTCGGCGTCGCCGCCGTCGGGCGTGCGCCCGTACGCGCCGTAGAGAGAAACGATCAATGAACGGGGAGTGTGCTGCTCGGCCACGTGATCACTCTACGGCCCGCAGCCGGAAGCGCTGGAGCTTGCCAGTCGGTGTACGCGGAAGGGCATCCAGAAAGACGATGTCGCGCGGGCATTTGTACGGCGCCAGCTCGGCCTTCACGAAGTCGCGCAGCAGAGCCGTGGTCCCGTCGCCGCGCGGCACCCCGTCGCGCAGGACGGCGTACGCGACGACGATTTGGCCGCGCCGCTCGTCGGCCTGCCCCACCACCGCCGCCTCCAGCACGTCGGGATGGCGCAGCAGCGCTTCCTCGACCTCCGGGCCCGCGATGTTGTACCCGGCCGAAATGATCATGTCGTCGGCGCGGGCGACATAGCGGAAGTAACCGTCGGCCTCACGGACGTAGGTGTCGCCGGTCAGATTCCAGCCGCCCTGTACGTACTGGTGCTGCCGTTCGTCAGCGAGATAGCGGCAGCCCACGGGCCCACGGACCGCGAGCAGCCCCGGCTCGCCGTCGGCCACCGGCTGCCCGGACCGGTCCACCACACGCGCGTCCCAGCCGGGAACCGGCACCCCGGTCGTGCCTGGCCTGATCGCCTCGTCCGCCGCCGAAATGAAGATGTGCAGCAGCTCGGTCGCGCCGATGCCGTTGATGATGCGCAGCCCGGTGCGCTCGTACCAGGCCTGCCAGGTGGCGGCGGGCAGGTTCTCGCCGGCCGAGACGCAGCGGCGCAGGGCGCCCAGGTCGTACGCACCGAGGTCGTCCAGCATCGCCCGGTAGGCCGTCGGCGCCGTGAACAGGACGGAGACCCGGTGCCGGTCGAGCGCGGGCAGCAGCTGCTTGGGGCCGGCCTGTTCGAGCAGCAGTGCGGAGGCGCCCGCGCGCATCGGGAAAATCACCAGGCCGCCGAGCCCGAACGTGAAGCCGAGCGGCGGGCTGCCTGTGAAGACGTCGTCGGGCCGGGGCTTGAGCACATGGCGCGAGAAGGTGTCGGCGACAGCCAGCACATCGCGGTGGAAGTGCATACAGCCCTTGGGGCGCCCGGTCGTCCCCGAGGTGAAGGCGATCAGCGCGACATCGTCGGCGGACGTCGCCACGGCGGCGTATCGCGCCGGCTTGTCGGCCGCCAGACGCAGCAGGTCGTCGGGCGTGTCACCGCCGTACGCCGTGATGCGCAGCCCCGGCACCTCTGCCTTGGCCAGGTCGTCGACCGCCCGTACGTCGCAGAGGGCGTGGCTGACCCGCGCGATGGCGCACATCGTCGCGAGCTCGGTGGCCCGCTGCTGCGCGAGGACCGTCACCGCCACCGCGCCCGCCTTCATCACCGCGAGCCAGCAGGCGGCGAGCCAGGGGGTCGTGGGGCCGCGCAGCAGGACGCGGTTGCCGGGCAGGACGCCCAGGTCGGAGGTGAGGACGTGCGCGATCCGGTCTACGGTGCGGCGGAGCTCGTCGTAGGTCCAGATCTCACTTTTGGCGGTACGGAAGGCCGGCCGGTCCGCGCCGAAGCGCTCGATGGTGCGGTCCAGGAGCTCCGACCCGCAGTTGAGCAGGTCCGGATAGCGCAGCTCAGGACGGTCGAAGACCAGATCCGGCCACTGGTGGGCGGGCGGCAGCTGGTCGCGGGGAAAGGTATCGAGGTGCGCTGAGGTCTTCAGCTCCATGATGGGATCGCCCCCTTGTCGCACATTGAGCGTATCGTTTAGGTGACGACAGTCAACGGCCCGCGATAAGAGGGGTGCCGCAATATGCCGGGATTCGAGCTGGAAGCGGAACAGCACGAGTGGTGCGCCGAACTGCGCGCGCTGGCCGCGGACCGCCTGCGGCCCCTCGCGGAAAAGGGCGAACCGGGCACGGTGAACCGCGCGTTGGTCGTCTCGCTCGGTGAACTCGGACTGCTGGAGCGCCTGTTCAGTTCTGGAGCCCTGGACCTCTGCCTGATGCGCGAATCGCTCGCCCAGGTCTGTACCGAGGCCGAAACCGCGCTCGCCCTGCAAGGGCTAGGGGCCGGTCCGGTGGCCCGCGCAGGCACTGGGGAGCAGCGCGCCCGCTGGCTCCCGGAAGTGATCGCCGGCCGCGCCGTGGCCGCCTTCGCGCTGAGCGAGCCGGGCGCGGGATCGGACGCGGCAGCTCTCTCGCTCAAGACCGTACCGGAGGGTTCCGGATGGCGCCTGTCCGGCGAGAAGTGCTGGATTTCCAACGCACCGTACGCCGATTTCTACACCGTATTCGCCCGTACGGATGAGGGCGCCGGCGCCCGCGGCGTCACCGCGTTCCTTGTCCCCGCCGACCGTCCCGGCCTGACCGGGACCCCGCTCGACATGCTCTCGCCGCACCCCATCGGCGCCCTGGCCTTCGACGGTGTACCGGTCACCCCCGCCGACGTGATCGGTGAGGTGAACGGAGGCTTCCGAGTCGCCATGGACACCCTCAACCTCTTCCGCCCCAGCGTCGGCGCCTTCGCCGTCGGCATGGCACAGGCCGCCCTGGACGCGACCGTCGAGCACACCGCGCGCCGCACCGCTTTCGGCGGCCCCCTCAAGGACCTCCAGTCGGTCGCCCACCAGGTCGCCGAGATGGCGACCCGTACCGAGGCCGCGCGCCTGCTCGTGTACGCCGCCGCCTCGGCGTACGACGCGGGCGCATCCGGCGTGCCCCGCCGCGCCGCCATGGCCAAACTCTTCGCCACCGAGACCGCCCAGTACGTCGTCGACGCCGCGGTGCAGCTGCACGGTGCGCGCGCCCTCCAGCGCGGGCACCTCCTGGAACACCTCTACCGTGAGGTCAGGGCGCCCCGTATCTACGAAGGCGCCACCGAGGTCCAGCGGACGATCATCGCCAAGGAGCTGTACCGATGACCCTGCACCGCATCAACCCGGCCGAGCTGTCCCCGCCCACCGGCTTCTCCCACGCCGTCACGGCCACAGGCTCCCGCCTGGTCTTCCTGGCGGGCCAGACCTCCCTCGACACGGACGGCAAGGTCGTCGGCGATACGCTCCCGGCCCAGTTCGAGAAGGCCCTCACTAACCTCCTCACGGCCCTGCGCGCAGCAGGCGGCACCCCCGCCGACCTCGCCCGCGTCACCGTCTACGCCACCGATGTCGCCGACTACCGCGCCCAGGCACCCGAACTGGGCCGCATCTGGCGCCGACTGGCGGGCCGCGACTACCCCGCCATGGCGGTGATCGGCGCGGTCCGCCTCTGGGACGATCAGTGCCTGGTCGAGCTGGACGGGATGGCCGTACTGGCCTGACTGGCCTACTGGGACCAATCCTTGTACGGCTTCAGACCCTCCGCCGCCTCATTCACCGCCGGGTCCACGAACAAACCGTGTTCCCTCGTCCCGCCGCTGCCTTGAGCCGCTCTGCCGTTCTCCCGTAACGACGCCGCGGAGGGGGCGCCTTGTCACTGGCCGGGGTGGAGATAGCCTCGCTCTCAGCCGAGATGGAGGATCTGCCATGCCCCGGATTGAGCTCACCGCCGGAACCGTCGCGTACGAGGACACCGGCGGACCAGGACCCGTTGTGGTCCTCCTGCACGGCCTGGTCCACGACGCGACAGTCTGGCGCAAGGTCGTCGCCGCTCTGCGGGCGGACCACCGGGTCGTCGCTCCGACCCTGCCGTACGGATCACACCGCACGCCCATGCGCGCGGACGTACCGCTCACCCCGGACTCCGTCAATGAGCTCATCGCGGAGTTCCTCGACCGGCTCGACCTGCGCGACGTCACACTCGTCGAGAACGACTGCGGGCGGGCCCAGACCGTCGCCGCTCAGCACCCCGAACGGCTCGCCGGGCTCGTCCTCACCTCCTGCGAGGCCTTCGACAACTACCCGCCCGGCGTGCCCGGCAAGTTGATCTCCCTCGCCTGCAAGGTCCCGGGCGGCATCACGTTCCTCGCCCGTACGCTCGCCCTGCGCCCATTGCGGCGCTTGCCCGTGGGGATCGGCGCGCTCACGAAGCGGCCTGTACCGGACGAGATCGTCGACGGCTGGCTGGAGCCGCTCCTCACCGACCCGGCCATCCGCGCCGACTTCCGCCGCTACAACCGGGGTGTGCGCAGGACCGAGCTGCTCGAAGCGGTGGACGGGCTGCGGAAGTTCGACAAGCCCGCGCTGGTGGTGTGGGCGAAGGAGGACCGGATGATGCCGCGGGCGCACGGCCGGAGGCTGGCGGACATTCTGCCGCAGGGGCGCCTTCTTGAGGTCGAGGACAGCTGCACGCTGATCGCCGAGGACCAGCCGGAGGTGCTGTCGGCGGCGCTGCGGGAATTCATCGCCGCATCACGCTGAAACGCTCCCGGCCCACCGCACTTGACCTCTACGGATCCGGTGCGGCGGGCCGGGCAATCGTTCCTTCTTCTTCACTTCTTCCCGGTCGCGAGCTTCCCGAAGGTCAGCCCCGCACCCGCCAGATCGGCCCTGATCCCCTCACGCTCCACGCTGATCTCGCGCAGCCGCAGGTCACCGGGCGTCTTGGGCAGCCGGAAGGACAGCGAGAGCTGCTCGGAGAGTTCCGGCAGCCGCAGGCTCAGCAGGGCGGCGACCAGCTTGGGATCGATTCCGACCTTCTTCAGCAGCCAGGGGTGCTCGATGATCACGTCGACGAGATTGAGCTTCATCAGCTGCTGGACGAAGCGCGGCGAGCCGGTGAGCTTGTTCAGCTCCTCCTCGCTCTGCAGCGCCCGGTCCACCCACTTCCTCGGTACGCCGAGCCGGTCCACCACCGCGGGAACCGCCAGCAGTGCCTTGATGCGCGCGCTCTCGCGGCTGATCCGCTCGGCTGCCTCGGGGTGCAGCCGGAGGCCCGAGTGCGCCCGGTCCTTGCCCGGCCGGTAGGTGACGAGCCCGGGGATGTCGAGCCGCATGTGGTCGACGGTGGTGGACACGGCCTGGTCGCCGTCGCGGCGTACGTGCGCCCGGGCCCGTACGCGGACTTCGTTGCCGGCGACGGGGACGGAGCCCACCACCCGTACGTTGCTTGCGCCGTCTCTCGTGAACTTGGCCTGCGAGGCGCCCAGTTCACGGTTGAGGTCGTCGAAGGACAGCAGGACGTCGCCGTCCACGCTGCCGATGACGGCGCCCTTGATCGAGGAGGGCAGGCTGCCGACGATGCGTACGTCCTTGGCGGTGGCCCGTACTTCGGCGAGGGAGACGCGGTCGGCGGCGACGTCGGGGACGCTGACGTCGACCTCGTCGAGCCGCTGGTCGAGGACCTGGGTGAGGAACGGGAAGCCGTGAATGTCGACCTCGGGTGCGGCCGCGAGTCCCAGTGACTTCTGGAGGTTCTCCTCGGCCTTGTCCTGCGCGTACATCACGGCGTAGCGGTCGGCGATCAGCAGGAAGGAGAGGCAGACCAGGCCGGTGACGGCCAGTTTGAATACCACCGGGACTGCGGCGAGACGGCTTTTGCCACGGTGGTTGGGCGGGGCCCAGTCGTCGTCACCGTCATCGTCGTCGGGCGCGAGACCGAGACCGAGCGGGTCGTCGCGGTCGTAGTCCGGTTCCGGTGTCGCGAGTTGTGCCAGTTCGTCGTAGGGATTATGGGGATGTGAGGCTATGCGTGTGGGGGGTCGCATCGGCTCATCCCACCATGTGAACCGCCCTCGAACGCAAGCTCGACGACGGGAAGCTCCATATTTGGCCACGTTTATTGCGGGGAACGCGGCCGAGGTCTTTGCGTATTCTTTCCCGCCATGAACAGCGCATGGTTCGAACGACCCACCCTGACCGGCCAATACGTACGTCTTGAGCCACTGACCGCCGATCACTCCGAGGGTCTCTTCGAGGCCCTCAAGGACCCCGGCATCTGGACCTGGCTCTCGCACAAGCAGCCCGCGGACGCCGACGGGATGTGGGCGATCGTCGAGCGCCTGCTGGCCAAACAGGAGGAGGGTGACAGTGTCGCGCTCGCGCAGATCGACGTCGCGACCGGTGAAGTGGCCGGATCCACCTCGTACTACGAGATAGAGCCCGCCGACCGGGGCATCGCGATCGGCTCCACCTGGCTCGGCAGCCGCTTCCACAGCACCGGCATCAACACCGAGGCAAAACTTCTCCTGCTGCGCCGGGCCTTCGACGACCTCGGCGCGGTCCGGGTCACCTGGCACACCGACCACCGCAACGAACGGTCGCAGCGCGCCATCGAACGCCTCGGCGCACACCGCGAGGGCGTACTGCGCCGCCACCGGACCAGGCCGGACGGGACAATGCGCGACACCGTCGTCTATTCGATGCTCTCCGACGAGTGGCCGGCCGCGCACGAGGCGCTGACGGCACGCCTCCGGGAAGGCTCCCGGCCGTCTGCCTGACGGAGTGAGCGGCATGTTAGGGCGTGTCCGGCGGATCAGGCCTGGGCCGCGGGGCTTGGCACGCACATCTGCGGCGTTGTCGTCAGTCGGCGACGCTCCGCGTCGCCTCCCTCCTCCGCCTTGCAGCTGCACGCACCAGGCCCCGCTCACCAGCACCGAGAACGAGCCGCACCGCGAAGTCGGCCTGATCCGCCGGACACGCCCTAAAGCGGGCGCGGATTGATCGACTGGTGGCATGCATGCACCGGGCTTACGGTCAAATGGTGGGCAGAACCGCCCACTGCCTCTGTCGTGAGGGCCATGCGCCATGTCGACCTCCCAACCGACACCAGGACAAGCCACAACCGATACGGGCCCGGGCAGCAGGAACGGCCTGGCCCTGCTGGTCATCGCCTCGTGCCAGCTCATGGTGGTTCTCGACATCACCATCGTGAACATCGCCCTGCCGCACATCCAGAGGGCCCTCGACTTCTCCACCACGAGCCTCTCGTGGGTGGTCAACGCCTACACGCTCACCTTCGGCGGGCTGCTGCTCCTCGGCGGGCGTGCCGGTGACATCCTCGGCCGCCGCAGAGTTTTCATCTTCGGCGTTCTGCTGTTCGTCCTCGCCTCCCTGCTCGGTGGCCTCGCGCAGAACTCCGGCCAACTCCTCGCCGCCCGCGCCCTCCAGGGCGTCGGCGGTGCCATCGCGTCGCCGACGGCACTCGCGTTGATCGCCACCACCTTTACCGAAGGCCCGGCCCGCAACCGGGCATTCGGCGTCTTCGCCGCCGTATCCGCAGGTGGTGGTGCCATCGGACTGCTGGCCGGCGGTGTGCTCGTCGAATGGCTCGACTGGCGCTGGGTGCTGTTCGTCAACGTACCGATCGGGCTGCTCATCGCCGTCGCCATACCCCGCGTCATCAAGGAGTCCGAGCGCCATCCCGGCCATTTCGACTTCACCGGTGCCCTGACCTCCACCCTCGGCATGGTGTGCCTGGTCTACGGCTTCATCCGGGCCGCACAGGACGGCTGGAGCGACGCTCTCACTCTGGTCTCGTTCGCCGCCGCGGTGGTACTCCTCTCCCTCTTCATCCTGGTGGAACGGCGATCCAGGCAGCCGATCACTCCGTTGCACATGTTCGCCGACCGTAACCGGGCGGGCACGTACGGAATCATGCTGAGCCTCGCCGCCGCGATCTTCGGCATGTTCTTCTTCCTCACGCTGTTCGTCCAGAACGTCCTGGACTTCAGCCCGCTCGCGACCGGACTGGCCTTCCTGCCGGTCAGCGCGGTCATCGCGGTGGGCGCCGGAATCGCCTCCCAGCTCCTGCCGAAGTACGGCCCGAAGCCCTTCATGGTGACCGGCTCGATCCTGGCAGCGGTAGGCCTGTCCTGGCTGACCCTGACGGACATCGACTCGACCTACCTGGGCAGCATCCTGGGACCGATTCTCATCTTCAGCCTCGGCATGGGCTTCAACTTCGTGTCGCTGACGCTGATGGCCGTCTCCAACGTGCCCACGCACGAGTCGGGCGCGGCGTCGGGCATGCTCAACGTCACCCAGCAGGTGGGCGGCTCGCTCGGCCTGTCCATCCTGGTCACGATGTACGGCACGGCCAGCCGCAACGAGGCCGACACCCAGATCCCGCGGTTCCTGTCCGGGGCGAGCCCCGCGGAACGCGCGAAATTCGAGCAGACGGGCCAGCTCCCACCACCATGGGCCGACGAGGTCCTCACCTCCGGAGTTTCCGCGGCGTTCATCGTCGCCGCGGTGTTCACGGTGGTGGCCGCGATCGTCGCAGTAATCGCCATCCAGGTACGCCCGTCCGACCTGGAACGCCTCCAGGGGGGCGGAATGGGCCCCGGGCCCTGAACCGTCCGGGGCACCTGCCTGCTGTGGCGCCGGAGAGGGGCAGACGTCAAGGGTCACTTCGGGCTGTTCGAAGGCCCGGCCAGAGCGCTCATCACTCACACGGCGACCCATACCGTCCGCCATAGCTGAGGCCGCAGGCTACCGCCTGGCGTCTGAGCTTGGGAATCGCCGGCCATCGAGGCTGCGTAGCTTTCTGACCAGCTACAACGACGGGGCGAATGCTTCGATGTCTGGCCGGTGTACCCCGCTCTTCGCTGTTGTTCCCTGCCCCCTCTGGTGCGTGTCTGGTGCGCTCTACAGCAAGAGGATGTAGAAGCCGAGAGCCCTAGACCAGGCACCGTGTTCACCTCACCTTGGGGTGAGCTGAGCAGCGCATCACCCTGCGCCATGAGCAAGAGATAGCGCCTTTTACGCATGACACAGACCTCTGAGCGCTACTATCAAGGCGTGACGATTCAATACATTGTTGTGGAAAAGCTGTTCGGCGAACTTGATCATCACATCCCGATTCATACAGATGCGGGATTGACCTTGTTGCACGGGCCCAACGGAGTTGGAAAGACGTCAATTCTTCGTGCCGTTGACTCCCTTTTTAACCAGCGTTTCTCTCGGCTGCGCTCGATGCCTCTCCAGGGCCTTGAGGTCGGGTTCGCCGACGGCGATATCATTCAAATTTCCTGGCGTGCCGAGCCGCCCGGCAAGAGTGTCGAGATCAGGCCTCACAGGACGGCTCTTGAGTTCCGGCTCACGCCGCGTGGCGGTCGCCTAAAGAGGTGGACTTACAAGGGTGTGTCGCCTCGCGAGCTAGAGCTCCCTCTGGCCGCTATTGAGGATTTTGTGCCCAGTATCACCCGGATTGGCCGCACAGAGTGGTTCGACTCGCACCTTAATCGCGCCCTGGACTTGGACGACGTTCTTCATGCCTATTCTAAGTTTCTGCCCGGACCTTCTGCCAGAAACGCAGCGCCCGACTGGTTGACCGAGAAGCTCTCCCTGAACCCCGTTTATCTGATTGAAGCTCAACGCCTCGTGGTGGCTGAGGATTCGCCCAGTCGCAGCAGGAAGCCCAAGAGTGATGCGGTGCAGGTCGCCACCGTCTCCTTGTATAAGAATGACCTGGCTGGAAAAATCCGTAATACTTTGGCGGATTATGCAGACTACTCTCAATCCCTGGACAGCACTTTTCCAAATAGGCTGCTTTCGGGGTCGCATGGTTCACCTGCGCCGACCGACGAAGAGGTGCGAAATAGGTACACTGAGCAGGCTAATCGGAGGAGGAAATATGTCGAGATCGGACTGCTAGACGCGGGAGATGTGCTCCTGCTGCCGGAGAACCTCGATGACCGCGCGCTGGGAGTGTTGGGAACTTACCTGGATGATATCGATAAGAAGCTCGATAAGCTTGACGATCTAGCTGACCGGCTAGAGTTGTTTCTCGATATCGTCAACCAGAAGCTCAGGAGGGTATGTATCGAAGTGGACCGCGAGAGCGGCCTGCTGGCTAAAACTCGAAAGGAGGGCTCAGAGATTGGTCTAGAGTCGCTCAGCTCGGGTGAACAGCAGGAGATAGTAATTGCCTACGGCCTCCTGTTTCGCGAGCAGGCCGGCACGCTCGTGCTCGTTGACGAGCCGGAGCTTTCGCTGCACGTTAGTTGGCAGCTGGATTTCATTCCAGATTTGCTCAAGATTGCACAAGTGGCAAAGCTTGATTTCGTTGCTGCTACACACAGCCCACAGATTATCAATGATAGATGGGATTTGACCGTTGGCCTGTCTGATGGGATCTGACCGATGCTAGATCTCCTCACGCCGGACACGATCGCGAACCAAGTTTCCATGCTGCGCCTATCCATGCGCGGGCCAATTGTGCTAGTCGAGGGGAAGACCGACACACGAGTCTATAAACGCTTCTTCCTGCCGACCCCTCATGTGCGGTTGATATATTGCAATGGAAAACCGGTACTCCGGGAGGCTATGGCTAAGCTGCGCGCTCGTCGTGACGATACCGGGGTATTGGGAATTTGCGACGCTGATTACGATCGCATCCTTCAGCGCCGCGCTGGGGAGAATGTATTTTATGCGGACCTGCACGACGCTGAAACCATGATCTGCTATTCGGATGCATTCGGGCGGGTGCATGAAGAGCTGTTCGACCAAGAGTCCTCAAGCGCTGAATTTCAGCGAGTTAGAGATGCTCTGTTTACTATCGCGGCAAAGATTGGCGCTATTCGTCTCTGGAATGAAGAGAATAAGGCGTCTCTAAAATTTACTGGCCTTGATGCTGGGAACTACCTGACGGACCGGCAGCAGTTTGACATAGCGGGTTACGTGGCGGCTCTCCTGGAAAACAGTCTATCTGCAAGAGTCGCGTCTAATCTGCTGCTAGATATTGCCGAAAGGTGTAACTCGTTGGCAGTCGCAGAGGTCGCATCGGGGCACGACTTTTGCGCCCTTTTGGCCGCAGAGGTTTCAATTACTCGCGCGAGTGATAAATTCACGATTCTGCCACAGGCCGTGGAAGCAATGTTGCGGTTGAGCTTTGACGATGCAAGTTTCTCGAAGACCGAGTTGGCGCTCAATCTGTCGCAATGGGAGCAATCAGCTGACCTGGATCTCATGACGGATACGGCGTGTCCGACCGTAGGATGAATGGTGATTCGGGCTAGTACTAGCCGACTGTTCGCGAGCTGAGGTCGGTGGAGTCTCAAGGGCCCCGTCAAACCCACCAGCGATCTTGAAAACCGTCGTGGCGCGAGTCACCGTGGGTTCAAATCCCACACCCAACCGCTAGGCGAAATGGCACCGGGCAGCACAACGGTCAGGGGCCGTTGTGCTGCCCGGTGCCCGCTGGTGTCCGCCGTTGCTCGAGGGTCCCCGCCTGATCGGGCACGGCTGCGGCACGACCGCCCTCTGATCCGCGACATCTGCTTTGTAAGCGCGGACGTGATCCGCAGCGAGAGCGCCCAGGTCACTCCGGTTGTAGCGGCAGCCACGGTCAACGACACATCTCGACTGCGGCGAGCGGTCGTTACTGACCGCACGATGTGGCATCCGGTGCCGCCTAGGACACATTAGGCACCTGCGACGCTTCCGGTAGGTACGCTCAGCACATGACTCCGGAGGGGATTGCCAACGCAGTTGTTTCGGTACTTGCTGCCGCTGGAACACTCGCAGGCGTAACTAGCCGCACGAGGCGGCGACGCAATGAGATCAAAGAGAACTTGAGTTTGGCAGAAGAGCTCCAGAAAAACACAATCTTGCGTGATCACACCCCTGTCGTGGCCTGGCTGCACGGCAAAATTGCCCTGGATGTGGCCAGACTGTCAGGCCAGCCTATTGGAGCCCTAAAGAAACCGATTCCCAAAGGCGCTGTCGTTTTCGCCGGTATTCTCCTTGTGGCGTTCGGGGGCTGGACTTACTGGCTCAACAGGGACGGTTTCGTCTGGTACTCGCTTGTGACCGGCGCTCTAGCCGCTTCTATGCTTATCTCAATTCTGGGTATGACGACCAATAGGGAGATTCCGTCAGGCACGGAAGGCGCCTTGCCGGACGGGGCGATCCCCGTTGACGCTGGCTCTGCTTCGGACCAAGTGGTCGCGTCAGTCGCCATGGCGGCGATGGGCTCGGATGGGAGATATGATGATGACGGGCAGATCGGTGTGGCCTTTCGCTTCTGTCGCCACGTGATCGCAGGAGAAATCGACGAGGCTTTGCGGTTGGCCGACTCGAACTGGGTACTCTGCCGAATTCAGGCTTGGCTATGGAATGCTCGAAGCTTCCTCGGTGATGACGTAGCCCAACTGCGAACGATCGCAGACGCCATGATGAGCTCTCGCAGTGACCACGAACTATGGGAGAATTTCGCGTCTTCCGAAGTCCAGAATTTCCAGGATGCTTGGGGCGAACTTGACCCGGATCAACTAGGTGGGGCAAGCAGGCGTCGGAGGGTTGGCCGCGATTATGACCTAGTAGTCCTAGCGCCGGTTGGTGAAAGTGGCGGGTACTTTGTTAACTCTCCCACCCCAGTACCGGGAGGTTTGACATACCTCATGCACAACGTTGAGGGGAACTGGTTCCTAGCCAATCATCTGGGAGGGGCACCGCCGCAGCCAGGATTTCCTCCAACTTGGTGGGTGGTTGGGGATCCGAGCGTGCAAGAGCTTCCGGATTAAGTCGGTGGAGTCTCAAGGGCTGAGTCAAGCCCGGCGGCCTCTGCGAGTGGTTGAGGGCGCACTGGCCGGCCGCAGGCCTTGAACCTGTGAGCTCATCCTTATCAGGTCGATCAAAACGGCGCGCTCCCGATTCACCTGCCTCACAAGTACGCCCCGAACCGCCGTTGCTCGCCCCTGTTGGTGTCAGCCGCTGATGTCACGGCGTAGCGCAACCTTGCGAAGATGACCCGACCCCGACATCGGGCACGCCGGGGGTACACCCACATACGAGACGGTCCGGCGTTCCCGGTCGACAGGCTCCATGAGGTGATCATGGAAGACAAGACCGAAACGGTGTGCCGGATCTGCGGATACGACGACGGAGACGTGCTGTACGACGAGTACGGCTGCGCCACTTTCGTCATTTGTCCGTGCTGCCACAGTGAGTCCGGTATCGAGGATTGCAAGCTGTCAGGGGTCCGCGAGTCGCGCGGGCTGTGGAGCCAAGTGGGACTCGCCCAAGTACGGGCCGGCCGATTGGGATCTTCTGAAGCAGCTCTTGAATATCCCACCTGCGTGGCAGTGACCCGACAGGTCGTGGAGTCTCAATGGCCGCGTCAAGCCCACCAGCGGTCTTGAAAACCGTCGTGGCAGCGATGTCACCGTGGGTTCAAATCCCACACCCACCGCAGATGAACGGCCCCTGACCAGGTGAATCGGTCGGGGACCGTTCTCATGTGCGCTGTCCGTCAACCACCGTGGTTCTCCGTCAGTCCCCGGTCGACCGGGCACGGCAGGGGCACGGTCACCTTCTGATCTGTAGGCCAAGGTTGCTGGGCTCAACCCGACTCTGCGGCAAAGTGGGCGTTCCACCAAGCGAAGATCCACCCTGACGCAGCGGCCGCCGTCCGGCCCTTACACCCCACCCAAAGCTTCATGGCGATCACCTTGCCCTTCTTGAGCCACTCAGAGAGATCGAATGACGTACAGATGGTGGTGGCGATGATCACGCACATTGCGATGGACACTACGGGCTCGGGAGTCGAGTTCAACCCAGCAACCCTGTGATTATCTCATGCGGCCAACCGACTACCGGCGCGTTCGTCATTCGCCCCTACCCACCACTCACCCGAGCTCCCATCCCGTCCGCCTTTGACCCACACACCGTGGAGCGGGCGTGGTTCAGGGTGTCAAGGTGGAGCGCGCCACTGTACGAACGACCTTGACGCCCTGGGCCGCGACTGCTCGGCTCTGCCTGGAGCGAAGGTGGTCGGGATGGGAGCCCACGACGCTCGCCACGATGCGGCCGGCACTCGCCAACGGCGCCCCGTCCATCCCGGAGTCTGAGCGCCCCCGCCGGAGGCATGTCTTGAAGCCTCGGGCTTGGTTCTCGTCTCATGCCCTCCGGGCCTGTCCAGTGTGGGCGCGCGTCGGCGGCGGCAGCGCCGAACGGGCCGAAGGCAGGAGCGCGGGCGCAGCCAGAGTTGGGAAGCGCGCCCGGCGAAGCGGAGCGCAGCCGGGTGCCTTGAACCCGTAAAGAAAGTTGTTACTCAAACTTCGGCTGGGATGTGCCACAGCGGAGCTTGGTACTGCTCCGGGCGGCTGCTGAGCAGAAGAGACCTGAGGTCCTGGCGTTGAGTGCCGTTTAGGCCAAGAGCCTCAGTGATCCTGCGGAACGTCGTGTGCGTGATGCCTCGGTCGCGGGCCTCGGCCTCGAAGCGGTCGAGTTGGTGGAGTGTGCTCTCCGGGGAGAGCACCTGTTCCGGCTGGGAGCCGAGCCAAGTGGCCTTGTTGCGCTCGTAGTCGATCTCTGAGAATCCGCAGATCTCGCGGCTGTGCTGCTCGGCCTCTTCGAGGCTTTCGGTAGCCAGGATGGCTCGGGCGAGTTGGTTGCGGTTGAGCGCGTCGTCCAGCTCGGCTTCGTGGATCGTGGGGCCCTCGTCGGTGAGTGGGACTGGTAGGCCGGCGTCCCTGACTTCGCACAGGCCGCGGACGCCCCGGGCTGTAGCCGCGAGCATCGCCGTTGCTTCGGAGGGGTGCCATTCCAGCACCTGGCTGACCGGCTCGACGTGCTCGGCCGTGAGCGTGAGGGCGGGCGGTCCCATTCGCTCGCGTAGGTCTTCGGCGGGTAGTTCGCCGTCCAGGCCGGGGCCTGCGATGAGCAGTCGTACGCGGGCGTTGACCTGGCAGCAGGCCGCGAGTGTGAGGGCATCGGCCAGTGGACTGCGAAGAGTTGGCTCGTCGCCTCGGGCGAGGATGTCGCCGCCGACGTCCAGGAGGTCGATGGATTCAGGGGCCAGGTGCTCGGTAAGTTCTTCGAGCTGGCGTGTGATGCCCTCGGCGCCGTGATGCGGGTCGATGAGGGCGAAAGTGTGGGGCAACTCGGCGGCCAGCCTGGGAAGGGTGGCCCCTGCCGGAGCTACCGGCTTCGCGTCGGCCGGCACGGCTTGGACGCTTCTGGTGATCGGGCGGAGCCCAGTGAAGTTGGCCGGTCCCCGTGGACCCGGCAAGGGGTCGATCAAGAGGCGGTCCCACGCGTAAGTGAGGATCATCGCTGGGCTCTGTCCGCCGTACAGGGCGGCGTCGAGCATTGCGGCGGCGACAGCGTCGCCCCCTCCTCCTGCTGCCACGATCAAGCGCGTCACCCGGCTCAGCGTACGGGTTACGGGATGGCCACTCACTCTATAGTGGCCACTGGTCATAGCCACTTAAGGAAGGGGCTCCGATGCCGAAGATTGAAGAGGCCCAGCCCAAGTACCTCCAGATCGCGCACCACATCCGCGATCAGATCTTGCGGGGCGACTTGCGGCCTGGTGATGAGGTTCCTTCCGAGCGGCAACTCGCTGCGGGCTGGGGCGTTTCGCGGCCGACGGCCGCGCGCTCACTGGAGGCGCTGAGCCATCAAGGTCTGGTCGAGAAGCGGCAGGGTTCGGGCACGTATGTGCGTGGTCTTGCGGTGAACCGTCGGGCTCGTGAGCTGTACGGCCGGGCCAAGCAGACGGGCAAGATCTACACCCCCGGCGAGTACGCCGTGATCACGTCGGCCGGATGGCTGGAAGCGCCCGACTACGTTGCCGAGGCCCTGAATCTGGCAGCGGGTGCCCGCGCTGTTCACCGTCGCCGAGTGACCAAGGATCAGTCGGGGCCGATCAACTTGTCGACCTCATGGTTCGGCCCGGACGTGGGTGAACGCGCGCCGAAGCTCCGTGATCCGGACCGGATCCAGGAGGGCACGTTGATGTACGTCGAGACCATGACCGGGCGCCAAGGCAGCTATGCCGAGGATCGGATGTGCTCTCGGTTGGCCACCCAAGACGAGGCTTCCGACCTGGAGTTGGAGCCTGGTTCGGCTGTGCTGATCGTCCATCATGTCGTCTTCGACCTGCAGGACCGTCCGTTGGAGTTCGCGGAGGCGTCGTACCCGCCGAACCGTTGGGCGTTCGAGCAGGGCTACCCGATCAGTTAGAAGTCGCGCCTCTCTTGGCGAATTGCTTGCAGACCTGAAGTGGCCAATGCCACTATCCACTAAGTGGCTAAGGCCACTTAGTGGAAGGGGCGTGAGCGTGAGCCAGCAGCACGCGGAAGGGCGGCACGCCGAGCGGGAAGCGGCGTGCCGTGGGTGTCGAGGTCAGGGCTTCAATCGGGTCGGCTCACGTTCCGGCTTAGCGCTGCCTGCCGTCGACGTTCGCGCTCGTGCAATGTCCAAGCGGCGCTGTCTGGACTGCGACGGCACCGGTAGGGAGTAGGAAGCGCATGAACGATGCCCATGGCAGTCCTGTCGGTCCTCCGGCTGTGCCGGTGTCCATCGGCGGGATGACCCTGTATCCGGTTCCTGAGTCCGTCGCGCGGGCGCGGCGCTGGTTCCGAAAGCTCATTGATCCGGAAGAGCTGACGTGCTCACTGGACGACTGCGTATTGATGATCTCCGAACTGGTCACGAACGCAGTTCTCTACGGGGAAGCGGAGGATCCTTGGCGCGTACGGGTGGAGTGGTGGCGCATCGGCCAGTCGCTGCGCGTGGACGTGCACAACCCAGGCTTCCCGGCCAAGGTGCGGATGCGTCAGCCCCCCGCCAATGACGCACACGGACGAGGACTGTGCCTGGTCAACGCGCTGGCTGACTCGTGGTGCGCCGGTCCCAGTCCCTTCGGCGGTACGCGGGTGTCCTTCTCGATCAACGATGCATGGAAGCCCTGACTCGTCGCGGGGTCCTTCTATTGGCCGGCTCGGGGCGGCCTACTCGCGCAACTGGAGGCGCGGAAGGAGACCCGCGACTCCGCTCGGTAGGCAGAAATCCGTGGATCCTGGCCGATGTCAGATCTAGGCTGACCCGCATGTTCGGTCATGCGAGAACTTCATACGTGTGCCTGCCCTGCCAGGCTTCGTACAAGCAGGCATATCCGACGCCATTCAACGATCAAGAGCGTCGCTGTCCTCGCTGCGCTGATCCACTGATCCATGTGGGCTCTGCCTTTGCCCCGCCTCCGAAGCGGGACAGCGAGGGATGGCGCGTCCTCTCCGTGCTCTTGAACGCCGACATCCGCTTCCACAAGAGCTGCTGCGGTGGCCCCGGCTACCGGCCGCGCACGCTGCGAGAAGTCAAGGAACGATTGGCGTACGCGGAAGCCACCGGCGAGCCGATCGCCACAGCGCTCGTGCGCCGCGAACTGCCCTAGTTCGCCACGAGCGGCGTCGGCCTTCTGATCCCTGCATCAGACAGCATCGCTGTTCAGGAAGTCGGGAAAGCAGACGCCTCAAGCGTCAACTGTGGCGTTCTCCCGAGCTTCCACCGCGATACCCGGTGCTGGAACCCTGTTGGTGTTGCTGCCCTCCTCGGCCACTCGGGCGCATTGCGGGAAGGGCGGGAAGCCGTCCTGTGTGGCTGGGCAGTGCTGCGGCGGCTGGGCTGGTAGTAGATCGGCTCGCTGCCCGAACGCGGGTCGGGCAGCGAGCGGCGGAGTACGCCTTGGCCGCCAGGACCGTGTCCGGCCGGGTGCGCGGACGGGCCTCGTAGCCGAGGCGCGCGCAGGGCGGCCGTCACAGAATCGAGCGCCCCGGGCGCGCTCACCTGTGCGTTGCGTGGCCTCCCGCGGACCCCATGACGGCGCCCGCCGACCGCTGTTGGGTGGCGGCGACTCGGCGCTGCTGCATCGACGTCACCTGCTGCACGACCACGACGGCCAGCACCGCCGACGCCAGAGTCAGGGCGCCTTCGAAGAAGCTCAGCAGGGCGAGCAGGCGGGCCTCGTCGAGGTCCTTGGCCTCGTCCCAGGTCTGCCAGGCCTTGGAGACGTACAGCAGACCGATACTCCCGGCGAACGACAGCCACCATGCGTGCAGCGCGGCGCGTGAGGGCGTTGGCCGCTCGGGCCGGGTGGCGTAGGGCGCGGGGGCGGGCGGCGATGCGCTGGCGGTCCAGACGTCGTTGATGACCTGCTTGGGCACCCACAGGTGAGCCACGGGCACGAACCAGGCGGCCAGCGCCCATCCGCGCCCGAGCCTGTGCGCCTGCGCGTCGAACAGTTCGGCGTTGATCCGTACGCGCCGGAACCAGATGAGCCACAGCACGACGGTCGCGAGCATGATGACGGACCAGATCCCCAGGAACGCCTCCGGCGTGCCCTTCCACGTCAATTGGAGCGCATGGAGCAGGTCGGAAGGGTTCGATCCGGTCAGGTCCGCCGAACTTCGGACGTCGTTCAGTTCACCGACGAGCTTCGCCTCGTAGTTGAGGTCGATGACGGACACGAGCATTCCGGAGCCCAGAAGGATGACCAGCGCATTGGACAGGCCCTTGGGCGATTTCAGCACCGGCCCGCCGGCCGCCGGGCGCGGCAGCGGTGTCGCGGGACCGAACCCCGGCGTCGGCACAGGTCCGTGCATGCCGGGAGCCGGGTGGGACGGGAACGGGAACGCGGGCCCGAACTGGCCTGTCGGGGCGGCCGGTACGTGACCGCCGGGCACCACCATTGGCGGTTGCTCCGTCATGTCGGCATCCAGCAGCCGTGCCGCGTCCCGCCCCAGGTGCGCGGTCAGTCCGGCAGGCAGCCACGCGCCCGCGTCCTGTTCCTGCACGTACGGCTCGGTGAGCTCCCGCAGTTGCGCGACCGTCGGCCGGTCCTCGGCGTTCTTGGCGAGACAGGCGGTGATCAGACGGAGGACGGGGCCCTCGGGAATCGCCGAGAGGTCCGGCTCCTCGTGGGCTATGCGGAAGAGCAGCGCGTGGATGCCGCTCTCGACCCCGCCGAACGGCACTCGCCCGGTCATGGCGTACGCGAGGACCGAGCCGAGGCAGAACACATCGCTCGCCGTGCCGACCCGCTCGCCCCGCACCTGCTCGGGTGACATGAAGCCGGGAGAGCCGATCACCGCACCGGTACGGGTGGCGGGGGCCTCCGCGACCGGTTCCAGGGCGCGGGCGATTCCGAAGTCGATGACGCGCGGACCGTCGAGGGTGATCAGCACATTGGAGGGCTTGAGGTCACGATGGACGAGTCCCGCGCGGTGGATGTCCGCGAGAGCTCCGAGCAGTCCGTTGGCCAGAACGAGCGCGGACCGTTCGGACAGCGGCCCGAAGGTGTCGTCGGACACGACGTCCTGGAGCGACGGCCCGGCGATGTAGCCGGTCGCCACCCATGGCGTGGCGGCGTTCGTGTCGGCGTCGAGCACGGGGGCGGTCCACTGGCCACCCACGCGCCGGGCGGCCTCCACTTCCTGCTGGAACCGCCGCCGGAACTCCGCCTGGCCGGCGAGCTCTCTGTGCACCAGTTTCACCGCGACGGTACGGCCGCCGGCGGACCTGGCCAGATAGACCTGTCCCATGCCTCCGGCACCGAGTCTGCGCAGCAGCCGGTACGCACCGATCGCCCGTGGATCGCCCGGATTCAGGTACTCCATGTGCGGTTGGTCCTCCCCCTGCTGCGATTCGCTCGCGACGCCAGCCAGAAGGATAAGTGCGTTCGCGGACCGGGATGCCCACGGGTGCTTCGCGCGCGGGGCCGTCGACCGAGTCCTCCGCCGGGGCGGTGACACGGCCGACGGCCCCAGGGCGAGGGAAAGGCATCCTGACCTGTGGATACGGTCGGACACGGTCGGAGTGATCATGCATCGCTGGTCTGCTGGGGCCCCGCCGCCGGTGAGTACGTGAAACCGACCACCGAGCCGCTCGTGGGCGTGGACTGGACGGTGTCGCTGCCGGCCACGACCGGGTGACCCGTCACCGCCACGTGCCCGGTGCGCGGAATGCCGAACGTGGCCAGGGCGATCGAGCTGGCCCGGCCCCAGCCCGTGCGGCGGCGGGAGTGTGCGGGGCGCGTACGCGGGCGAGCAGGACGGCGGTGAGCGCGGCAAGTTCGGTGGCATCCGGGGCGCCGCGTTCCACGGTGAACAGCGGTTTGTCCTTCAACTCTCCTCCAGGCGGGCTAGGGCGTGTCCGGCGGAACAGGCCGGCTTCAGGGTGCGGCGTGTTCTCGGTGCAGATGTGCATGCCAAGCCCCGCGGCCCAGGCATGATCCGCCGGACACGCCCTAGACGGGCGGGTTGCCGTGCTTGCGCTCCGGCAGGGGCGCGTGCTTCGCACGCAGCATGGCGAGTGAGCTGATGAGGATCCGGCGGGTGTCGACCGGGTCGATGACGTCGTCCACGAGCCCGCGCTCCGCCGCGTAGTAGGGGTGCATCAGCTCGGAGCGGTACTCCTCGATGAGCCGGGTGCGCGTGGCCTCGGGGTCCGGTGATGCGGCGATCTCGCGGCGGAAGACGACGTTTGCGGCGCCTTCCGCGCCCATCACCGCGATCTCGTTCGATGGCCAGGCGAAGGAGAGATCGGAGCCGATCGAGCGCGAGTCCAGGACGATGTACGCACCGCCATAGGCCTTGCGCAGGATCACCTGGATGCGTGGCACCGTCGCGTTGCAGTACGCGTACAGCAGCTTCGCACCGTGCCGGATGATGCCGCCGTGCTCCTGGTCTCTGCCCGGGAGGAAGCCCGGCACGTCGACCAGCGTGACGATCGGGATGGAGAACGCGTCGCAGGTCTGCACGAAGCGCGCGGCCTTCTCGCTCGCGGAGATGTCGAGCACCCCGGCGTAGGACGACGGCTGGTTGGCCACGATGCCGACGACCTGCCCGTCCAACCGGGCCAGCGCGCACACCACATTGGCGGCCCAGTGTGCGTGCACCTCGGTGTAGTCGCCGTCGTCGGTGATCTCGGTGATCACGTCCTTGACGTCGTAGGACCGGGCGGGGTCGGCCGGTACCAGGTCGAGGAGGGCCTCGGTGCGGCGGTCTGCGGGATCGTCGGTGGGCTCGTGGGGTGGGAGTTCGCGGTTGTTGGAAGGCAGCAGCGACAGCAGGTGGCGTACCTCCTCCAGGCATGACTCCTCGTCATCGTGGACAAATGCTGCCACTCCTGTAGCAGTGGCGTGGATGTCGGCGCCGCCGAGACCGTTGTGGTCGATCTTTTCGCCGGTGACGGCCTGCACCACATCAGGTCCTGTGATGAACATCTGCGAGGTGCCCCGCACCATGAAGACGAAGTCGGTGAGCGCGGGAGAGTAGGCCGCCCCTCCGGCGCAGGGGCCGAGCATCACGCTGATCTGCGGAATCACCCCGGAACAGCGGGCGTTGCGGCGGAAGATACCGCCGTATCCGGCGAGCGCGGTGACGCCTTCCTGGATCCGGGCCCCGGCCCCGTCGCAGAGCGCCACCAAGGGTGCGCCGGCCGACTCGGCCAGATCCATCACCTTGTGGATCTTCTCCGCGTGCGCCTCGCCGAGGGCTCCGCCGAAGATGCGGAAGTCATGGGCATAGACGAAGACCGTACGGCCGTGCACCGTGCCCCAGCCGGTGACGACGCCGTCGGTGTACGGGCGTTTGAACTCCAGGCCGAAGCCGGTGGCCCGGTGCCGCCGCAACGGCTCCACCTCGGTGAATGATCCCGCGTCGAAGAGGAGCGCGATCCGCTCGTGGGCGGTCAGCTTGCCGCGGGCATGCTGGCGCTGGGTGGCTTTCTCGTCCGGGCCGCGCCGTGCCTCCTCGTGGCAGCTGCGTGATTCGGCGGTGCGCGTGGCAAGGTCCGGCCTTTCGGCGAGCTGGGGCAGCGGCGGACCGATGGACGGCTCTGCGGCGAGGGTCATGCCGGGTGCTCCTCGGAAGTGTTAAGGGTGCACATCAGCAACCAGGGAACAGGCCCTCACCTTTACTTCTTCTACAAATGGCGTTCGCGCCGGTCCCTAAGCGGAACGAGCAGAATCGAATGAACCGGTGTCAGGCTACTGCCAACGCAGCACCCTGACACACATTTCCCCTGGTGGGAGGTGTGGGAGCCCGACAAGAATCTCATTCATCGGGAGGCGCCCACCGCAGGGCGCCGACTCAGTGATCGAATTCGGATGAATCTGCAGAAGCTAAATGGGGGTGCTTCTTCATGAAGATCAGGAATATGCACATGAGAATTGCGGCCGTGGCCGCCGCCGCGGTCGTGCTCGGCGGGACGGCCGCCACGACGGTTGCTCAAGCCGCACCGGGGGGCATTGTGGCGACGGTGACGACGAGCGCGGACGATCCGAGCTGGGACAGCCACCTGCTGCTGCCGGAGGACCCCAGCTGGGACTGAATCCACGATTTCGGTAAGCCGGTTTTCACCAGCAAGCCCGCCCTCCTTGAGGGGCGGGCTTGCTGCTGTCTATCCTCACCGCATGCCTCCTACCTCATGTTACCCATGGGTCGTTGGCGGAGACTTAACTCAATGCAGTTGTCTGCGAGGTACCGTTGACGGATTCTTGCACTCGGTCTGCCGGGGGGCGGCCGCGGGACGTACTGGGGGGTAACTCATGCTGGAACTGCTGGGATTGGGGACATACCCGGCAGCGCTCTACCGCACCGTACTGGCCCACCCCGGAGCCTCGGTCGAGGACCTGGTCGAGTACCTGCACTGGCCCATCGAGCGAGTCCGTTCCGCTCTCGACGAATGCGTACGACTGTCGCTGATCAGACCCACCTGGGAGGCTCCGGGAAGTCTGAGACCGGTCCATCCGGATATCGGATTGCAGGCGCTGCTGTTGCGTCAGGAAGCCGAGATTCTGGAGCGGCAGAAACAGTTGGCAGAGGCACGTATCGACGTCGCCCGGCTCGTGGATGAATATTCAGGGAAGCAGCGGGAGTTACGGCACAGCGAGATCGAACGCCTCGACGGCATCGACGAAATCCGGGACCGCATCGAAGAACTCACTCATTCCTGCAAGTCCGCGCTGATGGCGTTTCACCCCGGAGGTGGCCAGTCCGCCTCGAGCCGGGCCGCCGGCCGGCCGCTGAGCGAGGTGCTCGGTGACCGCGGTGTCGTGATGCACACCGTCTATCTGGACAGCATCTACAACGACCCGGAATCCGTGGACTACGCGCGCTGGTTGGTGCGTTCCGGCAACCATGTGCGGACCGCGGCCTCGCTGCCCTGCCGACTGATCATTTTCGACCGGGAGTACGCCATCGTCCCGGTCGACCCGGACGCCTCTGCGTCCGGCGCCCTGGTGTTCCACAGCGCGGGAATCCTCGCCAGCCTCTGTGAACTCTTCGATCACGTGTGGGAGAAGGCCGTCCCGCTCACCGGCGGCAAGCGGGTGCGCCAGCCCGTGGACGAGGAGGAGCTCACCAGCCAGGAGAGTGCCGTTCTGCGGCTGCTCGGTGAGGGGTTCACCGACGAAGTCGTCGCCCGCAAGCTGGGGGTCTCGGTCCGTACGGGACGACGCATCACCGCGGATCTGATGGGGCGACTCGGCGCGAAGAGCCGGTTCCAGGCCGGTATGCGCGCCGTCGAGTCCGGCTGGCTCGGCGAGGAACAGGACGCGGGACAGGACGCGGGACAGGACCGGGAACAGAACGAGGAGCCGGACGGGTCGCCGGAGGGGACAAACGTTCCGGCAGCCACGTAGACGGCCCCGACCTGCTGGAACCGTCCGTATAGAGATGGCATAGCCCCCCGCTTCAACATCGACTCACCGAACGGATGGCCGGAGTCGCACGACTCCGGATCACCACCGATCTCTCAGGGAGTCGACATGACCAAAGTGACCGCAGGCCTGGATGCCGCTCGTAAGCAGGAGATCAAGGAGATCGTCTGCGACATCCTCGAGATCGACGAGGACGAGGTCAGCGAGACCAGCCTGTTCAAGGAGGATCACGACGCGGACTCTCTCCGCGCCATCGAGATCCTCGCTGCCCTGGAGCGCACCCAGCACGTCACGATCGACCAGGCCGAGCTGAGCCGCATGGTCAACCTCACCGGCGTGTACACCGTGGTCGACGAGGCCTCCCGCAACTGACCGGTGCCCCGATGAGTCAGCCAGAGGGTGAGCTTCGATGAACACAGATTTGCCAGCCACGGACGCCGCACCCCGCAGGGTGGTCGTCACCGGTCTCGGCGTCATCACCAGCATCGGCATCGGTATCGAGGCGTTCACCGCCGGACTCCGCGAAGGGCGCGGCGGAGTCAAGCCGATCACCGCGTTCGACACCACCGGATTCGACTACGCCAACGGGTGCGAGGTCACCGACTTCGACCCGGCGCGCTGGATCCACCGGGTGGACCCCGACGAGCTCGGCCGGGCCAGCCAGTTCTCCGTCGCCGCCACACGCATGGCCATCGAGGACGCGGGTCTGACCGTGGACGAGGTGCGGGCCCGCCGTTCCCTGGTGTCCGTGGGCACCACGGACGGCGAGTCCCGCGACCTCGACCAGTTGGTCGAGACCGGCCTGGAGACCGGCCCCGAAGGGTACGACCCGGTGATCGCCGGCCGCGTGCCGGCCGGTCGGCTCTCTTCCGGCATCGTCCGCGAGTTCGCCCTCGAAGACGTCGAGGCCGTGACCATCCCGACCGCCTGCGCGGCGGGCAACTACGCCGTCGGATACGGATACGACGCCCTGCGCAGCGGGGATGTGGACCTCGCCCTGGTCGGCGGCGCGGACGCGCTGTGCCGGAAGACCTTCACCGGCTTCTACCGGCTGGGCACCATTGCCCCGGAGGTCTGCCAGCCCTTCGACAAGGACCGCAAGGGCATCCTCACCGGCGAAGGCGCGGGCATCCTCCTCCTGGAGAGCCTGGACTCCGCGCTCGCCCGCGGCGCCCGGATCTACGCCGAAGTACTGGGCTACGGGCTCGCCTGCGACGCCCTGCACCCGGTCGCCCCCGACCGGGACAGCATCGCCCGTACGATCGAGATCGCCCACCGCAACGCGGGGGTGACTCCCGACCAGATCGACTTCGTCTCCGCGCACGGCACCGGAACCAAGGCCAACGACATCACCGAGGCCGGGGCCATCCGCCAGATTTTCGGCGCCGACACCATGCCGCGGACCGTCTCCATCAAGTCGATGATCGGCCACAGCATGGGGGCCGCCAGCGCGGTCGCCGCCGCGGCCTGCGCCGTTGCCCTCACCGAGGGCCTCATCCCGCCGACCGTCAACCACCACGAGACGGACCCCGAGTGCGGCGTGGACTGCGTCCCGAACGAGGCCCGCACCGCTGAGCTCGACATCGTCCAGAACAACGCCCTGGCCTTCGGCGGCAACAACGCCGTGGTCGTCCTGGGCAGGTACCGTCCGGAGCGCCGCCGGGCCGAGCGGGACCGGAGCGTGGCATGAGCTGGATCGTGACCGGGATGGGTGCGATCGCCAGTATTGGCGCAAGCACCACCGAGATATACGAATCACTGGTCGCCGGCCGCAGCGGTCTGGCCCAGCTCCGCGGCTACGACCGCGCCAAGTTCCGCGCCCAGGTCGCCTACGAGATCGACGACCGGCCGGCGCCGGGCGTCGACGAGCCGCTGCGCGCCACCCGCTGGCTGGAGCAGGCCGTCGCCGCCGCGGCGGCGGACGCCGGGCTCGGCGACGACCTGTCCCGTACTCCGGTACTGGTCGGCACGACCCTGCGCGAACTGCGCTCCGTCGAGCTGTCCTGGCGTGACTCCGTCCCGGTCGAGGTCTCCGATCTGCACTTCGGAACGATGCTGAAGACGCGCTTCGGGGCCGCCGACACGCACACCGTCGCCAATGCCTGTTCGGCCTCGCTCTACACGCTCGCGCTCGCCGCCGACATGCTCGACCTCGGCCACGCGGACACGGTCGTGGTCGCCGGCGTCGACACCATCTCGGAGAGCACGTACGGACTGCTCGACCGCTGCTACCCCGAAGCCCCCGACCGGGTACGGCCCTTCGACCGGGCCCGGCGCGGAATGCTGCAGGGCGAGGGCGCCGTCGCCATCGTGCTGCGCAGGGAGGCGGACGGTCCGGGACCCGGGACCACCGTGCACGCCAGAGTGCGGAGCGTGGCCGTCAACTGCGATGCCCACCACCCCTCCGCGCCCGAGCCGAAGAGCATCACCGCGGTGGTGCGCGAGGCGCACCAGCGGGCCGGGGTCCGCTCCGGCGACATCGACCTGGTGATGCTGCACGGCACCGGCACACCGCTCAACGACGAGGCCGAGTCGGAAGCGCTGGGCGCGGTCTTCGCGGGCGTCGAGCCGTCCCCGTACATGACCGCGATCAAGTCGATGACCGGACACACCGCAGGGGCGTCCGGGCTGCACAGCCTGGTCGCCGCCGTTGATGTGATGCGGCGCGGCAGTGTGCCGCCGGTCGTCGGACTCGACGACCCGGTGGAGTCGGTGGCCGGATTCCGGCTGGTACGCGGTGAGGCCGCGCGACCCGATGAGCCGATGCGGCTCGCGCAGATCGACTCCTTCGGCTTCGGCGGGCTCAACGCCGTCGCGGTCGTCGAGCGGTACGAGACAGCAGGGGAGGGACAGTGAACACCGTACGCATCGTGGTCACCGGACTCGGTGCGGCGGTCCGCGGCCTCGACACCCCCGACGAGCTGCTGAACCCGCCGGCGGCCGGCGGCCCGGGAACGGATCCGGTCGGGCGGCTCACCGGACGCGGGCTGCGCTACCGCGACCGTGCCACCAAGCTGGCCATGGTCGCCGGGCGCGATGCGCTCGCCTCGGCCGGCCTGACCGGCGCGGACGGCGAGCTGACCGTGCCCAGTCAGTCCGTCGGTACCGTGGTCAGCACCAACTTCGGCAACGTCGACACCGTCTGCGAGACGGTCGAGACCATCGCCCGCGACACCTATCTGGGCACCAGCCCCATGCTGCTGCCCGCCACCTCCAGCAATGTGGTCGCCTCCTGGCTCGCCATCACGCACTCACTGCGCGGGGCCAATCTGACGCTGTGCAACGGCCGTACCTCTGGGCTCGATGCGGTCAACTGGGCCCGGCTGCTGGTGGGTTCCGGCCGGGTCGAGCGGGTGCTGGTGGCCGGAGTGGAGCCCGACAACCCCGCGGTGCGCCATCTCGCCCCGGAACAGACCGAGTTCTTCGACGGTGCGGCTGCCCTGGTCGTGGAGTCCGTAGAGTCCGCGGCCTCGCGCGGGGTGCGGCCGCTTGCCGAACTCGGACCCTATGCGCGGCGGGCCGGGCATGCGGGCGCCGTCGCGGACGTACGGGAACAAGATCCCCGCACCATCGGGCTGTGGTGCGTGCCCGAGCACCCCGAAGGCATCGGGGCCCCGGCCCCCACGCTGGGCGCCGGCGCGGCTACGGCCGAGGTGCACGATCTGTCGCAGCTGTTCGGACCCAGCTCGGGCGCGCTCGGCGTGCTGCAGTGCGTGGCCGCCACCGCCTGGCTGGATTCCGCGGACAGCTCCGGGCGGGACGCCGGCTCCGTGGTGCTCGCCACCGCCGGAACCGGCAACGCGGGCCAGGACGACGCCGCGGCCGCACTGATCCTCGCACCGGCGGGGAGCGCGTGATGGACGGTATCCCGGCGGAGCGTGTGACGGACGCCGTTCCGGCGGAGCACGGGACGGGCGGTGTCCCGGTACGGCTGCGCAGGGCCGCGCGCGCCACGGACCGCCGTCCCGTGCGGGTTCTGATGCTCCACGGACTGGCCGGATCCACTGCCGTCTGGCGGCGCTTCACCGAACTGGCCGCCGACGAACTGGAACTGTGGGAGGCCGAACTCCCGTGGGCCGCGGACGGCGACACCCGCTGGAGCCACGAACCGGACCCCGTGGCCCTGGTGGCGCAGGCGCTGGCCGGAGTGCCGGACGGCGTCGATCTGCTGATCGCGCACTCCTTCGCCGCCAACGCCGCCCTTGAGCTGCTCGCCGGCCGTCCGGCCCCGCGGCCGGGCGCCGCGGTGCTGGTGTCTCCGTTCCACCGCAGGTCGCCCGAGCACTTCGACTGGGACACCGCCACTTATTACCTGGGCGGCTTCCAGCGCATTATCGACGAAGGACTGCGGATCGGATCCGACGGCAGGCTTCCCACCGAACTGCGCGCGGCGATGGCCCTGCGGGTACGGGACCGGATCGGCCCGTACGGCTGGATGCGGTTCTTCGACGCTTATCTGCGCAGCCCCTTCCTGGACACCGCCGCCATCGGCCTGCCCGCGCTGGTCGTGACCGGTGAACACGATTTCGCGGCACCGCCCGACGACGCTCGCGCGCTGGCCGGGGCGCTGCCGGACGCCCGGCTGCGGGTGTTCGAGGAGTCCGGGCACTTCCCGATGGCCGAGCAGCCCGAGTTGTTCGCCGAGATCGTGAGCTCTTTCCTTCCCGCCCTCCATTCCTCCTACGTACCGGAGTCGACGTGAGCACGAACAATCCCGCCCTCAGCCTCCAGGAGCCGAGCACCCTGGAGATACGCCCCCGCTACGAGGGCTCCAACATCTGCACCTGGATCGGCTTCAAGCACGTCAACTACCTCGTCGAGGAAGCCGTGCTGAACCATCTGAGACAAGGCGGCCTGCTGCCGGGCACCGTCTATGAGACCTACGGACTGTGCACCGACATCGTCGACATCGACACCCGCATCCTGCACGCCTTCCACATCGACGACGTCGCCGTCGCCGAGGTCCGGCCGCACCGCAGGGCCAAGGACGGCGAGCTGCTGCTCTCCGTGGTGCTGCACGTCCAGCGCGAGACCCTGCTCAAGGCGGTCACCTCCACCGTCCGCGTACAGCTGCGTCTGGACCCGCGCGGTGGTGGCGCCGAGCCGGTGCCCGCGCAGCTGGCACCGTACGCCGTCGCGCAGCTGGCCGCCGTCCCCGGCTGGGAGCCGGAGCTGCCCGCGGTCAACGCGGACTCCGCGGACCTGGTGAAAGAGCTGACGGCGGGGCGCAACGCCTACGCCTGGAGGTTCCGGATCCCGTACTGGTACTGCCACTTCACCGAGCGCATGCAGATGTCCGGCTATCTGCGGCTTATGGAGGAGGCCAAGGACCGGCTCGTCGCCGACCGCGGCGTCTCCATCAAGACACTGCTCGACGAGCAGAACTGGATCCCCGTCGTCCCGCATTCGCGCATCACTGTCCTCGACGAGGCACGGATGGAGGAGGACCTGTACATCGTCTTCACCGTCGAGGACGTTTTCAAGGGCTTCACCTACACCTCGCGGATGGACACCTATGTCGTGCGCGACGGAGCGCTGCTGCAGACCTCGACCGGGCGGATCACCCACGGCTACGCGGTGATCGAGAACCGCCGTGACTGGAGTCTGGTCTCCTTCGACGACCGCATGAACGCGGCACTTGAGGGCCAGTCGGCATGACCAGGGAGGTCGTGGTCACCGGGGTCGGTGCCGTCACCTGCCACGGTGCCGGTGCGGACACGCTGTGGCAGGCCATGAAGGCGGCCGGGGTCCGTCGGCCGGACCGGCCTGCGGACCCACTCGCCCGGATGGAGCTGCCGCTCATCAACCTGGTGCCCGACCCGGATCTGTCGGCGGCGCGCGCCACCCGGTTCGCCGTGGCGGCTGCCAGGGAGGCGCTGACCGACGCGGGCCTCACGGCTTCGCGGGCCGCCGTCGTGATCGGCAGTTGCATGGGCGAGGCGGGACTCAACGAGCGCGGCCGGGGTGGCGAGGAGTGGGTGGCGCCGTTCCGGCTGGCCTCCGAAGTCGCCACGGAACTCGGCCTCGTGGGCGCCGCCCACGATGTCGGCAACGCCTGCTCGGCCGGAGGCTACGCCCTCGGAATGGCGCTGGACATGGTCCGCGCGGGAGAGACCGACGTGGTGCTGGCCGGCGGCTCCGACGCGTACTCCCGGGTTGCGCTCGGCTGTTTCAACCGGCTGGGCGCGGTCGACTCGGCGGGCTGCCGGCCCTTCGAGGCCGACCGGGCCGGCACGGTGTTCGCCGAGGGCGCGGGGATGCTGGTCGTCGAGTCGGCCGAGCACGCACGGGCGCGGGGCGTGGCCCGGCCGCTGACTCTGGCCGGCTCCGGCTGGAGCTGCGACGCGGGCCATGTGACGGCCCCGAATACGGACGGCGAGCAGATTGTACGGGCCATGCGCGAGGCCGTCGGCGGTGATGAGGGTGCCGGACGCATCGGGTGCGTGGTCCCGCACGGGACCGGGACGCGGCTGGGCGACAAGGTGGAGAGCCAGGCCCTGCACAGCGTGTTCGGCGCGCGGACCAGGCGTGTACCGCTCTACAGCCTCAAGGCGCTGCTGGGCCACGCGGGCGGGGCGTCGGCCGCGCTCGGTGCGGTCGCCGCCGCGCTGATCCTGCGGCACGGGCACGTGCCGCGGAACATTCGCCTGGAGCGGCAGGACCCCGGCTGCGCCGTTTGGTTGCCACAGGACGGAGCGGTGCCGCTGCGGGTGGACCGGCGGCGGGTGCTGGTGAACGCGTACGGCTTCGGCGGGAGCAACTCCTCGGTCGTACTGGAAGGAGTGGCGGCATGAACGGGGCGGCGCTTGCCGTGACGGGCGCCGGGGCGGTCCTGCCGCCGCCGGACGCCGGGGACGAGGAGTGGTTCGACCACCGCGAACGGCTCGGGCCGCGTGGCTACAAGTACCTTCCGGCAGCGGCCCAGTACCTGCTGGCCGCCGCGCGCGAGGCGGTCGAGGACGGTGGCCGGCTCGATGGGGTGGCCTGCGACCGCAGGGGCACGGCGCTGGCGCTCAACGGCGGTTTCGCGGAGCTCTTCCACACCATGGACCGGCAGGTCGCGGTGGAGAACGGCGCGGCCGCGCTGTCCCCGGCGACCGCACCGTACTTCGCGGTGAGTCTGCTCGGCTCCCGCCCGGCGGCCGAACTCGGCCTCAAGGGCTTCGCGCTGACCCTGGCGACACCGCGGGTCGCGGCGCTGGAGGCGCTGGAGGCGGGCAGCCGGGCGGTTGCCGCGGGGCGGTGCGATGTGTTGCTGATCGGCGCGGCGGAGCACCGCGTGCCGGGGCCCTTGACGGGGGGCTCCGCCCCCGGCCCCCCGGACGGTCAATCGCCGGACGGGCTTGAAGTGGAACAGGGCTCCGTTGCTTTTGTCCTGGAGCCGCAGGCTGCCGCCGACGCGCGCGGCGCCCGCGTGCACGGGACCGTCCGGGCGCGGTCGCTCTTCGTGCCACCCGGGCGCCCGTTGCCCAGGGACCTCATTGCCGAGGCCCTGGAGCGACTCGGCGCGCCGCCGGCCCTGGACGTCCACTGTGTCCTGGACGACTCCGAGTTCTCCGACCGCATCGCAGATGCGGTGGCAGAAGCGACGGGCACCGGCTCCATCACGACCACGCCCGCCGGGGCCGGAAGCCTCGCGCCCGCCGTCCGGCTGGTGCGGCTGCTCACCGGACCGCCCGGAGCACGGCTGCTCGTCGCCGCCACCCGCGAAGGGCATGCCGCGCTGGCCCTCGTACGCACCGGCTCCGACACGCCCCTTCCGCCCCAGAAACGGGAGATCCACTCATGCTGAAGTCCCTTGAAGGCAGCTGGTGCCTCGTACTCGGCGCCTCCAGCGGAATCGGCCGGGCCATTTGCCTCGGCCTGGCGCGCGAGGGGGTCAATGTCATCGGCGTGCACTTCGACACCGCTGCCCGTACCGATGAGGTCGCGGCGCTCGTCGAAGAGATCCGCGGATACGGCGTCCAGGCGTCGTTCCACAACACGAACGCCGCGGCCCGCCGGTCCCGCGAGCAGATCCTCCCCGAGATCGCCGAACTGACCGGCGCCACCGGCGGGGTACGGATCTTCGTCCACTCCCTTGCCTTCGGCTCCCTCGTACCCTTCCTGCCCCGCGAGGGCTGGGAGAAGCCGATCGCGTCCCGGCAGCTGGAGATGACCCTCGATGTGATGGCGCACAGCCTCGTCTACTGGACCCAGGACCTGACCGAGGCGGGCCTCCTGCGCGGCGGATCCAAGATCTACGCGATGACCAGTGCGGGCGTGGTCCAGTCGCTGCCCAGCTACGGCGCAGTGTCCGCTGCCAAGAGCGCACTGGAGGCACATGTCCGCCAGCTCGCCTGCGAGCTGGCGCCCCGGGGCATCGCCGTCAACGCCATCCGGGCCGGGGTCACGCTGACCCCCGCCCTGCAGGCCATCCCCGAGCACGCCGGCTACGTCGCGCGCATCGCGGAGAACAACCCGCACGGCCGACTGACCCGGCCCGACGACGTGGCCGAGGCGATCGCACTGCTCTCGCGCACCGATTCGTCGTGGATCAGCGGCAACACCATCGGCGTGGACGGCGCCGAACTCCATGCCGCCGCAGGGGCCTGGGGTCCCGACGGCGCCGACCAGAGGGGCGAAAGGCAGTGACCACAGTGACCGGAGACAGTCTCGTCGTGTCGGGGTGGTCCGCCGGATCGCCCTACGGACTCGGCGCCGAGGCCTTCGCCGACGGGGTTCGCGAGAACCGGGACGCGACCAGTGCATCGGGCCAGGGGCCGTACGAACGGGCCGGTACGATCCCGGACTTCGACATCCGGGGGATACTCGGCCGCAAGGGCACCCGCTCCATGGACCGGGCCACCGCCATCGCCGTGGCCACCGCCGGCATGCTGCTTCAGACGGCCGGACCCGGGCTTGCCCAGGACCGTCCGGAGGACATCGGCATGGTGCTGGGCACCGGGCACGGCAGCGTACAGAGCATCATGGACTTCACCCGCGACGCGCTCACCGGGGAGAAGCCCTTCCACGTCGACCCGGCGCTGTTCCCCAACACCGTGATGAACCGGGCGGCCGGGCAGAGCGCCATCTGGCACACCCTGCGCGGTCCCAACACGACCGTCGCGGGCGGCGCGCTCACCGGGCTGCTCGCCCTCAACTACGCTTCCCGGCTGCTGCGGCAGGGCCACTGCGAGGCCGTGCTGTGCGGAGCGGTGGAGGAGTACTCGGCCGAGCGTGCCTGGCTGGAGTACCACGGCAGGCGCGACGAGACACGGCGCTCGGCGGGCCCGCTCGGCGAGGGCTGCGCGCTGTTTCTGCTGGAGCCGCGCCGCCGCGCCGAGTCGTACGGCAGGACACCCGTCGCCACCCTCCTGGGCAGCCGTTTCATCGGCTTCCCGGAGCCGGAGCAGGCCCAGCACGCGGTCGTCAGGGCCGTGACCGAGGCGCTCAAGGAGGCCGACGCCCGGCCGGAGGACGTGGCGCTGATCGTGCCCAGCGACAACGGCGGCAACCTCGGCGGACGCGAAGAGGTCGCGCTGACCGAGGTGTTCGGCCCGTACCGGCCGCCCCGGCTCCGGCTGCGTCGGCTCATCGGCGACGCCTCCGCCGCGGCCGCCGCCTTCCAGGTGGCCGCCGCGCTCTCGGTGGCCGCCCCCGGCGAGCTGGCGCTGGTCACCTCCGTCGCCCCGGACGGGCAGGCGGGCTGCACCCTGCTCCGGCTCGGGCGGACGTGAGCGGCAGTGATCCGCGCCGCCCGCTGCCGTACATACCGCACGCGCCGACTGCTCGTACAGGCCCTGTACGCCAACCACCTCGATCAGGAACGGAAGACCGACATGTCCGAGACCACCGTCACCACCGGCAGCCAGACCCTCGACAAGGAAGAACTGCGCCTCCTCGTGGCCGAGATCCTCGACCTCGACCCCGCCGAGGTCACCGACGAGGCCCACTTCGTCGACGACCTCGATGTGGACTCGCTGATGGCCCTGGAGATAGCCGTGCGCCTGGAGCGCGAGTACGAGGTGAAGCTGGCCGAATCCGAACTCACCTCCGTCACCTCCCTCCAGAGCACCCACGCGCTGCTTCAGGACAAGCTGCAGGAGAAGGCGTGAGCCCGCAGGGTTCCGGCGCAGGCGCGAGTGCGCTGGGGGCCGACGGGCTGAAGCTGCTGCACAGCGATTCCGCCGGCGCCGTCTGCGAGTTCACCGCCGAGTCCGACGACCCAGTGCTCATCGGGCACTATCCGGGCTTCCCGGTGCAGCCCGGCGTCTACGTGATCGAGGCCGCCGACCGAACCGCCCGGCTGTGGGCGGCGGGCGCGGGAATCACCGACGTCCTGGAGCTCGTCTCCATGGACCGTTGCCGCTTCCACCGGCCGGTCTTCCCCGGGGAGACGGTCTCCACCGAGGTGGCGGTCGTGGCGGCCGAGGACGGGGACCGGCTGACCGCCAAGGCCGCGGCCGTCACCTCGGGCGGACGCGTCGCCGACATCAGGCTGCGCTACCGGCGCAGGACTTCGCGAGGAGAGACCCAGTGAACGTGTCCGCAGCCGAGCCGGATCACGGGCTCCACCGGATCAAGAACACCATCCCGCACCGCACCCCGATCCTGCTCGTCGACCAGGTCGTCGAGGCCGTGCCGGGGGAGCGGATGAGCACCCGCAAGGCCGTGTCCGGCAACGAGCCCTGCTACGCGGCGCTCGCCCGGGACGCGCCACCCGCCGCCTACGCCTATCCGATCGCCTTCGTCATCGAGTCCTGGGCGCAGTCCGCGGTGCTCCTGTCCACCTGGGAGAACCCCAACCCGGACGTACTCGCCGGAAAGGTCGAACTGGCCGGCTCCATCAATGATGTGGCCTTCGACGGCCACGCCTACCCGGGCGACGTCCTGGAGCACACCGTGCGCATGGTGAAGCAGGCCGGGGACACCGCGATCCTCGCGGGCGAGACCCATGTCGGCGGCCGCAGGCTGCTGAGCGTCGGCTCCTTCGTCGTCGCGCTCAAGGACGTCACCGAACTGCTGCCCGCGCCCGCGGCGCTGAGCGTGTGAAAGGACGACCCCACCATGACGGATGCCGAAGCAAATGAAACGAAGGTCGCGCTGGTCACCGGAGGTTCGCGCGGCATAGGCCGCGCGATCGTCGACCGCCTCGCGCGGGACGGCTACGACATAGCCTTCTGCTACCGCTCCGACGAGGAGTCCGCCGCCCTGGTGGCCAAGGAGGTCATGGCCACCGGCCGCCGGGTGCTGGCTCGCCGGGTCGATGTCGCCGACAGAGCTCAGGTCAAGGACTTCGTGACCGCGGTGGAGGACGAACTGGGGCCGGTCACGGCCGCGGTGACCTGCGCCGGGATCACCCGGGACAATCCGCTGGTGCTCATGGCGGACGACGACTGGGACGCGGTGATACGGACCAACCTGGACGGCACGTACCACGTCTGCCGCTCGGTGATCTTCCCGATGATCAAGCGGCGCGGTGGCTCGGTCGTGACTCTTTCGTCCATCGCCGGGGTCACCGGCAATTTCGCACAGACCAACTACTCCGCCTCCAAGGCCGGGATCATCGGCTTCACCCGCTCCCTCGCCAAGGAGGGCGGCCGGTTCGGTATCCGCGCCAACACCGTCGCGCCCGGCATGATCGAGACGGACATGACTTCCGTTCTTCCCGAGAAGCTGACCAAGGAGCTGCTCGGACGGATTCCGCTGGCGCGCTTCGGGAAGCCCGAGGACGTCGCGGCGCTGGTGTCCTTTCTGGTCTCCGACCAGGCGTCGTACGTCACCGGGCAGGTGTTCCAGGTGGACGGCGGGATCGCACTGTGAGCGGCGGTCGGGCGAGGAAGCAGGTGACACCGCGTTTCTACTTCTCGCTGCGCAGCCCGTACTCCTGGCTCGCTTACCGTGAACTGCTCGAGAGTCACCAGGAGCTGGCGGAGCGGATCGAATGGATTCCGTTCTGCGAGCCGGACGAGCTGAGCCGGAAGATGCTCGCGGCGGCAGGCGGAGAGTTCCCGTACGTTCCCATGTCCGCGGCCAAGCACCGCTACATCCTCCAGGACGTGCGGCGGCTGGCGGCGCGACGAGGGCTGAGGTTCGGCTGGCCCGTGGACCGGGACCCGGTGTGGGAGGTGCCGCACCTGGCCTATCTCGCCGCCGTACGGCACGGCAAAGGGCCCGAGTTCATCGCCTTGGCGGCGCGCGCCCGCTGGGAGGAGGGCCGGGACATCTGTGATCCGGGGACCATCGGCTCCTTCGGACCGGAACTCGGCATCCCCGGCGAGGAGCTGGCAGGGGCGGCCGACGACCCCGAGCTGCGTGAGGAGGGTCTGCAGGCACTGCTCGCGGTCCACCGCGACGGCGTCTTCGGGGTGCCTTTCTTCACCGTCCACTACGACAAGTTCTGGGGCCTGGACAGGCTGCCGGATTTCGTCGCGGCGGTTGCTGCGCGCGAGACCGATGGCGCCGGGTCCCGGCACAAGGCAGCCCCGGGCCACCCCCCGGACCTGGGGCTCCCGCACGGCCTGTCGGCGGACGACGGCCATGCGGGCGGCTGCGGCTGACGCGGCCCGACCGGCCGCCGCACGGGAACCCCCCTTGTCGTGCGGCGGCCCTACGCCATGGGGCGTGGAGGGGGGAAACCCTCAGCCCTCGATCGCCGGGCGGGCTGACATTCAGCCCGCCCGGCGATCGAGCACCCATCCAGCCAAGGACGGACCGTCATGACCGCGATCAGCACTCGTGCCGTCGCCAATGCCACCGACCTCGAAGTCATCCGCCTGGGCGCGGACAGCGCCGCCGTCGCCTTCTCCGTCGCCGCGGCATCGGCGGACCCGGCCGTCGCCGGCCACTACCCCGGCTTTCCGGTCCTCCCCGGCCTCTTTCTCGTCGAGGCCGTCGACCACGCCGTCCGGCACTGGGCCCCGCCCGGTCAGGTCCCGGAGCTCGTGGGCATGGACCGCTGCCGATTCCACCAGCCCGTCCACCCGGGCGACCGGGTCTTTGCGGAGGCAGCGGTGTCCCGGGACGGCGACGGACTCGTGGTGCGCGGCTCCGTCGCCTCCAACCGCGGTCGCGCCGCCGATCTCCGGCTGCGCTACCGGCTCGTGGACGGGCCGCCCGCAGCGACACATATAGGGGCGGAATAGCCGTGCGAGCGAGGGTCGGGCCATCAGTCGGCGACGGACGAAGGGAGTGTGCCGCGTGATCAGCTTCGACGGGTATGTGAGCGGGTTCCGGCGCCGGGTCGCGGAACATCCGCACCGGGTCGCCGTACGGTTCTGCCCTGCGGGCTCCACGGCCGACGAGGAGGCGCTGAGCTACGCCGAACTGGACCGCGCCGCACGCTCGGTCGCCCAGTGGCTGCGGGCGCGCACTGCCCCCGGCCAGCGGGCCCTGCTGTCGTTCCACCCCGGCACCGGGTTCATCCGGGCCTTTCTCGGGTGCCTGTACGCGGGGGTGATCCCCGTGCCCGTACCGGCGCAGGGCGGACACAGCAGGCAGGAGTCCCGCGCCCACGGCATCGAGGCCGACAGCGGGGCCGGCCTCACCCTCGACGACGCGCTGCTCGAAGAGGCCGCGGCCGCCGATCTGCTGGGCTGGACGCCGCCTGCCGTCGTGCCGAGGATGCCGGCCTTCCTCCAGTACACCTCCGGGTCGACCAGCGACCCCAAGGGTGTGATCGTGTCCCACGCCGCGCTGGTCCACAACATCGGGCTGATGGGCCGCAGCCATGGCTGGCAGGCCGGCCAGACCTGGTGCAGCTGGCTCCCCGCGTACCACGACATGGGCCTCATCGCGATGATGCTCACGCCCCTCTACCTCGGTGGTACGGCGGTGCTTATGCCGCCCACCGACTTCCTCAAACGGCCCCTGTCCTGGCTGCGGCTGATCGACCGGACCGGCGCCGCCATCAGCTGCGCCCCCAACTTCGCGTACGAGCTGTGCGCGCGGCAGGCCACCGACGAGCAGATCGCCGAACTCGACCTGTCGCGCTGGACCCACGCCTGCAACGGAGCCGAGCCCGTCGACGCGGCCACACTGGAGCGGTTCGCGGAGCGCTTCGCCCCGGCGGGATTCCGGCCCGAGGCGCTGCTGCCGGGATACGGGCTCGCCGAGTCGACGCTGTTCGTGACCGGGACCCGGATGGAGACACCTCCGGTGGTCACCGCGGTGGACGCCGCCGCGCTCGCCGCCGGCCGCATCGAACGGGCCGGGCCGGGGGAATCGGGACAGCCGCTGGTGAGCAGCGGCATCGTCCGTGAGCTGGAGGTGCGGATCGTTGACCCGGAGACCACCCGGGTGCTTCCGGACCGCGAGATCGGCGAGATCTGGATCCGCGGCGACAGCCTCGCCGAGGGCTACTGGGGGCGGCCGGAAGAGACTGCCCGCACTTTCGGTGCAACAGCCCAGGGTCACGGCGGGGGCTTTCTGCGCACCGGGGACCTCGGCGCACTGAGCGACGGCGAACTCTATGTCACCGGCCGCATCAAGGAAATGATCATTGTGCACGGGCGAAACCTCTACCCGCATGACATTGAACGCGAACTCACTGCCCTGGAAGAGGAGTTCGGCACTCTGCCGTCCGCCGCTTTCGCCGTGCCGGACGGCCCGCACGAGGAGATCGTGGTCGTGCAGGAACTGCGCGCCCGCCGCCGGGAAGGAAGCGAACTGTCCCGCCTCGCCACCGGCGCCAGGACCCGGCTCGCCCAGCGGCTGGGGGTCAGGGTCGGCGCGGTGCAGTTCGTCCGGGTCGGCGAGGTCCGGCGTACCACCAGCGGAAAGATCCAGCGCACCCTCATGCGCGAGCTGTACCTCAAGGGCGCGCTGGCACAGGCCGGTTCGCCGCGTCCCGGGAAGGCGGACGCCCAGTGACGACCACACCGGCACGGTCCACCTACGGACTCACCGAGGAACTGGAGGGCCGGCTCGGCGATCCCCGTGATGCGGCCCGCAGCCTCTCCTTCGCACGCCTCGCCGAGCTGGACCGGGCCGAGGCATTCCCGGCCGCGGTGTGCCGCGAACTGGACGCCCTGGGGCTGCCGAAGTGGTTCGTGCCGGAGCGGCTCGGCGGTGCGCTGCGCTCCGGCGAGGAACTGTCGCAGATCATCCGTACGCTGGGCCGGCGGGACTTCACCGTCGCCCTGGCCCACACCAAGACCTATCTGGGCGCGGTCTGCACATGGGTGGCGGGCACCCCCGAGCAGGCACGGCACCTCGCCGGCCGTGTACTCGACGGTGCGGTCGTCTCGCTCGCGCTCACCGAACAGGCCCACGGCAGCGATCTGCTGGCCGGTGAGCTGACCGCCGTGCCCACCGCACGGGGCAGCTACCGGCTCGACGGCGAAAAGTGGCTGATCAACAACGCCACCCGGGCCGACCTGGTGACCGTACTCGCCCGCACCGACCCGAAGGGCGGCGCCCGCGCCTTCAGCCTCTTCCTCGTCGACAAGTCCCGGCTGCCGAAGACCGGTTGGCACCCGGTCCCCGCACTCCCCACCCATGGTGTGCGCGGCGCGGACATCAGCGGCATCTCCTTCACCGGGGCGGAGATACCCGCCGACGCCCTCATCGGCGCCGAGGGCGAGGGCCTGGAGATCATCCTCAAGGGCTTCCAGATCACACGCACCCTCTGCTCCGCGATGACCCTCGGCATGGCCGACCAGGCACTGCGCATCGGGGTCGGCTTCGCCGAGGACCACCGGCTGTACGGGCGCCTGCTCGTCGAACTCCCGCAGGCCGGCCGCACCCTCACCGAGGCGTACGCAGATCTGCTCGCCGTCGAGGCCGTCAGCCTGGTCGCCACGCGTGGCATCCAGACCCTCACCGCTGAGCAGAGCGTGGTGTCGGCGATCGTGAAATACCTGGTGCCCACCATCGGGGACGAGGCGATCGCCGCCGTACGGCAGGTGCTCGGGGCGCGGGCGATGCTGGTCGCGGACCACGCCGACGGGACCTTCCAGAAGATCGAACGCGACCACCGCATCGTCGGCATCTTCGACGGCAGCACGGTCGTCAACCTCAACTACCTCATCAACCAGTTTCCGGTACTGGTGCGCGGCTGGCGCGACTCCCACTGCGACAGCGCGGGCGTCGAGGCCGCTGCCCGGCTCGACGCACCGGCGCCGGAGCTCGACCCGGCGCTGCTCACCCTGTATGCCAGAACCGGCTGCAGCATCGTGCAGTCGCTGCCCTCCGTCGTCCCGAAGGTGTGCGAACGGGCGCCGGGCACCGCCGTCGCCGCACAGGCCGAGCAACTCCTCGCACTCGCCGGGGAACTGCACTGCGAACTCGCCGCGTGCCGCCCGTCCGCGCGCAAGGTCCCCGAGCGGGCCTTCGCGCTCGCCCGCGACTACACACTGCTGTACGCGGCTGCCGCCGCACTCCAACTCTGGCTGCACAATCCCGCTGGACGCTTCTGCGACAGCGGCTGGCTGGAGGCCGTACTGACCCGGCTGATACGGCGGTTGACCGGCGAACCGGACCTCGACGACGCGGACGGACCGGCACTCGACCGGCTGCTGCCGACGCTGCGCCGCCAGCACGCCGAAGGGCTGCTGTTCTCGCTGCTGCCCTGCGAACTGGCCGAAGCAGCCGACCGCACGAGAACACAGGAGCCGGCATGACGCACCCGACGGTCCACGCGCCCGCCCCCGGCTCCCCGCCCACCGCACAGCCGGGGCCCCAAGAACGCGCCGCGCAACTGGAACGCCTCCTCGGCCCCGCCGCCGACCCGGACAATCCGCTGGGCACGGCGGCCGTGCTCGCCGCCGACGAGCGCGGTGAGCTGCTGCCCGAAGGCGAGCAGATGCTCGCCGGGTACGGGCTGAACGCCGAGTTCGTTCCCCGGTCGCTCGGCGGCCGGTTCGAGCAGGCCGACGCCTTCGCGCACCTCATGCGCTCCGTGTTCCGGCGCGACTGCTCGCTCGGCATCGGTCACGGCGTCACCAGCTTCATCGCGGGCCTTCCGGTCTGGGCCTCGGGCTCCCCCGAGCAGCAGCGGCGGGCCGCCTCCATCCTGCTCTCCGGCGGCCGGATCGTCGCCGCATACACCGAACTCGCCCACGGCAGCGACTTCTCCCGCACCGGCCTCGCCGCCACCCCCGGCCCGGACGGCTCCGGCTCTCTGCGGCTCCACGGCGGAAAGCAGCTCATCAACAACATCTCGCGAGCCGAGGCCGCCGTCCTCTTCGCCCGCACCGACACCAGGACCGGCAGCCGCAGCCACTCCCACCTCCTGGTCGACCTCACCGGGCTGCCGCCGGACGCCGTGCGGCGGGACTTCCGCTACCCCACCTCGGGCGTACGCGGCTGTCTGCTCGGCGGCATCGAGTTCCGGGACTGCCCCGTTCCCGGCGACGCGGTGCTCGGCGAGCCCGGCGACGCCATGGAGACGGTGCTGCGCGCCTTCCAGGTCACCCGCAGTGTGCTGCCCGGCATGGTCGTCGGCGTCGGTGACACCCAGCTGCGCGCCGTGCTGGGCTTCGCCCTCGAACGGCAGCTGTACGGCGGGCCGGTCACCGAACTCCCCTACCCCCGCGCCACCTTGACCGGAGCTTTCGCGGACCTGCTGGTGTGCGACGCGCTGGCGACGGTCGGCGCGCGGTCGCTGCATCTGCTGCCGGGAGAGACGAGTGTGCAGTCCGCCGCCGTGAAATACCTGGTGCCCAAGCTGCTGCAGGACTCTTCCTACCGGCTGTCGGTGCTGCTCGGAGCCCGCAGCTACCTCAGGACCGGCCCGTACGCCGTCTTCCAGAAGGCCGCCCGCGACCTCCCGGTCGTGGCGCTGGCCCACGCGGGCAGCGCCGTCTGCCTGGCGACGATCGTGCCTCAGTTGCCCCGCCTCGCCGCCAACGGCTGGCTGCGGCAGGCCACCGACACGGCTGGGCCGGCCGGTGAGCTCTTCCGGCCAGGTGGGCCGCTGCCGCCGCTGGACTTCTCGCGGCTGGAGCTCAACTCCCGTGGCCGGGACACGCTCAGTCAGGCGGTGACCGCCACGGCGTACGGCCATCCGCACGTCGCAGCGCTGGCCCGGCTGTTCGCCGAGGAGCTGCACCGGCTGGCGCCGCGCGTCGCCGCACTGCCGCCGCGCGACCGCACGGTCATCGCGTCCCGGCGCGGCTTCCTGCTCGCCGACCGGTACGCGCATGTGCTCGCCGCCGCGGCCTGCCTCGGCGTCTGGCAGCACGGCGACGGCTTCACCGGCGACCCCGCCTGGGTGATCTGCGCCCTGCACCGGCTCGCCGAGCGGCTCCGGCTGCGGCCGGGCCCGCTGCCCGAGGAGGCCGCCGACGCGCTGTTCGCCGAGCTGCTGCGCCGCCACGAAGAGAACCTGACCCTGGATCTCATCCGTACCCCGCTCGTCTGAACGGGCCTTCCGAAGCAAGGAGTTCACCATGTCCACCGCCCGCGCGGTCGTCGACACCACCGTGATACGCGACTGGCTCGTCGAGCGCATTGCCTTCTATCTGGAAACCGGTCCGGAAGACATAGGCACGCAGACGGAGCTGGTCGACCTCGGCCTCGACTCGGTCTATGCGCTCACCCTCTGCGGCGATGTCGAGGACCGCTTCGGTCTCGCCCTGGAGCCGACCATGGCCTGGGACCACCCGACCGTCGACGCGCTCACCGCCCATCTCGCGCAGGAGCTGAGCCGGCAATGACCGGCAGTGGCCTTCCGGTGTCCGCGGGCCAGGAGTCCATGTGGTTCCTCCACCGGCTCGCACCCGAAAGCGCCGCGTACAACGTGGTGCTGGGCGTACGGGTGCACAGCCCACTCGACCCGGACAGACTGAGCTCCGCCACGGCGGCGCTCGCCCGCCGCCACGAACTGCTGCACTCCCTCCACCTGGAGGAGGACGGCGTCCCGCTGCGTCGCCTCGCGTCCTCACTCGCCGTGCCTTTCGAGGTGCGCGAAGTCCCCGGCGTCACCGATGAGGAACTGACCGCGCTCGCCCGCGAGGCCGGCGCTCGGCCCTTCCGGCTGCGCGAGGAGTGGCCGTTCCGAGTGGTGCTGCTCAGTCGCGGGCCCGCCGACGCCGCCCTCGTCGTGGCCGCGCACCACATCGCAAGCGACGCCACCAGCCAGTGGCTGATGCTGCGCGATCTGCTGGACGCGTACGCCGGCAGATACGGCGGTACGGAACTGCCCGCGGCCCCCGTCCTGTACAGCGAGCACGTCGCCGAGGAGCGGCGGCTCGCGGCCACCCCCGCGCGGGGGCGCGCCGAACGCTACTGGGCCGGACTCGGTGAGGGGACCACCGCTGCGACGCTCGTGGCAGACCGGCCCAGAAGCGGGGCGGCGGCGCTGCGCGGAGCGACTTATGAACACCGCGTTGCCCCGGAGCTGGCCGCGCGGCTGCCGGGCGCTGCCGCCCGCGCGAAGGTGACCCCCTTCGGGCTGCTGCTCGGCGCTTTCCAGGCTGCGGTGCACCGCTCCACCGGACTGGACGACTTCATCATCGGCTGTCCGGCCTCCGTCCGGATCGGCAGAGGCAGAGCCGACATGGTCGGCTATCTCGTCCAATCGCTCGCCCTCAGGGCGCGGTTCGCCCCCGACACCACCATCGGCGACACCGTCGGGGCGGCCCACCGCGGACTGCTGCAGGGCATGAGCCATCTGCGGCATCCCGTGCCCGTACCGCCGTTCGCCATGGCCGTGACCCTGCTCGCCGTCGACAGGCTGCCGGTTCCGGGTCTGGTCGGGACCGAGCAGGTCAGCCAGTACGCGGGACTGCGGCTCACCCTTCTCGATCTGCCGCACATGGAGGGCCAGTTCGACTTCAACGTAGAGCTGCGCTCAAGCCCGGACAGTCTCACGGTCGTGCTGCGTTACGCCGACGATCTGTTCGACCTCCAGACCGTACGGCGGTTCGCCGAGGTCCATGTGCGCATGATCGAGGCTGCGCTGGACGAGCCCGGCGCGGCCGTCTCCCGCATCCCCCTGGTCTCCACCGACGAGCTGGCGCAACTGCTGAGCTTCGGTGCCGGCCACGACGACTGGTAGACGACGACTGGTAGTTGTCCCCCCGGCGCACGCCACCGACTTATGCACAGATACAGGCTGATATAGACCGCCTATGAGATGGCGCTGCCAGCGTGTGTCCACCACCCCAACCGACGAGGTCATCACATGAATCAGGTAGCCGGGGCCGGGCGACGGCCGTTGGTCGAACGCATCACACGATGGAGCGTCCATAACCGGAAGCGGGCAGCCTTCGGCTGGCTGGGTCTGGTTGTCCTCATCATCGCGCTGGGTGCGGGCCTCGGCTCCACCAGCCTGGACGAGCACGCGCCGGGCGAGACCGGCCGCGCCCAGAAGATGCTCGACGACGCCGCAGTCTTCTCCCCGCCCCAGGAGAACGTGCTCATCGAGGCGAAGTCCGGTGACCCGGCCTACGCCCAGAACCCACAAATGCAGGCCGCCGCCAAGGATGTCGCCGAGGCGCTGCGCGGACTCGGCAAGGACGAGACGGGCGCCGCCTGGGCGTCCGACATCGTCTCGCCGACCGACAGCGCGGAAGCGGCCAAGAACCTGGTGTCGAAGGACGGGCGTTCGCTGCTCGTCCGTTTCTCCGTGACCGGATACTCGATGGAGCCGATGGAGAAGGCCGTCACCGAACAGGCCACGTCCCACCCCGAGGTGGCCATCGCCCAGACCGGCAAGGTCAGCGTGAGCCAGGCCATCGACAAGATCCAGGACGACGACTTCCTGCGCGCCGAGATTCTGTCGATCCCCCTCACCGTCATCATCCTGGCGGTCGTCTTCGGCTCGCTGATCTCGGCCGGCCTTCCGGTGCTGATCTCGCTGGTGTCCGTCGTCGCGGCGATGGGCTTCCTGACGTTCTTCGGCAAATGGATCGCGATCGGCGACTCCACCCCCTCGGTGGTGCTGCTGATCGGTATGGCTGTCGGTGTCGACTACTCGCTGTTCTATCTGCGCCGGGCCCGTGAGGAGCGCGCCGCAGGACACGACAACGACACCGCACTGATCATCGCGGGCCGTACTTCGGGCAAGGCCGTCGTGGTCTCCGGTCTCACCGTCATGGTCGCGCTGGCCGGGCTCTTCTTCACAGGCATCGAGACCTTCACGGGCATGACCGTCGGCACCATCTCGGTCGTCGGCATCGCCATGATCGGCGCGGTCACGGCACTGCCCGCCACGCTGGCCTGGCTCGGTGAGCGCGTCGACCGCTGGAAGGTGCCGTGGCTGGGCGTCCGCCGCACCGCGGTCAAGGACTCGCGGGTGTGGGGCGCCGTGGTCCGCCAGGTCGTCAAGGCCCCCATTGTCTGGGCCGCGGTCGGTGCGCTGGCGCTCGCCCTGCTCGCCGTTCCGGCCGCCGGGATGAAGCTGTCGGACCCGGACCTCAAGCACCGGATGCCCACCGACGTACCGGCGCTGCAGGCATTGGAGCGGGTGGAGAAGGCGTTCCCGGTGGACACCCAGCCGGCCGAGATCGTGGTACGTGGCTCAGATCTGAACGGCGCCGAGGTCAAGGCCGGTATCGCGGAGCTCAAGCAGCAGGTCGCCGACAGCGGCGGCAAGCTGAAAGAGCCCGTCGAGGCCAGTCTGATCCCCGGCGGCAAACTGATGGTGGTCCGGGTCCCGCTGGCCGGCGACGGCAAGAACGCCGCATCCACAGCCGCACTGAAGGAGCTGCGCGAGACGGCACTGCCCGCATCGCTCGGCAAGGTCGACGGACTGGAGTTCGCCGTCGCCGGTGACACCGCAAAGCAGGAGGACTTCAACTCGGCCCTGGACAACAGCGCCCCGTGGGTTTTCGGCTTCGTGATCATCCTGGCCTTCGTACTGCTGGCGGCGGCGTTCCGGTCGCTGCTCATCCCGGTGGTGTCGATCATCCTCAACCTGCTGTCGATCGGCGCGGCGTACGGCGTACTGACCCTGGTCTTCCAGGACGGACACCTCGCCTCCATCCTCGACTTCCGCCCCTACGGCGCGGTGGTCAGCTGGCTGCCGCTGTTCATGTTCGTCACGCTCTTCGGGCTGAGCATGGACTACCACGTGTTCATCCTCAGCCGGGTGCGCGAGTACCGCGGCCGCGGACTGTCCACCAAGCAGGCCGTGGTGGAGGGCATCACCAAGAGCGCGGGTGTCGTCACCAGCGCCGCCGCCGTGATGATCGCCGTCTTCTCGGTCTTCGGCACGCTCTCCGCCATCGACTTCAAAATGGTCGGTGTCGGGCTCGCGACCGCCGTGCTCATCGACGCCACGATCGTCCGCGGTGTCCTGCTGCCGGCCACGCTGACCATGTTCGGTGACGCCACCTGGAAGATGCCGCGCTGGCTGCAGTGGCTGCCCGGCATCAGCCTGGAGGGTGCCGACGAGCCGGTGGCGGGCCGGGACGAGCAGGACGGGCTGATTCCGGCGCCGCAGTCGGCGGCCGTCGGGCACGGTCATGCGGACCCGGTCGAGGTACGCCGCTGATCCTTCCCCTCCCTCCCCCGGGGGGAAGAAGAGAAAGAAGAAGGCCGTGGGGCGCCGCAACGGGCGCACCACGGCCTTCTGCTGTTCCGGGACGGCCTGCTCCCCAAGGACCGTATAGGGGGGGTATAGCAAGGTCGCGCAGGATTCAAACGTCAGGTCAAGGGTTTCCAAACAGTGCCTGCCATGAAGGGACAACTGTGCCCGATAAACCGTACTCAGGAATTCTGGAGACCATAGGGAACACCCCTCTGGTTCGACTGGAAAACCTGCTGCCCGGCTTCGGGTCCAAGGTCTTCGCCAAGGTGGAGCGATTCAACCCGGGCGGCAGCATCAAGGACCGGTCGGCGCTTCGCATGCTCATCGGCGCCGTGCGCAGCGGAGAGCTGCAGCCGGGCAAGTCAGTCGTTGTCGAGTCCAGTTCGGGCAATCTCGCCGTCGGACTCGCCCAGATCTGCCGCTACTTCGGACTGCGCTTCGTCTGCGTGGTCGACGGCAAGACCACCGGCCAGAACCTCGCCATCCTGCACGCCTTCGGCGCCGAGGTCGAGGTCGTCACCGAACGGGACACGGCCACCGGCGAGTATCTGCCGGCCCGGCTGCGCCGGGTGCGCGAGCTGGTCGCCCGTACCGCCCACGCGTACTGGCCCAACCAGTACGCCAACCCCCTCAATCCGCGCGCCCATGAGATCACCATGCGGGAGATCGCCGAGTCCCTGAACGGCCGGGTCGACTATCTCTTCGCCTCCGTGAGCACCTTCGGCACCCTGAAGGGCTGCTCAGACCACATCCGCGCCGAGGGCCTCGGTACCACCGTCGTCGCCGTGGACGCCCTGGGCAGCGCCATCTTCGGACAGGAGTCCCGTGCGCGGCTCATTCCCGGCCACGGTGCCTCGGTGGTGCCGCCGCTGATGGACCCGGACGCCGCCGACGACGTCGTTCACATCTCCGAACTCGAATGTGTCGCAGCGTGCCGCAGGCTCGTGGACCGCGAGGCGATTCTGGCCGGGGGATCGTCCGGTGCCACGGTCGCCGCACTGCGGAAATATGCGGAGCGTATTCCGGCCGGATCGCGGTGCGTCCTGATCTTCCCGGACGGCGGAGACCGCTATCTCGACACCATCTATTCCGACGAATGGGTGCGCCGCAATTTCGGGGACGTCTCCCATCTCTGGAAGGACTGAAAACCCATGATTGTCATCCGGCATGCCGATGTCGAGGAAATCCTCGAAGGCCGCGAGGCGGACAATATCCGTACCGTGGCCGAGGCCTACCGGCTGCACGCCTGCGGACAGACCACGGTCCCGCACTCCGTCTTCCTCCGTTTCCCCGGACGGGACCGGGACCGCATCATCGGCCTGCCGGCCTACCGCGGCGGCGATCGCCCCGTGGCCGGCATGAAATGGATCTCCTCCTTCCCGGCGAACATCGACTCCGGGCTGCAGCGCGCCAGTGCGGCGATCCTCCTCAACTCCCTGGCCACCGGCCACCCCGAGGCCCTGGTCGAGGGCTCGGTGATCTCGGCCCGGCGCACCGCGGCGAGCGCCGCGCTCGCCGCCGAGCTGCTGACCCGCGAGGCCCGCCCGGACGGTGTCGCGCTGATCGGCTGCGGGGTCATCAACGCCGAGATCCTGCGCCATCTGCGGGCCGCACTGCCCCGACTCGCCGAGGTCACGCTGTACGACCAGTCTCCTTCCCGCGCCGATGAGTTCGCGACGCGCGTTCTCTCGTACGCGCCCGGCCTGCGGATTTCCCGCGCCGGCACTCTGGACGAGGCGCTCGGCGCCCACCGGCTGGTCTCCTTCGCGACGACGGCGGGGGTGCCGCACACCGGCCTCGACGCCGTCCGGCCCGGCACCGTCGTGCTGCACGTTTCGCTGCGCGACCTGCGTCCCGAGGCACTGCTCGGCGCCCACAACATCGTGGACGACGCCGACCATGTGTGCCGGGAGCGCACCTCACCGCACCTTGCCGAGCAGCTCACCGGCGGACGCGGCTTCATCGACGCGTCCATCGGTCAACTGCTCACTGGTGAACGGGAGTTCAACCCACAGCCCGAGCGCACGGTGATCTTCTCCCCGTTCGGGCTCGGCGTACTGGACCTGGCCCTTGCCGACTTCGTGCACGACGTGGCGGTGCGCAAGGGCCTGGGTGTGGCGGTCGACGGCTTCCTGCCGGGACCCGGCGCCTGACCACCGCACCGCTTCTCAACAACCCATGGACTCAAGGAGCAGATATGGCCACCGAGCAGACCGACGACCGGACCTACCGCGTCGTCCGCAACGACGAGGAGCAGTACTCGATCTGGTGGGCCGAGCGTGAGCTGCCCGCCGGGTGGACCGCCGAGGGCACCGAGGGCACGCGCGAGCAGTGCCTGGCCAAGATCGCCGAGGTCTGGACCGACATGCGTCCGCGCAGCCTGCGTGAGCGCATGGACTCCACTGCGGCCTGACGTCCTTTCCGCCCTTTCTCTGTGCATTTCTTTCTTGACCGGAACAGGAGACCTCGTGAACGCCGAACAGCGGTCGGGTGACGTCCCCGACATCCGTCCCCGGCCGTCGGCGGCCGGAGGCACCCCGCTTCTGCACGAAAGCTTTGCTGAGCAGGCCCTTCGTACCCCGCGTGCCATCGCCGTCGTCGACGGCGGACGCACCATGACGTACGAGGAGCTGGACCGGGCGGCCAACCGCATGGGGCACTTCCTCCGGGGCCTGGGCGCCGGTCCGGAATCGGTGGTCGGGGTGAGCCTCGAACGCGGTGCCGATCTGGTCGTGGCGCTGCTCGGGGTGTGGAAGGCCGGGGCGGGCTATCTGCCCCTGGACCCCGGTCAGCCGCCCGCGCGGCTGACCGGTCTGGTCCGTGAGTCGGGGGCCCGGACGGTTCTCGCGGGCCCGGCCCTCGAAGGGGCCGTACGGGACGCCGGAGCACGCCGGGTCGGTCCCGACGAGGTGCCCGCCGGTCTGCCGGCGACCGCGCCCGAGCACGGGACCGGTCCGGACAACACGGCGTACACCGTGTTCACTTCTGGCTCGACCGGCACCCCCAAGGCCGTCGTCGTCACCCACGCCGGTATCGCCAACCGGGTCCTGTGGACGGTACGCAAGCACGGCCTCGGCCCCGCCGACCGGATCCTGCAGAAGACCTCCATCGGCTTCGACGCGGCCGGCTGGGAGATCTTCGCCGCCCTGGTCAGCGGCGGCAGTGTGGTGCTCGCCCCGCCCGGCGCCGAACGCGACCCCGCGTCGCTGCTGCGTTCTGTCGCCGACAGCCGCATCACGGTGCTGCAGGTCGTGCCCTCGGTGCTGCGCATCCTCGTGGAGGAGGGCGACTGGAGCGGCTGTGCATCGCTGCGGCTGCTCTTCTCGGCGGGCGAGGCGCTGCACGGCGAACTCGTCGCCCGGCTGCGCGAGCGTGCGGGGGGCAGTCTCGAGGTCTGGAACACCTACGGTCCGACCGAGTGCTCCATCGACATCACCGCCCAGCGCGTGGACCCGGCCCTGAACAGCGGGCCGATACCGATCGGCCGCCCCATCCCGGGCCTGCGGGTCCTGGTGCTCGACCCGAACGGCGACCCCGTGCCGATCGGCACAACCGGTGAACTGTACGCAGGCGGCGTCGGCGTGGCCCGCGGCTATCTGGGCCGCCCCGACCTGACCGCCGACCGGTTCGTCCCCGACCCATACGCCACCGAGCCGGGCGCGCGCCTCTACCGCACCGGTGACCTGGTCCGCTGGCGGGCCGACCGCACCCTCGACTACATCGGCCGCATCGACCACCAGGTCAAGGTGAATGGTGTACGGATCGAGCCCGGCGAGATCGAGACCGTGCTCGCCGCGCACCCCTCGGTCACCGGTGCCGTCGTGCTGCCCTACGAGGCCGACGGTGGCAGCAAGCGGCTCGCCGCCCATCTTGCGACCACGGCCGAACTCAGCGCCGACGAGCTGCGCGGCTTCCTGCGTGAAAGGCTCCCGGAGAGCCACATTCCGTCGTTCTTCCACACCGTCGATGCCTTCCCGCTCACCCCGAACGGCAAGGTCAACCGGGCCATGCTGCCCACGCCCGGCGAGATCGCCGCCGCCGACCAGCCTGCCTTCGTCGCCCCGCGCACCCCCGCGGAACAGCTCGTCGCGGACGCCTGGGCCGGCCTCCTCGACCTGGACCGGGTCGGCGCCCACGACGACTTCTTCGCCCTCGGCGGCACCTCGCTGCAGCTGACCCGGCTCGCCGCCCGGCTGCGCGCCGCCTCCGGCGAGCAGATCTCGCTGCGTGGACTGCTCGCGGCGACGACCGTCGAGGCACAGGCCGCGCTGATCGGCGAACCCTGGGCGGACGATCCGCCGATCCGCCCCGTGCCGCGCGACGGCGAACTGCCGCTCTCCTCCGGGCAGCGCCGGCTCTGGTTCCTGGACCGGATGCACCCCGGCAGCCCCGAGTGGGTCGCACCGCTGTTCCTGCGGCTCCCCGCCACGACCGGCGCAGAGACCGTCCGGCGTGCGCTGGACACCCTCGCCGCCCGCCACGAGGCGCTGCGTACCCGCTACCCGGACCGGGGCGGCGAGCCGTACCAGGTGATTGGGGAGGCCGGGGCGGACAGCATCGAGCTGCGGGTGGTGGACACGGCCCGCGACCGGCTCGAGAGCCTCTTCCGCGAGCAGTTCGAGCGCGGCTTCGATCTCGCCCGCGGGCCGCTGTGGCGGGCGCTGCTCGCCCGGACCGACGGCGAGGACCACGTCCTGCTGCTGACGCTGCATCACATCACCGTCGACGGCTGGTCCACTGTGATCCTGGAGCGCGAACTGCGCGAGCTGTGCGCCGCCTACGACACGGAGCGGGGGCCCCGACTGGCCGCCCCCGTCGTGCAGTACGCCGACTACGGAGCATGGCAGCACGCCCGCCACACCGATGAGTTCATCGAACGCGAACTCGGCCACTGGCGCACGGCCCTGGCCGGCATCGAGACCCTCGACCTGCCCACCGACCGGCCGCGCCCCGCAGAGCGCGATCCGCGCGGCGCCGTCGTCCCCTTCCAGGTCGGACCGGAGCTGGCCGCGCGCCTCACCGAGCTCGGCCGGGCGCACGGCGCGACGCCCTTCATGACCCTCCTCACGGCGTACGCCACGCTGGTCGCCCGCTACAGCGGCCAGTGGGACGTTCCGGTGGGCACCCCGGTCGCGGGCCGGGGCCGGCCCGAGATCGAGGGGACCGTCGGCTTCTTCCTCAACTCCCTCGTGGTGCGGTGCGGGCTCGGCGCCGGCCTGACGTTCGCCGACGCCCTCGACCGGGTACGCGACACCGCGCGGGCCGCGTTCGCCCACCAGGAACTCCCCTTCGAGCGGCTCGTCGACGAGCTCCAGCCCGAGCGCGACCTCTCCCGCACCCCGCTCTACCAGGTCGCCTTCGACCTGCACAGCGAAGGAGTGACCAGCGTCGCCACCGAGGACACGGACATGGCGGCCTTCACCGCGTCCTGGCAGGTCGCCAAGACCGATCTGTCCCTCTTCATGCGCCGTACGGAGAACGGGGCATTCGACGGCGTCCTGGAGTACGCGACCTCCCTCTTCGACCACGCCACCGTTCAGCGGATGGCCGGGCACTTCGTCACCCTGCTGCACGAGATCACCACCCAGCCCGAACTCGCGCTGGGAGCAGTCGAGTTGCTGGCTGCCGACGAGCGGCGGCAGTTGCTCGCAGGGTGGAACGACACCGAGGTCCCCCTGGAGTCGGAGACCGTCCCGGCGCTCATCGAGGCCCGGTCCGCCGCCGACCCCGACGTCACGGCACTCGCGTACGGCTCCCTGACCGTCCCGTACGCCGAACTGGACGCCCGTGCCAACCGGCTCGCGCACGAGCTGCGGGCACAGGGCGTCGGGGCGGAGTCCCGGGTCGCGGTACTTCTCGACCGGGGACCCGATCTCGTTGTCGCACTGCTCGCGGTATGGAAGGCGGGCGGCGCGTATGTGCCGGTCGACCCGACCTCCCCGCCCGGCCGGATCGCGGCGATGCGGCAGAGCGCGGGCGCGCGGACCGTGGTGACCAGCGCCGGCCATGCCGAGCGCGCCGGAGACGGCGCGGTCCTGGTGGACACGGACGCGGCCCGGATCGCCGCCCGGCCCGCGACTCCGCCCGAGCGCACCGACGACCTCGACCGGCTGGCGTACGTCATCTTCACCTCCGGCTCGACCGGAACGCCCAAGGGCGTCGAAGTCACCCACCGGGGCCTGGTCAACCATGTGTCCTGGGCGGCGCGGGAGCTGGCGCCGCAGGACCACGGCGGCGCTCCGCTCTTCTCGTCGGTCGCCTTCGACCTCGTGGTCCCGAACCTGTGGGTGCCGCTCGTCACCGGCCAGCGCCTGTTCCTGCTGCCTCAGGACACGGACCTCGCGGAGCTCGGCAAGCACCTCGCGGACGCCGAGCCGTTCAGCTTCGTCAAGCTGACGCCGGGCCACCTGGATGTGCTGTCGCTCCAGCTGACACCGGCCGAGGCGGGGGCCCTGGCCCCGGTCCTGGTGGTGGCGGGCGAGGCGTTCTCGCGGGCGACGCTGGAGCGGTGGCGTGCTCTTGCTCCGGAGACGCGGCTGGTCAATGAGTACGGTCCGACCGAGGCGTCCGTCGGCACCTGCGTCTTCGAGGTGCCGGCCGATACCGCTGGGGAGGTTCTGCCGATCGGCAGGCCGTTGCCCAATATGACGATGTACGTCCTGGACGCACTGCTGCGGCCTGTTCCGGTGGGCGTGGCGGGTGAGCTGTATGTCGGTGGCACGGGTGTGGCCCGCGGCTATGCGAACCGCCCCGACCTGACGGCCGAACGGTTCCTGCCCGACCCGTACGCCGCCGAGCCCGGCGCCCGTCTCTACCGCACCGGTGACCTGGTGCGTCGGCTGCCCGACGGCAATGTCGAGTTCCTTGGGCGGATCGACGACCAGGTCAAGATCCGCGGCTTCCGTATCGAACTGGGCGAGATCCAGGCGGTACTGGCCGAACACCCCGCCGTACGCGAGGCCTTCGTCACCGCCCACGAAACGGCCAATGGCGAGAGGCAACTCCTCGCCTACTACGTGCCCGACGGGCCCGCCGACGACCTTGTCGAGCACTGCGGCCGCCGGTTGCCCGACTACATGGTCCCCGCCGCGTACCTCGCACTGGAGACGATGCCGCTCAACGCCAACGGCAAGGTCGACCGGCGGGCTCTGCCCGCCCCCGGCGGCGAGCAGGACACCGAAGGCCACGTCCCGCCGAGCGGCCCCGTCGAGGAGCGCATCTCCGAGATCTGGACCGAACTGCTGGGCGCCCAGGTCGGCGCGCACGACAACTTCTTCCACATCGGCGGCAATTCGATCCTCGCGATCCGGCTCATCTCCCGCATCCAGGAGGAGTTCGAGATCGATTTCGCGGTGCGGACGGTATTCGAGGGACCCACGGTCGCCCGGCTGGCGGCCACCGTCGAGGAGCGCATCAGGGCGGAGATCGCCGCGCTCTCCGACTCGGAGCTTGTGAATGACGAACTGCTGGTGAAGGAGCACGAAGATGACCTCCGGTGAGACAGACCAGACGGTTCCGGGCGACGGCACGGGCGCGAACGCCGGCACGAGCGCCGAGAGCCTCCGGCAGGAGCTGCTCCGCCGCCGCCTGGCCGGGCGCCGCGGAGCCGGCCGCCGTACCGCCATTCCGCGCGCCGACCGCGGCGCCCCGCTGCCACTGTCGTACGGGCAGCAGCAGATGTGGTTCCTCAACCGGCTGGAGCCCGACAGCATCGAATACCTTGTGCCGCTGGTCCTCAGGCTGCGTGGCCCGCTGGACGCCGACGCGCTCGGCCGGGCCTGGCAGGCCCTGCTGGACCGCCATGAGATCCTCCGCACCCGCTACGCCCTGGACGGCGAGGAGCCGGCCCAGGTCATCGACGCCCCGCGCCCCGTGCCGCTGCCGGTCACCGAGGTGGGCGACGAACGGAGCATCCGGGAAGCCGTCGAGAGCGACATGGCCCACCCCTTCGACCTGGGGGCCGAGTGGCCGGTACGGGCCAGGCTGTTCCGCCACGCGGACGACGACCACGTGCTCGCCGTCGTCTTCCACCACATCGCCTGCGACGCCTGGTCCACCGGCGTCTTCGGGCAGGAACTGTCCGCCCTGTACGGGGCGTTCACCAGCGGCGCCGACGATCAGCCGCTCGCCCCGCTACCCGTGCAGTACGCCGACTATGCGGCCTGGCAGCGCGCCGAGCTGAGCGGCGGCACCCTCAAGCGCCAGCTCGACTACTGGAAGGACCGGCTGGCGGGGCTGGAGGCGCTGGAGCTGCCGACCGACCGGCCGCGCCCGGTCGTGCGCGACGCGTCCGGCGACTCGGTGGCCTTCGCCCTGCCGGCCCCACTCGCCGAGCGAATACGCGAGCTGGCCGTACGCCATGACGCCACCCCGTTCATGGTGGTGCTCGCCGCGTTCCAGAGCCTGCTCGCCCGATACAGCGGTCGCACGGACGTCCCGGTCGGCACCGTCGGCTCCGGCCGTAGCCACCCCGACCTCCAGGGGCTTATCGGCTACGGCATCAACAGCCTCGTCCTGCGCGGTCGCCTCGACGGCGACCCGGCCTTCGACGAGCTGCTTTCCGCCACCCGCGCCACCGTGCTCGACGCCTTCGACCACCAGGCTGTGCCGTTCGCGCAGCTCGTGGACGAGCTGCAGCCGGATCGCGACCTGTCCCGGACGCCGCTGTTCCAGGTGGCGTTCACCATGCACGGCGACCGCACGACCGCCTTCGAACTGGCCGGCATGCGCGCGGAGCCGTACCTCGGTACCAACCGCAGCGCCAAGTTCGACCTCGACCTGCAGCTGCACGAGGCGGCCGACGGCTCACTCGGCGGCCGACTGGACTACGCCACTGCCCTGTTCGACCGCTCGACGGTGGAGCGCATGGCCGGGCATCTGCTGCGGCTTCTCGACGCCGTCACCGCAGCCCCGGCCGTCCGGCTGTCGCGCCTGGAGATCCTCGGGCCGGACGAGCGGGCGCTGCTGGCCGACGGTCCGGAGATCGAGCGGCCGGTCACGCGCCGGGTGCATGAGCTGTTCGAGGAGCAGGTGGGGCGTACGCCGGATGCTGGGGCGGTGACGTTCGGTGGGGAGACGTTGTCGTACGGGGAGTTGAATGCCCGGGCGAACCGTGTTGCCCATCTGTTGCGTGCCAGGGGTGTGGGCCCGGAGGACTTGGTCGGTCTGTGCTTGGAGCGGGGCATCGAGCTGTTGCCTGCGTTGCTCGGTGTGCTGAAGGCCGGTGCGGCCTATCTGCCGCTGGATCCGGCGAATCCGGCGGACCGTCTGGCGTACATCGTGCAGGATGCCGGGGCTCGGGTGGTGCTGTCCACGTCGGCGGTGGCGGGTGTTCTGGAGGGGCGGTACGAGGGTGAGCTGGTCCTTCTGGACCGGGATGCGGATGTGATCGCTGCTCAGCCGGACAGTGATCCGGCGGTGGAGGGCAGCCCGCAGAACCTGATCTACACGATCTACACCTCCGGCTCGACGGGGAAGCCCAAGGGCGTCGCCCTCACCCACGAGAACGTCGCGCGGCTGATGGAACGCGGGCGGGAGCACTACGCCTTCGGCGAGAGCGACGTCTGGCCGCTGTTCCACTCGTACGCCTTCGACGTCTCTGTCTGGGAGATGTGGGGTGCGCTGCTGCACGGCGGACGGCTGGTCGTCGTGCCGTTCACCGTCACCCGCTCCCCCGACGAATTCCTGGACCTGCTCGTCGAGCAGGGCGTCACCGTCCTCAACCAGACGCCGTCCGCGTTCCGTTCGTTGGTCGGCGCGGCGCGCGAGGGTGATCCCCGAGTGGACCGGCTCGCTCTGCGTGCCGTGGTGTTCGCGGGCGAGAAGCTGGAGGTCCCGGAGCTGAAGCCGTGGACCGACCGCCTGGGCCTGGACCGAGTTGCCCTGGTCAACATGTACGGGATCACCGAGACCACCGTCCACACCACCTACCGGCGCCTGGCCGATGCGGACCTCGACCCGCAGGCGGGCAACCCGGTTGGCCGCCCACTGGGCGACCTGACCGTCCATCTGCTGGATGGTCATGGCGGTTTGGTGCCGATCGGGGTGCCGGGGGAGATCCATGTCGGTGGCCCGGGTGTGGCGCGTGGCTATCTGAACCGTCCGGAGCTGACCGCCGAGCGTTTCGTGCCGAACCCCTTCGGTCCTGCGGGCTCGCGGCTGTACAAGAGCGGTGACCTGGCGCGGCGGCTCCCGGACGGGCAGCTGGAGTTCCTCGGACGGATCGACGACCAGGTCAAGATCCGCGGCTTCCGCATCGAGCTCGGCGAGATCGAGAACGTCCTCGCCGGGCATCCGGCCCTGCGGGACGCCGTCGTCGTCGTACGCGAGGACGAGCCCGGCGACGTACGCCTGGTCGCGTACGTCACGACGGACGGCGAGACACAGGCCCCGGCCCCCGGCGAGCTGCGCACCCTGCTCGTCGCGGCCCTGCCCGAGTACATGGTTCCCTCGGCCTTCGTCGTCTTGGAGCGGCTCCCGCTGACCACCAACGGCAAGCTCGACAAGCGTGCCCTGCCAGCTCCTGGTCAGGACGCTCTGGGCAGCGACCGGGCGTACGTCGCCCCGCGGACCGTCGTCGAGGAGCGCATCGCCGAGGTCTGGCAGGACGTGCTCGGCCTGGACCGGGTGAGCGTCGAAGACGGCTTCTTCGAGGTCGGCGGGCACTCCATCCGCGCGGTCACCCTGGTCGGGCGGCTGCGTGCCGCCGGATACGACCTGGCTGTACGGGACGTTTTCGAGTACCGGACAGTCGCCCGACTCGCCGAACTCGTCACGGGGCGCCCGGCGCCGGCCGCCGTGCACAGCGCCGTGGAGCCGTTCGAGCTGGTCGCGGACGAGGACCGGGCGAAGCTGCCGCAGGGGCTCGCGGACGCCTACCCGCTGTCGCAGGTGCAGCTCGGCATGGTCGTCGAGATGCTGACGGACGACGGACGGCACCCGTACCACAACGTGACCTCGTTCCGTATCCGCGACGAACAGGCCTTCTCCGCTTCGGCGCTGCGGGCAGCCGCGGCGCTGGTCGCCGCGCGGCACGACGTACTGCGTACCTCGGTGGACCTGGCCGCGTACTCCGTACCCATGCAGCTGGTGCACGCGACGGCGGAGCTGCCGGTCGGGGTGCGTGACCTGACGGGCCTGGGGGAGGACGAACTCCTCGCGTCCCTGCGTGAGTTCACGGCCACCGAACGGGCCGACCTCTTCGACCTGGCGAGGGCACCGCTGCTGCGGTTGCACGCGCACATCGCGGGCGACGGCAGCTGGTGGCTCACCAACACCGAGTGCCACGCCATCCTGGACGGCTGGAGCCACCACTCCTTCCTGATGGAGGTGCTGGAGGAGTACCGGCGCATCCGTGACGGCGAGCCGGTCGACGGGACGGTCGAGGGGACGGTCGAGGGGACGGATGCCGAGACGGGGACCACTGCCGCCAGGTTCGCGGACTTCGTCGCCGCCGAGCTGGACACGCTCGCCTCGGACGAGTCCCGCGAGTACTGGCGGAACATCGTCGACAACCACGCCCGCCTGGTCGTGCCGACGGCCTGGGCCGGCGATCGGGAGGACGACGGTCAGCCCTACCGCGTGCCCGTGCCCTTCCACGACCTGGAGGACCGGCTGTGCGCCCTGGCCACGAAGGCCGGTGCCTCGCTCAAGAGCGTGCTGCACGCGGCCCACCTCAAGACGCTCAGCCTGATCACGGAGGAGGACCGCTTCTTCTCCGGGCTGGTGTGCAACGCCAGGCCGGAGGTGCTGGGCGCTGACCGTGTGTACGGCATGCACCTCAACACGCTGCCCTTCGCCCACGACCGGACCGCCCGCACCTGGCGCGAACTGGTCACGCAGGTCTTCGCCCGCGAGATCGAACTGTGGCCGCACCGCGCTTACCCGATGCCGGTCATCCAGCGCGAACTGAGCGACGGCGAGCGGCTGATCGACATGCGGTTCAGCTACCACGACTTCGACCAGGTGGACCGCGACCGCGTGGACTACCTGGCCAGTATCGACGACAGCCCGACCGAGTTCCCGCTGGGCGTCTCCGCCCGCATCGGGCACTTGGTGCTGACGGCGAGCCCACGCGCGCTGAGCCGGGCCGGTACGGACCGGCTGGCCGCGATGCTGCGCTCGGTCCTGGAGGCGATGGCGGGGGACCCGGAGGGGTCCGCGCTCCGGTCGCACCTGTCGGAGGAGGAACTGCGCCGGGAGCTTGCGGAGTGGAACGACTCCGCGCACGAGGCCGAGTCGGTGTCGGTGCCGGAGCTGTTCGAGGCACAGGCCGCGCGGACGCCGGACGCGGTGGCGGTGCGTGCTGCTTCCGGGAGCGTGACGTACGCGGAGCTGGATGGCCGTGCGAACCGGGTGGCGCGCTGCCTGCGGGAGCGGGGCGTGGGCGCGGAGTCGCGGGTGGCGGTGGTCCTGGACCGTGGTCCGGATCTGATGGCGGCTCTGCTGGGTGTGTGGAAGGCGGGCGGCGCGTACGTGCCGGTGGATCCGTCGTATCCGGCGGAACGGGTCGCGGCGATCGTGGAGACCTCGGGCGCCCGGGTGGTGCTGGAGGGTGCGCTACCCGATCTGGACGGGTACGCGGACTCGGCGCCGGAGCGGGTCGAGGACCTGGACCGGCTGGCGTACGTCATCTTCACCTCGGGTTCGACGGGCACGCCGAAGGGCGTGGAGGTCACCCACCGCGGCCTGGTGAACCATGTGGCGTGGGCTGCACGGGAGTTGGCCTCGCGGGGTACGGGTGGTGCGCCGCTGTTCTCCTCGGTCGCCTTCGACTTGGTGGTGCCGAATCTGTGGGCTCCGCTGGTCGTCGGCCAGTCGGTGCACACCGTCTCGGCGGAGGTGGACCTGGCCGACCTCGGCCGGCACCTGGCCGCCGAAGGCCCGTACAGCTTCATCAAGCTCACCCCCGGCCACCTGGAGATGCTGGGTCACCAGCTCGACGACGCCACCGCCGCCTCGCTGGCCGGCGTCATCGTGGTCGCCGGCGAGGCGCTGCCGGGCGGGCTCGCCAACCGGTGGCTGGACCTGCTGGGCCCGGGCGGGCTGATCAACGAGTACGGCCCGACCGAGGCGTCCGTAGGCAGCTGCGTCTTCCCCGTGGAGGAGGGGCAGCCCTCCGAGGTCGTCCCCATCGGCCTTCCCTTGCCCAACATGACGATGTACGTCCTCGACCGCCAGCTGCGGCCGGTCCCGGTCGGTGTCCCCGGTGAGCTGTACGTCGGCGGGACCGGGGTGGCGCGCGGTTACGCGGGGCGTGCGGATGGGACGGCGGAGCGGTTCCTGCCGGATCCGTTCGCAGCGGTGCCGGGTGCCCGCTTCTACCGCACGGGTGACCTGGTCCGCCGGCGCACGGACGGGAACGTGGAGTTCCTGGGCCGGATAGACGACCAGGTCAAGATCCGCGGCTACCGGGTGGAACTGGGCGAGGTCCAGGCCGTCCTGGCCGAGCACCCGGCCGTCCGCGAGGTGTTCGTGAGCGTTCACGAGCCCTCCGACGGCGAGAAGTGGCTCGTCGCCCACTACGTCCCCGCGGACACCGTCGTCACGGACGCCGAGCTGGCCGAGCACGCCGCCCGACGGCTGCCGGACTACATGGTCCCCACCGCCTACGCGGCCCTGGACGCCATGCCGCTCAACGCCAACGGCAAGGTCGACCGCCGCGCCCTGCCCGCCCCCGGACCCGACGCCGGCCAGGACTCCCACACCGCGCCCCGTACCGACACCGAGGAGCAGATCGCCGCAGTCTGGCGCAAGGTCCTGGAGCGCGAACGCGTCTCCGTCCACGACGACTTCTTCGACATCGGCGGCCACTCCATCCGTGCCGTCGCCCTTGTCGGCGGACTGCGCGCGGCCGGTTTCGACATCGGCGTCCGCGACGTCTTCGAGTACCGCACCGTCGCCCGTCTCTGCGAGTTGCTGACCGGCCGTCCCGCCCCCGACACCACCGCTTTCACCGGCGTCGAGCCGTTCGCGCTCATCTCCGGGGAGGACAGGGCGGCCCTGCCCGCCGACGTCCAGGACGCGTACCCGCTGTCCCTGGTGCAGACCGGCATGGTCGTCGAGATGCTCGCCGAGGACGGCGGCAACAAGTACCACAACGTCAGCCTCTTCCGGATCCAGGATCCGGACGGCTCCCCGTTCGACGTGGCGGCGCTGCGTGCCGCCGCCCGTACGGTTACCGTCCGCCACGACATCCTGCGCACCTCGGTGCACCTGGCCACGTACTCCGTGCCCATGCAGCTCGTGCACACCACCGCCGAGGTTCCGGTCGCCGTCCACGATCTGCGCACCATGACCAAGGACGAACAGGCCCGGTCACTGAGCGAGTTCCGTAACGACGAAGGCTCCCGGCTCTTCGAACTGACCGAGGCCCCGCTGCTGCGCATCGCCGCGCTGATCGACGGCGACGACTCCTGGTACCTGGGCCTGACCCAGCCGCATGTCGTCACCGAGGGCTGGAGCCACCACTCCCTCCTCATGGAAATCCTCGACTGCTACCGGCAGCTGCGCGACACCGGCACGGCAGCCGAGCCCGAGCCGGTCGCCGTCCGGTACGCCGACTTCATCGCCGGGGAGCTGGAGTCCCTGGACTCGGCGGAGGACCGCGCGTACTGGCAGCAGACCCTCGACAGCCACGTCCCGTTCGCTCTGCCCGCCTCCTGGGCGGACGGCCCCGACACCCCTCGCCGACCCTCCCGCGCCCGGGTGGATCTGCGCCCGCTCGAGCGTGGGCTGCGGGCGTTCGCGGCCGCTGCCCGGGTCTCGTACAAGAGCGTTCTGCATGCCGCGCACCTGAAGGTGATGAGCATGCTGACGGACGAGCCGGCGTTCTTCACCGGCATCGTCTCGCACGGCCGCCCCGAGGCGCTGGGAGCCGAGCGGGTGTACGGCATGCACCTCAACACGCTGCCGCACGCGTACGACCGGCGTTCCGTCCGCACCTGGCGCGAGCTGGCCCAGCAGGTCTTCGACCGCGAGGCCGGGACCTGGCCGCACCGCCGCTATCCGCTGCCCGCGATCCAGCGTCTCGCCGGTGCCAACCGCCTCATCGACGTGGTCTTCAACTACCTCGACTTCCACCAGGTCGACTCCGACCGGGTGGACATGGCGGGCGCGGTGCACGACGCCGCCACCGAGTTCGCACTGCACGTCTCCGTGCTCGGCGGCTACCTCGGGCTGAGCACCCACACCCACGCCCTCAGTCAGCACAGTGCCGACCGCCTCGCCGCCCTCTACCAGGCGGTGCTCGAAGCGATGGCCGCCGACATCGACGGCGACACGCGCGCCGTCGTGCTCCCCGCCGGGGAGCTGGAGCTGCTGGCACCGCTGGCCGGGCCCACGCCCGAAGCCCTGGACACCGTGCCCGGACAGTTCGCCGCGCACGTCGCCCGGACCCCGGACGCCGCCGCGGTCGTGTACGAGGACACCACCCTCACCTACGCCGAACTGGACGCCCGCGCCAACCAGTTGGCGCACCACCTCACCGACCTCGGGGTCGGCCCGGAGACCCTGGTCGGCATCAGCGCCGAGCGCGGCCCCGGCCTGGTCGTCGGGCTGCTCGGCATCATGAAGGCCGGGGGCGCGTATGTCCCGCTGGACCCGGCCTACCCGGCCGACCGGCTCGCGTACATGCTCGCCGACTCCGCCGTGCCCGTGCTCGTCACCCAGGAGCATCTGCTGGAGCGGCTGCCCGCGCACCAGGCCGTCGCCGTCTGCCTGGACCGGGACGCCGAGGTCCTCGCCACCCGGCCCACCACCGCACCGGCACCCGGACTGACCGCCGACAACGCCGCGTACGTCATCTACACCTCGGGCTCGACGGGCCGCCCCAAGGGCGTCGTCGTGACCCACCGCGGCACCGGGAACCTGGCGGCGGCGCAGGCCGGCGCCTTCGGCATCGGCGTGGGCGACCGCGTCCTGCAGTTCGCGTCGGCCAGCTTCGACGCGGCCTTCGCCGATCTCGCCCAGTCGGTCCTCTCCGGAGCGACCCTGGTCCTCGCCCCCGCCGAGCGGCTGCTGCCGGGCCCCGAGCTGACCCGGCTCACCTTCGAGCAGCGGATCACCCAGGTCACCCTGCCGCCGACCGCGCTGTCCGTGCTGCTGCCGGACGGCGGACTGCCGGCCGGCGCGACCTTGGTGGTCGCAGGCGAGGCATGCACCCCCGATCTGGTGGCCGCCTGGTCCCCGGGACGCCGCATGATCAACGCCTACGGGCCGACCGAGACGACCGTCTGCGCCTCGATGAGCGACCCACTGACCGGCACCGCCCGGCCGCCCATCGGCCGGCCCATGCCGGGCTTCGACCTGCGGGTGCTCGACGCGGACCTGCGGCCCGTGCCCGCCGGTGCGCCCGGTGAGCTGTACATCGCCGGAGTGGGCCTCGCCCGGGGCTACCGGGGCCGCCCCGACCTGACCGCCGAGCGCTTCCTGCCCGACCCGTACGGCGACGAGCCCGGCGCCCGCCTCTACCGGACCGGCGACTTGGTCCGGCTCCTGCCCGACGGGCAGCTCGACTTCGTCGGCCGTGTCGACAACCAGGTCAAGCTGCGCGGCTTCCGCATCGAACTCGGCGAGATCGAAGGCGCGCTGGCGCGTCTCGACACGGTCCGGGACGCGGTCGCTGTCGTACGTGAGGACAGCCCGGGCGACAAGCAGCTCGTTGCGTACGTCTCCCCGGCCGACGGACACGAACCGTCGCCCGTCGCGCTGCGCGACGCGCTCGCCGCCGGACTCCCCGGCTACATGGTCCCGGCCGCCTTCGTCGTCCTGGACAGCATTCCGCTCACCGCCAACGGCAAGGCCGACAGGCGTGCCCTGCCCGCCCCCGAGCGCTCGGCGCTCGCCGCGGCCGCGGCCCATGTCGCGCCGCGCACCCGCGCCGAGGAGCGGATCGCCGAGATCTGGCAGGACGTGCTCGGTGTCGACCGGATCGGTGTGCACGACGGCTTCTTCGACCTGGGCGGTGACTCGATCCGCGCGGTGTCGCTGATCGGTGCGCTGCGCGAGGCCGGATTCGACATCGGCATTCGCGAAATCTTCGAAGGCCGCACGGTTGCCGCCGTCGCCGAAATCGCCACCGGCCGGCCCGCGCCCGCCGAGCCGCAGCCCGGGGTCGCGCCGTTCGCGCTGATCACGGACGAGGACCGGGGGCTGCTGCCCGCAGGCACTGACGACGCGTACCCGCTCTCCCAGGTGCAGATCGGCATGGCCGTCGAGATGCTCGCCGACGAGACGGGCGCCAAGTACCACAACGTCAGCGTCAACCGGATCCGCGACGGCGTGCCCTTCGACGGCGAAGCGCTGCGCGAGGCGGTACGGCTGGTGGCGGACCGGCACGATGTGCTCCGTACGTCCTTCCGGCTCACCGGTTTCTCCGTGCCGATGCAGCTCGTGCACACCACCGTGGAAACCCCCGTCACCGTGCGCGACCTGCGCGGTCTGGACGCCGACGCGCAGAACGAGGTGGTGCGGGCCTTCGTCGCCGCGGAGAAGGCAGCCCTCTTCGACCTGGCCACCGCCCCGCTGCTGCGCGTCGCCGCCCTCGTCGAGAGCGACCAGGCCTGGCATCTCGCGCTCACCGAGTCCCACGCCATCACCGAGGGCTGGAGCTATCACGCGCTGATGATGGAACTGCTCCGCACCTATGAGCAGATCAGGGACGGGCAGGCCGCACCCGTCACCCCGGCCGCCCCGCCGGTCCGGTTCGCCGACTTCATCGCCGCCGAGCTGACGTCACTCGAGTCCGCGGAAGACCGTGACTACTGGCAGTGCATCACCGAGGAGTACGAGAAGTTCGAACTCCCCGAGGGCTGGGGCGAGAACGGTGAGCGGCCCGAGCCCTACCGGACAAGGGTCCCGCTGGTCGACCTGGAGCCGCGGCTGCGCGCACTCGCGACCACGGCACAGGTCTCCCTCAAGGCGGTGCTCCACGCAGCCCATCTGAAGGTGATGAGCCAGCTCACCGCCGAGGAGTCCTTCTTCACCGGCCTGGTCTCCGACACCCGGCCGGAGGCGGCGGGCGCCGACCGCGTCTACGGCATGTACGTCAACACCGTGCCGTTCGCCTTCGACCGCTCGGCCCGCACCTGGCGCGCGCTGGTCCAGCAGGTCTTCGCCCAGGAAGTCGCGCTCTGGCCGCATCGCCAGTACCCGCTGCCCGCCATGCAGCGGCAGGCCGGCGGCCGCCGCCTCGTGGACGTCGTCTTCAACTACCAGGACTTCCGGATGGTCGACACCGACCTGGTGGACGTCCAATCGGGCATCGGCTCCGGCGGCATCGAGTTCGGTCTCGCGGTCACCACGCTCGCCGGACACCTCAACCTGAAGACGAACACCGCCACCCTCTCCCGGGCCAACGCCGACCGGCTTGCCGCCATGTACCGGGCCGTGCTGGAGTCGATGGCCGCCGGCGCCGACGGCGACGCGCAGGCCGCGTACCTCCCGCCGGGGGAGCGCGAGCTGCTGCTCGCCGACTGGGCTGCGCGCACGGCCGCCACGACGGGCGATCCCCGCACTGTCCACGGCGTCTTCGAGGAGCAGGTCCGCCGCACGCCCGACGCGGTGGCCGTCAGCCATCAAGGCACCCGCCTCACCTACGCCGAGCTGAATGCCCGGGCGAACCGGGTGGCGCATCTGCTGCGCGCCAGGGGCATCGGCCCTGAGACCCTGGTCGGCGTCTGCATGGAGCGCGGCGTCGAGTTGGTGCCCGCACTCCTCGGAGTACTGAAGGCCGGCGGCGCGTACGTCCCGCTCGACCCGTCCTATCCGGCCGACCGGCTGGCGTACATCGCGGCGGACGCCGCCGCACCCGTCGTCGTCACCGAACACGTGGCGGCCGGCGTCCTCGACGGCCGGTACGAGGGCGAGCTGATCGTCCTCGACGACCCCCGCTTCGCCGAGGAGCTGGCCGCGCAGCCGGACTCGGACCCCGAGCCGCTCGGCAGCGCGGATGATTTGATCTACGTCATCCACACCTCCGGCTCCACCGGAAAGCCCAAGGGCGTCTGCCTCAGCCACGCCAGTGTGCTGCGTCTGTTCACCGTGACGGAGGACCAGTTCCACTTCGGCCCGGCCGACGTGTGGACGCTGTTCCACTCGTACGCCTTCGACTTCTCGGTCTGGGAGCTGTGGGGAGCCCTGCTGTACGGCGGCCGACTGGTCGTCGTCCCGCAGAGCGTCACCCGCTCGCCCGAGGACTTCATCGGCCTGCTCGCTGACGAGGGCGTCACCGTCCTCAACCAGACGCCGTCCGCGTTCCGTTCACTGGTCGGCGCCGCCCGCGACGGCGACCCGCGCATTGAACGCCTGGCTCTGCGAACCGTCGTCTTCGGCGGCGAGAAGCTGGAGGTCGGCGAACTCGCCCCGTGGGCGGACCGGTTGGGCCTCGACGCCCCTGAGCTGGTCAACATGTACGGCATCACCGAGACAACCGTCCATGTCACACACCACCGCCTGGACGCGGCCGACCTCGCCGCGCCGCTGCGCAGCCCGGTCGGCGGCCCGCTCGGGGACCTGCGCACCGTCCTGCTCGACCGCAACGGCCGACTGGTCCCGCTCGGAGTGCCCGGCGAGATCCACGTCGGCGGACCGGGCGTCGCCCGCGGCTACCTCGGGCGTCCCGGGCTGACTGCCGAGCGGTTCGTCCCCGACCCGTACGGCGACGAGCCCGGCGCGCGGCTGTACCGGGCCGGTGACCTGGCCCGCAGGCTCCCCGACGGCAGCCTCGACTTCCTCGGCCGGATCGACGACCAGGTGAAGATCCGCGGCTTCCGTATCGAACTGGGCGAGATCTCGGCCGCGCTCGGCTCGCACCCCCAGGTGCGGGACGCCGTGGTCGTGGTCCGCGAGGATCTCCCCGGCGAGAAGCAGCTCGTGGGCTACTTCGTACCGGCGGACGGCCCCGCCCCCTCACTGAGCGAGCTGCGCGAGCACCTCGCCGCCTCGCTGCCCGAGTACATGGTCCCGGCAGCCTATGTGCCCATCGAGCGCATCCCGCTGAACGCCAACGGCAAGCTCAACCGCCGGGTCCTGCCTGCCCCTGCGGAGGCCGCGCTCGCCTCGGACACCGCGTACGTCGCCCCGCGCGACGAAACCGAACGGCGGATCGCCGAGATCTGGCAGGAGGTCCTCGGCGTCGAGCGGATCGGCGTCCACGACGGCTTCTTCGACCTCGGCGGTGACTCGATCCGGGCCGTGCCGCTGGTCGGCGCACTGCGCGCCGCCGGATTCGACATCGGTGTACGCGAGGTCTTCGAGTACCGGACTGTCGCGCGCACGGCCGAGCTCACCACCAGGCAGGACACGACCCGGGAGGAGGCGGCAGTGCTGCCGTTCGCACTGATCACGGAGGAGGACCGGGCAAAGCTGCCCCCGGGCGTCGACGACGCCTACCCGCTTTCCCAGATCCAGGCCGGCATGGTCGTCGAGCTGCTGAACGACGGTGGCCGCAGCAACTACCACAATGTGACCTCGTTCCGCATCAAGGACGAAGAACCCTTCGACGGCGGGGCACTGGCCGCGGCCGTACGTCTGGTGGTCTCCCGGCACGACGTACTGCGCACCTCCGTACACGCCACCGGCTACTCCGTGCCCATGCAGCTCGTGCACACCGCCGTGGACATCCCCGTCCCGACGCACGACGTGACCGGCCTCGACCGGTCCGGCCTGGAGAGCGCCCTGCGTACATACGTCGCCGGGCAGCGCGAGGACCTGTTCGACCTCTCCACCGCGCCGCTGCTGCGTGTCGCCGCCCACATCGAGGGCCCGGGGGCCTGGTGGCTCAGCCTCACAGAGTCACATGTGATCCTCGAAGGCTGGAGCCATGCCTCGCTGGTCATGGAGATCCTGGAGACCTACCGGGCGATCCGTGACGGGGAGCAGCCCGCCCACGAGCAGCTCCCCGTCAGGTATGCCGACTTCATCGCCGGGGAGCTGGCGGCCCTGGCCTCCGACGAGGACCGCGCCTACTGGTCCGGTATCGTCGCCGAACACACCAAGTTCGAACTCCCGGCGGGCTGGGCCGAGTCCGTCGGCAAGCCGTCCGGATCGCACCGCGTCAGGGTCGACTTCGGCGACCTCGCCGCCGAGCTGCGCGCCCTGGCCACCGCCACGGGAACGTCCTTCAAGAGCGTGCTGCACGCCGCCCATCTGAAGGTGCTGAGCCAGCTCACCGGCGAGGCGGCCTTCTTCACCGGACTGGTGTGCCACGCCAGGCCCGAGGTCGCGGGCGCCGAGCGGGTCTACGGCATGCACCTCAACTCACTGCCGTTCGCCCACGACCGCCGCGCACGCACCTGGACCGAGCTGGTGCGCCAGATCTTCGAACGGGAGCTGGAGGTCTGGGACCACCGGCGCTACCCGATGCCCGCCATCCAGCGCGAGGCACGTGCGGGCCGGCTCATCGACGTCCTGTTCAACTTCGTCGACTTCCATCAGGTGGACGGCGAGCTGATCGACTCGGACGTACGGATCAGCGAGACACCCACCGAGTTCGGCCTCTCGGCCCATGCCACCGCTGACAACATCGTGCTGTCGACCACCACTCAGGTGCTCGGCAAGGCCCACGCCGAACGGCTCGCCGGGATGTACCGGGCGGTCCTGGAGTCGATGGCCGCCGACGCCGAGGGCGACGCCCGCGCGATGTATCTTCCCGCCGGTGAGCGCGAACGCCTCCTTGGCGAGCAGAGCACCGAGGCCGCGGAACCCGTTACACGCCGGGTGCACGAGCTGTTCGAGGAGCAGGTGGGGCGTACGCCGGATGCCGGGGCGGTGACGTTCGGTGGGGAGACGTTGTCGTACGCCGAGTTGAATGCCCGCGCCAACCGTGTTGCCCATCTGTTGCGTGCCAAGGGCGTCGGTCCGGAGGACTTGGTCGGTCTGTGCCTGGAGCGGGACGCGGAGCTGTTGCCCGCGCTGCTCGGTGTGCTGAAGGCCGGCGCAGCCTATGTCCCGCTGGATCCGGCGAATCCGGCAGACCGCCTGGCGTACATCGTGGGCGACACGGCGGCTCCGGTGGTGCTGTCCACGTCGGCGGTGGCGGGTGTTCTGGAGGGGCGGTACGAGGGTGAGCTGGTCCTTCTGGACCGGGATGCGGATGTGATCGCTGCTCAGCCGGACAGTGATCCGGCGGTGGAGGGAAGCCCGCAGAACCTGATCTACACGATCTACACCTCTGGTTCGACCGGGAAGCCCAAGGGCGTTGCCCTCACCCACGCCAATGTGGTGCGGCTGCTCAGCACCGCCCAGGAGCACTACGCCTTCGACGAGACCGATGTGTGGTCGCTGTTCCACTCGTACGCCTTCGATGTGTCGGTCTTCGAGATGTGGGGTGCGCTGCTGCACGGCGGACGTCTGGTCGTGGTGCCGTTCACGGTCACCCGCTCGCCGGAGGAGTTCCTGGACCTGCTGGTGGAGGAGGAGGTGACGGTCCTCAGCCAGACGCCGTCCGCCTTCCGCGGTCTGGTCGCGGCAGCGGCCGACGGGGACCGGCGGGTCAAGCAGCTTTCGGTACGTGCCGTGGTGTTCGCGGGCGAGAAGCTGGAGGTCTCCGAGCTGAAGCCGTGGACCGACCGGCTCGGCCTGGCCAGGACGGCCCTGGTGAACATGTACGGCATCACCGAGACCACCGTCCACACCACCTACCACCGGCTCACCAAGCGCGACCTCGAACCGGGAGCCGGCAACCCCATCGGCCGTCCGCTGAGCGACCTCAGGGTCCATCTGCTCGACGCCAACGGGGACTTGGTGCCGATCGGGGTGCCGGGGGAGATTCATGTCGGTGGCCCGGGTGTGGCCCGTGGCTATCTGAACCGCCCCGAGCTGACCGCAGAGCGTTTCGTTCCCGACGCCTACGGTTCCGCAGGAGCGCGGCTGTACAAGAGCGGTGACCTGGCGCGGCGGCTCCCGGACGGGAGTCTGGAGTTCCTCGGACGGATCGACGACCAGGTAAAGATCCGCGGCTTCCGCATCGAGCTCGGCGAGATCGAAAGCGCGCTGGCCGGGCATCCGGCGGTGCGGGACGCGGTCGTCGTCGTACGTGAGGAACGGCTGGTGGCGTACGTCGTACCGGTGGATCACGCTCCGAGTCTTGGCGAGCTGCGGGCGCATCTGGCCGCGTCGTTGCCCGAGTACATGATCCCGGCCGCGTTCGTGCCTTTGGATGCGCTGCCGCTGACCACCAACGGCAAGCTCGACAAGCGAGCCCTGCCCGCCCCCGAAGGCAGTGCGCTCGGCAGTGACCGGGCGTACATCGCCCCGCGCACCGCCGTCGAGCAGCAGATCGCCGCCATCTGGCAGGAGGCGCTGGGCGTCGACCGGGTCGGCGTCGAGGACGGCTTCTTCGACCTCGGCGGCGACTCCATCCGGGCCTTGGTAGTGGTGGGCGCCCTGCGCGCCGCGGGCCACGATCTTGCGGTACGCGACGTCCTGGCCGCCCGCACGGTCGCGGCACTCGCCGAACTGGCCACCGGCCGCCCGGCGCCGGCCGCCGTCGGGACCACCCTGGCCGAGGCGTTCGGACTGGTCGCGGACGAGGACCGGGCGAAGCTGCCGGAGGGGCTCGCGGACGCCTACCCGCTGTCGCAGGTGCAGCTCGGCATGGTCGTCGAGATGCAGAGCGGCGATGCCCGGCACAAGTACCACAACGTCGTCTCCGTCCGGATCCGTGACGAGGAGCCGTTCTCGGCGGAAGCGCTGCGCACCGCTGCGGCGCTGATCGTCGAGCGGCACGAGGTCCTGCGCACCTCCCTCGACCTCACCTCGTACTCCGTACCGATGCAACTGGTGCACGCACAAGCCGGACTGCCCGTCGCGGTCCGCGATCTGCGCGGGCTGAACGAGAGTGAACTGGCCGACTCCATGCGGCAGTTCACGGCCGACGAGCGGGCGGAACTCTTCGACCTGGCGGCCGCCCCGCTGCTGCGGATCGGCGCCCATGTGGAGAGCGACCGCGCCTGGTGGCTGTCGGTGACCCAGTGCCACGTCATCCTGGACGGCTGGTCTCACAGCAACCTCCTGATGGAGGTGCTGGGCGAGTACCGGCGCGCCCGGAGCGGTCAGGAGCCGGACGAAAGCGCGAGGGGCGAGAGCGCGAGGGGCGAGGTGAGGTTCGCGGACTTCATCGCCGCCGAGTTGAACTCGCTCGCCTCGGACGAGGACCGTACGTACTGGAAGGGAATCGTCGAGGGCTACGACCGGTTCGCCCTGCCGGCGGTCTGGGCCGACCCGGCGGACACCGCGCCGGTGGCCTGCCGGAGCAGGATTGCGTACGCCGACCTGGAGGAACCGCTCCGTGCCCTGGCGAGTGCGGCGGGCGCCTCGCTCAAGAGCGTGCTGCACGCCGCCCACCTGAAGACCCTGAGCCTGCTCACCGAGCAGCAGTCCTTCTTCTCCGGGCTGGTGTGCAACGCCAGGCCGGAGGTGCTGGGCGCTGACCGTGTGTACGGCATGCACCTCAACACGCTGCCCTTCGCCCACGACCGGACCGCCCGCACCTGGCGCGAACTGGTGGCGCAGGTCTACGGCCGGGAGACCGAGCTGTGGGCGCACCGGGCCTACCCGATGCCCGTCATCCAGCACGAACTGGCCGACGGAGACCGGCTCATCGAAGCCCCGTTCACCTACCAGGACTTCCGGCAGATCGACCACGACCTGATCGACACGCAGGCCACGGTCGGTGAGGGAGCGCTCGAATTCGGGCTGCGGGTGTCCGCGCTGGGCGGCTCGATCAACCTCCACGCCAACAACCACGTGGTGAACCAGCGGCAACTGGAACGCATCGCCGACCTGTTCCGCTCGGTCCTTGAGGCGATGGCAGCGGATGCTGAGGGGTCGGCGCAGGAGTCGCATCTGCCGGAGCAGGAACGCCGGCGTCAGTTGGTGGAGTGGAACGACACGGCGTTCGAGGCGGAGCCGGCGTCGGTGCTGAAGTTGTTCGAGGCGCAGGCGGCGAAGGCTCCGGAGGAGGTGGCGGTACGCAGCGGGGACGTGACGGTCTCGTACGGGGAGTTGGATGCCGAGGCGAATCGGATTGCGCACTGTCTGCGGGCGCGGGGGGTGGTTGCGGAGTCGCGGGTGGCGGTGAAGCTGGACCGTGGTCCGAAGTTGATCGCGTCGCTGCTTGGTGTGTGGAAGGCGGGGGCTGCGTATGTGCCGGTCGACCCGTCGTATCCGGCCGAGCGGGTGGCCGCGATCGTCAAGACCTCCGGTGCGAAGGTGCTGCTCGACGAGGACCGTCCGTCCGTGGAGGGTTTCCCTGCTACGGCGCCGTCACGGGTCGATGATCTGGACCGGCTGGCGTATGTGATCTTCACGTCCGGCTCCACCGGTACGCCGAAGGGCGTGGAGATTCCCCACCGGGGCCTGGTCAACCATGTCGCCCAAGCGGCACGGGAGTTCACCAAACGGGGCACCGGCGGAACGGCGCTGTTCTCGTCCGTCGCCTTCGACCTGGTCGTCCCCAATATCTGGGTACCGCTCATCATGGGCCGGTCGGTGCACACCGTCTCCCAGGATGTCAGCCTCGGAGAGCTGGGCGCACAGTTGGCCGCCGGTGCTCCGTACAGCTTCCTCAAGCTGACACCGGGACACCTGGAGCTACTGGCCCATCAGCTGGACGCCGAGGCGCTCGCGGCGCTGACCGGGACGGTCGTGGCCGGGGGTGAGGCGTTCCCCGGTGAGGTCGCCAACCGGTGGCTGGAACTGCTCGGCCCGGGCGGACTGATCAATGAGTACGGCCCGACCGAGGCATCTGTGGCGACCTGCGTCTACGCCGTCATGGAAGCGCAGCCCTCCGAGGTCGTCCCGATCGGCAGGCCGTTGCCGAATATGACGATGTACGTGCTGGACGGGTGGCTGCAGCCGGTTCCGGCCGGGGTCGCGGGTGAGTTGTATGTCGGTGGTACGGGTGTGGCGCGTGGTTATGCGAACCGCCCTGATCTGACGGCCGAGCGGTTCTTGCCCGACCCGTACGCCGCCGAGCCTGGTGCCCGTTTCTATCGGACCGGTGATCTGGTGCGGCAGCGCGAGGACGGGAATGTGGAGTTCCTGGGCCGGACCGACGACCAGGTCAAGGTCCGTGGCTTCCGTATCGAACTGGGCGAGGTCCAGGCCGTGCTGGCTGAACACCCTGCCGTACGCGAGGCCTTCGTCACGGCTCATCAGCCGCAGAGCGGCGACAAGCAGCTCGCCGCCTACTACGTGTCCGACGAGCAGGACGTGCACGACCTCGCCGAATACTGCGCGCTGAGGCTGCCCGACTACATGATCCCCGCCACCTTCACCGCCCTGGAGGCCATGCCCCTCAACGCCAACGGCAAAATCGACCGCCACGCCCTCCCCACCCCCGACCGCAGTGTCCGATACGGCGAGGAGGAACGGGAGTACACCGCCCCCGAGACGGAGACCGAGAAGGCGCTGGCCCGTCTCTGGGAGCTGACGCTCGGGCGCGACCGGATCGGCGCGAACGACAACTTCTTCGCCCTCGGCGGCCATTCGATGCAGGTCATCAAGGTGATGGCGGCCGCCAGGAAGCTGAAGCTGCCCGTCTCGCTGCAGATGCTCTACCAGACGCAGACACTGGCCGAACTGGCCGCGGAGATCGACGCCGAGGTGGCCCGTCCCAACGTGCCCCCCACGGTCGAGCGGAAGCCCGAGACGGGGTCGCAGCCCGCGGCGCAACCGCCCATGGACCGGCTGCCCGCCATGACGGAGCACCACATCCCTGGCGTGAGCCTCGCGGTACTCCGTGGCGGCGAGGTCTCCGAGTTGCGCGGCTACGGCGCTCTGGAGGCGGGTGGCACCGACCCGGTCACCCCTGCGACCCTCTTCCCGGCCGGGTCCATCAGCAAGCACATCACAGCCCTGGGCGTGCTTCGCCTGGTGGACGCGGGCCGGCTCGACCTCGACACGGACGTCAACGCCTACCTCACCGGCGGCCGACACGTCGCCGACCGGGACGGCACACCGGTCGCCGTCACCCTCAGGCAGTTGCTGTCGCACTGGTCGGGTCTTGTCTCCGTGCCGTACGCCGGTGTCGCACCAGGCACCGAACTGCCGCCGCTCTCGGACCTGCTCGCGCAGACGCACAGCGAGGTCGAACCGGGCACCAGGTTCCTGGTCTCCAACACCAACTACTGGGTGATCCAGCAGGTGCTGGAGGACGTGACCGGGACCCCGTTCGCCGAGCTGATGCGGACCACGGTCTTCGAACCGCTGCGCATGGCGTCCAGCAGCTTCGAGCCGGCCTTCCCGGAGATCTCCGGCAAGCCGGTGGCCGTGGGCCACGATCCGGTCGGCCGCCCGCTGGAGGGCGGCTGGCGTGTCGGGCCGCATCTGGCCTCGTCGGGCCTCTGGTCCACCGCCGCCGACCTCGCCAAGGTCGCCGTGGAACTGCGCCGGGCCTACCTGGGCGAGCCCTTCGCCGTACTGTCCCGGCCGCTGGCCGAGCAGCTGCTCACTCCCGTCGGCGAGGGCACGTTCTACGGCCTCGGCACGGTGGTGGACGGGGAGGCCCCCGACCTGGAGGCCGGCCACGGCGGGGAGCCGCACGGCTACCGCAACATGCTGATCGTCCGGATCTCGGACGGCACGGGCTTCGTGGTCCTCACCAACGCCGAGTCGGGCCGCGCGGCGATCAAGGCCGTCTCCGCGCAGCTGCGGGAGCAGTCCCGCTTCGGCGGCGGCGAACTCGCCGGCCAGTGGGCCCAGGACCAGTGATGACGAACACCGACCAACTCATGGAAGGACGTCTGCCGTGCGCCATCTGATATCCGTCGACGACCTCAGCGACGAGGACCTGTGGTCCGTCGTCGCCCGCGGCGCCCAGTTCTCGGCCGACGGCCGGGGCGGGGCCCGCCCGCTGGAGGGTGATGTCGTCGGCATCTACTTCAGCAAGACCTCGACCCGTACCCGTACCGCCTTCTCCGCCGGCGCGCTGCGCCTCGGTGCGCAGATCGTTTCGTACGGCCCCGGGGATCTGCAGCTCAACACCGGTGAGAGCAGCGAGGACACCGGCCGGGTCATGTCCGGGATGCTCGATGTCCTGGTCGCCCGGACCGCGGACGACCCGGCCGAGATGCGGGCCTGGGCCGCCCAGAACCGGATGTCCGTGGTGAACGCGATGAGCGCCGACGAACACCCCACACAGGCGCTCACCGATCTGACCACGCTGCTGCAGCAGTTCGGCCGGATCGAGGGGCTGCGCGTCCTCTACATCGGCGAGGGCAACAACACCGCGTCCGCCCTGGCGCTGGCCCTGACCCGGTTCCCGGGCGCGGAGCTGGAGCTGCGTACGCCGCCCGGCTACGGGCTCGAGGACCGGTTCCGTAAGCGCGCCGAGGAACAGGCCGCCCACTACGGCAGCCGGTTCCGCGAGCGCCACGACATGGCAGGCCTGCCCGCCGGCCAGGACGCGATCTACACCACGCGCTGGCAGACCACCGGCAGCACCAAGCCCGACCCGGACTGGCGGCGGATCTTCGCACCCTTCCAGGTGACCCGGGCGCTGTGGGAGGACAGCCCCAAGGCGGTCTTCCTCCACGACCTGCCCGCCCACCGCGGCGACGAGGTCACCGCCGACGTCCTGGACGGGCCGGCGAGCCTTGCCTTCGGCCAGGCCGAGAACAAGATGCACAGCGCAATGGCCGTGCTCGAATGGTGCCGCCGCGGACCGGTGGGCCCGGGCGGGGCGGACGGGCGGCAGCCGTGACCCTCGCCCCGCAGGCTGCGGCCGAAGCCAGGCCGTCGCCGCCCCCGCTGCGCAGGAACCGGGACTTCGTGCTCCTGTGGTCCGGCGCGGGGATGTCCTTCCTCGGCTCCAGGGTCACCGCGGTCGCCTATCCGCTGCTGGTGCTCTGGCACACCGGGTCGCCGATGTCCATGTCCCTGGTGACCTTCGCCGCGCTGCTGCCGGCGCTGCTCGTGCAACTGCCCGCCGGAGCGCTGGTGGACCGCTGGGACCGGCGGCGGCTGATGGTGGTCTGCGAGGCGGGGCGGACGCTGGCGCTGGGGTCGGTCGCGGCGGCGGTGTTCACCGGCAGGGTCTCGGTGGCGCACATCGCCGCCGTGGCCTTCGTGGAGTCCTGTTTCACCGTCTTCTACCGGCTGGCGGAGCGGGCGGCGGTACGCAATGTGGTGCCCGAGGAGCAGCTGCCGCAGGCGCTCGCGCAGAACGAGGCGCGGGGCCGCGCGGCCGGCATGCTCGGCCAGCCCGGCGGGATCCTGCTCTACACCGCGGTGCGCTGGGTGCCCTTCGTCTTCGGCGCGGTCGCCTATCTCGTCTCGCTGCTGACCCTGCTGTTCATCAGAAAGGACTTCCAGGGGGAGCGGACGGGCGAGCGGCAGCGGCTGCACCGGGAAGTCGCCGAGGGCATGCGCTGGTTGTGGCGGCAGCGGTTCCTCCGTACGGCACTGGGTTTCGTGGCCGGCACCAATGCCCTCTTCCAGGTGCTCAGCCTCGCCGTGATCCTGATGATCAAGGACGAGGGCCGTTCGGAGGCCGTCCTCGCCGTCGTCGTGACGGGCGGCGGCATCGGCGGCATGCTCGGCGCGCTCACCGGCGGCTGGTGGCTGCGCCGGTGCAGCCAGCGCGCCATCCTCATCGGCGGCCTGGCCGCTTGGGCGGCGCTGATGACGGGCATCGCCTTCACCAACGCCGAGCCCCTGCTGCTCGGACTGCTGTTCGCCGGTACGAGCCTGGTCGGCGCGGTCTTCAATGTCGCCGCCGCCGTCTACCAGGTCCGCACCACGCCCGACGAGTTCCAGGGCCGCGTCGCCAGTACGGCGAATCTGATCTCTTCCGGCACCAACTCACTGGGCGCGCTGCTCGCAGGACTCGCCCTCGAACTCTGGGGAGCCGCCGACTCGGTGCTGCTGACCGGTGGCGCGATGGCTGCCCTCGCGCTCGCGGCCGCGGTGAGCCCGGCGCTCCGTACCGAGGACGCCGCCGCGCCCGCGAAATACAACGGCCGGGGCCTCGAAAACGACGATCGGGACCTCGGAGAACATGACAACGACGGGGGGAAGGCCCATGACTGACACTGCAGCCGTGTGGTTCCGCATCCATCGAAGGGCCGTCGAGCCACGGCTGAGGCTGGTGTGCTTCCCGCACGCCGGCGGCACCGCACAGCTCTACCACGGCTGGCCGGCCCGGCTGCCCATGGACATCGAGCTGCTCGCGGTCCGCTACCCCGGCCGGCAGGACCGGCTCTCCGAGCCGTGCGTCGAGGACATGGCGGTCCTCGCCGACCGGGTCACCGACGCCCTCGTTCCGTATCTGGACCGGCCGGTGGCGCTGTTCGGTCACAGCATGGGCTCTGCTGTCGCCTATGAGGTGGCGCTCCGCCTGGAGGCCCGCCACGGCACCACCACCGCCCGGCTGATGGTCTCCGGCCGGGCCGCGCCGCACCGGGCCAGGACCAGCGGGCTGCACGAAGGGGACGACGAGGCGCTGGTCGCAGGGGTGCGCAGCCTGGGCGACCTGGGTTCGGAGGTCTTCGACATCCCGGAGCTGCGGGAGCTGCTGCTCCCCGCCCTGCGCGCCGACTACCGGCTCATCGAGTCCTACCGCCCCGAACACCCCACGCCCCTCCGCGCGCCCGTCACGGCGTACATCGGCGATGACGACCCCGGCTCCGGCCGGATGCGCGAGGACGTGATGGCCTGGGCGGAGCTGACCACCGCGGGCGACTTCGCGCTGCGGGCCTTCCCCGGCGACCACTTCTATCTCGCCCCGTGCGAGGCGGAGTTGACCACCGACATCACTCAACGCCTGGAAGGCGTGGGGCGAAATAGAAAATTCATAGCTTCCCCCTAGACAGTCATTGAATAGTGAAGGGATCGGCCCATGACCGAAGAGCAGATCTGGACGCCGCTGGAGATCGAGGCGGAGCTCGCCGGCGGCACGGAGGAGCTCACCGACCGGCTCAAAGACCTCGGTGACGAACTCGGGAGCCTGCTGGCGCAGGAGAAGGCCCTGGTCTTCCGGGGGTTCGGGGTCACACCTGGCAAACTCGACGCAGTCCTGGACCTGCTGTTGCCGAACCGGCTCGCCTATGTGCACGGCAACTCACCGCGCACCAAGGTCGGCAGCAACGTCTACACCTCGACCGAGTACCCGCAGGAATTCACCATCTCGATGCACAACGAGATGAGCTACGCCCATGCCTGGCCCGCCCGGCTGGCCTTCTACTGCCAGATCCAGCCCGGCGGCGGTGGTGCCACGCCCGTCGTCGACTCGGAACTGTGGCTCAGCTCCCTCGACGCCGAGATCCGGGACGCCTTCGCGGGCGGAGTCCGCTACGTCCAGAACCTCCACGACGGCTACGGCCTCGGCAAGAGCTGGCAGGACACCTTCGAGACCGACAAGCGCCAGGACGTGGAGTCCTTCCTCGACGGCACCGGAGCCACCTGGGAGTGGAAGGCCGACGGCAGCATCCGGGTCGAGTCCGTGCGCCCGTCCACCACCAAGCACCCGCTCACCGGCACCGAGGGCTGGTTCAACCAGGCCGACCAGTGGCACCCGGCCGGCCTCGGTGACGACACCGCGGCCGCCCTCTCCCAGATCCTCCCCGAGGACGAACTGCCGCAGAACGTCACCTTCGCCGACGGAAGCCCGATCCCCGCGGAGTACGTCGTCCAGATCCGCGACCGGGGCCTGGACAACGCGGTCGACGTGGACTGGCGCACCGGCGACCTGCTCCTCATCGACAACGTGCTGCTTGCCCACGGCCGCCGGCCCTTCACCGGTGACCGCCGCGTGCTGGTGGCGATGTCGGACTGATGACGCCATGACTGCCGAATACGAGCGTCTGCGGACGCAGGACGGCGTCCACATCTGGCAGGGCCGGGCGCCGGACCTGCTGGACCCCGGGGACGCCGCCCTGCTCTCCGCCGCCGAACTGGAGATCGTGCGACGCAGGTCGGAGCGGGCCGCGGTCCGGTACGCGGGAGCGCACGCCGCTCTCCGCCGGATCCTGGCGGGGTATCTCAGCGTGCCGCCCGAGCGGATCAGGCTCGGGCGGCAGCCCTGCCCCCGCTGCGCCCACCCGGAGCACGGCCGGCCACGCGTCGACTGGCCGCACACCGCACTGGACTTCAACCTCTCCCGGTCCGGCTCGCACTGGCTGGTCGCCGTCGCCGTCGGCAGCCAGGTCGGGGCCGACATCGAGGACGGCCGGGCCGTGGACGTCGAGGGCTCGTCCACGCTGGTGCTGGCCGACGGTGAACTCGCACATATGCGGGCCCAGAAGGACGAGAAGCGGCGGCTGGACGTCTTCTTCCGCTGCTGGACGAGGAAGGAGGCCGTGGTCAAGGCGAGCGGCGTGGGCATCGCCGCCGATCTGAGTTCGATCGATGTACGGCCGGCCGCGGAGGGACCCGTCCGCGTCATCCACACCGAACCGAACGGCCCGGACAACTGGCTGGTCCAGAACCTGCCGACCGCGCCCGGACTCTTCGCCGCGCTCGCCCGGGAGGCCACGAGCACCGGCCCCGTACGGCTGCGCGACTACCTCCAAGAGATCCACGACCACGACAGCCACCACAACGAGAAGGAAGGAGCCCACGCCGCATGACCGCCACCGAATTCACCGGATCGCCGGGCACCCCCATCCACGCGTACCTCACCGAGAACCGCGACAAGCTGCGCACTGTCCTCGCCGAGCAGGGCGCGATCCTGCTGCGCGGCTTCGAGGTCGGCGGCGTGGACGGATTCGACCGGGTGGTCCGCGTCCTCTCCGGCTCAGCGCCCCTCACCTACGCGGAACGCTCGTCACCCCGCTCCACCATCAAGGGGCAGGTCTACACGTCGACCGACTACCCGCAGGGCGAGGAGATCTTCCTCCACAACGAGAACTCCTACCAGGCCGTCTGGCCGCGCACCCTGTACTTCTTCTGCATCGAGCCGGCGCACACGCTGGGCGCCACCCCGCTCGCCGACATCCGCGAGGTCTACCGGCACATCGACCCCGGGGTGCGGGAGGAGTTCGAACGCAGAGGCTGGCGGGTCGTCCGCAACTTCCACGCCGAGTTCGGTGTGCAGTGGCAGGACGCATTCGGCACCGACGAACGGGACGCCGTCGAGGAGTACTGCCGCGGCAAGGGCATCGAACCGCACTGGCGGCCGGACGGCGGACTGCGCACCACCGCCGTACGCCGGGCCGTGCACACCCACCCCGAGACCGGCAGCCGCGTCTGGTTCAACCACGCCACCTTCTTCCACGTCAGCTCGCTCGCCCCGGAGGTCCAGGAGGGCCTGCGGGAGATCTTCGCCGAGGAGGACCTGCCCACCAATACGTACTACGGCGACGGCGGGCGCATCCCCGACGAGGTGATGGACCATCTACGGGCCGCCTACCGGGCCGCGTCCACCCGCTTCGACTGGCAGCGCGACGACGTGCTCGTCGTCGACAACATGCTTGCCGCGCACGGCCGCGAACCGTTCACCGGACCCCGCAAGATAGCCGTCGCCATGGCCGAACCGTGGGACGGCTGACAGCCGGTGCGCGCGAGGCGACAGCGGACGGGCCGGCCCCTCTGCGGCGGAACCGCGACTTCCTGCTGCTGTGGTCCGGCGCCGCTGTGTCCCTCCTGGGCACCAGGGTCACGGGGGTCTCGTATCCGCTGATCGTGCTCTGGCACACCGACTCGCCCCTGGTGATGTCGGCGGTGTCGTTCGCCGCCCTGCTGCCGCTGCTGCTGGTGCAGCTCCCCGCCGGAGTCCTCGTCGACCGCTGGGACCGGCGGCGGCTGATGATGATCTGCGAGAGCGGCCGGGCCCTGGCGCTCGGCAGCGTCGCGGTCACGCTGGCCACCGGCCGGTTCTCCGCGGTCCAGCTGGCCGCCGCTGCGTTCCTGGAGACCAGCCTCGCGATCCTGTACCGCCTCGCCGAGCGCGGAGCCGTACGCAATGTCGTCCACGCCGGCCAACTGGCGGCCGCCCTCTCGCAGAACGAGGCGCGCGGGCGCGCTGCCGTGCTGCTCGGCCAGCCCGGCGGCGTACTGCTGCAGAGCGCGGCCCGCTGGGCGCCCTTTCTCTTCTCGGCGGCGGCCGGACTTGCTTCGCTCGGCAGTCTGCTGCTGATCCGCAAGGACTTCCAACAGCAGCGGAAGGCACCGCCGAAGTCCCTGCGCACCGAACTCGCGGAGGGACTGCGCTGGCTGTGGCGGCAGCGTTTCCTGCGCGCGGCGCTCGCCTTTGTCGCTGGCAGCAACCTGCTCCTCCAGGTGCTGCCGCTTGCACTCTTCGTGCTCGTCAAGGAGGCGGGCCGGCCCCAGACCGCCGTCGCCCTCATCGTGGCCGCGGGCGGCATCGGCGGCATCGCCGGGGCGCTGAGCGGAAGCTGGTGGCAGCGCAGGATCAGCCTCCGCACCGTCCTTGTCGCCGGACTGTTCGGCTGGGCGGCCCTGATCACCACCATGGCCCTCGCCCGCCAGCCGCTCGTACTCGGTGTCCTGTTCGCCGGGACGGGATACATCACCGGCGTCTTCAATGTCGCCGCCGCCGTCCATCAGGTCCGCACCACCCCCGACGCCCTCCAGGGCCGGGTCGCGGGCACTTCGCACCTCGTCGCCACCGGAGCCAATGTGCTGGGCGTCCTGCTCGGGGGTCTGACCCTCTCCTCCTGGGGCGCGGCCCCCGTCTTCCTGTTGCTCGGCGGCGCCATGTTGGCACTGGCCACGACCGCGACGACGACACCGGCGCTGCGGGGCGAACACGCCGCCACGACCGACAAGTCCACCGAGACAAGGGAGACCGAGCATGGGCACGAGCGCGCACGGTGACCGGGACGATCTCCGGGCCGAACTGCTCAGGCGGCGACTCGCCGGAAAGCGCCGCGGCCACAAGCGAAGGGACCCGGCCCGCGCCGACCGGAACGGCCCGCTGCGCCTCTCCCACGGCCAGCAGCAGATGTGGTTCCTGAACCGGCTGGAACCCGACAGCCCCGAATATCTGGTCCCGTTGGCCCTGCGGCTGCGGGGCCCTCTCGACGTCCCGGCCCTTGCCCGGGCCTGGGACCGCTTCCTGGCGCGGCACGAGATCCTGCGCACCCGGTACGTATGGGAGGGCACGGAGCCTGTCCAGGTCATCGACCCCGTGCGCCCGGTGGAACTCCCTGTCGAAGACCTCTCACGGCTCGCCGACACGGAACGGGAGGCAGCGGTACGGGAGCGTATCGCGCGGGCCTCCAAGCGCCCCGTGGACCTGGAGCGGGAATGGCCGGTCCGCGGACATCTGCTCCGCTGCGCGGCCGACGAACACGTACTGATCGTGGTCGTGCACCACATCGCCTGCGACGCCTGGTCGGCGCACCTCTTCGCGGAAGACATCAGCGCGTTGTACGCGGCAGGCCCGGCGGATGGCCCGGAGCCGCTCACTTTCCAGTACGCGGACTACGCGGCATGGGAGGGCGAGCAGCTCGCGGGCGAGGGCGGACAGCGCCGTCTCGAGTACTGGCGGCAGCAACTGGCGGGTCTCACCCAGCTCGCCCTGCCGACGGACCGGCCCCGACCCGCCGTACGCGACCACCGGGGCGACTCGGTGGTCCGCGACCTGCCGGCCGAACTCGCCGACGCCGTACGCGACCTGGCCAAGCGGCACGAAACGACACCCTTCACCGTGCTGCTCACCGCCTTTCAGGCACTTCTGGCCCGGTACACCAGCGCCGACGACATCGCCGTCGGCACCCTGCTGTCGACACGGAACCGCCCGGAATGGCAGCGCCTCTTCGGCTACGGCATCAACAGCCTCGTCCTGCGCGGTCGCCTCGACGGCGACCCGGCCTTCGACGAGTTGCTTTCCGCCACCCGCGTCACCGTGCTCGACGCCTTCGAGCACCAGGATGTTCCGTTCCCCCAGTTGGTCACGGAACTCGAACCCGAGCGCGACAGGTCGCGCACCCCGCTCTTCCAAGTGCTGTTCACCCTGCGCGAGGACACGGTCGACGACTACCGACTGCCGGGCGTCTCCATGACGGGCATCCCGCCTGCCGAGCCCCCGGCACGGTTCGACCTCTCCCTGGTGATGAACGAGGGGCGGGACGGGGCGTTGTCCGCGCGGCTGGAGTTCGCGACGGCGCTGTTCGACCGTGCGACGGCCGAGCGGATGGTGAGCCATTTCGTACGTCTCCTCGGTGCCGCCGTCACCCGGCCGGAGACCCGGCTGTCCCGGCTCGAGATCCTCGGCGAGGAGGAACGGACGGCGCTGCTGAAGGCCGCCGGACCGCGGGGCGGGAGTTCCGCCAGGCGCCGGGTGCATGAGCTGTTCGAGGAGCAGGTGGGGCGTACGCCGGATGCCGGGGCGGTGACGTTCGGTGGGGAGACGTTGTCGTACGGGGAGTTGAATGCCCGGGCGAACCGTGTTGCCCATCTGTTGCGTGCCAGGGGTGTGGGCCCGGAGGACTTGGTCGGTCTGTGCTTGGAGCGGGGCATCGAGCTGTTGCCTGCGTTGCTCGGTGTGCTGAAGGCCGGTGCGGCCTATCTGCCGCTGGATCCGGCGAATCCGGCGGACCGTCTGGCGTACATCGTGCAGGATGCCGGGGCTCGGGTGGTGCTGTCCACGTCGGCGGTGGCGGGTGTTCTGGAGGGCCGGTACGAGGGTGAGCTGGTCCTTCTGGACCGGGATGCGGAGCTGATCGCTGCTCAGCCGGACAGTGATCCGGCGGTGGAGGGCAGCCCGCAGAACCTGATCTACACGATCTACACCTCCGGCTCGACGGGGAAGCCCAAGGGCGTTGCCCTCACCCACGCCAATGTGGTGCGGCTGCTCAGCACCGCGCAGGAGCACTACGCCTTCGACGAGACCGATGTGTGGTCGCTGTTCCACTCGTACGCCTTCGATGTGTCGGTCTTCGAGATGTGGGGTGCGCTGCTGCACGGCGGACGTCTGGTCGTGGTGCCGTTCACGGTCACCCGCTCGCCGGAGGAGTTCCTGGACCTGCTGGTGGAGGAGGAGGTGACGGTCCTCAGCCAGACGCCGTCCGCCTTCCGCGGTCTGGTCGCGGCAGCGGGGGAGCATCAACTCGGTTTACGAGCAGTGGTGTTCGCGGGCGAGAAGCTGGAGGCCTCCGAGCTGAAGCCGTGGACCGACCGGCTCGGCCTGGCCAGGACGGCCCTGGTCAACATGTACGGCATCACCGAGACCACCGTCCACACCACCTACCACCGGCTGAATGAGCAGGACCTGCTGGTCGGAGCAGGCAATGCCATAGGCCGCCCACTGGGCGACCTGACCGTCCATCTGCTGGATGGTCATGGTGGTTTGGTGCCGATCGGGGTGCCGGGGGAGATTCATGTCGGTGGCCCGGGTGTGGCGCGTGGCTATCTGAACCGTCCGGAGCTGACCGCCGAGCGTTTCGTGCCGAACCCCTTCGGTCCTGCGGGCTCGCGGCTGTACAAGAGCGGTGACCTGGCGCGGCGGCTCCCGGACGGGAGTCTGGAGTTCCTCGGACGGATCGACGACCAGGTCAAGATCCGCGGCTTCCGCATCGAGCTGGGTGAGATCGAAAGCGTGCTGGCCGGGCATCCGGCGGTGCGGGACGCGGTCGTCGTCGTACGTGACGAACGGCTGGTGGCGTACGTCGTACCGGTGGATCACGCTCCGAGGCCGGTCGAGCTGCGGGCACATCTGGCAGCCTCGCTGCCCGAGTACATGGTCCCCTCGGCCTTCGTCGCGCTCGACCGGCTCCCGCTGACCACCAATGGCAAGCTCGACAAGCGCGCCCTGCCAGCCCCTGGTCAGGACGCTCTGGGCAGCGACCGGGCGTACATCGCCCCGCGCACCGCCGTCGAGGAGCGCATCGCCGAGGTCTGGCAGGAGGTGCTCGGCCTGGACCGGGTGAGCGTCGAGGACGGCTTCTTCGACCTCGGCGGCGACTCCATACGGGCGGTGGCCCTTGTCGGCGCCCTGCGGGCGGCCGGGTTCGACGTTGCCGTACGGGACATCTTCGACCACCGCACGATCACCGGGCTGGCCGGACTCGTGGCAGGGCGGGAGCGCGCCGTCGTACAGGCGGCGGTGGAGCCGTTCGAGCTGCTGGCCGACGGGGACCGTGAGCGGCTGCCGGCCGAGCTGGCTGACGCGTACCCGATGTCGCAGACGCAGATCGGCATGGTCGTCGACATGCTCGCGCACGACCGGCACAGCAACTACCAGAACGTTGCCTCCACCCGGATGCGCGACGAGGTCTCGTTCGGCCTCGACGCGCTGCGGACAGCCGCGGCAGTGGTCGTCGAACGGCACGACGTACTCCGTACATCCTTCGACCTCAAGTCCTGTTCCGTGCCGATGCAGTTGGTGCATCCGACGGCGGAGATCCCGGTGGTGGTGCGTGATCTGCGCGGACTTGATGCCGAAGAGGTGGAGCGGAGTCTCGGTGCCTTCCACGCCGAGGAGAAGGCCCGCCTCTTCGACCTCGCCGAACCCCCGCTGTTCCGGCTGACGGCACACCTGGTGGACGGCGGCTGGTGGCTGTCGGTGACCGAGTTCCACGGCATCGTGGAAGGGTGGAGCTACCACTCCCTGGTCCAGGAACTGCTCGCCTGTTACCGACGGTTGCGCGAAGGCCGGGAACCGGCTCCCTACACGCCGCCCGGTGTCAGGTTCGCCGACTCCATCGCCGGGGAACTGCGCGCGCTGGCCTCCGACGAGGACCGCGCCTACTGGACGCGGACGATCGCAGGCCCTCAGAGGTTCACACTCCCCGAGGGCTGGGGGGAGCCGGACCGGCCGGCCGAGCACTTCTGGGTGTCCGTGCCCTTCGACGACCTGGAGGACGGGCTGCGCGCCCTGGCCGCGAAGGCCGGTGCCTCGCTCAAGAGCGTGCTGGTCGCGGCGCACGGCAAGGTGCTGAGCACGCTCACCGACCAGCGGGAGTTCACCAGCGGCGTCGTTGTGCACACCAGGCCCGAGGCGGTGGAGGCCGACCGCATCTACGGCATGCACCTCAACACCGTTCCGCTCGCCTTTGGCCGGACGGCCGGCACCTGGCGCCAACTCGTCGCGCAGGCCTTCGCCCGGGAGGCCGAGCTCTGGCCGCACCGGCGGTTCCCCATGCCGGAGATGCAGCGCGTGGCGGGCGGCCGACGACTGGTGGACGTGCTGATCAACCATGTGGACTTCGACCGCCTGGAGAGCGACGCGGTCGACTTGGACAGCGTGATGGCACCCGGGACGACGGAATTCGACCTTGCCGTCACCACGATCTCCCGGCGCATCGGCCTGAAGACCAACACTCACGCCCTGAGCCGGCCCAACGCGGCCCGGGTGGCGGCGCTGTACAGGTCGGTGCTTGAGGCGATGGCGGCGGATCCCGAAGGGTCGGCGTGGGAGTCGCATTTGCCGGAGCAGGAACGTCGGCGTCAGTTGGTGGAGTGGAACGACACGGCGTTCGAGGCGGAGCCGGCGTCGGTGCTGGAGTTGTTCGAGGCGCAGGTGGCGAAGGCTCCGGAGGAGGTGGCGGTACGCAGCGGGGACGTGACGGTCTCGTACGGGGAGTTGGATGCCGAGGCGAATCGGATTGCGCACTGTCTGCGGGCGCGGGGGGTGGTTGCGGAGTCGCGGGTGGCGGTGAAGCTGGACCGTGGTCCGGAGTTGATCGCGTCGCTGCTTGGTGTGTGGAAGGCGGGGGCTGCGTATGTGCCGGTCGACCCGTCGTATCCGGCCGAGCGGGTGGCGGCGATCGTCAAGACCTCTGGTGCGAAGGTGCTGCTCGACGAGGACCGTCCGTCCGTGGAGGATTTTCCTGCTACGGCGCCGTCACGGGTCGATGATCTGGACCGGCTGGCGTATGTGATCTTCACGTCCGGCTCCACCGGTACGCCGAAGGGTGTCGAGGTTCATCATCGGGGCCTGGTCAACCATGTGGCCTGGGCCGCACGGGAGTTGGCGTCGCAGGGGACGGGCGGCGCACCGCTGTTCTCGTCCGCCGCCTTCGATCTGGTCGTGCCCAATCTATGGGCGCCGCTGGTGGCCGGGCAGGCGGTGCACACGGTTTCGCAGCGTGTGGACATGGCGGATCTGGGCAGCCACCTGGCCGCCGGGGGTCCGTACAGCTTCATCAAGCTCACCCCTGGCCACCTGGATGTGCTCTCGTACCAGCTCACGCCCCCCGATGCCGCCGCACTCGCCCCGGTCCTCGTCGTCGCGGGCGAGGCGTTCTCGCGGGCGACGCTGGAGCGGTGGCGTGCTCTTGCTCCGCAGACGCGGCTGGTCAATGAGTACGGTCCGACCGAGGCGTCCGTCGGCACCTGCGTCTTCGAGGTGCCGGCCGATACCGCTGCGGAGGTTCTGCCGATCGGCAGGCCGTTGCCGAATATGACGATGTACGTGCTGGACGGGTGGCTGCAGCCGGTTCCGGTCGGGGTCGCGGGTGAGTTGTATGTCGGTGGTACGGGTGTGGCGCGTGGTTATGCGAACCGCCCTGATCTGACGGCCGAGCGGTTCTTGCCCGACCCGTACGCCGCCGAGCCGGGTGCCCGTTTCTATCGGACCGGTGATCTGGTGCGGCAGCGCGAGGACGGGAATGTGGAGTTCCTGGGCCGGACCGACGACCAGGTCAAGGTCCGTGGCTTCCGTATCGAACTGGGCGAGGTCCAAGCCGTACTGGCCGAACTCCCCGCCGTACGCGAGGCCTTCGTCACGGCCCGTCAGCCGCAGAGCGGCGACAAGCAGCTCGCCGCCTACTACGTGTCCAGCGAACCCGTGCACGACCTCGCCGAGCACTGCGCGCTGAGGCTGCCCGACTACATGATCCCCGCCACCTTCACCGCCCTGAAGGCCATGCCCCTCAACGCCAACGGCAAAATCGACCGCCACGCCCTCCCCACCCCCACCGAAACCGCCCAGGACACCTACATCGCCCCCCGTACCGACACCGAGGAGCAGATCGCCACAGCCTGGCGCAAGGTCCTGGAGCGCGAACGCGTCGGGGCCGAGGACAGCTTCTTCGATCTCGGCGGCGACTCGATCCGTGCCGTCGCCCTCGTCGGCGCCCTGCGCGCGGCCGGGTTCGATCTGGACGTACGGGACGTCTTCGACTGCCGTACGGTCGCTGCTCTCGCCGTTCTCGTCGCGGATCGCGCACCCGCGGCCGTAAAGGCCCCGGTGACGCCGTTCGAGCTGCTTGCAGACGAGGACCGTGAGCGGCTGCCGGCCGGTCTCGTCGACGCGTATCCGATGTCGCAGACCCAGACCGGCATGGTGGTCGAGATGCTGGCCGACGAGAGGCTGCACCGATACCACAGCGTGACGTCGTTCCGTATTCGAGACGCGCTGCCCTTCGAGCCCGCCGCCCTGCTCGCTGCCGCCCGCACGGTCGTGGAGCGGCATGAGGTGCTCCGTACCTCCTTCGACCTCAACTCCTTCTCCGTTCCTGTGCAGCTGGTACATCCCACCGCCGAGATTCCGGTGTCCGTGCACGACGCCACGTCCCTGGACATTCACCAGACCCTCCGTGACTTCCAGGCCGACGAGCGTTCGCGCCCGTTCGCGCTCTCGTCTCCGCCGCTGCTCCGCCTCGCCGCTCACCTGGAGGGCGAGGGGGCATGGTGGCTGTCGATGGTCCGCTGCCACGCGATCACCGAGGGCTGGAGCCACTACAACCTCCTGATGGAGCTGCTGAACTGCTACCGGCGGTTCCGCGACGGTGGGCGTGCCGAGGCCATGGAACCGGCCGACAAGCCCGAGGTCCGGTACGCCGACTTCATCGCGGCCGAGCAGCGCGCCCTGGCCTCCGACGAGGACCGGGCCTACTGGGCCAGGACCGTCGAGGAACACCCCACGTTCTCGCTGCCGGCCGGCTGGGGAGAACCTGACGGGCCTGCGGGAGAGAGCCGGGTCAGGCTCCGCATCCCGATTCACGACCTGGAGCCCGGACTGCGTACCCTCGCGAGCCGGGCCAGGGTCTCGCTCAAGAGTGTGCTGCTCGGCGCTCACCTCAAGGTGCTGAGCGGTCTCACCGGCGAGCGTTCCTTCACCACCGGACTCGTCTGCGACGCCCGGCCGGAGGCGGTGGGCGCGGACCGAGTCCACGGCATGTATCTCAACACCGTGCCGTTCGTCCACGACCGCAGCCGGGCGGCGGGCAGTTGGCTGGGCCTGGTGCGGTCGGTCTTCGGCCGTGAGGTGGAGCTCTGGCCGCACCGCCGCTTCCCGATGCCGGAGATGCAGCGCATGGCGGGCGGCCGCCGCCTTGTCGGCGTGTCGTTCAACTACCTCGACTTCCACCAGGTCGACCAGGAGCTGGTGGACGTGGCGCCGACGCTCGCCGAGGGCGGCACCGAGTTCGACCTCGCCGTGACGACACTCGCCGGACACCTCGCCCTCAGCAGCCGCACCGGCGTCCTGAGCCCCGCCGCCGCGGAGCGGATCGGGGCGATGTACCGACAGGTACTCGAAGCCATGGCGGCCGACCCCGACGGGGATGCGGGCGAGGAGGTCTTCCTCTCCGCCGACGAGCGGTCACTGCTCGCAGGGCTCGGCCGCCCGGCGTACCGGACCGGCCCGCAGTCCACCCTGCCCGCCCTCTGGGAGGAGCAGGCCGCCCGGACCCCGCACGCGATCGCCGTCGTCCACGGCGCGACCACCGTCTCGTACGCACAGCTGGAGGCCCGCGCCAACCGCATCGCACACCACCTGCGTGCCCGGGGCGTGACCGCCGGGACTTCCGTGGGCGTGCTCCTGGACCGGGAGCCGGACCTGGTGGCGTGCCTGCTCGGAGTGTGGAAGGCGGGCGGGGCGTACGTCCCGCTGGACCCCGCGTCCCCGCGCGAGCGGCTGGAGTTCATGCTCGCGGACGCGGGCGCGCGGATCCTGCTGACCCGGCGCGAGAACGCGCCCCAGGGCTTCGACCACCCCGGGACCCTGTTCCTGGAGGACGCGCCCTTCGGTACCTACCCGGCCACGCCGCCTGCCCGGGAGACCGATCCGGAGCACCTCGCGTACGTTGTCCACACCTCCGGCTCCACCGGCCGCCCCAAGGGCGTCCAGATCACCCACCGGGGGTTCGCGCACCGGGTCGCCTGGACGGTCCGCGAACATGGCCTCGGCCCCGCCGACCGCATCCTCCACAAGACGTCGATCGGCTTCGACGCCGCCGGCTGGGAGCTGTTCGCCCCGCTGGTCTGCGGCGGTGCGGTGGTGCTGGCGCCGGCCGGGGTGGAACGGGACCCGGCCGCGTTGCTGCGTTCCGTCGCCGACCACCGGGTGACGGTGCTGCAGGTGGTGCCGTCCGTGCTGCGCCTCCTGGTGGAGACGGAGGGCTGGGCCGCATGCACGGCGCTGCGGCTGCTGTGCTCGGCGGGCGAGCAGCTCGACGGTGAACTCGCCGGGCACTTCCAGGCGTTGTGTCCGGCCGTGGAGCTTTGGAACACCTACGGCCCCACCGAATGCACCATCGACGCCACCGCGTACCGGGTCCCGTCCGGCCTCGCCGCAGGACCGGTGCCGATCGGCCGTCCCCTCCCGCACGCCGGGGCCCGGATCCTGGACGCCGACATGCGCAGAGTGCCGGTCGGGGTGACCGGTGAACTCCACATCGGTGGCGCCGGGCTGGCGCGTGGCTACGCGGGCCGGCCGGACCTGACCGCGAACCGTTTCGTACCCGATCCATACGGTCCGCCGGGCGCCCGCCTCTACCGGACCGGCGACCTGGCGCGGGTGCTGCCGGACGGCACGATCGAGTACGCCGGACGGACGGACGACGAGGTCAAGATCAACGGTGTGCGGGTCGCCCCGGCGGAGACCAGAGCCGCGCTGCTCGCCGTGCCCGGCGTACGGGACGCGGTCGTCGTCCCGTGGCGGGACCGCCGGGGCGAACAGCGTCTGGTGGCCTACGTGGTGGCCGACGGCACCGAGCCGGCCGGGCTGCGCCGCCGGCTCTCCGCCACCGTGCCCGCGGCCCTCGTCCCCGGCGCTTTCGTCGCACTCGACCGCATCCCGCTCACAGTGAACGGCAAGCCCGACCGGGCCGCCCTCCCGGCGCCCGAACGGGCCGAGGACCGCACCTGCCTGGCCCCGCGCACCCCCGTCGAGCGGGCGATCGCCGAGATCTGGTCCCAGGTGCTCGGCCTGGAGCGGGTGAGCACGCACGACAACTTCTTCGACTACGGCGGGGACTCCCTGCTGGTCATCAGGGTGATCGGCGCGGCACGCCGCCGCGGTCTGCCGCTGACCCTGCGGATGCTGTACGAGTACGACACCCTGGCCGACCTGGCCGAGGCCGTCGACTCGCTGACGGAAGGACAGGGCATGACGACCGACGTACATCCGACCGCGGAGCCGGCCCGGGCCGTCCCCGTACCGCGGATCTCCCGGAGTGAACTCCAGGAGGTCATGGCGGCCCACCACGTCCCCGGCGTGAGCATCGCGCTGCTGCGCGGCGGCGAAGTGGTGTCTGTGGAGGGGTACGGAGTGACGGCCGCCGACCGCCCCGAACCGGTCACCCCCCGCACAGCCTTCCAGGTGGCCTCGGTGAGCAAGCACGTCACGATGCTGGCCGTGCTCCAGCTGGTCGGCGACGGTGTGCTCAACCTCGACGCGGACATCAACCGGTACCTCACCACATGGCAAGTCCCGGACGGCGCCCGGATCACCCTGCGCGAGCTGGTCAGCCATCAGGCGGGCCTCAGCCATGTCGCCCCGACCAACTACCTGCCCACCGAACTCATGCCGGAGATCCCCGACATCCTCGGCGGTCGCCCGCCCGCCACCAACGCGCCGGTGTGCGCCGAGCACCCTGCGGGCACCGTCTTCAAGAAGAGCAACATCAACTTCTCGGTCCTGGAGCAGCTGCTCATCGACGTCACCGGAGAGCCCTTCGAGGCGATGATGCGGCGCCTCGTCCTCGACCCGCTGTCCATGGCCGACAGCACCTTCGACCAGAACCGCCCCGCCGTCGCACCCGTCCCGGTGGCTGTTGGCCACGACCCCGACGGTACGCCGATACCCGGTCGTTGGCGCGTCCGCAACGAGGTCGCGGCCGGCGGCCTGTGGGCGAGCGCCGAGGATCTGGCCAAGGTGGCGCTGGAGATCCGCCGCGCGTACCTCGGCGAACCCGGCACCCTGCTGAGCCGCCCGCTGGCGCAGCAGATGCTGACGATATGGCACCCCGGCAGCTTCTACGGCCTCGGCACCGTCGTCGACACCACCGGAGGCGATCTGGAGTACGGCCACGGCGGCCGTACTGTCGGCTACCGCGTCGGCACCTTCACCCGCGTCGACAGCGGCGAGGGCCTCATCGTGCTGACCAACTCCGAGAACGGCAAACAGGTCAACACCTTCGTCGCGGACGCCGTCCGACGGGCGGACGGCGGCCTCGGCACGGGGGAGATGATCGCCACCTGGGCGCACGCCGACGATGAGCCGGTGGAACGGGCGGCATCCGGTGAATGAGGCGCTCGCACAGGCCGTGGGAAGGCGCCCGGACGACGAGGCCACCGCCGTTCTTCTGCGGGTCGAAGGACCGGAGGGCGCCCGGTCGGCGGCGGCCGGGGTCGCCGATCTCACCACCGGCGAACCGGCCCGCCACGACCACAGGTTCCGCATCGGCGGAGTCACCAAGACCTTCGTCGCGGCGGTCGTGCTCGGACTGGTCGACGACGGCCTGATCGGCCCGGACGAACCGGTCGAGCGCCACCTGCCCGGGCTGCTCCGGGCGCCCGTGACCGTACGCCAGCTCCTGGACCACACCAGCGGGCTCGCCGACGACAGCGACGTCCGTTACAACGACACAACCTGGTTCCTGCGTCACCGCTTCGACGTCTTCACCCCCGCACAGCTGATCGACCTTGCCGTGCGGGAGCCGCTCACCTTCGTCCCCGGCACCCGGCAGCAGATCACCCGTGCCAACTATGTGGTGGCCGGGATGCTCGTCGAGCAGCTCACCGGACGCCCGTACGCGCAGGAGATCGAGGAACGCATCCTGCGCCCCCTCGGGCTGACCGCGACCACGCTGCCGGGCGCCGACCCCACCATGCCCGCACCGCACATCCATGGGTACGAGAACGGGGCCGACATCACGGAACACAGCCCGACGATCCACGGCGCCGCGGGCGAGATGATCTCGGCCGTCCCCGATCTGGACCGGTTCCTGACGGCCCTGTTCGGCGGTGAACTCCTCACTGCGGAGAGCCTCGCGCACATGTTCCGTGTCCCGGACGTCCCGTACATCAGGGGCGGCATGGCCTTCTGCGGCGCGGGACTCGACAGCATGGTCCTGCCCGGCGGCACCACGGTGTGGGGCATGGCGGGCGTCGTCCACGGATACCTCTGCGGCATCGGGGCCACCCGGGACCTGGGGCGCCGCGCCGTCTACATGATGAGTCCGCGCACCCGGGGGAACCTGCGGGTGCCGCCGGCGGTCCAGTCCCTGCTCACGGCGGCCCTCGAACCCGGCCACTGACACACGAGGCGGGCCCGGCACTGGGAAGAGTGCCGGGCCCGCTGACGGTCGCGACCGTCGTCTCTCACACGGAGGTCAGCTGCACATTGCCGCCGTCCGTGTGCAGCGTGATCTTGCGGCTGGACGCCGGGTCCGTCTTGACCGAGACCTTCTCGGAGCCGCCCTTGCTCGTGGCCTTCACGGCGTACGCCTCCGCGCTCGGTACCTGCACCGTCACATTCCCGGAGTGCGTATTGATGTCCACGGTCTCCGGCGCTGCGGTGAACTTGGCATTGATCGCACCGCCGTTGGCATCCACTGTGAGCCGCTTGGCCGCGAGCCGGTCGGCCGTCACCTTGCCGCCGCCCGCCTTCACGGTCAGCGCGCCGGCGAGCCCGGTCACATCGACGTCTCCGCCCCGGCTGTCCAGCTCGGCCGCGACGGCCTTGGGCACCTCCAGGGTGTAGTCCACCTTGCACTTGGATGCCTCGCCGTCCTTGGCGCAGCCCTCTCCCACGCCGAGGCGCAGGGTGCCGCCGGAGCTGGTGTGCTCGGTCTTCGGCTTGTCGCCGCTGTAGGTGAGCTTCTCGGTGACCTTGATGGTGTCCCCGTCACCGGCGACGACCTCGATGTCGCCGCCCGGGGTCTTGACCTGGAGCGCCGTGACCTTGTCCGTGATCTCGTACGACGAGCTGGAACTCTTGGAGCCCTCCTCGTCGATATTGCAACCGGTGAGCAGGAAACCGGTGGTGACGGCGGCGGCGACGACGGTCAGGTGGCGGGTGCTGAGCTTCATGGTGGCCTCTTCTTCTGAGAATTCTGCGTTGTCTGCTGGGAAGTGCGGGGTCAGGAATCGAAGTGCAGGGTCAGGAATCGAGGTGGCGGGTCACGGTGCGGCCGGCTGCCCGGTGGGTGGCGTGTGCGAAGGAGCCCGGAGTCCGGGCGATCCACACCCGGCCGAACACCTGAGCCCGTACGACGGAGCGAGTGGTGCCTGTGCCGGGGAGCGGGCCGGAGAACACCACGGTCAGCCCGTCCACTCCTGCCGGCAGCCGACCGGACACCACGGAACGCGGTCCGTCCGCCTCGACAAAGCACTGGGTGTTCTCGACTGCCACCATCTGCACTCCCGGATGACTTGGCCCCGCGATCGCGGCGCTCCGACTGCTGACACAACGAAACCGTCAGCAGGGGGGCCGGCACATTGCGGCGGAACCGAGTCTTCGGGGTAGGGCCAGGCATACCCCCGAAGTAGAACTGGGCTGCTGGGCAGGGTGACCACGTGATTTCTACGGTGGACTCATGGCATCCAAGGCATCGAAAACAGTCTGGGCGGCACTGCGGCGCCCCACATTCCTGCTGACTTCCTGGCCCTGGCGGGCGGTGGCCTATCTGCTGAGCAGCACCCCGGTGGGTGTGCTCGGCCTGATCGCGGTCGTGACCGCGGTCGCGGTGGGCGGAGCGCTCGCGATCGTGGTCGTCGGAGTGCCCCTGCTGATGGCGGCGTTCCTGTCGGGCGTACCCATGGGCGCGATCGAGCGGCGGCGGCTGTGCCTCCTCGACCGGCGGGCCGCCCGCACTCCACACGGTGAGCCCGACAGGCCGGGCCTGCGCGAGTGGTGCTGGACCCGCTTCCGGGAGCCCGCCAGCTGGCGCGAGCTCGCCTACACACTGCTCTTCGTCACCGTGCTGTGGCCGCTGGACCTGCTTGCGGTGGTCTTCGCATTCACCGTGCCGGTGGGGCTGATGGCGACCCCGTACATGCTGGCCGCCTATGGCCACGGCGAGTCCGTCATGGCGCTGAAGCAGTGGTTGGTCACCTCCTACCCCGAGGCATGGGCGATGGCCGCGCTCGGCCTGGTGCTGCTCCCCGCCGCGGCCTACGCCCTGACGGTCGTCGCGGGGTTCCGGGCGTACTGGGCCCGGACGTTCCTCACCTGATCCGGGCACTGCCCTCCGCCTCCCCTCCACGTCGCTCACATTGATCCATTCAATGGGGCGGCGTAGAGGCGTGTCCGGAGTGTCGCCTGGCAGCAGCCTGCGGTGGCAAGAGGCTGCACCCCACGCCCGCCAGGGCGCAGGGGAAGGGGCCCGGGGCACAGCCCCGAACCCCACCGGCCTGCTACTGCACCGGCCTGCTACTGCACCGAAACGCCCTTGCCCGCCGGCTCCTTGACCGGCCGCGCACCCGGCAGCGAGTGCGCGTACACCAGCACCAACTCGTGGAACCGGTACTGCGGCAGCCCCGACGCGTCAACCCCCGCCATGTCCAGCATCGATACGTCGACCAGCCGCTCCAGGAACTCCTCCGCCGCAGACTCCGGCAGACCGGCAAGCACCGCCGCAGCGCCCGCCGGGAACGGGCTGCGCCCGAGCGCCGCCAGTTCGCGCAACAGCTCGTGCTCGGCCACCGTGAAGCGGCGCATCGACGACCGCAGGGTCTGCCGCACATCGAGGTCGCCGAAGCGCAGCTCGTGCAGCCGGGTGCCGTTGTCCGCGAGCCGCCCGGCAAGCCGGGTCACTGACCAGTACGGGCGGGAGGCCAGCCGTGCACCGGCGATCCGCAGCGCCAGCGGCAGCCCGCCGCAGCACGCCGCGATCGCGTCGGCCGCATCGGGCTCGACCGCTATGCGCCGTACCCCGGCGACCGCCGCCAGCATGGCCAGCGACTCGCCCCGGTCCATCGGCGCGCACACCGTGGTGTGCGAACCGGCCACCGCGCTCAGGCGCGTACGTCCGGTCACCAGCACGGCGGCTGTCATGGTGCCCGGCAGCAGCGGACCGAGCTGGAGGTCGCTCACCGCGTTGTCCAGCAGGATGAGCAGCCGCCTGCCCGCGGTGCGGGTGCGGTAGAGGCGGATCAGTTCGTCCAGGTCGCCGACAGGGCCGCCCGGCTCGGCCGCCCGTGCCAGGGGCTCACCGAGCGCCCGGAGCAGCTGCAGAAGCACCTGGGCCGGGTCCTTGGGCCTGCCGTCGGTGTGGCACAGGTTCGCGTACAACTGTCCGTCGGGGAAGTGCCGGGCGGCGGCGTGCGCGGCATGGACGGCGAGCGCCGTCTTGCCCACCCCCGCCATGCCGGTGATCAGCAGCCGCTGCGGCCGGAAGTGCGAGGACTGCCGCTCTCCCTGCGGGGGCGGACCCAGCCTGGCCAGCAGACCCGCCAACTCCCCCTCACGGCCGGTGAAATCGCTGATGTCCGCAGGCAGCATCGCGGGTACGGCCGCCTCCTGGGAGCGAGGCACCGTGCCCGCGGCCGCCGGTTCGCCGCTGTGCGATGCGTGCGAGCCGTGCGGTGCGGATGTCGTGACCGACGCCGGATCCCGTGCGAGGGCGAGCGAGCCGTCGAGTACGGACTGGTACGTGGCGTTCAGATCGGCGCCGGGATCCACTCCCAGCTCCTCCGCGAGCGCCTCGCGGCCCTCGTTGTAGACGTGCAGCGCGTCCGCCTGCCGCCCGCACCTGTACAGCGCGGTCATCAGCTGGGCGCGCAGCCGCTCCCGTACCGGGAACTCCGCGACCAGACCGGTGAGTTCGGGAATCAGCTGCTGGTGCCTGGCGAGCGCCAGATCCGTCTCGATGCGGTGCTCCAGAGCGGCGGTCCTGGTCTCCTCCAGCTGCGGCAGCTCCGCGTCCGCGAGGTGGGGCGTCACATTGGCGAGCGCCGGGCCGCGCCACAGGTTCAGCGCGCCGCGCAGCAACTCGTCCGCGTCCTCGTACCGCCGCTCGGCGAGCGCGGCCCGGCCCAGCCGGTGCAGTCGCTCGAACTCCATGGTGTCGATACGGGACGTGGGCGTGTGTATCAGATAGCCGGGCTGCCGGCGGACGAGCTCCACCTGCGGGCCCAGCAGCTTCCGCAGCCTGGAGATGTACGTGTAGATCTGCGCGTTCATCGTGGCGGGAGGGTCCCAGCCCCACAGCAGCGAGCTGAGGCGGGAGTCGGTGACGACCTTTCCCCTCGCCAGCAGCAGGGAGGCAAGAACCGTGTGGATCTTCGCCCCTGACATGGGGATGCGCCGTTCACCTTCTCTCGCCTCCACCGGACCGAGAAGTTGGAAATCCATGAGTCCCCCAGTGATTTCGATGGTGGTGCCGGAGTGCTGGAACGTCCCGGCTGCCCATCTTTCGAGCCGCTGACCTGGGATGTCAGCAGCTGCGGATGGCAGGTGGCTGCGGTGGCAGGACGCTGCAGCCTCGGTCTCGTCGTTCACAGGACCGGAGCACTGCCCATGCCGTACCCGACGAGTACGAAGACCGGCGCCCACACCGCGCTGCTCAGAACGGACCAGGCCAGATAGGAGCGCAGCGACATCCCCGACATCCCGCACAGGGTCGGTACGAGCGTGCGCAGCACGGCCGTGAACCGGCCCACGAACACCGCACGCCCGCCGCCGCGCTGAATCAGGGACAGGGCGCGGGCGGTGTGCCGGGGGCGCAGCAACCGCTGCGGTATCCGGTCCAGCAGACGGGTGTTCCAGCGCCGCCCGGCCGCGAAGCCGACGACATTGCCGAGCACCGCGCCGACGAGAGCCATGGCCAGCGTCGCGTACAGCGGAACCTGTCCGTGGCAGGCGAGCATCCCGCCCATGACCACCGCGGTCTGGCCCGGCAGCAGCGTGCCGAGCAAGGGCAGCGCCGACTCCAGCGCGGGCAGCAGCAGAACCGCCGCCAGCACGCCCCAGGTCCCGTACATCACCGTATGCTCGGTCAGCCAGACCATCATTGCGGGCCCCCTCTTCGTGTCCCCCAACACAACCGTGCGGAGCCGCGCCAATCACGACCGCTGGACCGAGTCCTGGGGTAGGGCAGGCCATACCTCCGGCCCTCGGTCTGGAGGGATGGCTCCAGCAGAGACCGGGCTTCTACGGTGGTTCCATGCGCTCACTCAACGTGTGGCAGGCCATGGCCCGACCTGGTTACCTGCTTTCCGCCTGGCCCTGGCGGTCGGTCGGCTATCTGCTCAGCAGTACGCCGATCGGCATCGTGGTGCTGCTGGCGATCCTCATCGGAGTGGTGGTGGGCAGTGCGCTCGCCATCGTGCTGGTCGGGCTGCCGCTGCTCGCGCTGCTGGCGTTCTCCGGAGTGCCGGTGGCCGCGCTGGAGCGCCGCAGGCTGCGGCTGGTCGACCGCAGGCCCGCCACCACGCTGCACCATGAGCCGTCCGAACCGGGGCTGCTGGCCTGGGCCCGCACCCGCTTCCGCGAGCAGGCGACCTGGCGGGAACTGGGCTACACGCTGGCGTTCGCGACCCTGCTGTGGCCGCTGGACCTGCTGGCGGTCGGAATGGCGCTGAGCGTGCCGCTGGGCCTGCTGGCCACGCCCGTGATGATGGCGACGCTCCATGAGGGCACCGAGGCACCCGTGCTCAAGCTCTGGACGGCGACCACCTGGCCGGAGGCGATCGGCGCCGCGTTCGTGGGGCTGCTGATGCTCGGGGCGTGCGGATACGCTCTCGGCATCGTGGCCGTAGCCCGCGCCGAACTGACCCGGATGCTCATCGCCCCTGTGGAGCCGGAGCTGGGGGAGCGGGTCACCGAACTCGTCCGTTCGCGCGTCCGGTTGGTGGACGCCTTCGAGGCGGAGCGGCGCCGGATCGAACGCGACCTCCACGACGGCGCGCAGCAGCGCCTGGTCGCCCTCACCATGACGCTGGGCCTGGCCCGCCTCGACGCCCCGCCCGGACCCCTCGCGGACCAGCTCGCGAAGGCCCACGACGACGCGGGCAAGGCCCTCGCCGAACTCCGTGACCTGATCCAGGGCATCCACCCCAAGGTCCTCGCCGACTTCGGCCTCGGTGAAGCGATCGCCGACGCGGCCGACCGGTCCGCGGTCCCCGTGGACGTCGGCGTCGACCTGCCCGGGCGCCTTTCCGAAGCCGTCGAGGCCGCCGCGTATTTCGTGGTCTGCGAGGCGCTGGCAAACGTGGGCAAACACAGCGGGGCGAGCCGCGCCGAAGTGACCGGCCGGCACGAGGACGGCCGCCTGACCGTCGAAGTACGCGACGACGGGCGGGGCGGAGCGGACGCCGGCATGGGCACCGGACTGACCGGACTCGCGGACCGGGTGTCCGTACTGGATGGCAGACTTGCTCTGTCCAGCCCTCCCGGCGGACCGACCCTGCTGCGTGTGGAGATTCCTTGCGAGTGGACAGAGACCGAGAGCTCCGCGTAGTGCTGGCCGAGGACAGCGTGCTGCTGCGTGAGGGACTGATCGGCCTGCTCGGCCGGTTCGGTCACGAGGTCGTCGCCGCGGTCGGCGACGCCGACGCCCTGGTGGCGGCGGTCGCCGAGCACGGACCCGACATCGTGGTCACCGACGTCAGGATGCCGCCGGGCTTCCAGGACGAGGGCCTCCACGCGGCCGTACGCCTGCGCACCGACCAGCCCGCGCTCCCGGTCCTTGTCCTCAGCCAGTACGTCCAGCGCACGTATGCCTCGGAGTTGCTCGACTCCGGGGACGGCTCGGGCATCGGCTATCTCCTCAAGGACCGGGTCGGCCAGGTCGAGGAGTTCCAGACCGCGCTCCAGGATGTCGCCGCGGGCGGCACGGTCGTCGACCCCGAAGTCGTGCGCCAGCTGCTGCGCCGCCGCCGCGATCCGCTGGAGCGCTTGACGGTCCGCGAACGCGAGGTGCTCGGCCTGGTGGCGGAGGGTAAGTCCAACGCGGCGATCGCACGCCAACTGGTGGTCTCCGAGGCGGCGGTGGGCAAGCACATCGGCTCCATCCTCACCAAACTGGACCTGCCGCCGGCGGACGACACGCACCGGCGGGTGCTGGCGGTGCTGGCGTTTCTGCGGGCGTGAGGGCCCGGTAGGCCCACAGGTCGCGCACGCCCTCGCGCACATCCTCCTTGCGTACACCCTCACTTGAGCCAACTCACTCAAATCGTCGCGTATAGCGCCGATATGGCCGCGTCGTAGCGCCCTCCTCAACGCTGGGCCGACCCTGCGGAACCCCGCGGGCACCATCCAGCAGCCCGCTCGGAGGAGCTCGATGCGCCGTCGTCTCACCACCCCCCTGACCGCTGCCGTCCTCGCCCTGCCCCTCGTACTCGGCCTGGGGGTCTCCCCGGCCTCGGCCGCCCCGGCCGACAAGCCCCAGGTCCTGAGCGGCTTCACGCAGACCAGCGCGAGCAGCTACAACGCCTGGTTCGCCGCCCGCCAGAACCAGTCCGCGTGGAGCGCATACGGCTTCGACTGGTCCACCGACTACTGCACCACCTCACCCGACAACCCCTTCGGCTTCCCCTTCCAGAACTCCTGTGCCCGCCATGACTTCGCCTACCGCAACTACAAGGCCGCCGGCACCTTCACGGCCAACAAGGCCCGCCTGGACGACGCCTTCTACGCCGACCTGAAGCGAGTCTGCGCCAACTACAGCGGCCTGAAGAAGTCCTCCTGCGGTGCCACTGCCTGGACCTACTACAAGGCCGTCGACGAATTCGGCTCCGTTGCCTCCACCACTTCGGCCTCTCCGCGGTCCGTCAGAGGCTGATCTCCATCACGCCCCTGTTGCCGCCGGGCACGCTGCAATACATCGCGCTTGGCCTGCGTCCCCGCATCGGAGACAGCGCCGTGCTCGGCCTAGCGGAAGGCGATCAACCGGAACTACCACGCTGGCTGGGACACTCCGACCCCGGGTTCACGCTGCGGAAGTACTCTCAACTTCCTGCCCCGCGCGGGCGCACGTGGCAGCGCCGCCGCCATCGACGCGATCTTCGGAGAAGTCCCACAGATGCCGCCGCACCCCTCCAGACCCGCATTCACGCAGGTCAAACGGGGTGCGACGGCATCCGCCATTCAGATGTCGCGGAAGAGACCAGGCGGCCCCGTGACCTGCCGCGATGGGTGGCTGCGGGGCGCTGACCTGCGCAGATGGTCTTTCCGCTGTTTCACGGTCATGCTCGTTGATGCGGCCGGAAGTCCCAGAAAAGTCCCAGGGGTGATGGCCACTCTTTCGGTCTGTGCAAAGGTCCGGGGGTGCGGTGTGGTCTGGGGTTCGTGCATCGGTGGTCCGCCTTGAAGGAACGGCAGCGCGCGCTTCTGCAGCGGCTCGCAGCTGGTGAGGAACCTGGAGCCTGGGCGCCGGGAGAATGGCGCTCGGCCTATGCCCTACGGGACCGCGGCCTGCTGACGGTCAGCAAGAGTGGTGGGCATGCCCACGTGGAGGTCGCAGAGGCCGGCCGGTTCTACCTGCGGCATTGTCGTCATCCCGACGATCCGGCGTTTACGGGCGACGGCGTTCAGGCAGTGTCCGTCGGACCCTTGGCGTCGACGAAGGACGGAACACGGCGCGAAGTGACCGGTCGAAAGCGCAGTCCGACGCCCTACAGTGAGCGGCCCATCGCGCGCGCTCGACGGGCGAAGGCACTGGAGTTGGTCGAGCGTCTGGTCGCCGAGGGGCGCGTCCGTATCGCCGACGCCGATGACGACGAGGTTGCGGAGTGGCGGCGCGTAGTCGATTACGCGAAGCGGCACGGCCTCGAACCGCAGGGCAGACGTATCGAGAAGGCCCGCTTCGGCGCACGCGGTCTGGAGGTGTTCCTCGCCGAGGGCCCGCATCCCAACTCGCGGACTCAGCGGCCGAAGGCTGACGAATCGGTGCTTCCGGTCCCCACGCGACTGAGTTCTCTCCATCCGGCTGTGGCTGCACTCAAGGACGATGACGGACAGCTGGTCATTCCCGCTGCGCTTCGTCGCCGGTCACTTTTGCTGCTGCAGGCACTGGCTGCCGGGGCGGTGCGGCGAGGGTACGAGGTCAGGCAGAGCCGGTCATGCTATTCGCGGCGCGAGGGCGGAGTGGACGTGGCGGTCGACGGTTTCGCGTACGCCGTCACTGTCAGGCAAGAGTTCCCACAGTCGACGAATCCAGAGCGCTCCGCGCGCATTGTCGTCGAGCTTGACCATGGCCGGTCCGGTCGGCCGGGGCGTTGGCGGGACCAGAAGAGCAGGGCCCTTGAGGACGCCCTGGGGGTGATCCTTGGGGAGATCGAGGCGCGAGCGCTGGAGGACGCTCAGCGCAGGAAGTCCGAGCAGCGGGCCATGGCGGAGCGCGAGGTCCGCTGGCGGGCGGCCATGGAGGAGGCGAGGAAGCGAGCTGTCCGGGATCAACTTGCTGAGGTGCTTCGCGAGGAGGCCGGACGCTGGCAGGAGGCCGCCGTACTCGGTGCCTACTGTGATGCCCTGGAACGTCGTCTTGCCCAACAGGGCGACGCCGTGGACGAGCCCACTCTGGGATCGGCCAGACGCTGGTTGGAGTGGGCACGTGAATTCGTGCAGGCGATCGACCCCTTGAACCGGCTTCCGGAGATGCCAACTGCAAGGGAGCCCACGTCGGAAGAGCTCAAGGCGTACCTGAAGGGGTGGAGTCCCTATGGACCGGAACGTCGGGGCGGACGCTAACGGGCGCGGCGGGCGGTTCGCTGAGTCGCATCATGTGTTTCCGATGACGCATCACGTGGAGTGCGTTGTGATCCTTGAGCCCATCAAGAAGGACGTCTGACGCGTACATAGAGCCTGGTCAGGGCGGGTGTGGGCAGGGCCGGGTGCCCGGTGGTCGAGGAGGGCCGCCGGGTGTCCGGGGTTGCTGGTCAGGCGGCGTCCTCCCTCGGGTTGAGGGTGACGGTGTAGCCGAGCTGGTTGAGCTGATTGATGGCCCGGCGGGTGGCGCGTTCGGGGTCGCGTTGGGTGAAATAGGTCCCGCCGAGTTCCTGGTAGGCGACGTTGTCGGTCAGCATGTGCCAGATCGCGGTGATGATCGAGTGTTCGACGGCGACCAGTGCCCTGAGCGGGCCGCGGCGGGCGGTCAGCCGTTTGTAACGGGCGGCGAGGTAGGTGTCCTTGGTTCTCACCGCGCCGAATGCCGCGAGGCCGAGTTCCCCTTTGAGGTAGGGGTTGCCGGGCCGGACCTTCGTGTTCTTGGTGCGGCCGGCGGACTCGTGGTGGCCGGGGCAGACCTCGGCCCAGGACGCGAGGTGCTTGGCTGAGGCGAACCGGGTCGTGTCCCCGCCGGTCTCCGCGATGATCACTTCGGCGGTGGCCTGGTTGATGTCGGGGATGGTGTCGAGCAGGTCGAGGGCGCCACGAAAGGGTGCCATCGCCTCTGCGACCCGGCTGGTGAGCTGGTCGATCATCGCGGTGAGTTGGTCGTACTGGTCCAGATACAGGCGGGCCAGGAACGCGTGGTGCCCGCGGAAGCGTCCGGTCAGGGCCTCGGTGAGTTCGGGGATCTTGTTGCGGAGCTTGCGCTTGGCCAGCTCCGCGAGGACTTGCGGGTCACGTTCCCCGGCGATGAGGGGCTTCGAGCATGGCCCGGCCGGAGACGCCCATGATGTCGGAAGCGACCGCGGACAGTTTGATGCCGGTGTCCTCCAGCAGCTTCTCCAGCCGCTGGACCACACGGCCGCGTTCACGGGTGGCAGTGGTCCGGGCCCGGGTCAGGTCCCGCAGTTCACGGACCGGCTCGGGCGGCACGAAGGAGGGCCGGACCAGGCCGTGGGCGCCGAGTTGGGCCAGCCAGGCCGCGTCCGAGACATCCGTCTTGCGGCCGGGCAGGTTCTTGACCTGCCGCGCGTTGACCAGGATGACGTTCAAGCCCTCGGCCAGCACGTAGTAGAATGGCTTCCAGTAGCCCGAGGTCGCCTTGATCACCACCAGCGTCACCCGTGCGGCGAGCAGGTGCTCCCGCAGATCCAGGACCGCGTTCGTAGTCGATCCCCACGTCGTGGTCTCGGTCGCAAAGGACCCACGCCGCTTCGTACTCGGCGTACGGAGACACGCCTTGGCGTCCTTCTTGCTGATGTCCAGGCCCGCGCAGCGTTCGTGCAACACGTCCACGGCCTTGCTCCCTCCCTCTCCGGACAACCGGTTACGCCGTTCCGGGAGGACCAGGGTGATGACGCACGTGCTTCCCAGCAACACTCCACGGTTCCCGTGGACGGCCCCAGCACCACGCTGACCTGCGAGCTCACAGGCATCACAGACGCATCGGTTTCGGCCGGAACGAACCCCACCACGATCCCGAACCGTCATCAGCCCCCGTCAGGGCAGACAGAAGCACCTCCGGCGCGCCACGGGATTTACCACGCCCCCGGCGCGCACCGAAGGTGCGCTGGATCGCTGAAATGACGCTCATTTGACGCTCGTTCTGATGGGCCGTCAGGCGCTTTGTTTCGCTGGTCAGGTGGTCTGCTGGCTACGCGGGTGTGGCAGGCTGCCGGGGATTTCGTGGTGACAAGCGGTCATGCTCCGCCACGTGCGTGGAGCGCCCAGCAGGTTCTTCGTCTCCTGCTGGTACACCGCTCGCGCCCCCGTTGACCAGGCAGAACGTCTGCCAATTGCCGGGGTGGCAGCGGGCTGGTCCGCAACTGGCCCGGATCTTGGTCCGCCCAGGGGCTCCGTCGCTTTGCAGCCGTAGTGGGCGCTGAGCGCCTGGGCTCCGGGCGGGAGGCGATGCCCGACCCGCACAACGCGCGCCCTCAGCTGGTGTCTTTGCCGCCGAACCCCTGGCGAGCCCCGCTGGCCGCGCGCGGCCGAGGATCGGCGCAGTGATGCGGGCCGTGGCAGACCGTCCAAGAGCAGTTCGGTCGTGCGGTGCGGGCAGCCCCAGGCCGGGGGAGTCTCGCGGTGGACGATGAGCCTGTGGTGGCACGCGCACCGGTGGACGCTATCCATAGCGATAGCGTCCGGTGTCGATCTTTCCGAGGAGGCTGCCCCATTGGCCCGTACGCCTGCCGCAGGCACGAGCGCGGTCGGATCTACCCGACCGGCCTGGGTCGTGTCCGCGGCCCACGCTTGGGTTGCCCCGCAGAGCTGGACGGCCTCTTCACTCAGCCCGCGTCGACCGCGATCCGCCCGGTCAAGCAGGTCGTGGACGACGGTGACGTCATCATCGTCCGCACCCACGAAGCGCCGCCCGTGCCGTACCCACCCTGCAGGCCGGCGATAGAGGTGTCGCCGACACATCAAGCACACCATCCAGGACAGGCTCGCCATAGGCCGACCGGAACGTTCTTCCAGACATGAATTCGCGTTCACGCAGGAGAGATCAGCGTGCTGTGGTGGAAGCCAAGACGCGGGTCATGCCTCCAGGGGAGGCCGTCGACATACTGCCGCAACTGCGGCATGCGCACCCGCTGCCGGACAGTGTTGGCCGGATAGTCGTAGACGGTGATGGTATTGAGCCCTCGGTTGGCGGTGAACAGCAGGGTCTGGTCGGCGGAGAGCTGACAGGCGTACACCGAATCGAGCAGCGTTCCGCGCGAGACCCGCAGCGCTGCGAGGAAGTGCCTGCTGCTCGCGGCCGGCGAGCCGCGGGTGAAGGCGTCGGTCACCTGGTGCAGTGCCTGCCGGCCGGCGAGCAGCTGCTCGGGCAGGCCGGGGCGCTCGTCGATGATCCGGTGGGTGGAGAAATCGTCCAGGTCGATCATGACGATGGTGCCGCTGCCGCCGTTGCAGTAGATCAGTTCGCGATCGGACACGCAGACGTCCGAGTTGATGTGCGCCGGGGTCTCACGAGCGGCGGTCCAGTGGCGCAGGACCTGTCCGTGTTCCGCGTCGATCTCGAAGACGTACTCCTTGAGGTAGGCCATGGCCCACTCGTGCCAGTCGTGTCCTTCCTGGGGGAGGACACGGAACGAGAGGGCGTAGAAGCGGTCCTCGCGGGGATGAACGGCCACATGCCAGCAGGTGGCCGGTAAGTCGACGCGGCGGGCTGCGCCCGTGTGCAGGTCGAAGATGCCGACCTCGCGGGCCTCGCCGCGGCCGGGGTGGTCCATGCCGCCGTAGACGAGGTATCGGCCGGAGGCCGTGGTCTTCATGGCGTGGGGCAGCTTCAGGCCGTGCGGGCCCAGGCGCTCGGGACGGCCGAGCTTGTCGATGTCGAACCGCCACAGGTGCTCGCCGATCGCACCGACGATCTCCCGGTTTCCCAGCCAGGCGATGTGCGTGGTGCCTTTGATGGACGAGTCGGTGGGCTCGATCCGCAGGGTGGACAGGCGGTCGGCCTCGGCGAGGGTCGCGGTGTCGTAGAAGAGCAGGTGTTGGCCGGTGTTGCCGAGGAATCCGAGTGAGTGGTCCGGGCTGACGCTGACGGCGTGGCCCCCGGCGATGCCGTCGTAGTAGTCGATCTTGTACGCGTACCGGCCGGTGGCGGGGTCGTAGTGGAAGACGCAGGCGCCCGCCCGGCCTTCCAGTCCGTTGAGGCCGTTGCCGTCGAGGGCGATGTGGAAGGCGTACGGGTACTCGTGCGGCTGGGTGGCAAGCGGGGTCAACGGGGCTGCCTCTCGGGCCTGAAGTGGCGGAAGCCGGAACTGTCGGTGTACTCGGGCCGCGTCGGCCTCCACGGGGCCAACCCGGCCAACGGGTTCAACGGCTCGGCCACCCGGGCGACGGCGTCCCAGAGCGAGGAGTAGTCGGCACCGGCCGTCTCCGCGACCGGCCCTGTGCTGCCCTGCCCGTGTGCCGCGATGGTACTCAGGGTGGTGTGGAAGGACCTGCGGTAGGCGTCCTCCACCAGAGCGCGCCGGACCGCGGGCCACAGCGCGGGGGTGATCGCCCGCCACAACGGTGGGAGGGCGAACTGCTGATAGGCGCAGATGGTTACTCTGGTGCCGCCCGCGGTCCGGGCGAAGGACACCGAGCCGTCGTCCTGAAGCGCGGAGGCGTTCTCGCTGTGGACCTGCCGCCAGCGCAGCAGCTGCTCGTCCGGGCCGTAGTCGATGGTCTCCAGCTTGCAGACGTCGAGTACGTCGGCGCCGCACAGCGCGAGGTAGGCGGGCTGGGCCCGGTTGATGCTCCGCTCGAGCTGCCGAATCGGCCTTCCGGCCTCATCGCGTGCCTGGACATCCGTACAGCCGGCCAGGTGGCCGCTGGTCAGACCGATAACCTGACTGATGTCGAGGCATGTGGTGAACTCGTCGAACGGCGTGGGCACTTGCCTCTCGCAGCGGAACAGGACGGCTTCGTCCAGGTAGCGCCACCGCATCCCGTCGGCACTTGGCGAGACGGACGCGATCAGTTGGTCCAGCGGTTCCAGATGGCGGGCCACGGCCTCGAACTCCGCAGGCCCGAACGCCAGTGCATCGACGCCGAGCGGTGTCGGCGCGGTGCGGGTCGGGGCGTCATTCGGGCGGATCCGAAGGGCGGACGCCAACTCTGTCGCCAACTCCGCCGTCTGGTCGACGATCGTCAGAAACCTTCGCAGCGCCACTCCGGCCAGGGGGATGTTGGGCATGGTTCCGCCCTACCCGGCGCAATCACCTCCCATACCAGCCGCGCCCGCCGAGGCCGGCCCATGGGCCGATCGGCGAACTGTCGAGGTGGACGGTGTACCTGCCGGCTCTCCGGCCTGGCGGCAGCGGCGCATGGATCTCGGCAGCGCCGTCGAGAAGAACTCGGCATGCGCGCCAGCGCCGGCGGGATCCGGCCACTTCCTGGATCCCGGGCGCTGCCTGCCGCCTCACCTGTGAACATTCATCACGGACACGTCAAGTGCACTGCCATCACACGGCGGAGGATTCATGACCCGTACGGCGCCGTCACCCCCAGCCCTCCCCGCACCCAGGGACCTCTGCCCCGTAGAGGGATTTCAGAGGGTGGCTGTGCGGTGACCGGACTCCGCGTGCTCCAGATACCCGAGACCTGCGGTTGGAACGACTACGTCGCACTCCAGGAGAGCCACCTCGCGGCCCAAGGGGCCGTGGTGCTGCGCCCGGGGCTGTGCCGCGACGAACCAGGGTTCGGCCCCGGAGACCTCTCCCACCTGGTCGGTGCGGTGCCGGACATCGTGCACCTGCACTGGCCGGAAATGCTCGCCAGGTTGCTCGGCGACGCCGAGGCGATCGCCTTCCTGCGGGAGTTCGCCGCCAGGGGTGCGCGTCTGGTCCAGACGGTGCACGACCTCGCCCCTCACGAAGAGGGGACACACGGCAATGCGGGGTTCATCGACGAGGTCGACTCGCTCACGCACGGCGTCCACTTCTTCACCAAAGAGCACGAGTTGGCCGCACGCCGGATCCGCAGCCGCCTGCCCGGCCCGGCGCTGCACCTGCCCCACCCCAGATACCCCCAACTCGTCCCCGACCGAGGGGCATCCCCGTACGGCGCGACGATCGGCTGCTTCGGCCGACTGCGCCCCTACAAGCGGACCGCCGCCTTCGCGCGGGCGTTCGTCCGGCACGCCACCGGGGAGCAGCGGCTGCTGATCGCGGGATACCCGGACGATCCGGCCACCCACCACACCCTGACCGAGATCGCGGCCGCCCACGACCGGGTCCGCTACCTTCCGGGCTTCCACCCCGGGTCCGAGTTCGTGCGGCTGCTGGAGCAGGTGGACTGGGTGGCGCTGCCCTACCAACGGGTGTGGTCCAGCGGCGTGCTGGTGGCCGCGGCGCAGCAAGGCCGCCGCATCCTGTCACCGCCACCGGTGGGATCGGACGCCTACGGGCCGGCGCTCGACGATTGGCAGATCGTTGAGCCGTGGGACGACGATGTGGCCGTGTTGCGCTGGCAGGGGGCTCTGACCGTCCCGCCGGAAGGACAACGGATGGTGAGCGGGCCGGGAGCGCTGACCCTGCCGCAGTGGGACGAGGCGGCGGACGCCCTGGGCGACTTCTACCACCGAATCCTGGCGGCCTAGATGGTCCACCGCATCGTCGTAGGAGCGGCCGGCTTCATCGGCCGCCCGCTCGCCGCACACCTCGCCGCCCAGCAGGGACGCCTTCTCCTCATTGACTCCGAACCGGCCGGGCCCCCCACCGGCACGGTGCAGGGATGGCACGCCGTCGATTGCCGCACGGAACGCTTCACGCAACTGGTCGACGAGTTCCTCGACGGAGCCGAACGCGTGGAGCTCTTCCACGCCGCCGGACGGGTACCCCACCTCGCGCGGATCGCCGCCAACGACGTAGACGCCTTCCGCGCGGCGATCGAGGACAACCTGGTGACCACCTACGCGGTCCTGCGTACGGTCGCGGAAGCCGCGGCAGCCCACCGCGTACCGGGCGCCATGCTCGTCCTCGGCTCGGTCGGCGGCACCAGGGCACACCGCTACAAGGCCGGCTACGACGCGGCCAAAGCCGCCGCCGAAAGCCTCACCCGCAGTTTCGCCCTGGAGTACGGCCCGCTCCACATGTCGACGCGGGCCATCGCGATCGGCCCCATCGACGACTCCTCGACCACCTCTGCCGACGGGGTACACCTCCACGCCCTCGTCCGGGACGTCCCCCTACAGCGCTACGCGACCCTCGCCGAGGTGGTCCACGCCGTCGCGGTGCTGGCGACACCGGTCTTCGACTTCGCGAACGGCGCGACCTACCTCTTCGACGGGGGCCTCGCTCAGCAACTCCGCTCCCAGACCATCGAACGACCCCCTGAGGACTTGGGAGTCCGCTGAGTCACAGGACGATGCCAGAGCCCTCACACGGCGGTCCTGTTTGCGTGGCGGTCGGAGGGTCGTTCTCCTCGGCGACACGGCGACGGTGAAGATATGGCTGGTCAGCGGGCGAGTATGTGGCCGTCGCGGGGGCGGTGGTCGCGGGAGCGGCGCAGGTCGGTGGTGACGTACGTGCGTTGCAGCCAGCGGTCTGCTCCGTCGTAACGAGGGTGGAAGGCGGTGCGGCCGTGGACGGTGACGCGGTTGTCGACGACGACCAGGTCGCCGGGTGTCAGGCGCAGAGTGCGGGCGGTCGCCTCGCAGGCGCGGCCGAATTCGGTCAGCGCCGCTGCGGCCCGAGGCGTGAGCGGGGTGGTGACGAGTTGGGCCATACGTATGTCGGGATCCTCGGCTGCTCCCGACAGCACCGGTCGGGGCTTGACATCGGGCTCAGTCGCGGCAGCGTCGGGGCCGAAGGAGGGTGGTGGCGTGGTGATGAACTCCGATGCGAACAGGGCCTGGCGGCTGGCTGGGGTGAGGAGCGGCAGTGCTTGGCGGATGCCGGCGATGCGCATGCCTGCGATCTGGTCGTGGTCGGCACGCAGGCACAGGAAGATCACATAGTCGGGTGGGTGGGGGTGGAAGCCGTTCTCGGTGTGGAAGGACAGCGGCACCGATCCGGCGTTGCCGTGGAAGGTCTCCTGCCCGGGCACGGGCACGACGTCCTGCACGAGGGCGCCGGATTTCTCCGCCAGGTAGGCGAGAGGCTCGCCGAGCCCGCAGGCCACCATGGTGAGCACCGCCGCCGAGATGGTGGCCTGGCGCTGGACCGAGCCGGGTACGGTCGGTGTCGCGGGCAGGGCCGCCTGATCGACGGGCAGGCCGCCGATCACCAATGTGCCGTGCGGGCCGGAATGCCTTCGGAACCGGCGCACCTCGCGGCGCAGCAGTAGCGGAAGGTCCTCCCAGGCGTCCCGGGCCCGTGCCACCCACTCGGGGCTGTCGACCTGGTCGTGCCCGCGGGCGCACAGGGTGCGGGCCAGCCCCTCGCACGCGCCGGTATCGGCCGGATCCAGTTCCCGATCTGCGGCGACGACGGTGCTTTGGGTGGTGTCGGGCGTCGTCTCGGGCATCAGGGTCTCCTGCCGGGGGTGTGGGCGGCGGACGCGCGGACTCACGAGTGGCGCAGGCCGGCCACGGCGTCGGCGATGTAGTGGTCCCCGAATCGGATCAGCGAGGCGTACTGGGCCGCGCGGCGATGGCGCATGAGCCGTAGTTCGGCTACGGCGTTGTCGGGGCCTTCGGGTTTCTGAGCGATGGAACGATCCAGATGCACCATCGAGTACGCGAGGGTGACGTGTCGTTCACCGTCCACGATTTCGGCTTCCAGGAGAGCGCCCCGTGCCTCGGCCAGCTCCGGGGCGCGGGCCGCCAAGTGCTCGTAGGAGTCGGGAACCACAGACAGCAGGTCCTTCATCGCCGCCCGGAACAGCTTGTATCCGCGATGCTGGCGCCCGCTCAACGGGATGTCCACCGACGGAGGCGCCATGGTGTGGCGTATCACCGCCATGTAGTAGTCGGCCGGGATCGTACTGGCGTGGGCCATCGCCGCCGGGAATCCACGCACATACACCGTCGCATCTGCCAGCCGCAGCAGCGCGGCATCGCCGTCGCCGAGCCGCAGATGGCGGGTGGCGTCGGCCACGGCGACCGCGGCGCAGACGTTGAACAGGACATGGACCTGGTGACCGATGAGCCACCGAGCACTCCACACACTCTCCAACGACGATCCCGCACCAGCCTCGGGGACGGCCACCGGCGGGACGGAGTCAGGACCGGCGCCCGGCGCTGCGCCGGTGAGATCGAGCACCGACTGCCGCATCCCGGCCACCTCCAGCGCCAGGTCGGAACCCGACAGCGGAGCATCACACAGATCTTCCAGACCGCGGTGGATGACCAGGACGCCGTGCAGGGCAGCCTGCTGATCCGACAGCTCCCCCTCACGGACCCGGAAGAACGACTGACTGGTCGACTCCGCCGGCAGTCCCTCACCGACCACGGCCGGAGCCAGATCCGACAGCGCGGCCGCCAACTCACCGGCAACCGCGGCGGCCTGCCGCAGCGCGAGGGTGCGCTCGACAGGTCTGGCATGGGTCGACACCGCGGCCAGCACGCGCGCGGTCCGCTTCGCCTCAGCATCGACCCGCGGGCCCAACAGCGGGACGGGCCGCCCGCCTCGGGGATTTCGGAAGACAGCGACAGCAGGATGACCGGAAACCGGTGATAAGCCCATGGTTGAAGTATTTCGCCAAGAACACTCCACACGAAACCCTGATCTGCAAGACCATTCCTGTGCGGTGCACCGGAGTTGGCCGGGAGAGGTCAGCGGCGGCGAACCCGGTATGCCCCGCGGGCTCCGTCCGACCCAGACCGTCAGCGCCGCGGCCACCGTGCGTCTGGCACCTGTCGAGGATGGGGCATCGCCCGTTCGGTGCTCCTCAACGGGACGCGGTGGAGGCCGGCGCATCCGGACGACCCGCCGAACCTCATCCCGGCATCGCTCGTGTGAGGCAGCGCCGACATGGCCCGTCCGCCCGGGGAGGGCGCTGTGGAGGAATCTGGGCGCTGCCTGGCGACCTCATTGGTGACTCAGAAGAAGCCAATCTTTCTGGGGGAATAGTTTACTAATAAGTTCTTCGTCTGCTGGTGGGATATGCAACTCATGTCGTTGACCTGTGCAAATGGCCTTCATGGATGCAAACGGGAGGCCGTTGGCCCGAGAATGGTCCGGATCTTGGTCGCCCCAGGGGTGTGCGCTGAATCCGCGGATTGGGCGTGATTTCCGTCTGACAGGTTCCCGGGCCACCTGGCCAGGAACGGCTCGTCCGGGATTGCAGGCGCCCCCAACCGGTCTCATCCGCACGCTGGTTCACTGACCTGGATCGAAGACGCGACCAAGATCGCGCCACGGGATGCCCGGGTCTTGTCGAAGAGGTTCTTCGACGAGCTCCAGTCCCTGGAGGAGGGGACACACGAGCACCAGTACGCCCGCAACACACTCATAGAGGTGAACCTGTCCCTGGTCCGGTTCGCCGCCTCACGCTTAGGTGCTGACATCACGCCATGGTCACGTCATTGTTGGGGCTTCCGATTCCTCGGAGGCGTCATGGAATGGCGTGAAAGGCGACTTACACGTAGAACCGCCCTCACCGTTGCGGCAGGTGATGGCAGTTCGGGCTCCCGCACGATGACGGTGTACGAATCGCTGAACGCGGGCGTCCGCATCGTGGCGGCCGCGCTGCTCATCTACGCGGCTGCGCAGAAACTCGCGGCACCTCGCTCGTTCCGGTTGACGCTGACGGCACTGCGCATCCCCCGCGCAGTGCTCGTCTCGGCAGGTGTTCCCGTGGTCGAACTCGCGGGCCGCGAGGCGCACAGCGTCGAGTTGATGGCGGCCCGAGGGCTCCTCGCGGACCCGACCCATCGCAACCGAGAGAAGTGCGTATGGGAGGAGGAGGCTGCGCTGGGCTGGTTCCGCTCCCTACACGAGCACGCAGTGATCGTGCCCGCGAACGATCTGGTTTTGGGTGAACTCGCCGCGTATGGCGCGTACTTGTGTCCGCTCAGCAGCAGCCACGTCGGGCTCGCCCGTCCTCGGCTGCTCGTGATGTACCGCCCCGGCGGCCAGGGCCTCGTCTTCGACGTTACGGCAGTGGAGGTCGTCCACCAGCAGGCCCCGGGGACCCGCCGTACGAACGCGGTTGACTCGGAAGATCGTGCGCGACGGAGAGACGCTTGACGCCTCGCAGACGCCGTGGACCGTCTTCTATCTCAACGAGGTCGGCATGATCGACAAGGTCTCACCGGTGATCCAACAGGGACGGTATCTTCGGGTCGACGACATTCGACAGGCGCTGTCATCCAGCTACCTCGCCGGCACCCTCCTGAGGAGCGGATGGCCTTCGGCGTGTGCGAATCGTTCCTGCGGTGAAGGCGTTGGGCCATACGGGTGAGCGCGGCCGTCTGTCCCTGTGCACGCTGTGCGGCGGTCGGTAGAACGCTGAGGGCTGTTCCGTCGCGCTGAAGGAGTCCGTGGTGAGCCGAGGCTTGATCGTCGTGGATGTGCAGAACGACTTCTGCGAAGGGGGCAGTGTCCCCGTCACGGGTGGTGCGCGGCTCGCGGTGGAGATCGCCGATCTGGTCGAGCAGAGCGCGGGTGGTGACTACCAGTACATCGTCGCGACCCGGGACCATCACATCGACCCGGGAGGTCACTTCTCCAAGACTCCCGACTTCCAGGACAGTTTCCCCGTCCACTGCGTAGCAGGGGGCGAGGGCAGCGAATTCCACCCCGATTTCGCCCCCGCCGTCACCGGCGGAAAGGTCGACGCCGTCTTCTTCAAGGGTGCGCACAGCGCCTCCAAGAGCGGCTTCGAAGGAGCCGACGCCCAGGGCACCCCGCTGGCCGACGGGCTGCGCGCACGCGGGGTCGAAGACGTCGATGTGATGGGCATCGCCACCGATCATTGCGTGCGGGCGACCGCGCTGGACGCCGTCGCGGCGGGGTTCCGTGCGCGCGTACGCCTGGACTACGCGGTCGGGGTCGCACCCGACACCACGGCCGCGGCCCTGGACGACTTCCGCCGGGCAGGCGTCGCTGTATCCGGAGACGTACCCGCGCAGTAGCTCCCACCCCCGGCGCATGCCGGGCTGGCGCCATCACCACAGGTGCTTTCGCGATTGTCCGGGGCGAAAGGCCCTGCCGGTCAGCTTGGCTCCGACCCTGGCCGTAATGCTTGGAGGCTTCGTGCAGTGGAACGTGTACAGACTGGGCGCAGGGGTGTCATGAGGCCGCGGCTGTTGGAGAACGTGCAGTACGTGGACTCCGAGGGGGCCGCGTATGTGCAGGGCGATCACGGCACTTGCACCATCGCGGGGGAGCACGCCTATGTGTGGTTGTCCCGGCTGGCCCCCCTGCTCACCGGTGAGCACACGCTGGAGGAGTTGACGTGCTCGCTGTCCTTGGAACGTCAAGCCCTGGTGAGGGGCCTGGTGACAGCGCTGGCGAAACACCGCTTCGTGGTGGACGTGGGTGCGGAGCAACCGCACGGGCTGAGCCCGGTTGAGTTGGAGACATACGCGCCGGAGATCGCCTTCATCCGCTACGGCTTCGATTCGGCGGAGTGGCGTTTCGAGCGGGTGCGCGAAGCCCGGATTGTGCTGGTGGGGTCAGGACCGGTGCTGGCCTCGCTGCTGCGGGTGGGGTTGACCAGTGGGTGGCGCAGCGTTCGGTTGATCGATGCGGGCGGGGTACCCACCGATCTTGCCGCTTGCCTCGCGGCAGCCCGTCGCGATGAAGGCCAGAAGGTTATCAGCGGCAGTCTTGGCGATCTGGACCAGGCGCAGATCTGGGACGAGACCGATGTGGTGTTGCAGGTTCACGACGGTGAGCGTGACGACGTACTGCTTGATCTGGCTGCGCGGTGCGCCCGGCACCGTACAGCCTTGGGACAGGGGTGGGTGCGGCGCGACGAGGCTTGGCTGAGCCGGGTCAGCGCATGGAACGCGGTGTCGTACTGGCGGCGGCTGGCCGGGCTGGCCCACCAGGCGAGCGGGGCGGGGGAGTGGTTGAGCGGGGCGGTTCCCGAGGTGCTGGCCGCCCAGATGGCGCTGTCGTGCTTCGAGCATCTCACCGGCATGGCACCGGAGTTGAGGAGACCGGAGTTGGCGCGCGTGGATTTGCGCACCCTGGACACCCGCAGCCATCTGGTCCAGTCCTGTCTGTGGGCTGCCGTTCCGGATGCCTCGCTGCCCGACGTCGCGGCGTGTGAGCCGGTCGCGGCCGAGGACCTGCTGGAGCGCGTGGCCGAGTACGTGGATGCGCGTACGGGTGTGCTGGGGCTGCTGGATGAGCAGGACCTGGTGCAGATGCCGTGGGCAGTGTGCCGGGCGATTGTGTCGGACCCACGCGGGGTCCTGCCTGCCGGGTCGCCGGCTGTGTCGGTGATCGGGTGGGGCAGTGACCGCAGCAGTGCCCGGCTGCGGACGGTTTTGGCGGCGCTTTCGGGCTACCAGGCGCTGGCCGCTGTCGGTGCGGCGTCCGCGCCCTATGTGGCGCCGGTCGGTGTGGCGGCCGGGCTGTCGTGGCCCCAGGCGGTCGCGGCGGGCCTGGCGCAGCAGTGCGAGGCGGTGTTGCGCCAGGTAAGCCTGGCGGAGTTTCCGACGGTTGCCCCGCTGGCCGACGCGCAGGTCGCGCACCTGGTCGCGCTGCTGGAAACCGCAGGTGAGCGGGTGCGGATCCACGACCTTTGCGGGGTGCTCGAGGTCCCCGCCTACGCCGTGGCCGGGGCGGCCCCTGCCTGTGCGTCGACTGCGCCGGCTGCGATGCGCTTCGCGTTGGAACGCGCCCTGCTGGCCTGGCAGTCCCGCACAGAACGACAGCCCGACTACGCCGACGTTCCCGTGCGCTGGGTCGGCGATGACTGCCCGGACCCCCAGAGCGCCGAAGCCTTTGCCGACAGGATGACCGCGGCACTCACCCGGGCGGGCCGCACACCGCGCGTGCGACCACTGGTATCTGACAGCGAGGTCGCCCGGCTGCTGCCCTTCACCGTTCACGTGGCGGTGGACGGTGGCTGAAACACTGCTCGGCTCCGGCCCGCTCTACAGCGCCCTGCACGGGATGGACGTGCCCCCGGGCGTGCGGGTGGTGGCCACCGACACCGACGCCCCCGAGCTGTACACCCGTGTGCGTGCGCACGGCGGTTCCTGGCTGCCGGTGCGGGCAGAGCCCGGCTGGTTGCTCATCGGCCCCGTCGCACGAGCGGGCGAGCCCGGATGCCCGACCTGTATGTGCCGCCGTCGCGACGCCAACCTGCCCCACGCCAAGGCCCGGCGGGAACTGCGCGAGCGTCCCGCGCGAGACGGGGGCGCGTTGAGGCTGCTGCCGGTGGTGGGGGCCTTGGCCGCCGCGCTGGTGAGCCATGAACTGGAGTCGGGGTTCGCCTGCACCGCGGGCGCCCTGCTGCGTGTGTCGCTCACGACCGGTGCGATCACCCGCCACCGGGTACTTGCCGACCCGATGTGCCCCGACTGCGGGCCGTCGCCACAAGCGCATCCCGTCCGGATGCGGATCGAGGCGGCACACAAGACGGACCCGGGCCGGTTTCGCGTCCGGGACCTTCAGAAGAACCTGCACGAGCTCTATGTGGACGCCGAGACCGGGTTGTTCGGTTCAGTGGCGGTCGGAGCCGGGGGTGCGGTGCCGTGGGCTGCGGCCTGGCGTGGGCACCCCGCTGAGGGCGACGACAGCCGTCACGGCTACGGACGCGCCCGCGACGTGCGCTCGGCCCGCCTGACTGCGATCACCGAGGCGCTCGAACGCCACACCAGTACCATCCCGCGCGGCCAGGGCACGGTGCGGGCGGCCTACGCCGACATCGCCGAGAACGCCCTGGACCCGCGCACGCTGGGCCTGTATCCCGATGACCGCTATGACCAGCCCGCATTCCGCTTCCGCCGCTTCACTCCCCAACAGGAAGCGGACTGGGTCTGGGGCCACTCCTTCCGCACCAAGCAGCCCATCCTGGTGCCCTCCACCTATGCCTACTCCGGCACCGCGACCCAGAACGATCCGGGCTGGGCCTACGAGTGCTCCAACGGCGCCGCCGTGGGCGGATGCCTGACCGAGGCAGTCCTGTACGGCCTGCTGGAGGTGGCCGAACGCGACGCCTTCCTCCTTACCTGGTACGCCCGGCTGCCCGTGCCGAAGGTGGACCTCGACTCCGTTGCCGACCGGTGGATCCCGATGACCGCGGCACAGATCCTCCACCGCACCGGCTACGAGGTGATGGCCTTCGCGATGCCGATGGAGCAACGCGTACCGGCCTTCTGGGTCTTGGCGCTGAACCGCCAGGCCGGCCCGGGGCGCGCCCACGCCCTGTGCGGAGCCGGTGCCCACCTGGATGCGGAGCAGGCGCTGCGCGGGGCCTTGGTCGAGCTTCTGGCCGCTCTCGACAACCCGGTCGACCTGGAGGAGGCGGCGAGACTGCTCGATGACGACGACCAGGTGCAGCAGATGGAACACCACGCCGCGCTCTACGCCCACCCTGACGCCTGGCCGCGGCTGGACTTCCTGCCCGTCGATGCGCCCGGACGCCCGCTGGGCGAGCTCGTCGAGCCCTGGCCGCGCCACCAGGATCTTGCGGACGACCTGACCGAGCTGACCGGCCGCTACCTGGATACCGGCCTGGACGTGATCACCGTCGACACCACCGGTCCCGAACTGCGGGCGGGCGGCTTCGCCGGCGCCAAGGTCGTCGTGCCCGGCACCGCCTCGATGACATTCGGCCACCGCTACCGCCGCACCCACGACCTGCCACGCCTGCTGCGCGTGCCCCGCCTGCTCGGCCACCGCGATCGCGACCTGCACCTCGACGAACTCAACCCGCACCCGCACCCGTTCCCATGAGCGCGCCCCCGCCCGCACCCGGCCCCAAGGACACCTGCCCCATGCCTACCTCGGACGGTCAGGCCACCCGCCGCTACCTCGCTGCCGTCCGTGACCCGCTGGCAGCCCTGGTCGACGCCAGTTCGGCGCCTCCTCGCTACAAGCACTACCCCGACACCACGCGCACTCGACTGACCCACAGCGGCCGGCACGCATGGAAAGGCGAGCTGCTCTACCACCTGCTCGGCCTGACCCGCCTGAACTGGCAGCACCGCAACGACACAGAGCCCACGGCCGGGCCCGGCCCCGCGATCGTCCGGGTTGCCCGCCCGGTCCCCTCGGGCGGCGCGCTGTACCCGATCGAGGCGTACCTGGCCGATGACACGGCCCTGCACCACTACGACACCGTCCACCACGCCCTGGAGACGCTCCGCGACGGCGACCACCGCAAGCTACTGATGCCCGCAGCCGACGCGGAAGCAGTGCTGGTGCTGACAACCGTCTTCTGGCGCAGCGGCTTCAAATACCGCGACTTCGCCTACCGGCTGCAATGCCAGGAAGTCGGCGCGCTGTGCGCCCAAGCTTTGCTCCTGGCCCAGACGCTGGACATGAGCGCCTCGGTCCACCCGGACTTCGACGGTGAGCACACCGACACCCTGCTGGGCCTGGACCATGAAGCCGAAAGCACACTCGCCGTCCTCACGTTCCATACCGGCACCCGCACCACCCCCGGCGCGCCACCGGACCTGGATCGGTCTGCGGCACGCCCGGCCCAAGCGCCCACACCGGTCACCCAGTTGCTGCCCCACCTTGCCGCGCTACACGCCGCCGCCAGGAGACCACGGCCGCTCCCCACCACCCAACCGCCCCTCCAGGAGAAACCGCCGGCGTCCGCCGGACGCGTGCTCCGTCTGCCCCGCGGCAACCCCCTGGACCTCAGCCAGGGCATCGCCCGCCGAGCCTCCCCACCCCACGGCTACCAGGCGCACCCCATCACGGTGCAGGACCTGGCCCACATCCTTGCCGCCGCCCTCCCCGACGGCCCTGCTACGACGGGCATGTACATCCTCGCCCGCAACATCACCGGGCTCACCCCCGGCTTCTACCACTACGACCCCGACCAGCACCTACTCTCCGGCACCGGCACCGGCACCGGCCAATACGACCTGGACACCGGCCCACTGACGGCCCCCACCGTCCATGCTCTGCGCCACGCCGCATCCGCCCTCATCCCCATCGGCGACCCGCTCCTGCAAGCGAGGACGTACGGCGATACGGGATACCGCCTTCAACAGGCCGAGACCGGAATGCGCATCCACCGAGCCTCCCTGGCCGCCGCCGCCCTCAACCTGGCCGCGCGCATCCACTCCGACGCCACCAACGCGGCCACCGACGCGGCCCTCGGCCTGGCAGACACACCGTGGCGGTCGCTGAGCTTCCTGCTCATCGGCCACCCCCACCCAAGCGGGTCGGCGCTCACGTGCCGACCGGAGCGGAAGGGGCACCGCCCCGACCGTGCATCACCGAACCGATGAAGGAGACACCGCAATGGACAAGCTCATCAACGAACTCGACTCCCTGCCCGTCGGCGAGATCAAGGTCGTTCCGGCCGGTACCCCCAGCAAGACCGGGACCGCCCGCCCCCGCATCTGCGCCTGCCAGTGCCAGAGCAGTGCCACGCTGAAGCACTGATCGCGGTCGCAACCAGGCAGGCCCGGGACGCGTCCCGGGCCTGCCCCACGACACCGCTCCCCGATGGAGACCGAGATGTACGACGTCATCGTCGTAGGCGCACGCTGCGCCGGGGCGGCCACCGCTCAACTGCTGGCCCGCGCCGGCCGCACGGTCCTCCTCCTGGACCGCGCCCAATTCCCCAGCGACACCTTGTCCACCCACTACATCCACCAGCCCGGGCTCGCCCGACTGGACCGGTGGGGCCTGCTGGGCGAGGTACTCGCCACGGGCGCACCCCTGCTGACCCGCTTCTCCTTCCATGCCCCCGGCGCCCGCCTCACCGGGCCGGCGCCCGCCCTCGGGTCGATCACCGGAGGCTGCGCCCCCCGCCGCTACGCCCTGGACCACCTCCTGGTGCAGGCCGCCATCCGCGGCGGAGCGGAGTTCCGTCCCAGGACTAACGTCGTGGACCTGGAGTGGGAGAACGGCAGGGTCACCGGTGTCCGCCACGCAACCCTGCAAGGCCCCGCCATCCTGGAGCGCGCCCATCTGGTCATCGGCGCCGACGGCCGCAACTCCACCGTGGCCCGACTGGTCCGCGCACCGTACCTGCGCCAGGACCCCCGGCTCTCCCGCACTTATTACTCCTACTGGAGCGGAATGCCCGACCAGGGCCTGCGGACATACGGCCAGCAAGGCACGGGAACCGCCTGCGTTCCCACCCAGGACGGAGCCACCCTCATCGCGGTGGCGTCCTCCCGCACGCTGCCCGCCACCGTCGACGGCGACCGGCACCGGGCCTACGAGCAGATGCTGCGGCAATCATCCCCAGAGCTGGACGAACAGCTCGCGAGCGCCAGGCAGGAAGACCGCCTCTACTGCTGCGCGGACCAGCCCAACTTCTTCCGCCAACCCCACGGGCCGGGTTGGGCCCTGGTCGGTGACGCCGCACACACCAAGGACTCGATCAACGCTCGGGGCATCACCGATGCCTTTATCCAGAGCGAAATACTCGTCGAACAGCTAGACGGCCCGATTGAGCACACCGATCAAGTGGAGGGCGCCCTAGCGAAGTATGCCCTCCACCTGCGCGAAGAGTTCACCCAAGCCTACGAACAAGCCCTGCTCACCGCGCGCCTGGACATCGACCGGCATCGCTCCCACATGATCGAAAACCAGCACGATCCCGCCTTCATCGATCGTTGGTTCCGCTCCTTCGCCGGCATCCGCGGACCGACCAGCGTCAACTGACGCCGTCTTCGCGGGCAAGGCAGACCGCGTACTTTGGCACCCGGCGTGCACCGGGCGACAGGCCGAGGCGGACACACGCCAATCATCCTTGGGAACTGGTCACCGCCCCGCGTCAGTTCCCTTCTGTCCTGTGCCATCGAAGGTTGATCTCGTGCCATCGAAGTTTGAGTGAACTGGGTCACCCGGCTTGAATCCCCTGAACCCTGTTCGCTACCCCTGCTTCTTGAATGGCTTCAGTGCTCCCGGTGCGCCGCTTGCTGCCGCGTAGGAGGGGAAAGCATGAAGAGACGGCGCTTTAGTGACGATGAGGCGGGCACGTGGCAGAGCACACTGTTCCTTCCTCCCTGGACGCCCTTGATCTGGTCGGGCTACGGGCCAGGGTTGACGCGGAGCTGGCGGCGTTCCTCAATGCTCGTACGAGCGAAGCCTGTTCATGGAATCCGGGCTGCGGTGAACTGCTCGCGCAGGTGTGTGCCTTTGTCGTGAACGGTGGCAAACGGCTACGTCCTCTGCTGAGCGTCCTGGGTTGGCAGGCCGCGGCGCCAGGCTGCCGGGTGCCCGCTGCGGTGCTGCGGGTGGCCGCCTCGCTGGAGCTGTTCCACGCCTTCGCGCTCATCCACGACGATGTAATGGACGACAGCGACCTGCGCCTCGGCCACCCCACAGTGCACCGCGCCATGGCCAAGCGGCATGAGAGGCCCGGGGACAGCCGCGCAGACAGGATTGGGGTGGGAGCGGCGATCCTGGCCGGCGATCTGGCGCTGGCCTGGTCGGACGAACTGCTGCACACAGCTGGCCTTCACTCCGGCCAGCTGGCTGCCGTGTTACCACTCGTCGACATGATGCGAAAGGAGATCGTCTATGGCCAGTATCTTGACCTCACCAGTACCCTGCGGGGCACCGGCGACGTCGATACTGCGCTTGCCGTCGCCCGGTACAAGACGGCGAAGTACACCTTCGAGCGGCCACTTCACCTGGGTGCTGCCCTCGCGGACGCGCCCAAGGACCTCCGTGCGGCACTGAGTGCGTACGCGTTGCCCGCCGGCGAAGCCTTCCAACTGCGCGATGACCTGCTCGGCGTCTTCGGCGACCCCGCCGAAACGGGCAAGCCGGTACTCGATGACCTGCGGCAGGGCAAGCCGACCGTGCTCGTGGCCGTGGCCTACGAACGTGCCACCCCTCGCCAAAGGGGGATCCTCGACCGCTTGGTCGGCAGCGCGGACCTGGACGAGAACAACGCCCCTCAGGTACGGCGCATCCTGGTCGACGTAGGTGCGGTCGACACCGTGAAGTCCATGATCCGCGCGCGGTACCGGCAGGCCATCGCCGCTTTGGGGGCCGCAGACCTCGCACCGCCGCTGCACGCGGCCCTTTCCACGCTGGCCGGAACAGCCCTGGAGCGGAGCGTATGAGGACCCCATCCGAGCGCCGTGGGCAGGCCGCCATGGCGACCCAGCTGCGCCGAGTCTCCAACTGATGTGATCGAGAACCCCGCACCTCCACCCCCCCTTTGCCATCACTGCATGAGATTGACAGCAGTATTTCAGCAGAAAGGATCTTGGCAGTGGACAAATACTTGGACCTGGAGAACTCCGCACTAAGCGATTTCGTGAATCGATTCCTAACGCTGCCAGATCGGACTCGGATTGACGCGCTCGCGTTTCCTGTCGACAATCGATCTAAAGGCGCGTTTGATCTCAATCCTTCTGCTCCTATTTCTCTCGGTCAGATTGAAGAAGAGATTGAGGGGCCATTTCGACAGGTCTACTTGGATCTCGCTCATATTCCCGTGGTGGGGGAGCTTCGCGATCCTGCCGTACTCGTCGCCAACCAAGCCTGGTGTGAGTATCTAGCGCGGAATGTTTCCCCGTGGCACAACTGCTTCGCGTCAGCGGGTTTGATCTACTTCTACCGGGCCATCACTTCGGATGCCTATCAGACCCCTGGACACATGAAGCTTGTTTATGCGGTGGCAACGGCGGTGGAGTACGTCACCTCCTTCACGATGATTGTCGACGACGTCGTTGATTTGACTGAGGAGAGAAACGGTCGAACGGCTTGGCATCGAGCGCATCCCGCCACGGCATACAGCGATCCCGGCTTGCTGACTGTACAAGCGCGGCTCATCGTGGAGAGTCTGATCCCGGCGACGCACCCCCTACGCGACGACATCGTCCGCACCGTGGACGACTACATTCGCCGGTCGCATTACTACTTTGGATACCAGGCTTGGTCAGCCAACGCCCGCGCCGCCGAGGCCCCAGAATTGAGGCGAGGATATGAGCCGTACGGCGAGGGCAAAGAGGCGTGGGCACTATTTGAACTACTCAATGAGGATACTTACTCCTCATGGATCTGGCTGCGTGTCAAGCAGTACATCCTCACCATGATTGAAGTCGCCCGCCTCCTCGCGTGCTATGAGGCGATCACTCCCATCTCCTCGATCGCTTACCGAAGGCATATCGATAGCGTCAGTACCGTTTTGTCAGTGTTGGAGGATTTCGCAGATATCGAGACCGATACCAATGAGGCCCCTACGGACGTAATGGCCGGCGATACGAATGTTTTCCTTCTCTGCGCCCTTCAGGTGAGGAACTCGCTCGAGAATCAGCCGCAGCGAGAGGAGTTCACGGCCGTTATGCGAGCCGGCTTTGGGGCGGGAAGCCGCGATGCCGCAGCCGAAGTGATCAAGCTCTGGCGTCGCCATGGCGTCTTCGCGCGGGCGGTTGAATTCCTCAACGAGTCTGTGGCCGAGTGGAGGCAGGCGCGCGAGGAAGCGGCACGGCAGTGCTCCGCACCCGCCGGGCTGCTGGCTCACCTGCTCGCGTACATGCTCCTACACGACAAAGACTCGGCGGCCGCTTCGCACCTCTTTCGGCCAGAGAGCGTGCGCGCCATGGCGCGTGACCCGGAGGACCTCATTGAGAAAATCACCCGCGCATCGAGTGAGAAATTCTCGCAGTAAAGCATTCGAGATCAGGGAGACCTCTTGTGACTGCCGTAATGGGTTCTTACCGCGCTTCCGGATGCCGTTGGTGATCTTCGGCACGAGCCGTCGCGTTCGAGTGGTCGCTGGTCACGCGGCGCCCCGGCAGGCCAGGGAGCTGGCCGAAGGTGGGACGAGAGCGCGTTCATTGGCTACGAGCTCGTAACAGGATCATGAATCGTGCTTCTTGAGGCGTCGCCAGCAGATGAGACTGCAGGCGAGGGAGGCGAAGGCGTCGTGGAGTTCGGTGCGCCGTTCCCATCGGACGGCGAGTCGTTTGAACTGATGGAGCAGGGCGAAGGTCTGCTCGACGACGTAGCAGAGCTTGCCCATGCCTTTGATGTTGAGTGCGCCCTTGCGGGAGATGACGGGCAGGATCCGGCGTTTGCGCAGCTCATCGCGGTTGGGGTTCGAGTCGTAGCCCTTGTCTCCGAGCAGGGCTTCCGGACGCCTGCGGGGCCGGCCGGGGCGGCCTGCCACAGATGGGATGCCATCGACGAGGGCGAGGGTCTGGGTGACGTCGTTGACGTTCGCCGCGGTCGTGATGACTTTGAGCGGGGTGCCGTGTCCGTCGCAGATCAAGTGGTGTTTGCTGCCCGTCTTCCGCCGGTCGACCGGCGACGGACCGGTATCGGCACCCCCTTTTTCGCGCGGACGTGTGAGCCGTCCACGCAGGCCCTGGACCAGTCGAGGCGGCCGGCCACGTTCAACTCGGCGAGCAGGATCCGGTGCAGCTGGTCGAAGACACCTGCCTGTTGCCACCGCTCCAAGCGTCGCCAACAGGTCTGCCCGGAGCCGAACCCCAGTTCCAGCGGCAGGAGTTGCCAGGCAACGTCGTTGCACAGGACGTACAGGATCCCCTGCAGACACAGCCGGTCGGGCACCGGCCGAGGCCCCGGCGACCACCCCGGCCAGGGCGGCAGCAGCGGCTCGATCAATGCCCACAAGCCGTCGTTCACGATCCACGGCCGAGTACTCACACCATCCCGAACGGCCGAATCGTCACACCGGTCACGGCTGACCAGGACATCTCACCAAGATCCTGTTACGAGCTCTACAGGTCCGGCACACCGCACGGGCCGCAACGGTGCAGCGCCAACGGATCCCGATAAGATCACCAACGGCATCGCTTCCGTGATGGCTACGTCCGTCGTTGCCTGGGCCGGTCTGCTTCAGGACCGATGAATTTCGCGCTCGTCCCGTCTATAGGGCCGTTCCAGTCGGGGGATGCCGCGGTCATGAAGGTGGAGAGGCTGCTCTTTCCCGGCCTGGATCTCGAAGTGTGGCAGCTCACCGTCGTCGACGGCGATTCGATCGTCGATGCGGCTGGTTGTGGTCCGCCCGGACACGAGAGACCGCCGAACCTGTACGCCATCTTCCACCAGGAATCCCAGGTCAAACGCCCGATGACAAGGGACATCGAGTGTCCTATGCCACCGAACTTTGATCACTGTCCCGTCTCTGTCGATCTGGTCCTCGTCTCAGATGACCTGGTCCCGCGAGCCCGATCGAATGAGACGGCCTGGTCGCCAGCAGGGCGCACGCAGCGCATTCGCAGTTGCGGGACCAGGTCGACTGAGATTCGCCTCGGCCGGATGTCTCATCCGATCTGGTCGCCGCAGGCCGCAGCCGCCGCCACGGACCAGATCGATTGAGACGGGACAATCACGTGCCATCGAAGTTTGTGTGGCCTGGCTCACATCAGAGTTCGGGTCTGAGTGTGTCGGCATCTTGGGCGAAGCTGATGTAGAGCTTCGTAATGGTCGTCAGGGTGAACCAGGCGTTGTGCTCGTCGAGGAGAGAGCGCCACGACTCCGTGGCGGTGAGGCCCCGCAAGTAGTCGGCTTTGATCTTTAGGTAGGTGTCCTCGGTCATAGGCAGCCGCGGTTGCGGCTCTGAGTCGGGGAAACGCGGGTTGAGGATCTGCTTGAGCAGCCAGAGGGGGATACCTGCCACCTTTCGGCGATTTGTCGCAGGGTGCCGCGGTTCCAGCGGGCGTCCTGCTTGATCGACCAGGTCCTGTCGAAGCCGCCACTACTCAAGGTGACGCGGCGGCGAAGTCGGAGTTTGTCCCTCGTCCAGACCGGGAGTTGTGCCGGTTTGGCATCCGAGAGGGTGACGGCCAGGACGTCCGTCGGGGGGACTGTAAATAGAACGGTGTAAATCCGATCATGGAGGATTGCACCTGTGACCAGCGAGAACATAGCCAAGGGCGAGTCCGGGGCCGTGGCCGCGGAGACGGCATCGGCAGCAGCCGTGGACCAGAAGTTCATCGAGGAGCTCGTCTCTCGGGCCCAGGCCGACGGGCTGCAGCTGACCGGTGAGGGCGGACTGCTCCAGCAGCTCACGAAGCGGCTGTTGGAGTCCGCGCTCGACGGCGAGATGACCGACCACGTCGGCTATGACAAGCACGATCCGGCGGGCAAGAACGGCGGCAACTCCCGCAACGGGAAGCGGTCCAAGACCGTGCTGACCGACGTCGGCCCGGTCGCCATCGAGGTGCCCAGGGACCGCGAGGGCTCGTTCGAGCCGCAGATCGTCAAGAAGCGGCAGCGCCGGCTGACCGGCGTGGACGAGATGGTCCTCTCTCTGTCTGCAAAGGGTCTGACGCACGGTGAGATCTCAGCTCATCTCGCCGAGGTCTATGGCGCCGAGGTGTCCAAGACCACCATCTCCACGATCACCGACGCGGTGGTGGAGGGGATGTCCGAGTGGCAGAACCGGCCCCTCGACCGTGCTTGAGTTCTATTGGTGGTTGCGAACGTTCCTGAAGGAGAGCGTTCGGATGCCGAAGTACGCGCCCAACAAGATGTCGACCGTGGTGAAGAAGCGGTACTTCGAGCTGCTGCGGGAGGGGCACAAGGGTGCCGCTGCCGCCCGGGTGGTCGGGGTCTCCACTAGCTGTGGCTCGCTGTGGTTCATCGATGCTGGCAGCATGATCGTTCCCGACCTCGGCCCGACATCGCCGCGCTTCCTTACCCAGGACGACCGGATAGCCATTGCTGACGGCCTCCAGGTCGGGCGGTCCGTCAAGGAGATCGCCGACTCGATCGGCAAGAGCTTTCAGACCGTCTACCGGGAGATTCAGCGCAACAGCAAGCCTGATGGCCGCTACCAGCCCTGGTGGGCCCACAACCAGGCACTCCTGCGCAGGCAGCGCCCCAAGCCGGAGAAGATCAGGACGAGCGAGTCCTTGCGCACGACCGTGCGCGAGAAGCTGGCCGAGAAGTGGTCGCCGCAGCAAGTCTCGCGGTACCTCGCCCGAACGTACACGGACGAACCCGCGATGCGGGCCTGCCCGGAGACGATCTACCGCGCCCTCTTCGCCGGCCTGCTCGGCCGCAAGCTCGGCAAGCTCCGCACCGGTCGCATCCGCCGCAAGAAGCAGCGGCGAGGCGTTCCGTCGCCGAACAAGATCAAGATCAAGATCAAGAACAAGAACATGACACTGATCCATCAGCGGCCCGTCGAGGTCAACGACCGTAAAACTCCCGGGCATTGGGAAGGCGACCTCATCATCGGCCGCAGCCAGGGCTCGGCCATCGGCACCCTGGTGGAACGCGCCACCCGCTACGTCCGGCTCATCCACCTGCCCGATGGCTGGAAGGCTCCGCAGGTCCGCAATGCGCTAGTCACGCAGACCGCGGACCTCCCTCTCCAACTGCGCAAGACGCTTACCTGGGACCAGGGTCGCGAGCTGACTCTGCACGAGGACATCGAGATGCTGACCGGCTTACGGATCTACTTCTGCGACCCACACTCGCCGTGGCAGCGCGGTACGAACGAAAACACCAACGGCTTGCTTCGGCAGTACTTTCCCAAGGGCACCGACCTCACTGTTCACAGTGCCCGCGATCTGCGGGAAGTCGCCCGTCAGCTCAACCGCCGTCCCCGCCTCGTCCTCGGAGACAAGACGCCGACCGAGGCCATGCGAGGATGGCTCGCGGGCCCATTGACCACCTGATTCGCAACCACTGATGGAAAGCGCCGTGTCTATCCGGTCGTGTTCATCGATTGCATCAACGTCAAGATCAGGGACGGTCAGGTCGCCAACCGTCCGATCTACATGGCCTTGGCCGTCACGGCCGAGGGGCACCGCGACATTCTCGGTCTGTGGGCCGGCGACGGCGGGGAGGGCGCCAAGCACTGGCTGCGGGTGCTGACCGAGCTGAAGAACCGCGGCCTCGAAGACGTACTGATGCTGGTCTGTGACGGACTCAAGGGGCTGCCGGACGCGGTCGGCGAGGTCTGGCCGAAGACCGTCGTCCAGACCTGTGTTGTCCATTTGCTGCGGGCCTCGTTCCGCTATGCCGCCCGCCAGGACTGGGACAAGATAGCCAAGGCCCTCAAGCCGGTCTACACCGCGCCGACCGAGGACGCGGCCACCACCCGGTTCGTCGAATTCACCGAGACCTGGGGCGACAAATACCCGGCGATCGTGCGGCTCTGGGAAAACGCGTGGGCCGAGTTCGTGCCGTTCCTGCAGTTCGACGCCGAGATCCGCCGCATCGTCTGCACGACGAACGCGATCGAGAGCGTGAACGCCCGCATCCGCCGGGCCGTCCGGGCCCGCGGGCACTTCCCATCGGAGGCGGCCGCGTTGAAGTGCGTCTACCTCGCGGTGATGAGCCTCGACCCGACCGGCACCGGCCGCAAGCGATGGACCAGCCGCTGGAAGCGAGCCCTGCAGGCGTTCGACATCGCCTTCGACGGGCGCCTCTCAGCAACCCACATCTAACTACCCCAGTTACACCGTTAAGTTGACAGTCCCTTTCCTTCGGAGGCGTATTGGTCGGATCACCCTAATGGGCGCGTGTGTTCGAAGTCCGCCTCTGTCTTGTTCGACGGCGCTGGCGGGGTGATCGGGCAACGAGACTGGGACGGGGTGAGGTAGCGGACGCTTCCTGGTGGCTCCTGCGGTCAAAGCGCGACGTTCCCGTCCTCAGTTGCAGAGTCGCGAACGCGTTGATGGGCAGAGGGTTGCGCCATGCGCAAACAGCCCAGGCGCTTAGAAGACGCCTGCTCTGTTCTTTGGCATCGGCAGCCAGGTGAGCGTGCGCTGGTAAGGGCGCTCCTCTGTAACGCCGGGGGCGTGCTAATTCGCCGACGGCAGACACATCGGGTGCGCAACGGACTGGAATAGCGCGGCGAAGTAAGCAAACCTAGAGCGGTCTAGAGAAGCGCGGTGACGTCCTGCTATTCCTGCATACACCTGGATGTCGGAGCACGCAGACGGGCGCAACATAGCCGACGATCGCCGGTTAGCAAAACCGGCGATTCGCCAGACCATTGGAGATGTTCAGTTGCTGCGCGATGCCGTGCGGCGAGCCGACTGCTGTGCCCACCCCAACAATCGGCAGTGTTTTTCGCTGCTGGACTGGGTTGCCGAACAGCCCCAGAACGGACTCGTGCTGAGGGCCTTCCTGGCGTCCATCGCTCTCGCGGCGCTGAGGCCGACGGAAGCACTGGCGCTGCGCGTCCGAGACGCGGAACTTCCTGACGAGGGCAATGGTGCCCTGCTGATTCGCCCTCAGGGGCAAGCGGGCCACGTGGAGGGAGCCGACGGTGCGGGTGCTGTACGGCGTGTTCCCGCATGCCCGGAGTTGGTGGCAATCTTGAAGACTGAGATCACCCGGCGCGATCTCGGCCACGATGACGCGATATTCGTCCTCGACGACGGTCGACCGCTGGCCGGTTCGGTCTACCGGAAGGTCTGGAGGCAGGCGCGGGCGGCGGTGCTGGAAGCAAACGAAATCGACTCGCCGCTCGGCAGGAACGTCTCCGACCTGCGCGACGCGTGCATTGCGGCATGGCTGCGGAACGGTGACCAGACCGCAGCGCACATCGCCGCGGTGGCCGAGTGCGCCGGCGTGAGCGCCCCTCGGCTCGCCGAACGCTTCGCGCACTGTCTTCGGAAGCCGACGTCGGCTGAGATCCCTTGGGGCCGCCTCGCAGCCGCCCTCCGCCTTCCTGACGTGCGGAGCGAGCCGATGGCGGCTGCGCGCCGCACGTAGCGGGGCGCCGAGCTGCGGCTTGTCCGCGAAGTCCTCTGCTGCTTCACCACGGGCAATGGGTGGACGGAAACCGGCTCTCCGCCCACCGGGCCCATTCCCTCCCGCACCTCACAGAGAACCTCCCATGCCTGCGCAACCGTTGCTTGTCCCTTCCGCTGCTCCCGCTTCCCCGGGCGCCGTACGCACGGCGTTCCTGACTGTGAAGGACGCCGCCGAATATCTCGGCCTCTCACCCCACACCCTCTACGTCTGGCGCCACCGGCGGCAGGGACCGCCGAGCTTCCGCATGGGTCCACGCGGCCGCGTCATGTACAGGCTGGAAGCCCTCGTCGCCTGGGTCCGCGAGCAGGAGAAGGCCGACTCGCGGTCCAACACGGTCCTGAACCCGCTGAACGCCCGTCCCCAGGAGCGGTCCACCCGCTTCCCCAGCGCCTGACGCTCCGTGCGCCGTTGAGCACAGTCTCCATCCACCTTCGTCAAGGAGTTCCAACTGGCTGGCTACATAGAAGACCGATGGCTGAAGAAGCGCCCCAACCCGAAGACCGGCAAGCGCGAACGCACGGCGATGTACGGCAAGTGCACCCGCTACCGCGTCAAGGGAATCCCCGGCGTCAAGGACCGCTCGTTCGACACCCTCCAGGACGCCAAGACCTGGCTCGCCCAAGCTCAGACTGACGCGCGCCGAGGTGAGTTCGTCGATCCGCGCGACGGGGCCATCTCCCTCAAGGACTACATCGAGACGCACTGGTGGCCCACCCAGAGCGGAGACCCCTCCACCATCGAGCGCATCGAGCAGCGGGTGCGTCGGCACATCCTTCCGCATCTCGGTGCCCAGCCGCTGAACGGCGTGGGCACGGAGACGCTGCGCAATTGGAAGAAGCGGCTGGAGAAGGACCTCGGCCCGACCTCGATCCGTCTTGTCTGGGCGACGCTGTCCAGCCTCCTCCAGGCCGCCGTCGAGGACCGCCGACTCGCACGCAATCCGTGCCGCTCCAGCACGGTCGGTCCGCCGGCTGCCGCACCCGGCAGGGTCGAGGCGTGGCCGCCCGAGCGTGTGCTGGCCGTCCGCGCAGCCATGCCGGAACGCTACCGGGTCCTTGTAGAGATCGGAGCCGGCCTGGGACTTCGGCAAGGGGAGGCGCTCGGGCTGAGTGTGGAGGACATCGACTTCGCCAAGGAAGTCGTCCATGTCCGGCGCCAGGTGAAGATGGTGCGAGCGAAGCTGTGCTTTGCGCTCCCCAAGGGCCGCAAGGTCCGAGACGTGCCCCTGCCCAAAAGCGTGGCCCGAGCCATCCAGCGGCACATGGAGCTCTTCGCACCAGTGCCGGTCACCTTGCCCTGGGACGACCCGCGTCCCCCAGAGACGCCTGTGGAAGCCAAACACCGTCGGCCGAGGACGTACAGCCTCCTGGTGACGGGACGCGAGCGGAAGGCGATCAACCGGAATTTCTTCAACTCCTACGTCTGGAAGCCGGCCCTGGCCGGAGCAGGCGTGATCGCTCCGCTGCAGGAAAGCACCCCGGACGGGTCCCGAGTGTGGGAGCCGTCCCGGGAGCACGGCTTCCACGCCCTGCGCCACTTCTACGCCTCCGAGGAACTGGAGGCCGGCGAATCGGTCGTCTCCCTGGCACGATGGCTGGGACACTCCGACCCCGGATTCACCTTGCGGAAGTACTCCCACTTCCTACCCCGGGCGGGCGCACGGGGCACCGCCGCCATCGACGCGGTCTTCGCGTAGCCTCGGCCCGGAGGGCAGCGTCCGCAGGAGCCCGGCTCAGGCCCAAAGTCCCAGAGAAGTCCCACAGGTGCCGCCGCACCCCTTCCTGACCCGCTGCCTTGCAGGTCAGAGAGGGTGCGGCGGCGTTCGTCGTTCAGATGTCGCGGAAGATCTCGATCTGCGCGCCCACCGAGTTGAGGCGTTCCGCCAGGTCCTCGTAACCCCGGTTGATCACATAGACGTTGCGCAGTACGGACGTACCCTCCGCCGCCATCATCGCCAGCAGCACGACCACCGCGGGCCGCAGCGCCGGCGGGCACATCATTTCGGCGGCCCGCCAGCGCGTCGGGCCCTCCACCAGGACGCGGTGCGGGTCGAGGAGCTGGAGGCGGCCGCCGAGGCGGTTGAGGTCGGTCAGGTAGATCGCGCGGTTGTCGTACACCCAGTCGTGGATCAGGGTCTGGCCCTGGGCGACCGCCGCGATCGCCGCGAAGAACGGCACGTTGTCGATGTTCAGCCCGGGGAACGGCATCGGGTGGATCTTGTCGATCGGCGCCTCCAGCTTGGACGGCCGTACGGTGAGATCCACCAGGCGCGTATGCCCGTTGTCCGCGGCGTACTCGGAGGTGCGGTCGTGGTCGAGGCCCATCTCCTCCAGCACCGCGAGCTCGATCTCCAGGAACTCGATCGGCACCCGACGGATCGTCAGCTCGGAGCCCGTCACGACGGCCGCGGCGAGCAGGCTCATCGCCTCGACCGGGTCCTCCGAGGGCGAGTAGTCGACGTCCACGTCGATGTTCGGCACGCCGTGCACGGTGAGGGTGGTCGTCCCGACGCCGTCGACCCGTACGCCCAGCGCCTCCAGGAAGAAGCACAGGTCCTGGACCATGTAGTTGGACGAGGCGTTACGGATCACGCTCACGCCGTCGTGCCGCGCAGCCGCGAGCAGCGCGTTCTCGGTCACCGTGTCGCCGCGCTCGGTCAGCACGATCGGCCGGCCGGGCCCGGTCGCCGGCTCCACCACCGCATGGTAAATCCCCTCCGTCGCCGTGATGTCCAGGCCGAAACGGCGCAGCGCGATCATGTGCGGCTCGACGGTCCGGGTGCCGAGGTCGCAGCCGCCCGCGTACGGGAGCCTGAAGTGGTCCATCCGGTGCAGCAGCGGGCCGAGGAACATGATGATGCTCCGCGTCCTGCGCGCCGCCTCCGCGTCCATGGAGTCCATGTCGAGACGGGCGGGCGGCACGATCTCCAGGTCCTTGCCGTCGTTGATCCAGCGGACGCGTACGCCGATGGAACTCAGCACTTCCAGAAGGCGGTACACCTCCTCGATGCGCGCCACCCGCCGCAGCACGGTGCGGCCCTTGTTGAGGAGCGAGGCGCACAGCAGCGCCACGCACGCGTTCTTGCTCGTCTTCACGTCGATCGAGCCGGAGAGGCGTCGCCCGCCGACCACTCGCAGATGCATCGGTCCCGCGTACCCGAGAGAGACGATTTCACTGTCGAGAGCCTCACCGATACGGGCGATCATCTCAAGGCTGATGTTCTGGTTGCCCCGCTCGATGCGGTTCACGGCACTCTGGCTGGTACCGAGTGCATCGGCAAGCTGTGTCTGTGTCCAGCCCCGATGCTGACGGGCGTCACGGATGAGCTTGCCGATGCGTACGAGATAGTCGTCTGCCATGACGGCAGGCTATCTCACATATGAGATGTGGGATTCCTGGGACGCGCCGGTCAACTGACGGGGTGAAATGTTCCGGTTGAAGCGGAAAAGGCGGGAAGGGCCGAGACGCGACTTGAGGTCGGTGAGCCGCATTCGTGCCGCTGTATGCGTGCGGACGTAATGCCGTCCGCGCCGAGCTTGAAGGCCGCTCCGGATGCGCGGGTGAGGAATGTGCTGTCGGGGCTCGCCGCGGGTCTCCTTCTCGGGGCGGAGAATGAAAAGGGCGCAGGCGTGGTCCGGGCATGACCGAGTCGAGGCCATGTACTAGTGTTATCTCGACATCGAGATATCTGCCGAAGGCGTACCGCAGCCGCCGACCGCTAAGGGTGACCTAAGTAAGTCTCACCTTAGCGGATGGCCAGGGGGCCGTGGCGGCAGGATGCGGTAGAAACGCGCACATTGAAGAAGGAGACTGTCGTGTCGGCGAACAGCTTCGACGCCCGCAGCACGCTGCGCGTGGGCGACGAGTCGTACGAGATCTTCAAGCTGGACAAGGTCGAGGGCTCCGCGCGCCTCCCTTACAGCCTGAAGGTGCTGCTGGAGAACCTGCTCCGCACCGAGGACGGCGCGAACATCACCGCCGACCACATCCGGGCGATCGGCGGCTGGGACTCCCAGGCCCAGCCCAGCCAGGAGATTCAGTTCACGCCCGCCCGCGTGATCATGCAGGACTTCACCGGCGTGCCCTGCGTCGTGGACCTCGCCACCATGCGCGAGGCCGTCAAGGAGCTCGGCGGCGACCCGGCGAAGATCAACCCGCTGGCCCCGGCCGAGCTGGTCATCGATCACTCCGTCATCGCCGACAAGTTCGGTACGGCCGCCGCCTTCCAGCAGAACGTCGAGCTGGAGTACGGCCGCAACAAGGAGCGCTACCAGTTCCTGCGCTGGGGCCAGACCGCCTTCGACGAGTTCAAGGTCGTCCCCCCGGGCACCGGCATCGTCCACCAGGTCAACATCGAGCACCTGGCGCGGACCGTCATGGTCCGCAACGGCCAGGCGTACCCCGACACCCTCGTCGGCACCGACTCGCACACCACCATGGTCAACGGCCTCGGCGTGCTCGGCTGGGGCGTCGGCGGCATCGAGGCCGAGGCCGCGATGCTCGGCCAGCCGGTCTCCATGCTCATCCCGCGCGTCGTCGGCTTCAAGCTCACCGGCGAGCTGCCGGCCGGCACCACCGCCACCGACCTCGTGCTGACCATCACCGAGATGCTCCGCAAGCACGGCGTCGTCGGCAAGTTCGTCGAGTTCTACGGTGAGGGCGTCTCCGCCACCTCCCTCGCGAACCGCGCCACCATCGGCAACATGTCGCCGGAGTTCGGCTCCACCGCCGCGATCTTCCCGATCGACGACGAGACCCTGAAGTACCTGCGCCTGACCGGCCGCGACGAGCAGCAGGTCGCGCTCGTCGAGGCGTACGCCAAGGAGCAGGGCCTCTGGCTCGACCCGGCCGCCGAGCCCGACTTCTCCGAGAAGCTCGAACTCGACCTGTCGACCGTCGTCCCGTCGATCGCCGGCCCGAAGCGTCCGCAGGACCGTATCGTCCTCGCCAACGCCGCCCAGCAGTTCGCCATGGACGTCCGCAACTACGTCGAGGACGACGAGGAGGCGGGCAAGGAGTCCTTCCCGGCCTCCGACTCGCCGGCCGAGCACAACGGCGTACCGACCCGGCCGACCCTGGTCACCGCCCCCGACGGTTCGACGTACGAGATCGACCACGGCGCCGTGACGGTCGCGGCCATCACGTCCTGCACCAACACCTCGAACCCGTACGTCATGGTCGCCGCCGCGCTGGTGGCCAAGAAGGCGGTCGAGAAGGGCCTGACCCGCAAGCCGTGGGTCAAGACCACGCTCGCCCCGGGTTCAAAGGTTGTTACGGACTACTTCGACAAGGCGGGGCTGACCCCCTACCTCGACAAGGTCGGCTTCAACCTCGTCGGCTACGGCTGCACCACCTGCATCGGCAACTCGGGGCCGCTGCCCGAGGAGGTCTCCAAGGCCGTCAACGACAACGACCTGGCCGTTACGTCGGTGCTCTCGGGCAACCGCAACTTCGAGGGCCGCATCAACCCCGACGTCAAGATGAACTACCTGGCCTCCCCGCCGCTGGTCGTCGCGTACGCCATCGCGGGCTCCATGAAGGTGGACATCACCAAGGACGCGCTCGGCGTCGACACCGAGGGCAAGCCGGTCTACCTCACGGACATCTGGCCCTCCGAGGCCGAGGTCAACGACGTCGTGGCGAACGCCATCGGCGAGGACATGTTCAACAAGTCCTACCAGGACGTCTTCGCGGGCGACGCCCAGTGGCAGGCGCTGCCGATCCCGACCGGCAACACCTTCGAGTGGGACGCCGAGTCGACGTACGTCCGCAAGCCCCCGTACTTCGAGGGCATGACGATGGAGACCACCCCGGTCTCCGACATCGCGGGCGCCCGCGTCCTCGCCAAGCTGGGCGACTCGGTCACGACCGACCACATCTCCCCGGCCGGTGCGATCAAGGCCGACACCCCGGCGGGCAAGTACCTGACCGAGCACGGTGTCGAGCGTCGTGACTTCAACTCCTACGGCTCGCGCCGTGGCAACCACGAGGTCATGATCCGCGGCACGTTCGCCAACATCCGCCTGCGCAACCAGATCGCGCCGGGCACCGAGGGCGGCTTCACCCGCGACTTCACCCGGTCCGATGAAGGTGCGCCGGTCTCGTACATCTACGACGCCTCGCAGAACTACCAGGCCGCCGGCACCCCGCTGGTCATCCTGGCGGGCAAGGAGTACGGCTCGGGCTCGTCCCGCGACTGGGCGGCCAAGGGCACCGCGCTGCTCGGCGTCAAGGCCGTCATCGCCGAGTCGTACGAGCGCATCCACCGCTCGAACCTCATCGGCATGGGCGTCCTGCCGCTCCAGTACCCGGAGGGCGCCTCGGCGCTCGGTCTGGGTCTGACCGGCGAGGAGACCTTCGAGATCACCGGCGTCACCGGCCTGAACGACGGCGGCATCCCGGAGACCCTGAAGGTCAAGGCCGTCAAGCCCTCGGGGGAGACGGTCGAGTTCGACGCGAAGCTGCGCATCGACACCCCCGGCGAGGCGGACTACTACCGCAACGGCGGCATCCTGCAGTACGTCCTGCGGTCGCTGATCCGCAAGTAGGCATCACCGCTTGAGCCCCGAAGGGCCGCATCCCCGCGCAGGGGATGCGGCCCTTCGGGCGTTTGCCCGCGTCAGGACAGCAGCTCCACCTCAGCCAGCGATGCCCCGCCGCCGCTCACCAGCCGGTAGCGCTTGTACGTACCCGGGTCGTCCACCGTGAACGCACGGGTCTGCCGGTCCCAGGCGAAGGACTCGCCCGAGCGCTTGTCGACGTCGGTCCACTTCTCGCCGTCGTCGGAGCCCTGGAGCACCCAGCCCGTGGGGGCCTTCGTGCGGTCCGACGAGGTGAGGGTGTACTGGACGGCTCGCGCCGGTGACTTCAGGGGCAGTTCGACGGACTCGAACTGCCCCTGCGTGGCGGACGAATTGTCGAAGAGCGCCCCTGATCCGCTGATCACGTCGGACGGCGGCGTCGGCACCTTGTCGTCCTGGGTGATCGAGACGGGCGCGGCCTTCTTGCCCGTACCCCAGGCGGACGGCTTCGCGCCCATGTCGAACTCCAGCGTGCCGCCGCGCGCGAGCAGGTCGTGCGGGAGGGCGGTGGACTTCCAGGACTTGCCGTTGACCTTCAGGCCCTGGACGTAGACGTTCTTCGCGCTGTTCCTGGGGGCCTTGACCACCAGGTCCCGGCCGTTCTCCAGGTGCACGGTCGCCTTCGTGAAGAGCGGCGATCCGACGGCGTACTCGCCACTGCCCATGACCAGCGGGTAGAAGCCGAGCGCCGAGAAGAGGTACCAGGCGGACTGCTCGCCGTTGTCCTCGTCACCGTGGTAGCCCTGGCCGATCTCGCTGCCGGTGTAGAGGCGGGAGAGGACCTCGCGGACCTTCTCCTGCGTCTTCCAGGGCTGGGATGCGGCGTTGTACATGTACGTCGCGTGGTGGGCGACCTGGTTGCTGTGGCCGTACATGCCCATCCGTACGTCACGCGCCTCCGTCATCTCGTGGATGACGCTGCCGTACGAGCCGGTGAACTCGGGGCTTGCCGTCTCGGGGGTCGAGAAGTAGCGGTCGAGCTTGTCGCCGAGGCCGGAGCGGCCGCCGTAGAGGTTGGCGAGGCCGCGGGAGTCCTGGGGGGCGGTGAAGGCGTAGCCCCAGCCGTTGGTCTCGGTGTAGTCGTAACCCCAGATGCGCGGGTCGAACTTCTCGCTCGGCACCCGCCAGTCGCCCTTGAGGTCACGGCCCTGGAAGAAGCCCGCCTTGTCGTCGAAGAGCTTGACGTAGTTACGGGCGCGGCCCAGGAAGTACGCCGACTCCTCCTTGTAGCGGGCCTTCTTCGTCTGCGCGTAGAGCACCTGGCCCATCTTCGCGAGGCCGTAGTCGTTGAGGTAGCCCTCCAGGGACCAGGAGAGGCCCTCGTGCGTCTCGGTGGACGCGTACCCGAGGAAGGGGGAGGTGTCCATGCCCTTGCGGCCGACGCCCGAAGAGGGCGGTACGACGGTGGCGTTCTTCAGCGCCGCTTCGTACGCCGTCGTGGCGTCGAAGTCGACGCCCTTGACGTACGCGTCGGCGAAGGCCACGTCGGACGAGGTGCCGGTCATCAGGTCGGCGTAACCGGGGGAGGACCAGCGGGAGATCCAGCCGCCGTCCTTGTACTGCTGGACGAAGCCGTCGACGAGCTTGCCGGCCTTTTTGGGGGTGAGGAAGGAGTAGGCGGGCCACGTCGTCCGGTAGGTGTCCCAGAAGCCGTTGTTGACGTACACCTCGCCGTCGACGATCTTCGCGCCGGTGTGGGTGGGGGTGTCGGGGCCGGTCTGCGGGGAGAAGGGGCTGGCGTACTGGTTCTTGGAACCGACCTTCTCGAAGCCGGAGTTGGGGTAGAGGTACAGCCGGTAGAGGCTGGAGTAGAGGGTCGTCAGCTGGTCGCGCGTCGCGCCTTCGACCTCGACGCGGCCGAGGATGTCGTCCCAGGCGTCCTGCGCGCGGGCCTTGATCCGGCCGAAGCCGGCGGAGCCGGGGATCTCGTCGGCGAGATTCCGCTTCGCCTGGTCGACGCTGAGGAGCGAGGTGGCCAGGCGCAGGGTGACGGTGCGGTCCGCGCCGGCGTCGAAGCGCAGATGGCCGGTGACGCCTTCGGAGGACGACGAGGTGACGGGGGCATCGAAGACTCCGTACACGAAGAGCCGCGTCGCACCCGTGGAGAGTCCGCTCTTGACGTCCGAGAAGCCGGTGAAGGAGCGGGTGGCGGGGTTGAGGGTCAGTCCGCCCTCCTTGGTGACGTTGTCGAAGATGACGCTCGCGTCGTCGCCCGGATAGGTGAACCGCATCATCGCCGCGTGGTCGGTCGGGGTCATCTCGGCCTTGAGGCCGTTCTCGAAAGTGACGCCGTAGTAGTGCGGCTTCGCCGTTTCGTTGCTGTGCTTGAAGGGCAGGGCGCGGGCGGTCCTGGAGGTGTCCGGGGTGCCGGCCGCCGCCGACGGCATCAGCTGGAAGGTCTGCCGGTCGCCCATCCAGGGGCTCGGCTCGTGGCTGGCGCTGAACGACTGGAGGGCCGGCAGGTTGTCGGCGTTGTTGGCGCGCGCGTAGTCGTACAGCCAGCTCTTCGACGCGGCGTTGGTCACCGGCGTCCAGAAGTTGAAGCCGTGCGGGACGGCGGTGGCCGGGAAGGTGTTGCCGCGCGAGAACGATCCGCTGGAGTTGGTGCCGCGGACCGTCGACGCGTAGTCCGAAAGGCGGTCGAAGCGCTTCTCGGGGGCCTTGGGGGCGATCGTCACATCGTCGATCCAGCCCTGGAACTTCGCCGGGCCCTTGGCGGAGTCGTACGCCACCAGGATCCGGTCGACGGTCCTGCCCGCCGCCACCGCGCCGATCCGGGACGCGACCTGGTTCCACTGATTGACGTAGAGCCGCTTGGCGGCGCCCTGGCCCTGCGGGCTGAGGACCCCGCCGTGCGCGTCGACGGCCTTGAGGTCACTCAGATAGGTGCCGTCGGTGAAGGCGAGGTCCACCGACACGTTCGTGGCCGGGTAGTTCAGGTCGGTCTCCGGCAGCGAAGGGAACACCCGGTAGGAGAGCTCGGTGTCGCGAGTGATCGCCGTATCGACGTCGAAGACCTTGTTGTACGAGTACGCCCGGCCGTCCGGCTTGTGCGTACCGGCGTAACGCAGTGCCTTCTTTCCGGTGAATCCCGCGTTCGCCTTCGCGGTCGGCGAGCCGCCGGGACCGCGGTCCACGTGGCTGCGCATGTCCTCGGGGACGGGCACGCTGGTGTCACCGTTCGAGAACTGAACGTCGGCCAGCTGGGTGATGTTTGCCGCGCCGTTGTTCTTGGTGATCTCCAGGCGGTAGTGCGCGTACGCGGTGTCGCTCTGGAAGTCGTACGTCTTCGTCTCGAAGCGCTTCTGGAAGCTCTGGCCCTCGCGGGAGTCCAGGGTCTTCCACTCCTTGCCGTCGGCGGAGGCCTTGAGCGTCCAGTCCTTCGGGTCACGCTCCGGGGCGTCATTTGCCGAAGTCAGGGCGTATGTCACGACCTTGACCGGTTCGTCCGTGTCGAACTCGACCCAGGCCGTGGGCTCGAAGGCCAGCCACTTGGTGCCCGGCTGGGTGTCGACGAGATTCTCCTTGATCTCGCCGCCCGGGACATTCTCCGCACTCGCGCGCACGTCCGTGACGTGGTCGGTGACATTGCCCGGTATCCCGGAAGTGAAGCCACCGTCGACGCCGGATGTCCGCTTGGAGCCGTCCGGTCCGGTTTCCACAGTATTACGCCATTCCGGCTGAGGTTCGTCCGCCTCGAAGGAGGAGCTGAACGCGCGCTCGGGCGGTGCGGGTTCGGCGGGCTGGGCGACGGCCGCGGAAGGGGCCGTGACGACGAGCAGAAGGGCGGCCGCCGCGATGGCGGCCGCTGTGCGGCCTTGTCCGTGCCGAGGTCTGTGCTGCATCCCGGACATGTGACTCCCCTTGGACAACGTTGTCATGAGCGGTTCACGGGGTCCAGTAGGGAGTCAAGTCACCGATGGTGTCAAGGGTGTTGTACGCGGCAGGGGAGACGAAGGGGGCGCGCCGGTTTTGCGCAGCCGCACAGGCGACTACGTGCGCCTTCCAGATATCCGCGAGGTCTCAACTCGGGAAAGACTGCCGCCCAAACCTGCTTTCGATCTTGCTCAGCTGGCGGGAAGTGGACTATACCTGTCGGCGTCTGCAACGCCGCTTTCTGGCAGCGGGCCAGGGGGACGGGGACAGCGTGGGAAGTCGCCTCGGGCGGCTGCCTGACGCTATGTTCCGTATCTTCTGCAACTCTGCACGACCCAGCGTCATTTGACCGCGGTGGCGGGGCCCTTCGCCTAGGCGAATATCGACGGGTGACCGGTACACCGCCTGAGTCCTGGAGAAGGCGAGGACTTGAGCATGGGATCCACCTCCGCCCACAACAATGAGGGCCTTGGCCGTCGCAATCTGATCAAGCGGTCTGCCGCACTCGGCCTGATCGCTGTTCCGACGATGAGCTTCCTGTCCGCTTGTGCGAGCAGTGACAGCGGCGGCGACGAAAAGGTCGACAAGGGCAAGAAGACGGACAAGAACCCGTTGGGCGTCAATGACAGCGCCCCGCTCGAAATTGTCATTTTCGACGGCGGGTTCGGCACGAAGTATGCCCAGGACGCCAAGGCCGTCTACGAGAAGACGTACCCCAAGGCACAGATCAAGTTCTCCTCCACGCAGAAGATCCGCTCGCAGCTCCAGCCGAGGTTCAACGGCGGCACGCCCCCGGACCTGATCGACAACTCGGGCGCCGAGCAGATGGACATGGGCGTCCTGGTCGGCAAGAAGCAGCTCACCGACCTCACACCGCTGCTGGACGCCGCCTCCATCGACGACCCGAGCAAGAAGGTCCGCGACACGCTGCGGCCCGGCATCGTCGAGATGGGCCAGTTCGACGGCGACCCGGTCTGGATCATGTACTACGCGTACACCGTCTACGGGGTCTGGTACTCGCAGACCGCGCTGGAGAAGCTCGACGCGACGTACCCGGAGAACTGGGACGACATGCTCGCGCTGTGCGCCAAGGCGAAGAAGAAGGGCATCGCGGGCTGGACGTACGCGGGCAAGCACCCGTACTACATCCCCTTCTCGCTCTACCCGTTCATCGCCAAGATCGGTGGCCGCGAAGTCCTCGACGCCATCGACAATCTGGAGCCCAACGCCTGGAAGCACCCGGCCGTCAAGGCCGCCTTCGAGGCGTACTACGAGCTCTTCAAGAAGGGCTACATCCTCAAGGGCACGCCGAGCATCGACCACATCCAGTCGCAGACCGCCTGGACCAAGGGCAAGGCGCTCTTCATCCCGAACGGTTCATGGGTGGAGAACGAGGCGTCCAAGACCATGCCGGCCGACTTCAAGCTGTCCGTCGGCGCACCGTCCGGCCTCGACGGCTCCGACAAGCTGCCCTTCGGCACCATCTGGGCGTCCGGCGGCGAGCCGTTCATCGTCCCGAAGTCGGCGAAGAATCCCGACGGCGGCATGGAGCAGCTGCGCATCATGCTCAGCGAGGCGTCGTCGAAGAACTTCACCCAGAGCGTGAAGTCCCTGACCGCCCTCAACGGCGGCACCGACGGCATCGAGCTGACCCCGGGCCTCACCTCGGCCAGCGCCGCCCTCGAAAAGGCCGGCGCGAATGTTGTGAACCCGCGCCTGCAGGACTGGTATGTGAAGCTCCAGAAGGAGCAGATCGGTGTCGCCGGTCTCGGCGAGATGATGGCCGGCCGCGCGACTCCGGCGGAGACCATCAAGAAGATCCAGGGCTTTGCCGACGCGGCGGCCAAGGATCAGTCGATCAAGCACTACAAGCACCAGTGAGTACCCCGGGGGTCCGGGGGCGGGCCCCCGGGAGATCGCAGAATCAGCGGCGGCACACGCCCGAAGAGCGGGGTCGGTAACCATGCAACACGGCAAGTACCGGTTCATTGCGGGGTTCTTGGGAGCCCCATTGGCGTTGTATGTAATCTTCGTCATCTGGCCGTTCATCCAGTCCATTTACTACTCGTTCACGGACTGGACCGGCCTGAGCCCGGACTTCGAAATGGTCGGCTTCGACAACTACAGCAGAATGTTGGAAGACCAGATCTTCTGGGATTCTCTGGGGCACAGCCTGCTCTTCGCGCTACTGCTGCCGCTGGTGACGCTCGGCCTCGCGCTTTTCTTCGCCTTCATGATCAATGTGGGCGGGCGGCGCCGGAAGGGCGCCGCCATCGCGGGAGTCCGGGGCTCGTCCTTCTACAAGGTCGCCTACTTCTTCCCGCAGGTGCTCTCGATCGCCATCGTCGCCGTGCTGTTCGCTTTCGCGTACAACCCGAACGAAGGCGCCATCAACGGACTGCTGAGAGCGATCGGTCTCGACAGCATTCAGCCGCAGTGGCTGGGTGACCCGGACATCGCCATCTGGGCAGTCATGGCAGTGATGGTCTGGGCCACCGTGGGCTTCTTCGTGGTGCTCTTCTCCGCGGGCATGGCGTCCATTCCCAGGGACTTCTACGAGGCGGCCCTGCTCGACGGCGCCAGCCGGGTCACCACATTCTTCAGGATCACCATCCCGCTGCTCTGGGACACCGTGCAGTCGGGCTGGGTCTACCTGGGAATCCTCGCCCTCGGCGCGGAATCCTTCGCGGTCGTCCAGATCATGACCGTGGGGCCCGGCGGTCCCGACTACTCGACGACCGTCCTGGTGCTGTACGTCTACCAGACGGCGTTCCGGGACGGCCAGGCAGGCTATGCGACAACGATCGGAGTGGCCCTCCTTGTCATCACCCTGGCCTTCGCGGCCCTGGTGATGCGACTGGGCCGGCGTGAGCGGCTGGAGTTCTGATGAAGATCACTGACACCCCTCCCGCCGACGTCGGCGCCGCGGACCGCCCGCCGGTGCAGAAGGCGACCGTCACGGACCCCGCCAGGAAGCGGCGCGACGTGAGCGGCAGCACGCTCAACGTCTTCTCGCACGGCGTCCTGATCCTGTGGGCCTTCATGGTCGTCATGCCGCTGCTCTGGGCAGTGATGACGTCCTTCAAGGACGACGCGTCGATCTTCGAGTCGCCGTTCTCGCTGCCGGACAAGCTGCACTTCGAGAACTGGTCGCGCGCCTGGTCCGAAGCGCACATGAGCGACTACTTCTTCAACACCGTCATCGTGGTCGGCGGCTCGCTCGTCGGCACGCTGCTGCTGGGCTCCATGGCGGCGTACGTCCTCGCCCGCTTCGACTTCCCCGGGAACCGCTTCATCTACTTCCTCTTCGTCGGAGGAATGAGCTTCCCGATCATGCTCGCCCTGGTGCCGCTCTTCTACGTACTGAAGAACATGGGGATGCTGGAGACCATCCCCGGCCTGATCCTCGTCTACATCGCGTACTCGCTGCCCTTCACCGTCTTCTTCCTCACGTCGTTCTTCCGTACGCTGCCCAGCTCAGTGGCGGAAGCGGCGATGATCGACGGCGCCTCGCACACCCGGACCTTCTTCCAGGTGATGCTGCCGATGGCCAAGCCCGGCCTGATCAGCGTCGGCATCTTCAATTTCCTGGGGCAGTGGAACCAGTACATGCTGCCGACGGTGCTCAACAACAACCCGGAGAACCGGGTGCTCTCCCAGGGCCTGGTCGAGCTCGCGACCAGTCAGGGATACAAGGGCGACTGGTCGGGGCTCTTCGCCGGTCTGGTGATGGCGATGCTGCCCGTCCTCGCGGCGTACATCATCTTCCAGCGCCAGGTCGTCGCCGGCCTGACCGCGGGCGCCGTGAAGTAGCGCCACCGGGGTTTCCTGCCTCAGTACGAACCGCCCGCCGGCATGACGCCGACGGGCGGTTCTGCGTTCAGCGGGCTGTGTCACAACGCTCAAGGTCTTGACGCGAAGCAACCCCAAAGGCTCATCTTAGGGTTCACATGTTGGAGGAAGGGAAGTCAATGGAGACTCCGGGGTCGCAGACGTCACTGCACCGGGCCAACCTTGAGCGGGTCGTTCGTGCGGTACGCATGGCGGGCTCGCTCACCCAGGCAGAGATCGCCAGGACCACAGGGCTCTCCGCAGCCACGGTCTCCAATATCGTTCGCGAACTGAAGGACGGCGGGACCGTCGAGGTCACGCCGACCTCCGCGGGCGGCCGCCGGGCCCGCAGCGTCGCGCTCAGCAGCGACGCCGGCATCGTCATCGGCGTCGACTTCGGTCATACGCACCTGCGCGTCGCCGTCGGCAATCTCGCGCACCAGGTGCTCGCCGAGGAAGCCGAGCCGCTGGACGTGGACGCCTCGTCCGCCGAAGGCTTCGACCGGGCAGAAGGCCTGGTCAAGCGGCTGATCGCGGCGACCGGCATCAGCCAGGACAAGGTGATCGGCGTCGGTCTCGGCGTACCGGGACCCATCGACGTCGAGTCCGGCACGCTCGGCTCGACCTCGATCCTGCCGGGCTGGAAGGGCATCAACCCGAGCGAGGAGCTGTCCGGCCGCCTCGGTGTGCCCGTGTACGTCGACAACGACGCCAACCTGGGCGCCCTCGGCGAGCTGGTCTGGGGCAGCGGGCGCGGGGTCAAGGACCTGGCATACATCAAGGTCGCGAGCGGTGTCGGCGCCGGCCTTGTGATCAGCGGACAGATCTACCGGGGACCCGGCGGCACGGCCGGCGAGATCGGGCACATCACGCTCGACGAGTCGGGCCCGGTCTGCCGCTGCGGCAACCGGGGCTGCCTGGAGACCTTCACGGCCGCCAGATACGTCCTGCCGCTGCTCCAGTCCAGCCACGGCGCCGATCTGACCATGGAGCGCGTGGTGCAGCTGGCCCGCGAGGGCGATCCCGGCTGCCGCCGGGTGATCGCGGACGTCGGCCGCCACATCGGCAGCGGTGTCGCCAACCTCTGCAACCTCCTCAACCCCAGCCGTGTGGTGCTGGGCGGAGACCTTGCGGAGGCGGGCGAGCTGGTGCTCGGGCCGATCCGCGACTCGGTGTCCAGGTATGCCATCCCCAGCGCGGCCAGGCAGCTTTCGGTGCTGCCGGGAGCGCTCGGCGGGCGATCCGAAGTGCTGGGCGCGCTGGCGCTCGTACTCAATGAAATGGGCGATTCGACCCTTCTGGAAAGTGCCCTGCCCGCTGGCGCCCCTGCCTTCACCTAGATAACGAATGGCACCGTTGTCATCTCGTTAAGGGTTTACTCCTTGACGCTGCCAGCAGGGCGGAGTTGACTTCCAGCCACCTCGGCCGCAACGACGCGGCCTCGTCAGGGAGGTTTCTGAAGTGAACACGCAGATGCGTCGTGCCGCCATGGCCGTGGCCGCCACCGCAATGGCCGTTTCCCTCGCCGCCTGTGGCAGCGCCAAGGAGTCCGGAGACAAGGCCGACGAGACAGCCGGGAACAAGGGCGATGCCCTCAAGATCGGCCTGCTCCTGCCCGAGAACCAGACGGCGCGTTACGAGAAGTTCGACAAGCCGCTGATCGAGGAGAAGATCAGCGAGCTGACCGATGGCAAGGCCGAGGTTGTTTACGCCAACGCCAAGCAGGACGCCACCGTCCAGACGCAGCAGATCGACACGATGATCACCAACAAGGTCGACGCGCTGATCGTGGACGCGGTGGACTCCAAGGCGATCGCCAACGGTGTGAAGAAGGCCAAGGACGCGGGCATCCCGGTCGTCGCCTTCGACCGCCTCGCCGAGGGCCCGATCGACGCCTACACGTCCTTCGACAACGAAGAGGTCGGCCACGTCCAGGGCGAGGCCCTGCTCGAGGCGCTGGGCGACAAGGCCAAGGACGCCCAGATCGTCATGATGAACGGCGCCATCACCGACCCGAACGCCGCCCTCTTCAAGAAGGGCGCGCTGGCCGAGCTCAAGGGCAAGGTCAAGATCGGCAAGTCGTACGACACCAAGGAGTGGAAGCCGGAGAACGCCAACGCCAACATGGAAGGCGCGATCTCGGCCCTCGGCAAGGACAAGATCGACGGCGTCTACTCCGCCAACGACGGCATGGCGGGCGGCATCATCACCGCCCTCAAGGCCGCCGGCTTCTCCAAGCTCCCGCCGGTCACCGGCCAGGACGCCGAACTCGCCGGTGTGCAGCGCATCGTCGCCGGTGAGCAGTTCATGAGCGTCTACAAGCCGTACGCCCCTGAGGCGTCCGCCGCCGCCGAGATGGCCGTCGCGCTTGCCAAGGGCGAGAAGCTCAACAACATCGCCAGGGACACCGTGGACAGCCCCACCACCAAGGGCATCCCGACCCTGCTGGTGCCCGTCATCTCGCTGACCCAGGACAACATCAAGGACACTGTCGTCAAGGACGGCGTCTACACGGTCGAAGAGATCTGCACCCCGAAGTACAAGGCCGCCTGCGACAAGCTCGGTCTCAAGTAAGTCCCTTGTCCCGCATGGGACTCGGCGACTTACGCGCGGTTGAAGCCTGTCCGGCGCCCCGCCCTCCACAGCCCCGCAGCTCGGGCGGGGCGCCGGTCAGAACACCCCGCCACCCGCACATCTGCCACCCGCACATTTCTGCTCAACCTCCGCGCCGCTTCCCCCGGCGCGGCATCCCCGCCGGTCAGGCGGCGAAGGAGATGGTTCACGTGTCCGCTACGCCCGTGCTGGCGTTGCGAGGGGTCTCCAAGCGGTTCGGTGCCGTCCAGGCGCTCACCGACGTAGAGCTTGAGGTCCACGCCGGTGAAGTGGTCGCCCTGGTGGGCGACAACGGAGCCGGCAAGTCCACGCTGGTCAAGACCATTGCTGGCGTCCACCCCATCGATGACGGTGTCATCGAGTGGGAAGGCGGCTCCGTACAGATCAACAAGCCCCACGACGCCCAGAACCTCGGCATCGCGACCGTCTACCAGGACCTCGCGCTCTGCGACAACATCGACGTCGTCGGCAACCTCTACCTCGGCCGGGAGATCCGCAAGCGCGGCATCCTCAACGAGGTCGAGATGGAGCGCCGCGCCCGCGAGCTCCTCACCACGCTGTCCATCCGGATCCCGAGCGTGCGCATCCCGATCGCCTCGCTCTCCGGCGGTCAGCGCCAGACCGTGGCCATCGCCCGCTCGATGCTCGGTGAGCCCAAGCTCGTCATCCTCGACGAGCCCACCGCGGCCCTCGGCGTCGAGCAGACCGCCCAGGTCCTCGACCTCGTCGAGCGGCTGCGCGAGCGCGGCCACGCGGTCATCCTCATCAGCCACAACATGGCGGACGTCAAGGCCGTCGCGGACAAGGTGGCGGTCCTCAGGCTGGGCCGTAACAACGGCGTCTTCGACGTCAAGACCACCTCGCAGGAAGAGATCATTTCCGCCATCACCGGTGCCACGGACAACGCCGTGACCCGCCGTGCGGCGCGCAATGGGGAGGCCCAGAAGTGAGCACCGACAAGATCCCCGCGCCGGCCGGCGGCCACGTCGTCGAGAACCCCGAGGCCGCCCACGACGCGCTCACCGCCGTCGACCCCCGGCTGCTCGTCCGCGAGCGCGGTTTCGCGGGCTACATCTCCGAGTTCAAGCGCAAGCTGCACGCCGGCGACCTGGGCTCGATCCCGGTGGTCATCGGTCTGATCCTCATCTGCGTGATCTTCCAGGGTCTGAACTCGAACTTCCTGTCCGCGCAGAACCTCAGCAACATCGCCGTCACGATGGTCGCCACCGGCATGATGGCCGTCGGCATCATCTTCGTGCTGCTGCTCGGCGAGATCGACCTGTCGGTCGGTTCCGTCAGTGGTGTGTCCGGCGCCATCGTGGCCGTGCTGAGCGTCACGCACGGCATGAACGAGTGGCTCGCGGTGATCGTCGCGATCGCCGGCGGCGCGGCCATCGGCGCGGTCCACGGCTTCTTCTTCGCCCGGATCGGCGCTCCCGCCTTCGCCGTCACACTGGCCGGCCTGCTCTTCTGGCTCGGCTTCATGCTCCAGCTCCTCGGCGACCAGGGCACCATCAACCTGGACAGCGACGGCGTCGTCGGCAAGCTGACCACGTACTACTTCACGGACGTGGCGGCCGCCTACGGCCTCGCCGCTCTCGCGGTGGCCGGCTTCTTCCTCTCGTCCTTCTTCGACAACCGCCGCCGCGAGGCAGCGGGCGTCCCGTCCCGCCCGCTCATGGACATCGTGATGCGTACGGCGGTGCTCGCGGTGGTCGCATTCGCCGCCGCGATCATGTTCAACCAGTACAAGGGCCTGCCCCTGGCGCTGCTGCTCTTCCTCGTGGTGCTGGTGGTGACGGACTTCGTGCTCCGCCGCACCGCCTACGGGCGCAAGATCTTCGCGCTCGGCGGCAGCGTCGAGGCCTCGCGGCGTGCGGGTATCAACGTCACGGCGGTCCGGATCTCGGTCTTCGCGATCGCCGGTACGTTCGCTGCCGTCGGCGGCCTGTTCTGGGCCTCCAAGATCGCCGCCGCCAACCAGAGCGCCGGCGCCGGTGACCTGCTCATGAACGTCATCGCGGCGGCCGTCATCGGCGGCACCAGCCTCTTCGGCGGACGCGGCCGGACCTGGAACGCGCTGCTGGGCGTCATGGTGATCGTCTCGATCCAGTACGGGCTGGCGCTGGAAGGCATCGCCACGCCGATCCAGTACATGATCACCGGTGGTGTTCTGCTGGCGACCGTGGTGATCGACTCCGTCACCCGGAAGACCCAGAAGACCGCGGGCCGCGCCTGACCGCGGCACACCGGACGTGCCCGGCACCGATTTCGGTGCCGGGCACGTTTGTGCGTACGGCCGTCCGCTCACCCGGGTGACGCAGAACGCACCGCCCGATGACCACAGTCGTGAGCGGAACATTAGACTCGGCAGACCGGCAAGCCAGACAGTTCAACTGCAAGGAGGCACGGGTGGCGCTGCTGACCCGCATTACGGGACCGCGCGATCTGGACCGGCTCAGCCCGGAGCAGCTGGACCAGCTGGCCGCTGAGATCCGGACATTTCTCGTCGACGAGGTCTCCAAGACCGGCGGACACCTGGGCCCCAACCTCGGTGTGGTCGAGCTGACCATCGCACTGCACCGCGTATTCGACTCGCCGAAGGACAAGGTTCTCTTCGACACGGGGCACCAGTCGTACGTACACAAGCTGCTCACCGGCCGCCAGGACTTCTCGAAGCTCAAGATGAAGGGCGGCCTGTCCGGCTACCCGTCGCGCGAGGAGTCCGAGCACGACGTCATCGAGAACTCGCACGCCTCGACCGTCCTCGGCTGGGCCGACGGCCTCGCCAAGGCCAACGAGGTCCTCAAGAAGGAGGACCACCACGTCGTCGCCGTCATCGGTGACGGCGCGCTCACCGGCGGCATGGCCTGGGAGGCGCTGAACAACATCGCCGTCGCCAAGGACCGCCCGCTGGTCATCGTCGTCAACGACAACGAGCGTTCGTACGCCCCGACCATCGGCGGCCTCGCGAACCACCTCGCCACGCTCCGTACGACCGACGGATACGAGCGCTTCCTCGCCCGCGGCAAGGACATCCTGGAGCGCACGCCCGTCGTCGGGAAGCCGCTCTACGAGACCCTGCACGGCGCGAAGAAGGGCCTCAAGGACTTCATCGCCCCGCAGGGCATGTTCGAAGACCTCGGCCTCAAGTACGTCGGCCCGATCGACGGCCACGACATCGAGGCCCTGGAGTCCGCGCTCACCCGCGCCAAGCGCTTCGGCGGCCCCGTCATCGTGCACTGCCTCACCGAGAAGGGCCGCGGCTACCAGCCCGCCCTCGCCGACGAGGCGGACCGCTTCCACGCCGTCGGCAAGATCCACCCCGACACCGGCCTGCCGATCGCCTCGTCCGGCGTCGACTGGACCTCGGTGTTCGGCGAGGAGATGGTCAAGCTCGGCAAGGAGCGCGAGGACATCGTCGCGATCACGGCGGCCATGCTGCAGCCGGTCGGCCTCGACAAATTCGCGAAGGCCTTCCCCGACCGGGTGTACGACGTGGGGATCGCCGAGCAGCACGGCGCGGTCTCCGCGGCCGGTCTGGCCACCGGCGGCCTGCACCCCGTCTTCGCGGTGTACGCGACCTTCCTCAACCGGGCCTTCGACCAGGTCCTGATGGACGTCGCCCTGCACAAGTGCGGCGTCACCTTCGTACTCGACCGCGCGGGCATCACCGGCACCGACGGCGCCTCGCACAACGGCATGTGGGACATGTCGATCCTGCAGTGCGTCCCCACGCTGCGCATCGCCGCGCCGCGCGACGCCGACCAGGTCCGCGCCCAGCTGCGCGAGGCCGTCGTGGTCGACGACGCGCCGACCGTCGTCCGCTTCTCCAAGGGCGCCGTCGGCCCCGCGGTGAAGGCCGTGGGCAAGGTCGGCGGCATGGACGTCCTGCGCAACGCCGACGCGGACACCGAGCGGCCGGACGTCCTGCTCGTCTCCGTCGGGGCGCTTGCGCCGATGTGCCTGGAGATCGCCGACCTGCTCGACAAGCAGGGCATCTCGACGACCGTCGTCGACCCGCGCTGGGTCAAGCCGGTCGACGAGGCGCTCGCGCCGCTCGCCGAGCAGCACCGCGTCGTCGTCACCGTCGAGGACAACAGCCGTGCGGGCGGCGTCGGTTCCGCCATCGCCCAGGCGCTGCGCGACGCGGGCGTCGACGTACCGCTGCGCGACTTCGGCATCCCGCCGCGCTTCCTCGACCACGCGTCCCGCAAGGAGGTCATGGCCGAGATCGGTCTGACCGCCCCGGACATCGCCCGCCAGGTGACGGGTCTCGTCTCCAGGCTGGACGGCCGTCTGGAGGACACGCCGGAGGCCGAGGTGGCGCGCGACTGACGCGGCGTCAGCACCTCGTTACGCCGTCGTATGTCGTCGTACGTCGTCGTACGACTCAAGGCCCGGCCGGAGCGGCTCGCTCCGGCCGGGCCTTTCCGTCACCCGAAAGACTCAACTTTCAGGCCGGTTCGGCATACTCCCCGGTGCCTCTCATCGGGTGAAACCCGGCGGCGGTACTCGTCGGTGCTGCCCGGTTCGCTCACGATCATGACTGAAACTCGCTCACTTCAAGGTTGGGCGACAGCCAACAGGCGGAGGTACGCCGGTGAGTACGCAGCAGGACCCCGGACCGGGAAGCGGCGGGATGTTCCGGACCAAGACGATCGAACAGTCGATCCGCGACACGGAGGAGCCGGAGCACGCGCTCAAGAAATCCCTCTCCGCGCTCGACCTGACGGTCTTCGGAGTCGGGGTCATCATCGGCACCGGCATCTTCGTCCTCACGGGCAAGGTGGCCAAGGAGACGGCCGGTCCCGCCACGGCGCTCGCCTTCGTCGCCGCCGGCGTCGCGTGCGGCCTGGCCGCCATCTGCTACGCCGAGTTCGCCTCGACCGTGCCGGTCGCCGGGTCCGCGTACACCTTCTCGTACGCCTCGCTCGGCGAGCTGGTCGCCTGGACCATCGGCTGGGACCTGGTCCTCGAATTCGCGCTGGGCACGGCGGTGGTGGCGGTCGGCTGGTCGGGCTACGTCCGGTCACTGATGGACAACGCCGGCTGGGCTCTGCCCGACGGGCTCTCAGGTCCCGACGTGGCGGAAGGATTCGGCTTCGACCTCCTGGCCTTCCTGCTGGTGCTGCTGCTCACCGTGATCCTGGTGCTCGGCATGAAGCTGTCCGCACGGGTCACCGCTGTCGTGGTCGCCGTCAAGGTGACCGTGGTCCTCATCGTCATCATCGCGGGCTCGTTCTTCATCGACTCGGACAACTACTCGCCCTTCGTCCCTGACGCCGTGTCACAGGAAGCCGGGTCGGGCTGGGACGCCCCCATGGTCCAGTTGCTGTTCGGCTACGAACCCACCAACTTCGGCGTCATGGGCATCTTCACCGCCGCCTCCGTCGTCTTCTTCGCCTTCATCGGCTTCGACGTCGTGGCCACCGCCGCCGAGGAGACCAAGGTCCCGCAGAGGGACATGCCGCGCGGCATCCTCGGCTCGCTCCTCATCTGCACCGTGCTCTACGTCGCCGTGTCCGTGGTGGTCACCGGCATGCAGCACTACAGCGAACTGTCGGTGAGCGCCCCGCTCGCCGACGCCTTCAAGGCCACCGGGCACCCCTTCTACGCCGGCACCATCAGCTTCGGCGCCGCCGTCGGTCTCACCACGGTGTGCATGATCCTTCTGCTCGGCCAGACCCGGGTGTTCTTCGCGATGAGCCGCGACGGACTGCTCCCGCGGTTCTTCTCCGTCACGCACCCGCGATTCGGCACGCCCTACCGCCCGACCATCCTCCTCGGCGTACTCATCGCGATCATCGCGGGCTTCACCAGCATCGAAGAGCTCGCGACGCTGGTGAACATCGGCACGCTCTTCGCGTTCGTCGTCGTCGCCCTCGGCGTGATCGTCCTGCGCCGCACCCGGCCCGACCTGCACAGGGCCTTCCGTACCCCGCTGGTGCCGCTCGTCCCGATCCTCTCGGTGGGCGCCTCGCTCTGGCTGATGCTCAATCTGCCGGCCGAGACGTGGCTGCGCTTCGGCATCTGGATGGCGCTGGGCTTCGTGGTGTACTTCGTGTACGGGCGCCGGCACAGCCGCCTCGGCCGCGCCGGCGGCGCCGCCAAGTACTAGAGACTGGGCCTGACTTCTCTTCTCCGCACCGTTTCCCGGCTCCGTACGTCCCCCTTCGGCGGGGACTGCGGGGCCGGACTACTGAGCCCGTACGGTCCGCGGCCCGACGCATTGCGCGCCGTACGCCTCCACGCGCCGCCTCAGCTCCCGGTCGGCGGTGACGACGACCACGGCGGCCTCACCCACCTCTTCCGCGACCACCTCGACGATCCGGTCGTCGCCGCTGCCCGCCGCCGCCTCGACCCGTACGCCGGGCACCGACGTGACACCCCGCGCGGCCCCCTCGACGACGAGCACGACTCCGAGGGGACCGGGGTGACCCGGGATGCCGTCTTCGGCGTACTTCGGGAGGCGGTCCCTGAGGCGTTCGGCGGCTCCGTGGCGGTCGCGCCACCAGCCGTCGGGGACGGATCCGACGACGTTGGCGGCGTCCACGACGAGCAGAGTTCTCATAGCATCCTCATAGCATGCGCGTGGCCCTCGGGGCGGTCGCCACCAGGCAAAACGCTATGCTTGTTCGAATCACGGGGGAGTCAAAAGTCGATGTACAGAAGGTTGGCGTGACGCCATGAGGCCGCGGACCGCGCGTAAGTCCGAGCGTAATCTTCCCTCTCCCTCCTGCCGCCCCCCGGCGGCGGCCACCGGGCCCGGGACCAGCCGGTGGCTGCTGCGCGGCAAGGACGACAGACTCTCCGCCTACGCGCCCACGGACGGCGGCCTGCTGCGCTGGACGGAGATCCGCCCCGGCGGCCCGGAGTGGTCGGGACCCGACTTCTTCCCGGCCCCCGGCATTGAGCACCTGACCCTCGCCCAGGGCCCGGACGGTTACGTGCACTTCATAGGCCGGCGCCGGAAGGGGAAGGCCGTCGACATCGTGCACGCGATCCAGTACCAGACCGGCCGCCCCCTGACCGTCTGGCACACCCTCGGCAACCCCTACAAGGAAGCCGACAGGGGCCTCAAGATCGGCATCCCGGCCGCCACTGTCAACACGGCGGGCTCGGTCCATGTCTTCGTACGCAACGCGGGCCTCGGCGTCCAGATGCGACGCCAGGCCGCCAACGGCAAGTGGGAAGGCTGGAAGGACCTGCGCGGCAGCAAGGTCCAGGACGGCCCGGCAGCGGTGGCCACGGCCACCGGCAAGGTCGAGGTGCTGGCCCCGGCGGCAGGCCGGACGCTGCGCTGGACGCAGGAGAAGCCCGGCGGCGAGCTGACGTTGGCCGAGGACATCCCGCTCACCCCGGCGGTCCGTACGGTCGTCGGCCTGGAGACCGCCGAGGACCGCATCACGTATTACTGGAACGAAGCCGGGGCCGACGCGGGCATCACCGCCCACCGCCCCGGCCAGGCCACCGTCGCCCTCTCCGGCACCCCCGCGGACAGCCCCGCAGCGGCCCTGCGCACCGAAATCGGCGGCCACGACTGCACGGTGCTGGCCCACCGCGGCGCCGACGGACGCCCCGTCCTCGCGGCCTGTGTGACAGAGGCCGAGGGCGACGGCGTGTGGTGGACGGCCACCGGCGACGAGTGCCTGGGCGCACCGGCGCTGGCGGTCGACGCGACGGGCCGCGTGGTCCTCGCGGTGATCGGCACGGACGGCGGGCTCCATGTGGCCCGCCAGAAGCCTGAGGACGGCCTGGCGCTGGGGGCCTGGACCCGCGTCTGACCTCGCAGAACAAACGGACGGGCCGTACGGGAGCATCTCCCGTACGGCCCGTCTCGCATTGCGCGCCCGTTGTTACGCCGGGACGCTCGCCGCTACGCCGGGACGCTCGCCACGCCCGGCTCCAGGAACTTCTTTCCGTTCACACGCTCCGAGTAGCCCTCGCGGTCCAGGTACGGCGTAATGCCGCCCAGGTGGAAGGGCCAGCCCGCGCCCGTGATCAGGCAGAGGTCGATGTCCTGCGCCTCGGCGACGACACCCTCCTCCAGCATCAGGCCGATCTCCTGCGCCACGGCCTCCATGACGCGGGTACGGACCTGCTCCTCCGTCAGGACGGTGTCGCCCTGCTTGAGGAGAGCCGCGACCTCGGGGTCCAGCTCCGGCTTTCCCGAGTCGTAGACGTAGAAGCCGCGCTTGCCGGCCTTGACCACGGCGGCCAGGTTCGGCGACACCTTGAAGCGCTCCGGGAAGGCGCGGTTCAGGGTCTCCGAGACATGCAGACCAATGGCCGGGCCGACCAGCTCAAGGAGCACCAGCGGGGACATCGGCAGGCCGAGCGGCTCGACGGCCTTCTCGGCGACCTCGACCGAGGTGCCCTCGTCGATGGTGTTCTGGATCTCGCCCATGAAGCGGGTGAGGATGCGGTTCACCACGAACGCCGGGGCGTCCTTGCAGAGGACAGCGGTCTTTTTGAGCTTGCGCGCGACACCGAAGGCCGTGGCCAGCGAGGCGTCGTCGGTCTGCTCGCCGCGGACGATCTCCAGGAGCGGCAGGATCGCGACCGGGTTGAAGAAGTGGAAGCCGACGACCCGCTCGGGGTGCTTCAGCTTCGACGCCATCTCGGTGACCGACAGCGAGGAGGTGTTGGTGGCGAGGATCGCGTGCGCCGGGGCGACCGCCTCGACCTCCGCGAACACCTGCTGCTTGACGCCGATCTCCTCGAAGACCGCCTCGATGATGAAGTCGGCGTCGGAGAAGCCCTCGGCCTTGTCCAGAACACCGGAGACCAGGCCCTTCAGCCGGTTCGCCTTGTCCTGGTTGATACGGCGCTTGCCGAGCAGCTTGTCGATCTCGGCGTGGACGTAGCCCACACCCTTGTCGACGCGCTCCTGGTCGATGTCCGTCAGGACGACCGGCACCTCCAGGCGGCGCAGGAAGAGCAGCGCCAGCTGGGAGGCCATCAGGCCGGCGCCGACGACGCCCACCTTGGTGACCGGACGGGCGAGCGACTTGTCCGGCGCACCGGCCGGGCGCTTCGCGCGCTTCTGGACCAGGTTGAAGGCGTAGATGCCGCTGCGCAGCTCGCCGCCCATGATCAGGTCGGCCAGCGCGGTGTCCTCGGCGTCGAAGCCGGCGCTCAGGTCGCCGTCCTTCGCCGCCGCGATGATCTCCAGCGCGCGGTACGCCGCCGGGGCAGCGCCATGCACCTTGGAGTCAGCGATGGCCTTGCCGCGCGCCACGGCCTGGTCCCAGGCGTCGCCGCGGTCGATCTCGGCACGCTCGACCGTGACCGAGCCGTTCAGGACGGACGCGGTCCAGTTCAGCGACTGCTCCAGGAAGTCCGCGCCCTCGAAGATCGCGTCGGCGATCCCGAGCTCGAAGACCTGCTTGCCCTTGAGCTGCTTGTTCTGATTGAGGGAGTTTTCAATAATGACCGAAACCGCGCGGTCCGCACCGATCAGATTCGGCAGCAGCGCGCAGCCGCCCCAGCCCGGGACCAGGCCGAGGAAGACCTCGGGCAGGGAGAAGGCGGGCAGAGCGGACGAGACCGTACGGTACGAGCAGTGCAGGCCGACCTCGACGCCGCCGCCCATCGCCGCACCGTTGTAGTACGCGAAAGTCGGGACAGCGAGCCCGGACAGACGGCGGAAGACGTCGTGCCCGCCCTTGCCAATGGCCAGCGCTTCCTCGTGCCGCTTCAGCAGCTCGACGCCCTTGAGGTCGGCGCCGACCGCGAAGATGAACGGCTTGCCGGTGAGGCCGACACCGATGATCTTGCCCTCGGCGGCCTCCTTCTCGACCTGGTCGATGGCGGCGTTGAGGTTCGCCAGCGACTGCGGTCCGAAGGTGGTCGGCTTGGTGTGGTCGAGGCCGTTGTCCAGCGTGATGAGCGCGAAGCGCCCGGCGCCGTACGGCAGGTCGAGGTGGCGTACGTGCGCCTGCGTGACGACCTCGTCCGGGAACAGCTCGGCCGCGCCCTTCAGAAGCTCAGCGGTGGTGGTGCTGCTCACTTGTTGCCTCCGTCGAAGTGCGGGTTCTCCCAGATGACCGTTCCGCCCATGCCGAAGCCGACACACATCGACGTCAGGCCGTAGCGGACGTGCGGCTGCTCCTCGAACTGCCGCGCCAGCTGGGTCATCAGGCGTACGCCCGAGGAGGCCAGCGGGTGGCCGAACGCGATCGCGCCGCCGTACTGGTTGACACGCGGGTCGTCGTCCGCGATGCCGTAGTGGTCCAGGAGCGAGAGCACCTGCACCGCAAAGGCCTCGTTGATCTCGAACAGGCCGATGTCGTCGATCGTCAGGCCCGCCTTGGCGAGGGCCTTCTCGGTCGCCGGGACCGGGCCGATGCCCATGACCTCCGGCTCGACACCCACGAAGGCGTACGAGACGAGACGCATCTTGACCGGCAGGCCCAGCTCGCGCGCGACGTCCTCGGCGGCGATCAGGGAGGCGGTGGCGCCGTCGTTGAGACCGGCGGCGTTACCGGCGGTGACCCGCCCGTGCGCACGGAACGGCGTCTTCAGACCGGCCAGGCTCTCCAGGGTGGTCCCCGGGCGCATCGGCTCGTCGGCGGTCACGAGGCCCCAGCCGGTCTCACCGGCCTCGGGGTTGGTGCGGCGTACCGAGATCGGCACCAGGTCCTGCTGGATCTTGCCGTCGGCGTACGCCTTGGCGGCCTTCTCCTGCGAACGCACCGCGTACTCGTCGGCGCGCTGCTTGGTGATGTGCGGGAAGCGGTCGTGCAGGTTCTCCGCGGTCATGCCCATGAACAGGGCGGACTCGTCGACCAGCTTCTCGCTGACGAAGCGCGGGTTGGGGTCCACGCCCTCGCCCATGGGGTGGCGGCCCATGTGCTCGACGCCGCCGGCGAGGGCGATGTCGTACGCACCGAAGGCAACGCCGCCCGCCATGGACGTCACCGCGGTCATCGCGCCCGCACACATGCGGTCGATCGAGAAACCGGGGACGGACTGCGGCAGCCCGGCGAGGATGCCGGCGGTGCGGCCGAGGGTCAGGCCCTGGTCGCCGATCTGGGTGGTCGCGGCGATGGCGACCTCGTCGATCTTGGCCGGGTCGAGGTCCGGGTTGCGGCGCAGCAGCTCCCGGATCGCCTTCACGACAAGATCGTCGGCCCGGGTCTCGTGGTAGATGCCCTTCGGGCCCGCCTTGCCGAACGGGGTGCGGACGCCGTCGACGAAGACGACGTCCCTGACGGTACGAGGCACGATGGCTCTCCTCCAGGGTGCGGGGTGGCACTGCTGCGGGCGCGCGGCTAAGCGCGCGCTTCCTTTCCTCATGCTACTTGTGGGTAACCATGCTGCCCACCCCCCACGGCGGGAGCGGTGAACGTCACACCTGAAACGACCGCACGAACCACCGCATGGACCGCCGCATGAACCACCGCACGGACCTCGGCACGACAAAGCCCCCGGCCGCGGAGGGTCGGGGGCTCGCATCAGGTGCAATCGGCCGGATGCGGTCAGTCGGACGAGGCGATCAGGGCCTTGGCCAGCAGCGGAGCCACCAGCCCGATCTGCCACTGCCGCGCGCCGTACGTCGCCAGGGACACGGACACCGCTTCCGGTGTGGCGTCGCCCGGCGGCTCCCAGCAGACCCGGCGCACCGTGTCCGGGGTGATCAGGTTCTCCTGCGGCATGTTCAGCTCCTCGGCGAGCGCCGAGACGCCCGCCCTGGCCGCCGAGAGGCGTGCCGCGGCGGCCGGGTCCTTGTCCGCCCAGGAACGGGGCGGAGGCGGGCCCGTCACGGCCGCTCCGGGCTGCGGAAGCTCCGTGTCCGGCAGCGCCTTGGCGCGGTCGACCGTTGCCTGCCACTGCTCCAGCTGACGGCGCCCCATGCGGTGGCCGAAGCCCGGCAGCAGGGACAGCGCCTGCGCGTTCGCCGGTACGGCGAGGGCCGCCTCGACGATCGCGGTGTCGCTCAGGACCTTGCCGGGCGACACGTCACGCCGCTGAGCGATCCGGTCCCTGGCGTTCCACAGCTCCCGCACGATCGCCATCTGCCGGCGACGGCGCACCTTGTGCATCCCCGACGTACGGCGCCACGGGTCCTTGCGGGGCTGCGCGGGCGGTGCCGACGCGATGGCGTCGAACTCCTCACGGGCCCACTCCAGCTTCCCCTGCCGGTCGAGCTCCTTCTCCAGTGCGTCGCGCAGGTCGACGAGGAGCTCCACGTCGAGCGCCGCATAGCGCAGCCAGGGCTCGGGGAGCGGACGGGTGGACCAGTCGACCGCGGAGTGCCCCTTCTCCAGGGCGTATCCGAGGACGGACTCGACCATCGCGCCCAGGCCGACGCGCGGGAACCCCGCGAGCCGTCCGGCGAGCTCGGTGTCGAACAGCGTGGAAGGGGCCATGCCTATTTCGCGCAGGCACGGCAGATCCTGTGTTGCCGCGTGGAGGATCCACTCGGCTCCGGTGAGGGCTTCGCCCAGGCCGGAGAGGTCGGGACAGCCGACCGGATCGATGAGCGCGCTGCCCGCACCTTCGCGGCGCAGCTGTACGAGATAGGCCCGCTGTCCGTAGCGATATCCGGACGCGCGCTCGGCGTCCACGGCCACGGGGCCGGTGCCCGCGGCGAATGCCGCGAGCACTTCGGCCAGTGCTTCCTCGGTGGCAACCACCGGGGGAATGCCTTCGCGAGGCTCCAACAAGGGAATCGGCGCCGTCTCGACGTCGACCGGGGGAGCGCCCCCGGGGGTTCGCAGGTCTGGTTCTGCTGCGGTCTCTTGGGCGTCGGTCACGTGTAAAGGGTATCTGTGTATGGACAGCGCCCGCCGACGGAACGTTCCGTCGGCGGGCGCGTGGGGTTGTAATCGGTCAGTGGATGATTCCGGTACGGAGCGCCACCGCTACCATCCCGGCCCGGTCCCCCGTGCCGAGCTTGCGGGCAATGCGGGCGAGGTGGCTCTTTACGGTCAAGGCGGACAGTCCCATCGAGACGCCGATGGCCTTGTTCGACTGGCCCTCGGCGACGAGCCGGAGGACCTCGACCTCGCGGCCGGAGAGCTCGCGGTAGCCGCCCGGGTGGCTCGGGGTACCCGGGGGGCGTCGGTGCATGCGGGCTGCCGCGGCGCCGATGGGGGCGGCGCCGGGGCGGGTGGGGTGCCCGATGTTGGTGCGCGTACCGGTGACGACGTAGCCCTTGACGCCGCCCGCGAGTGCATTGCGTACGGCGCCGATGTCGTCGGCGGCGGAGAGGGCGAGGCCGTTCGGCCAGCCCGCGGCGCGGGTCTCGGACAGCAGGGTCAGCCCGGAACCGTCGGGCAGGTGGACGTCGGCAACGCAGATGTCGCGCGGATTGCCGACGCGGGGACGTGCCTCCGCGATGGACGACGCCTCGATGACGTCACGTACTCCAAGGGCCCACAGGTGGCGGGTGACGGTGGAGCGGACGCGTGGGTCGGCCACGACGACCATGGCCGTCGGCTTGTTAGGGCGGTAGGCGACCAGGCTTGCGGGCTGCTCGAGGAGAACGGACACCAGGCCTCCTGGGGGAGTGGCGGGAAGCGCCGGCTCGGGGGGTGTTGCCGGGGCGAACCGTGCTGGAAGGGTCATTGACTCCTTCGGCAGCACTACCGCTCACCTTTAGGGAAAGATCACGATTTGGTGAGTAACAATTCAGGCAATTCGGACACGCGATCGATCATGTGAAGAAATGTCGCCTCGCGACCGCATGGCCGTGCAGGCCGGCACATGACCGTGCACAGCGTGCATGCGGAGTCGTCCATGCCCGTGCACGCGAGCCGTCCATGGCCGTGCATGTGAAAGGGCACGCTCTCTTCGGCGTGCTCCGTCCCGTGCGTTACGGCCGCTGCGGACCGCGCCGCTGCGGCAGCGACACCACACCCGCGTCCGCCGGGGCGGAGGAGTCCGGCCCGACGGCCTGTACCGGGGGCAGTCCCGCGATCTGAGCCAGCAGATCGCACCAGGCCGCCAGATGAGCCGCCGTGTCCGGCACCCCGCCCCGGCCCTCGTGCGGCGTCCAGGACGCCCGGATCTCGATCTGCGTCGCGGGCCGCCGGTCGGCCAGGCCGCCGAAGTAGTGCGAGCCGGCCTGGGTGACGGTGCCGCTCGCCTCCCCGTACGACAGACCGCGCGCCTCCAGGGCGCCCGTCAGCCAGGACCAGCTCACCTCGGGCAGCAGCGGGTCGGCCGCCATCTCCGGCTCCAGTTCCGCCCGTACGAGCGTCACGAGCCGGAACGTCCCGTGCCACGCCTCGTGGCCCGCCGGGTCGTGAAGGAGTACGAGCCGGCCGTCCGCGAGATCGTCCTCACCCTCGACGACCGCGGCCTCCAGCGCGTACGCGTACGGCGCCAGGCGCTGCGGCGGGCGCGTCGGGTCGATCTCCACATCGGGGCGCAGACGCGCCGAGCGCAGGGCCTCGACCGCCTGACGGAACGCGGGCGGGGCGGAGCTGCCCGCCGCGCCGCCCATGTCGTCAGCATCATCCGAAAGTCGTCCCTGCGCCGGAGCCATGCGGGGAAGAGTAGGCGGAACGCGGGCCTCGCGCAGCGAAGGACACCCGGCCCGCGACAACGGCTTGGGCACGCATGCGAAGATTCTGGGCGTGAGTGCCAACCACCGCCCCACCGGGGCCCCGCAGACCCAGACACACGCCACTGACGAATCAGCCTTCCTCAAGGCGTGCAGGCGCGAGCCGGTGCCGCACACGCCGGTCTGGTTCATGCGGCAGGCCGGGCGCTCGCTGCCCGAGTACCTGAAGGTTCGCGAAGGCACCGCGATGCTTGAGTCCTGCATGCGGCCCGACCTGGTCACCGAGATCACGCTCCAGCCGGTGCGCCGCCACAAGGTGGACGCGGCGATCTACTTCAGCGACATCGTGGTCCCGCTCAAGGCCATCGGCATCGACCTGGACATCAAGCCCGGCGTCGGCCCGGTCGTCGCCCAGCCGATCCGCTCGCGCGCCGACCTGGCGCAGCTGCGCGATCTTGAGCCGGCGGACGTCTCGTACGTCACCGAGGCCATCGGCATGCTCACCGGCGAGCTCGGGTCCACGCCGCTCATCGGATTTGCGGGCGCGCCTTTCACTCTCGCGAGTTACCTCGTCGAGGGCGGGCCCTCGCGCAACCACGAGAACACCAAGGCCCTGATGTACGGCGACCCGCAGCTGTGGGCCGACCTGCTCGACCGGCTCGCGGAGATCACCGCGGCGTTCCTGAAGGTGCAGATCGAGGCGGGCGCGTCCGCCGTGCAGCTCTTCGACTCGTGGGTCGGCGCGCTCGCGCCCGCCGATTACCGCCGTTCGGTGATGCCCGCCTCCGCGAAGGTCTTCGACGCGGTGGCGTCGTACGGCGTACCGCGCATCCACTTCGGTGTCGGCACCGGCGAACTGCTCGGGCTGATGGGCGAGGCCGGCGCGGACGTCGTGGGCGTCGACTGGCGCGTCCCGATGGACGAGGCGGCGCGGCGGGTCGGCCCCGGCAAGGCGCTCCAGGGGAACCTGGACCCGGCGGTGCTCTTCTCGACGCCGGATGCGGTCATGGCGAAGACGGATGAGGTGCTGGCGGCGGCCGCCGGTCTTGAGGGGCACATCTTCAACCTCGGGCACGGAGTGCTGCCGACGACGGACCCGGACGCGCTGACCCGTCTCACGGAGTACGTCCACACGCGGACGCAGCGGTAGGGGGTGCCCTGCGGGGGCCGGTCCCCAGTTCCCCCCAGTTCCCCGCAGGGACGTGCCCTACGCACCCGCCTTCCGCAGCGCCGTCACCGTCTTCCTGGCGGCAACCAGGACCGGGTCCCAGACCGGGGAGAACGGTGGGGCGTACCCAAGGTCCAGCGCCGTGATCTGGTCGGCCGTCATGCGGGCCGTGAGGGCCACCGCCGCGATGTCGACGCGTTTCGCGGCGCCCTCGCGGCCGACGATCTGGACGCCCAGAAGCCGCCCCGTGCGGCGCTCGGCGATCATTTTCACGGTCATCGGGGACGACCCGGGGTAGTACCCGGCGCGGCTCGTGGACTCGATCGTGGCCGTCACGAACTGCAGGCCCTCCGCCCGCGCGTCCTTCTCGCGCAGGCCGGTCCGGGCGATCTCCAGGTCGCAGACCTTGCTGACCGCCGTACCGACGACACCGGGGAACGTGGCGTAACCGCCGCCCACGTTCGACCCGATGGCCTGGCCGTGTTTGTTCGCGTGCGTGCCGAGCGCGATGTGGCGCCGGCGGCCCGAGACGAGGTCGAGCACCTCGACGCAGTCGCCGCCCGCCCAGATGTTGTCGTGGCCCACGACGCGCATCGCCAGGTCGGTGATCAGGCCGCCGGACTCCCCGACCGGCAGGCCCCCGTCGCGGGCCAGCGTTGTTTCCGGTTCGACGCCGATGCCGAGCACGACGACGTCCGCCGGATACGTGTCGTCGTCCGTGGCGACCGCCCGGGCCCGGCCGTCGTCTCCGGTGAGGATCTTGGTGACCTCCGCGCCCGAGACGGTCGTGATGCCCATGCCGTTCATCGCGTCGTGGACGAGGCGGCCCATGTCCGGGTCGAGTGTGGCCATCGGCTGCTCGCCGCGGTTCAGGACGGTCACGTCGTAACCGCGGTTGACCAGCGCCTCGGCCATCTCGACGCCGATGTAGCCCGCCCCGACGACGACCGCGCGCCGCCCCTGTGTCTGCTCCAGCGTGTCGATCAGGGCCTGGCCGTCGTCGAGGGTCTGTACGCCGTGGACGCCGGGGGCGTCTATGCCGGGCAGCGGGGGACGGACGGGGCGGGCGCCGGTGGCGATGACCAGCTTGTCGAAGCCGGTCCAGGACTCGGCGCCCGATTCGAGGTCCCGCGAGCGGACCCGGCTGCCCGCCACGTCGATGCCGGTGACCTCGGTTCTGATCCGCAGGTCGATGTCGCGCTCGCGGTGCTCCTCGGGCGTACGGGCGATCAGCTCCGCCCGCTCGGTCACGTGCCCACCGACCCAGTACGGGATGCCGCAGGCCGAGTACGAGGTGAAGTGGCTGCGCTCGAAGGCGACGATCTCCAGCTCGTCCGGGCCCTTGAGCCTGCGGGCCTGCGATGCGGCGGACATGCCCGCCGCATCGCCGCCGATGACCACCAGTCGCTCCGCCGCTGCCATGGCGTGTCCTCCGAGTCGTACGTCCGTACATCCGAAGGACACGCTACGTCGGCGGCGGTCCGTGGGCGGGGCTAGTTCTCTTCCTGCGGTGCCGGCAGCGGCGGCGCCACCGGCGCCGCGCGGTGCGGCAGGCGGCCGCGGAGCACGCGCCACAGGACGTACAGCAGCGCCAGCGCGGCGGCGAACGGGGCGACCGCGCCCAGTACCATCGCGACCCACTTCAGCGTGGTGACGAACGCGTTCCAGCCGCCGCCGAGCGCGTCCAGGAAGCCGGGGTCGTCGTCCTCCTTGGCGGTCTCCTCCGCCTCGGGCTCCGAGAGTTCGAGGGTGATGGTGGCCATGGTCGTACGGTCCTGGAGCGACGCCTGCTGGGCGAGGAGGGCCTCCAGCTCGGTCTGACGGGTGTTCAGTTCGCCTTCGAGCATGACCACATCGCTGATCTTCGTGGCCCGGTCCATCATTTCCCGCACCCGCGCGACGCTCGACCGCTGCGACTTGATGCGGCTCTCGACGTCCACCACCTGGTCGGTGACGTCCTTGGCGTCGGCCTTGCGGTTGAGCAGCTTGCCGGTGCCCGTCAGTTCCTTGAGCACGGCGTCGTACTCCTCCTGCGGGACGCGCAGGACGATGCGCGAGAAGACGTGGTCGTCCTCGGTGCGCTCCGTGGTCTCGTTGCCGACCATGCCCCCGGCGTTCTCGGCAGCCGTACGGGCCGTGGCGAGGGCCTTCGTCGCGCTGTCGACCTCGACGGAGAGCGTCGCGGTGCGGATGACGTGGGTCTTGGCGAGCGGCGGCTTCTTCGCGTTGCCCTGACCGGTGGGCTTCTGGGCGCCCGACTGGTCCTCGGCGCCGCTGCCCGGCGCCCTCTCCGCGGGCGCCGCGGCCTTGCCGTTGGCCGCGCTGCTCTGTGCGCCGCTGTCGTCGGACGCGCCGCAGCCGCTGAGCGCCAGCGAAGCGGTGAGCAGAGCGGCCGCGAGGACCTTGAGTGAACGGTGCCCGGACGTGTGTGCTGCACGCATGTCGGCTCCCCCGAACGTCGTGGTGGGTGTTGCCGGTTCGACGTGCGGGGCGGGGGAGAGGGTTGCCCTTTTCGGATCCCGAAGCGGTCACGGTCAGGACTCTTTCCGGGTTTGAGAGAGTGGACCCCATGAGCGCCCACACACATTCACCCCACGTCGTCGTCATCGGTGGCGGCATCTCCGGCCTCGCCGCCGCACACCGGCTGGTCGGAGCCGGTGCGCGCGTGACCGTGCTCGAAGCCACGGACCGGCTCGGCGGCAAACTCCTGGCGGGCGAGATCGCGGGCGTGACCGTCGACCTGGGCGCCGAGTCGATGCTCGCCAGGCGGCCCGAGGCGGTCGGTCTGGCGCGCGCGGTGGGCATCGGCGACCGGCTCCAGCCGCCCGCCACCGCCACCGCGTCGCTCTGGAACCGGGGCACTCTGACCCCGATGCCCAAGGGGCACGTGATGGGCGTACCGAGCGACCCGGCCGTCCTCGGCGGCGTCCTGTCCAAGGACGCCCTCGCGCGCATGGAGCAGGACCACGAGCTGGCGCGCACCGAGGTCGGCGACGACATCGCTCTCGGCGAGTACGTCGCCGCCCGCCTCGGCCGTGAGGTCGTCGACCGGCTGGTGGAACCCCTGCTCGGCGGCGTGTACGCCGGTGACGTGTACCGGACGTCGATGCGGGCCGCCGTACCGCAGCTCTTCGATGCGGCCAGGACGTACGACTCGCTCCTCGACGGCGTACGGGAGATTCAGCGGCGGGCCGAAGACAAGCAGCAGACCGGGCCCGTCTTCATGGGGATCGAGGGCGGCGTGGGCACCCTGCCCGGCGCCGTCGCCGATGCCGTGCGCGCCGGGGGCGGCGAGATCCTCCTCGACACGCCGGTGCTCGGCCTGACCCGGGGCGCCGGCGGCTGGGAAGTGCGTACCGACCAGCGGGTGATCGCGGCCGACTCCGTCGTCCTCGCGTCCCCGGCCTGGTCCGCGTCCGCGCTGCTCGCCGCCGAGTCGCCGGCCGCGGCGGCCGAACTGTCAGCCGTCGAGTACGCGTCGATGACGCTGGTCACCATGGCCTTCAGGCGCCGGGACGTGCAAGGGATGCCGGAGGGGTCCGGTTTCCTGGTGCCGCCCGTGGACGGGCACACCATCAAGGCGTCGACCTTCTCGACCCGCAAGTGGGCCTGGGTGGACGCCGCCGCGCCCGACCTCTTCGTACTGCGTACCTCCATCGGGCGATACGGCGAGGAGGAGCACCTGCACCGCGAGGACGACGAACTGGTTGATGTGTCCCTGCGGGATCTCGGGGCGGCGACCGGCCTCGACGCCCGGCCCGTGGCCACCGAGGTCACCCGCTGGATCGGCGGCCTTCCGCAGTACCCCGTAGGCCACCCGGAGCGTGTCGCGCGGGTGCGGGCCGAGGTCGCGAAGCTGCCCGGACTGCGGGTCTGCGGTGCGGCGTACGACGGTGTGGGCATCCCGGCGTGCATCGCGAGCGGGCAGCGCGCCGCCGACGAGATCATGGTCACCCCGGCCCCGGCGCGGGGCACGGATCCGGGCGCGGGAGAATAGGGACATGACTGATGCTCCGGAGACTGTGACATCCCCCCGAGGCCCCAACGCCGGCAAGAAGGCCAAGGACCTCAACGACGTCATCCGTTACACCCTGTGGTCCGTCTTCAGGCTTCGGGATGTGCTACCGGATGACACCGCGCGCGCCGGGTACGCGGACGAGGTGCAGGAGCTGTTCGACCAGCTCGCCGCGAAGGACGTCACCGTGCGCGGTACGTACGACGTGTCCGGGCTGCGCGCCGACGCCGACGTCATGATCTGGTGGCACGCGGAGACCGCGGACCAGCTCCAGGAGGCGTACAACCTCTTCCGCCGCACCAAGCTGGGCCGCGCGCTGGAACCGGTCTGGTCGAACATGGCGCTGCACCGCCCCGCCGAGTTCAACAAGTCGCACATCCCGGCCTTCCTGGCCGACGAGACGCCGCGCAACTACGTCAGCGTCTACCCCTTCGTGCGCTCGTACGACTGGTACCTGCTGCCCGACGAGGACCGTCGCCGCATGCTCGCCGACCACGGCAAGATGGCGCGCGGCTACCCGGACGTGCGGGCCAACACGGTCGCGTCGTTCTCGCTCGGCGACTACGAGTGGCTGCTGGCCTTCGAGGCCGACGAGCTCTACCGCATCGTCGACCTGATGCGGCACCTGCGCGCGTCCGAGGCGCGGATGCACGTGCGCGAGGAGGTGCCGTTCTACACCGGCCGGCGCAAGGACATCGCAGACCTGGTGGCGGGCCTCGCCTGAGCGACGGCCCACCACCCCTGACCCGGAAGATCAGACAGCGGGCGCAGGCCTCCTGGCCACTGCCCGCTCGTCCAGCGACACCGGGTTCGGCTCCGGGTGCGGCGCGCATTCCGCGCGCCGCACCGGCGTCCGTCCGGTCAGGAGATACGTCTCCATGTGGCCGTTGACGCACTTGTTCTCGCCGCCGCCGATGCCGTGCGTACCGGCATTCCGCTCCGTGACGAGGACGGAGCCGTTCAGCCGCCGCTGAAGCTCCAGCGCGCCCTTGTACGGCGTCGCCGCGTCCCGCTCGGCGGCCAGGATCAGCGTCGGAGGCAGCGCACCGGGACCCGTACGGACGTCCAGGGGTACCTGGCGGGGCGCGCTCCAGTAGGCACACGGCAGATTCATCCAGACGTTGTCCCAGGTCTCGAACGGCGCGTGGCGTGCCAGCTCGGTGTTGTCGCGGTTCCACACGTGCCAGTCCGTCGGCCAGGGCGCGTCATTGCACTCGATGGCGGTGTACACGGCGTTGCTGTTCTCGTCGTCCCACGCGGTCTCGGGACTGGGCGCGGCCTGTTCGATCAGCGGCTCCGGGTTGCCCTTCAGATACTGGGTGAGCGCGGTGGCGCGCAGCGCCCAGTAGCTGTCGAAGTAACCGGCCCTCAGAAACGCCGTCTGGAGCTCGCCCGGCCCCACCGTGCCGCCGGCCGGCCGGTGGGCGAGCCTGGCCCGCACCTTCTCGTAACTGGCCAGCACCGCGTCGGGCGTCTTGCCCAGGTGGTACCACTTGTCGTGCTTGGCGACCCAGGCGCGGAAATCGTGCCAGCGGGTTTCGAAGGCGAGCGACTGGTCGAGGTTGCTGCGGTACCAGATCTGGTGGGGGTCGGGGTTGACCGCCGAATCGAAGACCATGCGGCGTACGTGGCTGGGGTAGAGCGTCGCGTACAGGGCGCCCAGATACGTGCCGTACGAGGCGCCCATGAAGGTCAGCTTCTTCTGGCCCAGCGCCGCCCGCAGGACTTCCAGGTCGCGGGCGTTGTTGAGGGACGTGTAGTGGGGCAGCGCGTCGCCCCCGTTGCGGGCACAGCCTGCCGCGTACGCCTTGGCCTGGGCGATCCGCTCCCGCTTGTACGCGACGGAGGGGTCGGACGGGGACTGGGTGGGGGCCTTGGCGAAGTCCTTCGGCGCCTGGCAGGACAGCGGGGCCGAGCGGCCGACGCCGCGCGGGGCGTAGCCGACCAGGTCGTACGCCGCGCTGATCCGCTTCCACTCGGGCATCGACGCGACCATCGGGAAGTACATGCCGGAGGCCCCGGGGCCGCCGGGGTTGAAGACGAGCGCGCCCTGGCGTGCGACGGCCTTGCCCTTGGCCCCCTTGCCGCTGACCCCTTTGCCGTCGGCCCCTTTGCCGTCGGCTTTCACGCGGCTGACGGTCAGTGAGATCTGACGTCCGTCAGGGGCGGCGTAGTCGAGGGGGACTTTGACCGTGCCGCACTGCGCCGGGGAAGGCAGGCCCTCGGACGCGGGGCACTTGCCGAAGGCGATCCCGGCGACGGCCGCGCGCTTGGCGGCGAGCGCGGTGCCGCGGGCCTCGGCGGACGCGGGGGGTGTGAGCAGTGCGGGAAGTGCGGGAAATTCGGCGCTGCCGGCGGGGGCGGCGACGATGGCGGTCAGGACCAGGGAGCCGAGGGATGCCAGGGTCCCGTACATCGCTACTGCTCTCATCGCGTTCCCTTCGTACAGATACAGGACAAAGGGGGATCCTTGACGCGGCAGTTGGTGAAGTAAAGCACCGGTGTTCGGTGTCGGGGTCAATGACCCCGATGCGCGTCATGGCTTGGGGCGGCTCGCCGGGGGCGGCAGCGGGAAGCCGGTGGACGGCGTTACCGGGACGGCCGGTGGCGGGGTGGTGCGGGACGGCGGGGCGGGCGGCGGCGGGCCTGTGGGGCTCGCGGTGGCGGTTCCGGCGGCCTCGTTCGCCAGGGCGTCGAAGTCGACACGGCCGGTTGCCTCCAGCATCCGGATGTGGTCCAGGACGGTCGTATTGGCGTCGTCGGCGAGGCCGCGGACGAGAGTGTTGCGGGTGGTGTGGCGCACCTGGGCGATGACCGCGAAGACCTTGCCGTGGGCGGCGCGGAGGATATTGGCGAATCTGGTCTCGTACGCCGGGCCGCTCGCCTCCGTGAACTCTCTGAGCCAGCCGCGTTGCTCGGCGGTGGGCTGGTTGGGCAGCTCCATGTTCAGCTGCGCCGCGACCTCTCGTATGCGTGCGTCGAGGAAGGTGTGGCCCTCGACGAGGTGTGCGCCGGCCTCCTCGACGGCACGGGTCGGGGCCCGCGCCAGTGCCTGTTGGCCGGCGGGGAGTTCCCACAGGCCAGCGAGTCTGATGCGTACGACCAGGTCGCGGTCGGCGGCGGAGAGCGGTCCCCACCGGGTGGGGACCGTTCCGGCGTTGAGCTGGGCAAGCCCGGTGCCCGAGCGGTCGGCGTAGGACCAGATCGGGAAGATCAGCGCGGCGAGGGTCGCCGTCAGGGCGACGACGACCAGGCCGGTGCCGGCGGTGACGGAACGCATGGTGCCTCCTGGTGCGGCACCGCACGTTAGTGCGCGTCTCGGTGATCCCGTGGGGCGTTGCGGGAAATGGGTGGTGGGAGCGGCCAACTCACCTGTCTCGTAGGTATTTGGTGGGTTCAGGAGGAGGAAGAGCAGCTGCTTCCGCCGCCGCAGCTTGAGCCGGAGCTCGAACTGCAGCTGGAGCCGGAGCTGCCGGAGCAGCTTGATCCGCCGGAGCCCGAGCCGGAGTCGTATCCCGACCCGGAGTCGCCCGAGCTTCCGCAGCTCGAACCGCCGGGGCCGGAAGAGGCGCACCACACGACGACTCCGGCTGCGGCGTACATGCTGCTGTCACTGGTGCTGCTGGTCGTACCGGCCCTGGTGGTCCTGCTCCTCGGCGTCTGGCGCGCTGCCGCCTGCAGCTGGGCGTACAGGTCGGGGTCGGGCAGCGCCCGCAGGCCGCCGAGCGCGACCAGGTGGCCCGCATCGGTCCGGTACGCGTGCGCGATGCGGTACGCCGCGGCGGCCGCCCGGCCGGCGGGGGTGACGCGGGCGGCGGCCCTGGACGCGTTGCCCGCGCCGCTCGCGATGCCGAGGATCAGCGCGGGCAGAATCTTGACGACGAAGGGGATGCCGGAGTCCTCCACGAACGAGACGACGACGGCCGCCGGGAAGCCCAGGACGCAGGCCAGCGTCAGGATGTGGCTGCGGGTGCGCCAGTTGTGGCCGGCGTGCGGGGGCACCATCAGGCCGCGGAACGCGAGGCTGTCGCCGACCTCCTGCACGGCTGAGTTGCGCATCACCGCGTGGCGGAGGGTGTGCAGCGCGCCGTTGGGCGCGGCGGCGAGCTCGTGGAGCACGGCCCGTTCCACCGGGTCGCGGGTGACGGTGCTCCGGGCCGAGACGATGCCGGGGCCGCCGATGGCCAGGCGGCCGTCCTGGTGCATGGCGGCGAGGGCGGTGTCCACGGTGCGGGAAGGGCCGCCGTTGAGGAAGGCCGCCTCCATGACGTCTTGGACGGCGCCGCCGCCGGCGCCGGCGGCGCTGCGGCGGATGGCGGTAACGCCTCTGGTCAGGACCACGGAGGCGACGACCACGGCGAGCGTGATCAGCAGGGCGAGGACGGTCATCGGCGTGTCACTTCCGGACGAGTGCGGCACGTGCCGCACGGACGAGGCGGGTCGTACGGCGCGGAGGGCGCGGGGCGGCGCGGTCCTGCCACCAGTGGGTCAGCCGGCGGCGCGCGGAGGCGTCCTCGGGGAGGCCGGCGGCGAGCAGATGCTCGGCGAAGTTCAGCGCGTCGCGGCGGTAACCAGCCGACATGGGGCGGGACTTGGCGTACGCGAGGAACGCGGTCCGGTAGGCGGCCCCGAGGATCTCCGGGAGCTCCGGGGCGAGCTTGGCGACGACGTCGGCGCGCTTGGCGGCGAGGGCACGACTCTGGACGCGCAGGCGGGCGGAGTCGAAGCCGGTGGGGGTCGGGGTGCCGGCGACGAGGGCGGAGAGCAGGGCGGTCTGCGCGAGGGCGACGCGGGTGCGGGTGGCGGTGGCGGCGTCTGCGGGGCGGGGCGGTGCGGCCTCGGCGGTGGCGGTGGCGGTGCGGTGCGCGAGGGCTGCGGCGGTGGCGCTGTTCCCCCGACCCCCCCGACCCCCGCGAGCTACGCCGCGTGGCGGGGCCGCGGTTGCGGTCGTGGTGGTCAAGGTGTGGCGGATTGTTGTCAGTTCCCTGGACAGCTCCTCCGCGGGCGGGAAGTTGTCGTCCCGTTCCAGCAGGATGCCCGGGGGGTTCGTGCGGGATCGGAGTTCGGCGAGGATGTCCAGGACCGGTTGCGTCACCGGGTGCGCGTGGGTGTCGTGCCAGACCCCGTCCTTCTCCATGCCGCCCGCCACGTGGACGTACGCGATCGCCTCCACCGGGAGCTCGTCGAGCGCCGCCGCCGGGTCCTCGCCGCGGTTGACATGGTTCGTGTGGAGGTTCGCCACGTCGATCAGGAGACGGACTCCCGTACGCGCCACCAGCTCCGCCAGGAACTGGCCCTCGGTCATGTCCTCGTCGGGCCAGTTGATCAGCGCGGCGATGTTCTCCAGGGCGAGCGGAACCGGGAGCGAGTCCTGCGCGATGCGGACGTTCTCGCACAGCACGTCGAGGGCGTCCCAGGTGCGGGGGACCGGGAGCAAGTGGCCCGCCTCCAGGCGCGGGCTCGCCGTGAGCGGGCCGCCCGCCCGTACGAACGCTATGTGCTCGGTGACCAGGGGCGAGCCGAGCGCCTCCGCCCTGGCCGCCAGGTCCGCCAGGCGGCCCGCGTCCGGGCGGTCCGCGCCGCCCAGACCCAGCGAGACGCCGTGCGGGACCACTGACACGCCACGCTCGCGCAGGCGGAGCAGGGAGTCGGGGATGTGGCCCGGGCAGATGTTCTCCGCGACCGCCTCGACCCAGTCGATCCCGGGCAGCCGCTCCACCGTGCCGGCGATCTCCGGCCGCCAGCCGATTCCGATTCCGAGACGCTCCATGATTCCCCCTCCTCTGCTTCGTGCAGGGGTAATGGCCCCGGCGGACAGCGCCGAATCCAGAGGAGGGGACGTTCAGAGGTTGATTTGAGGTTCCGGGGAATGGAGGGCGGCCCGTCCTACGGCAAGGGTTCGGGGCGGTTCGTGTTCACCGCCGGGCTGCCGATCTCGCCTTCCGGCTGCGCCGACGGCCGTGACGTAAAGGTCTGGCCGCCGGTCGGTACCGCGGGCGGCGGCGACGGGACCGTGACCGAGCCGTCCGGCGGCGGCGGGCCCGTTGGACTCGCGGTGGCGGCTCCGGCGGCCTCGTTCGCCAGGGCGTCGAAGTCGACGAGCCCGGTGGCCTCCAGCATCGTGATGTGGTCCAGGACGGTCTGGTTGGAGTCGCTCGCCAGCTGCCGGATCAGGGAGTTGCGGGTGGTGTGCCGGACCTGGGCTATGAGGGCGAAGACTTTGCCGTGCGCGTTGCGCAGCAGATTGGCGAACTTCCGCTCGTACTCCTTGCCGCTCGCCGCCGACAGCTCCCTGAGCCACCCCTGCTGCTGCTCGGTGGGCTGGTTGGGCAGCGGTACGCCGAGCTGTGCGGCCACTGTACGGGCCCGCTTGTCGAGGTCGGCGTGGCCGACGACGAGGTGGTCGCCCGCCTCCTTGATGGCCTCGCTGGGCGCGCGTTCGATCGCCTGCTGCCCCGCCGGCAGCTCCCACAGACCCGCCAGCCGTACCTTCACCAGCAGGTCCCGGTCCGTGGCGGACAGCGGGCCCCACTGGGTGGCGACGGTCGAGGCGTTGAGATTGGCCTGGCCGGTCCCGGAACGGTCCGCATAGGACCACACAGGGAAGGCGAGTGCGCCGAGGGTGGCGACAAGTGCCGCGATGATGAGGGCCGTTCCGTTGATGCGTCGCAACAAGGTGTCTCCCGAGCCGATGCGTGAACACCGTCGAACCTACTTGTAAGTATTCGTAGATACGTGTGACGCAGACGATGCGTTCAACGGGGCTCGGGAGAAGCCTGTTTCAGGAGCGACGTGAGAGGCGGCGCAGCGCCGGGTGGTCCGCGACCACCGTGCACGAACCGGGCGCGATCTCCGTGAACCCCGCGTCCCTCACAACCGGCAGCCCGCTCGTCGTGAGCTCCTGCCACCGGCCTGCGTCGGGCGTCCGTACGGACAGCGGGAAGCCCGCGTCCTGCCACGCCTTCCGCTCCACCTCCGACAGCTCCCACCAGGCAAGTTGAGCCCCGTGGCCGGCCTGCGCCATCGCCTTGCCCGCCGACATGTCGAGTCCCGGACTCAGCCACATGACGGGGCCCGGCGGCGCGGCAGGCGGCGGCTCCGGGTCGTCCAGGTCCGTGCCCGACACCTGGAGCTTCGCCAGCTCCTTCGGCCACCCGTCCAGGGGTACGGGCGGGAAGACCCGCACCTCGGCGGCTTCTCCGGTGACGGTGATGCCGGGGAGCGCCGACGCCTTGCGCCACTCCGCGCCGCGCGCCCGCCGCACCACCTTGCGGATCCGGGCGTCCTGCCAGTCCCGTACGGCCTCGGCCCACTCGCCCTCGCCGAGCGACCGCTCGTCGGCGAGCATCACCAGCACCGCGCGGGCTGCGGTCTCCAAGGCGTCCGTACGGGCCGGAGGTTCGGCCTTCTCGATGTGGACGACGAGGGGGAGCACGTACTGCGGAGCCTCGTCGCGGGCCGTCTGCTCGTGCCGGAAAGGACTGTCGGGGGTGTCATGGGTGCTCACGCCCCCAAGTCTGCCGCAGACGTGAGACTCCTCGGCAAGGCTTCTCGCCGAGGCTTCTCGGCCTGGCGTCTTGGCGGAATGAATGGCTCCGGGCGAGGATGATCCGCATGAAGAGCGATCTTTTTGCCTCAGAGAACATGGCGCAGCAGGCCACCGCCCCCGGTATGACCCTCCAGAACGCCAAGTCGGTCAAGTACGCCGTCAACGGCGAAATGCACGCGCGGCAGGGCTCGATGATCGCCTTCCGCGGCAATCTCCAGTTCGAACGCAAGGGCCAGGGCATAGGCGGCATGCTCAAGCGCGCTGTCACCGGCGAAGGCCTGGCTCTCATGGCCGTACGCGGCCAGGGCGAGGCGTGGTTCGCGCACGAGGCCAACAACTGCTTCATCGTCGACATAGAGCAGGGCGACGCGCTCACCATCAACGGCCGCAATGTGCTCTGTTTCGACCCGACCCTTTCGTACGAGATCAAGACGGTGAAGGGCGCCGGCATGACCGGCGGCGGGCTCTTCAACAGCGTCTTCACCGGCTACGGCAAGCTCGCCGTGATCTGCGAGGGCAACCCCATCGTGATCCCCGTGAGCCAGCAGTGGCCGGTGTACGTCGACACCGACGCGGTGGTGGGCTGGAGCGCCCATCTCAACACGTCGCTGCACCGCTCGCAGTCGGTCGGTTCCATGATCCGCGGCGGCTCGGGCGAGGCGGTCCAGCTGATGCTCCAGGGCGACGGCTTCGTGATCGTGCGGCCGAGCGAGCTCAAGACCGAGAAGGCATCGGCAAGCTGAGGCTCATAGGGGTGGGCCGCCGGTACGGCATCGGCGGCCCGTGGATTCTGCGCGGGGTCGACCTCGGTTCCGGCCACCGCGCTCGGCGCACTGCTGACGCTGGTGGTCGCCGGATCGCCTGCGCAGGCCGCCGTATCCGGACTGGTCACGGGCTCGCACGCCGGGGTGGTGCACACACCGGTGCTGCCGCTCGCCGCTGCCGCCGTGGCCGCGGGCGTGGTGGCGGCGGTGGTGGCGCGCTCAGCTCGCGGCGTGGCTGAGTAGGCTCGTACGCATGGATGAGGAGAGTCCGCCGTACGCCGAGTGCGTGCTGTGCCGCAAGCCGACCGAGTACCCGGAGACGGTCAAGGGCGTCGTGTACTGCCCTGTCTGCGAGTGGCAGGAGGCGCAGCGCATGGCCTGTTCCGGCTGAAACCCGGTGGACACCCCGCACGGCGCTCGACGATCATCCGCAGCGTGAAAAACGTGAGCTTCACCGAGCTGAACGGCGCGGTCATGACTGCCCTCCTGGACGACGACCTGGCCCGCGCCAGTGCCGAGGCAGGGGTCGTTCTGACCGACTACTTCCTGACCGACAAGGCACTGTGGCTGTGGCGCTACCGGCTCGGTCAGATGGCCGACGACCCCGCCGCGGCGCACTGGTGCGGGCGCCTCGCGGTGTGCGGACCCGACGGCGCGGTCGTCGGGCACGGCGGCTTCCACGGCCCGCCCGACGACGCGGGCATGGTCGAGGTCGGCTACTCGGTGGACCCGGCCTTCCGCCGCCGGGGATACGCCAGAGCCACCCTCACCGAGTTGCTGCGCCGGGCTGCCGCCGCGCCGGAAGTCACCACCGTGCGGGCCTCGATCAGCCCCGACAATGCCGCCTCCCTTGCCACGATCGCCGGCTTCGGCTTCAAGGAAGTCGGCGAGCTGTGGGACGAGGAGGACGGGATCGAGACGCTGTTCGAGGTGCCTGTACGGCAGCCCGTACGGCCCTAGGCGTGTCCGCCCTAGCGCTTCATGAGGTCGGAGACCTTCACGAACCGGTAGCCGCGCTTGCGAAGCTCCGGCACGATCCGCCGGATCGCCCGATCGGTCACCGGGGCCGCGCTGCGCGTGCAGTGCATGACCACCACCGAGCCCGGCCGTACGTCCTCCAGTACCTGCTCGGCGACCGCGTCCCCGTCGGACGCGAACGCGTCGCCGCTGACGACGTCCCACTGGACCGCCGTCACCTTCGCCGGGGCCAGTGCGCGCAGGGCCCGGTCGTCGTAACAGCCGCCGGGGAAGCGGAAGTACGGGACGATGTGCCGCGCGCCCGCCTTGCGGAAGGCGGCGAACGCGCGGTCCACGTCGGTGCGCATCTGCTCCGCGCCGACCGTCGGGAGTCCGTAGCAGGGGGACTTGAAGGCGTGGTGGCTGTACGAGTGGTTGGCGATCTCGAAGAGCGGGTCCCGCCCGATCGAGCGCGTCTGGTCCGGGTACTCCTCCGCCCAGCGGCCCGTCATGAACACCGTCGACGGGACCTTGAGCCTGCGCAGTGATGCGATGAGCCCAGGGTTGTCGAAGCGTTCGCCGCCCGCCGCCCGGGGGCCCTGGTCGGCGGTCATGTCGGCGTCGAAGGTGAGCGCGACCGTCTTGTCCATGGTGTTGCGGGCCCGCTCGAAGACCGGGGTGAGACCTCCGGGGCCGGGCGCGAGCATCGGCGGCGCCGACTGCTTGGGCCCGGCCTCACGCGAGGCGGACGGGGCGGGGCCCGGAGCCACCGGCGCCGAGGGCAAGGGTGATGCCGAGGCGGGCGCGGCGCTCTTGCGCGGGGTGTTGTCGGTGCCGGCGCCGCAGCCCGCGAGTACCGCGCCCAGGACCGCCACCGCGATCAGTCTTCGTACGAAAATATTCACTCACGGAAAGTAGCTGATCATGGTGGCGCTACGCGGGTGCAGCCTCGCGCGGGGCGGCCGACCGGGTGGCAGGAGAAGCGGAACAGCGGCGCAGCAGCACTATGGCCAGCCCCCTGCCGCGGCATCCGCTGGAGAGGGGGCGCCCGCGGGACGTCGAGGGCGGTTCCGAGTGGTCGAGCTCTCAAGTAATTCGTCGCAGTCCGTTACGCGGTGGTCGCAGTCACCCCTACACTTAGGCTCGCCTAAGTTCGTGATCACTGAGAATCCGTCACGTCGGAATGGATGCGATGTCAGCCGCCACCATCAGCAGTCCAAGAGCCGCTCTTGTCGGCCGCCGAATAGGCTGGACGGCAGCGGCCGTTGTCGCCCTGCTGCTTGCGGTGCTGCTCAGCCTCGCCGTCGGCGCCCGGCACATAGCCCCGGGCGAGGTCTTCGACGCCTTGCTGTACGGCGGTACGAGCGAGGGCGCCGAGATCGTACGGTCGCTGCGGGTGCCCCGGACCGTCGTAGGTCTGATGGTGGGCGCCGCACTGGCCCTCGCAGGCACGGTGATTCAGGGCATCACGCGCAACCCCATCGGTGACCCCGGCGTGCTGGGCATCAGCCAGGGTGCTGCGGTGGGGGTGGTGCTGGCCATCGCGTTCGCAGGGGTGCATTCGCTCTCCGGCTATGTGTGGTTCGCGTTCATCGGTGCCGGGGTCGCGTCGGTGGCCGTCTACGCCGTCGCCTCCAGCGGGCGGGGCGGGGCGTCGCCCCTGAAGCTGGCGCTGGCCGGCGCCGCCATCAACGCACTGCTCATCTCCGTCATCCAGGGCATGCTGACGACGGACGCCGCCACCCTGGACGAGTTCCGCTTCTGGCAGGTCGGCTCGATCGCCGGACGGAGTGCCGAAGTGGCCGGTCAGATATGGCCGTTCCTCGCAGTGGGCGCGGTGCTGGTGCTGTCGGTGGCGCGAGGGCTCGACGCCCTGGCGCTCGGCGACGACGTCGCCAAGGGACTCGGTCAGAACGTGGCGACCGTACGGATTGTGGGCGGCATCGGCGCGACCGTGCTCACCGGCGTCGGGGTCTCGGCCGCCGGGCCGATCGCCTTCATCGGCTTGGCGGTTCCCCATATCGCCCGTGCCATCGTCGGCACCGATCACCGATGGGTGCTGCCGATGGCGACCCTGCTCGGCCCGGTCATGCTGCTCGTGTCGGACGTCATCGGCCGGATCATCTTTCCGCCGGGCGAGGTGCCGGCGGGTGTGATGACCGCCCTGATCGGTGTGCCGTTCCTGATCACCATGGTCCGTCGCAAGGCGGTGGGCGCATGACGACCTCGCTCATCGAGAGCCAGGCAGCGGCCGTACGCCCCGACGGATACGCGCTCGTGAGACGCGGCCGCGCGTCCTTCCTCGTCCACAGGCGTGCCGCGGTCGCCTCGTGCGTTCTCGCCGTACTGACTGCGGCTGTCTGCCTCGCGTACCTCTGCCTCGGTGAGAAGTTCGTCGCGCCGGGCGAGGTGCTGAACGCGCTGTCCGGGCAGCCGTCGACAGCCGACTTCGTGGTGGGCGAACTGCGGCTGCCGCGGCTCGTTCTGGGGCTGATGGTCGGTGCCGCCTTCGGGGTCGGGGGCGCCCTCATCCAGACCGTTGCCCGCAATCCACTGGCCAGCCCCGACATCATCGGTGTTTCCCAAGGGGCCAGCGCCTTGACCATCGGCGCTCTGACGTTCGGTGTCGGCTCGTTCAGTGTGCTGCCGTACTTCTCGGTCGCGGGCGGAATGATCGCCGCCGCGCTCGTGTACTTCTTCGCCTGGCGCGGTGGACTGCACGCGGCGCGGTTCGTCCTCATCGGCATCGGTGTCGCCATCGCGCTGCGGTCCGTCGTCCATCTCTTCATCACCAAGGGCGACTATCTGGTGGCCCATCAGGCGCAGGTGTGGATCACTGGTTCACTCAACGGTCGCGGCTGGGACGAGGCCGCACCGCTCGGTTGGACGCTGCTCGCCCTGGCGCCGTGTGTGGTCTGGGCTGCACGGGCCCAGCGCAACGCCGCCTTCGACGACGACACGGCAACTGCGCTGGGCGTGCCGCTCCAGCGGACCCGGTTCGGGCTGGCGCTGCTCGGTGTCTTCCTCGCGTCGGTGGCGACGGGTGCGGCGGGCCCGGTGGATTTTGTGGCGCTGCTCGCCCCGCAGATCGCCCGTAGGCTGACCCGCACTGCGCAGATCCCGCTGCTGTGCTCGGCGCTGCTCGGTGCGTTGATCGTGGTGGCCGCCGACCTGCCTGCGCGCCTGCTGTTCGCGCCGGTCGAGCTGCCCGTGGGTGTGCTGACCGCGGCTGTCGGCGCGCCGTATCTCATCTGGCTCATCGTGAAGGACCGCAGCGTCCGCGGCCGTACTGGAGGAATAGCGTGACCGAGAGCAGGCTGACAGCCCGTGACTTGACTCTGGCTTACGAGGAACGCACGGTCGTGGAGGGCCTTGACCTGGACGTTCCGCACGGCCGCGTCACCGTCATCGTCGGTCCGAACGCCTGTGGCAAGTCCACGCTGCTGCGCGCCCTCGGACGGCTGCTCAAGCCGCGGCGGGGCTCGGTGCTGCTGGATGGTACGGAACTGAGCCGCATAGCCACCCGTACGATCGCGCAGTCCATCGGGTTGCTTCCGCAGACCCCGGTCGCACCGGAGGCGATCACGGTGGCCGATCTCGTCGCGCGCGGCCGCCAGCCACACCAGCACTGGTGGCAGCAGTGGTCGGAGAAGGACGAGCAGGCAGTCACCGACGCCATGGACCGCACCGATGTGAGCTCCCTCGCTGCGAGGCCGGTCGATGAACTGTCGGGCGGTCAGCGGCAACGCGTGTGGATCGCCATGGCGCTCGCGCAGGACACCGACCTGCTGCTCCTCGACGAGCCCACCACCTACCTGGACATCTCACACCAGGTGGAGGTGCTGGACCTGGTCCGGCAGCTCAATCGGGAACGCGGACGGACGGTTGTCGCGGTGCTCCACGACCTCAACCAGGCGGCGCGGTACGCCGATCACCTGGTGGCGATGAAGGAGGGACGGATCGTCGCCCAGGGACACCCCTCGGAAATCGTCACGGTGGACCTCGTACGTGATGTCTTCGGCCTCGAATCGGTTGTGGTGCCGGATCCGGTGACCGGCGGCCCGCTGGTCGTCCCCGGCAGCCCCTGGCGTCAAGAAACCTCCGCCGCAGCAGCGGTCTCGGCAGAGGTCGGCTGAACTCGCCGACCGGGCACTCACGTTCGCACGAACGGACGCCCGTTCGGCAATGGACAGGACAAGGTCGGCCGTATTGCCGCGTAGTCCGAGTTGTGATGTCGGTGCGCTTGCCCGCACCTTTACCTAAGGTTAGCTTTACCTAAGTTCACCCCCCGCGCCGACCAGAGCACTTGTGACGAAAGGCTTTCCTCTCATGGCCCCATCCATCAACCGTCGCGCCGCAGCAGTCGCTGTCGTTGCCGCGCTCGCCGTCAGCGCCACCGCATGCGGGTCCGAAAAGGATGACGCCAAGTCAGCCACCGGGGGCGGAAAGCGCACCGTGACGACCGCTATGGGCAAGGTGGAGGTCTCCGACAGCCCCAAGCGCGTGGTCGTCCTGGACACCGACGCCCTGGACTCGGCCATCACCCTCGGCATCAAGCCGGTCGGCGCCGTCACCGCCGAAGCGGGTGCGCCGATGTCCACCTACCTCCCTGAGGACAAGGTCAAGGGCATCAAGGCGGTCGGGCTCATCATGGAGCCCAACCTAGAGGCGATCGACGGGCTGAACCCGGACCTGATCATCAGCAGCAAGGCGCGCGACGAGAAGAACTACAAGGAGCTGTCGAAGATCGCGCCGACCGTCTTCACCGAGACGACCGGGCCCGACTGGCGGAAGAACTTCGAGCTGCACGCCGACGTGCTGGGCAAGAAGGACGAGGCGAAGAAGGTCGTCGCCGACTACGAGAAGCATGTCACCGAGGTGACCGGTGCACTTGGTGGCGCAGACAAGGCGGCCAAGACGAAGGTCGGATTCGTGCGCTTCATCGAAGGCGCGGACACCCGCCTGTACATGAACGACACGTTCGTCGGCAGCATCCTCAAGGACCTGAAGGTCGGCCGCCCCGCGAACGTGGACAAGACCGGCTTCTCCCTCGACATCAGCCCCGAGCGGATCAGCGAGGGCAACTCCGACGTCATCTTCTACTCCACCTACGGTGACCCGGCGAAGGCCAAGGAGACCAGCGTCACCGGCGGCAAGCTGTGGAAGAAGCTGGACGGCGTGAAGAACAAGAAGGCGTTCAAGGTCGACGACAGCCTGTGGATGCTCGGCATCGGTTACACCGGCGCCGGCCAGATCCTGGACGAGATGAAGAAGAACCTCTCGTAAAGCGGTACCAGGCACCACGACTGCGGCCCTGACCACGGAATATCCGTGGCCAGGGCCGCAGTCGTAGCAAATGCTCTGGACGTCACAGGCGTTCGAAGCCCCGGACCCGCTCCCAGTCGGTGACCGCCGTCTCGAAGGCGGCCAGCTCTGTGCGGGCGGCCTGCGCGTAGTGGCCGACGACCGCCTCGCCGAAGACCTTCGCGGCGATCTCGCTGTTCTCCCACCGGTGCAGGGCCTCGGTGAGCGTGCTGGGCAGCCGCGGCACCGACGGATCGGCCAGGGCGTTGGCGGTGTGCGGCGCCGGGACGTCGAGGCCGTTCTCGATGCCGTACAGGCCGGCGGCCACCGCGGCGGCCACGGCGAGGTACGGGTTGGCGTCCCCACCGGGCACCCGGTGCTCGATCCGCAGCGAGTGGCCGGAGCCCACAACACGGACCGGGCAAGTGCGGTTGTCCTGGCCCCAGGTGATGCCGGTGGGGGCGAAAGCACCCGGCTGGAGGCGCTTGTACGAGTTGATGTTCGGCGCCATCAGCAGGGCGAAGTCGGGGAGACAGGCGAGCTGACCCGCGACGAAGTGGCGCATCAGCTCGGACATGCCGTCCTCCGCCGCCGGGTCGGCGAGGACGGCGGAGCCGTCCTTGCCGCGCAGCGACAGGTGAATGTGGCAGGAGTTGCCCTCGCCCTCGTCGTACTTGGGCATGAAGGTGAGCGCGACGCCCTCCTGCGCGGCGATCTGCTTCGCGCCGTTCTTGAAGACGACGTGGTTGTCGCAGGTCGTCATCGCCTCGTCGTAGCGGAAGACGATCTCGTACTGACCGGCGTGGCACTCTCCCCTGGCAGTCTCCATGTTGAGCCCGGCACGCACCATCTCCCGGCGGATGCGGCGGACCACGGGCTCGATCTCGGCCAGGCCCTGAAGGGAGTAGTCGACGTTGTAGGTGGTGGCTGTCTCCAGGCCCTGATAGCGGCGGTCCCACGCCTGACGGTACGACCCGCGGAAGATCAGGAACTCCAGCTCAGTGCCCGCGAACGCGGTCAGTCCGCGCTCGGCGAGCCGGTCGAGCTGGGTACGCAGTATCTGGCGCGGGGCCACCTCGACCGGCTCGCCGCTCGGCCAGACGGCGTCGGCGAGGACGAGAGCAGTGCCCGGATCCCAGGGAAGGGTGCGCAGCGTGGCCGGGTCGGGGCGGAGGACGAAGTCACCGAAGCCGCTCTGCCAGGCGTCGATGGCGTATCCGGATCCGGTACCCATCTCGACGTCGGATGCGAGGAGATAGACGCAGGCTCCGAAGCCTTGCTCGGCCGCCTCATCCAGGAAGTACGGCACTGACAGGCGGCTGCCCTGGAGCCTGCCCTGGAGGTCGGGGACGCTGACGATCACTTCCTCGACGTGCCCCTCCTCTGCCTCGGCGCGCAGTCGCTCGTACGGCGAGTCGGTCATATCTGCTCCTGAAGTTTCTGAGGTTCCCGCGGTTCCTGAGAGACGGCGGTCGCGGTGGCGAGGGGATTGGGGACGGTGCCGTGGACGATGTCGAAGCCCTCGTCCTTCTCGGCGCGGTCGTGGAAGCCGCCGCCGAGCAGCTGTTCACGGTTGAGGGCAACTCGGTCGAATTCCGCGGCGAGCAGGCCGAAGTCGTCGAACCGGTCGGCCAGTTCGGGGAAGCGGGCGTGGTAGCGCTCGATCTCGGCGCGGACCATGGCCCAGAATTCCTCCTCCGGTACGCCGAGGTGCTCGGCGGCCAGCGGGGCGAAGAACCGGAAGTGACCGGCGAAGACGGCGCTGAGCAGCGAGTGGGCCAGCTCGCCGGGGGGCCAGCGCAGCAGCAGCGAGTCAGCACGCTCGGAGAGGCCGACGTACTCGGGGTGACTGCCGGGCAGCAGGTTGACGTCCTCGGCGAAGTCCTTGACCGCGATGCCGATGGGGATGTCGGCGGCGTCGTAGAGGACGACCGTGTTCTCGCCGTGCGGGCAGTACGCCACGCCGTACCGGTAGAGGTAGTGCAGCAGGCCGGGCAGCAGAGCACCGAAGAAACGCTCCAGCCAGGCATGCGGGGCGAGCCCGGACCTGTCGACCAGTTCGCTCACCAGGGCGCGGCCGTCGGATCCGGTCTTGAGCAGTGCGGCCATGGTGCGGGCCTGCTCGCCGTCGCGCAGCAGCGCCGCGACCGGCTCACGCCAGACCGCGCCGAGGAGCTCGTGGTAGCGGTACGGGGCGTCCTTCACCGACTCGTACAGCGGGTGGTGCACGGCCACGCCCGCCACCTCGCCGAGCGGGTGGAAGCGCAGCTCGTCGCGGAGATACGGGTCGGCATCGCGGACGGCATGCAGCCAGGCGCTCACATCTGGCGCGGCCTCGGTCGGTTTCGTGGAAAGGCCGCGCCAGACGAGGGTGTTGCGGATGAACAGCGGCACCTTCACGTTGCGGCGGTGCGGGTGGTCCAGGTTCGCCAGGGTGCGGATGGACTGAAGCGGCCGGTAGCGGTCCGGGCCCTCACCGAGCGGCACGATCCGGCCGTCGGCGAGATACGGGGCGAAGAGGGTCCCGACGGCCTCGTCCCAGTGGAAGGGGTGCACCGGCAGCCAGCAGAAGTCGGCGGGGTCGTAACCGGTTTCGGCGCAAGTCTCCTGGAGCGTTACCCCGAACTGCTTGCGCGTGTCCTCGGCGAGCTCCTCGGCCAGCAGGGTGTCGACGTCGAGACCAGGCACCCCGGAGTACGAGGCGAGGCTGCTGTGGACACCGGCCCAGAGCAGGTGCACCGAACCCGCGGCCTCGGGGGCGTAGGCGGCGGCGTCCGAGGCGGAGAAGCCCAGCCGCCCCTTGTTGAGCAGCATGCACGGGTGGCCGTCCTGATGCGCCTCCAGGTCCAGGTGGTCCAGATCGGCGAGTTCGGCGGCGGGCAGGGCGCGGGAGATGACCTCGGCCTCCGCCCGCCGGGTGGCGGTGAGTTCGCGCAGTACCTCGGCGGTGGTCGGCCCGTCCCAGCCGAGGATCGAGCGGGCGTCGAGCAGCAGCTGCTCAGGGCCGGCCACGCTGCCGTCGGCCGGGTCGGGGTGCCGCTGAAGGGTGTCGGACAGGAGCCGCCAGGTGCCGAAGGTGCCGCGTGTTGCCCGGAAGGTCCAGTGGATTCCGTCAGCGAGGTCGAGCCGGTACGCGTCCGGGGTGTCGGCCGACGGGTCCGGTCCGGGGACGAGCAGTTCCTCGTAGGCGAACTCCTCCACGGCCTTGACGAGCAGTCGTCGGCCGGCCTGGACCCAGGCGTCACGAGTGGGGCGGTTCATCGGTGGTTCTCCTCGGAGTACGCGGGGGAGGCTGGGGCCATGAGGGAGGGCGTGCGATCGTCGGCGTCGGACTGCACGGATACGGGATCGGTGGTCGTTGTCACGCCGTCCTGCGGCATCGCCACATCGTCACTGCCGACCGCGGGCACGTTGGGGTCGGGCGAAACCCGCCCCGTCTGCCGCGCGACGGTTTCTGGGGTGGGGTTTCGGAAGCGCCGCACGGACAGGGCGACGGCGCAGAGCTGCACGGCCGCGGCGACAGCCAGCGGCAGCGCCAGGTCGTGGGAGACGGCAGCCGTGGCGGCCAGCGGCGCGGCGAGCAGACCGGCGGACCGTACAGTCTCCACCGCGGTGAACGCCGGGCCCTTCGTGCCCGTCGCGCGGAACATCCGCAGCTCGACGGCAACCTGGCCGAGGCCGAGCCCGACTCCGTACAGCACCCGGCCACCGGCCAGGCCGGGCAGCGAGTCGGCCAGCCACGACCAGGCCATCCCGGCCGCGCCCACGGCCAGCGCGAGCGGCAGCAGCCGGTCACCGAACCGGTCGTGGCAGCGGCGTACCAGGGGAAGCACGGCCAAAGCGGAGACGCTCGGGAGGAAGAACAGCACGGCGGACCCGACTGAACCGCTGCCGAGGCTGTCGGAGAACTCGGTGAAGAACGGTCGCGCGACATTGACCGAGAAGTCGAAGGCGACTCCGATCAGCGCCGCATAGGCGAGCATCGTGAACCAGGTGAGGCGGTTCGACGGCCCGCGCACGGCCGAGCCGGGTGAGGTCGGAGCCGTATCCGATACGCCGTCGGTTTTTTGGCCGTCGACAGCCGTGGAGCCGTCCGCGGCTGATCCGGCCGATTCGACAGCCTTCACGTTGGATTGCCTGCCCAGGATGCGGTACGTGAGCACGGCCAGCAGGGCGTCCAGGACCGCGAACGCCGAGATACCGATGCGGGGTTCCGGCAGCGCGAGGACTCCGGCGCCCACCATCGTGGAGACCACGACGGACAGGTGGAAGACGACCACCAGTGTGCACACCCCGGCCAGCCGGGCCCGCTCGCCGCCCTCCGATTCGTCACCGTGCTCGGCGATGAAGGCCGGGTAGGCCAGCAGCAGGGCGCTGTTGGTCATCACGATGAGCGTCGACAGCACCGTGTACGCGGCATAGCTGGGTGCCATGCCGAGGAGCAGGTCGAGAACGGCGGATCCGCACAGTCCGGCCAGCACCAGCTTGTGCAGCGGCCAGCGCCGGGCCGCTAGCCCCCACAGAGGGAGGGCGGCGAGCCCGACGATGCGGCAGATCCAGATGTACAGCCCGGTCGCCCCCGGGTCCTCGATGCCGTACAGCCGCTCGAACAGTTGCGGAAGGAACGGCGTCAGCGCGGTCTCGGCCACCAGGTGAAGGCCGATGACGGATATGAGCACCGTCTTGGCGTGGCGCGCCGTGCCACCCGATGCCGACGCGCTCTTCTGCGCGACCGTCATCGCGGCGTACCGGACGGTGTCGCCGCAGCCACGTCCGGGACCGCCGTCGCAGGCTCGTCGGACGTCGGCGACTGCGGTGCGCCGAAGGTTGTGAAAGCCTGCCGTGGGGCTACGGGCAGTACGCCGCGTCCTGCGGCGGCGTTGAGGATGGTCGCGGCGCGCCAGGCGCCGAGGGTGAGGTCGGGGGCGCCGACGCCGTGCGTGTGCATCTCGGCGTTCTGGACGTAGAGCGTGCCGGAGACGCGGGGGTCGAGCGCGACCCGGTACTCCCCGTCGATCTGGTAGCGGCCCCTCTCGTCCCAGTCGACGAGGTCGCCCATCGACTCCAGGAATACCGGACGGGAGGCGGTGTAGCCGGTGGCGGAGACGACGGCGGAAGTGCGGACCTCGAAGAGCGAATCCTGCTGCTGAGTACGGCAGGTGAGCAGATACCCCTCGCCGTCGGCCTCCGCCGCGACGATCTCCACGCCCGGCTGCAGCCCGGCGCGCGGCTCGCCGCCGCCGATGGTGCGCTCGTACAGCTCGTCGTAGATCTCCCCCAGCGTCTCCTCGCTCACGCCCTTGTAGAGCTGCCACTGCTCCCGCACCAGTCGCTCGCGCGTGACCTCGGGGAGCTCGCGGAAGTAGCGGATGTAGTCCGGGGTGAAGTGCTCCAGGCCGATCTTCGAGTACTCCATCGGCGCGAAGGCCGTGGTGCGGGCCAGCCAGCGGACGTACGGGCCGCCCTGCCCGTCGCCGTCCTGGTGGCGGAGCAGGTCGAGCGCGACCTCGGCGCCGGACTGCCCCGAGCCGATGACCGTGACGTCGTCGGTGGCGGCGAGCCGGGCGCGGTGGGTGCGGTAGTCGGCGCTGTGCAGCACGCGGCCGGCGTGGGCGTCGGTCAGCAGCGGTCGCAGCGGCTCGGGGACGACGGGGTTGGTGCCCACGCCGAGCACGACCTGGCGGGCCAGGACGCGGGTCTCGGCGCCGGAGGCGGAGCGGTGTACGACGGCGAACGCGTCCGCGTTCTCGTCCCACTCCAGCGCGGTGACCTCGGCGTCGAAGCGGCAAGAGGGCAGCCGCTCAGCGACCCAGCGGCAGTAGTGGTCGTACTCACGGCGCGGAATGTGGAACCGCTCGGAGAAGAAGAACTTGAACATCCGCTCGTGGGAGCGGAGGTAGTTCAGATACGACCACGGGCTCGTCGGGTCGGCCATGGTGACCAGGTCCGCGAGGAACGGCACCTGAAGTGTCGTGCCCTCCATCAGCAGGCCCGGATGCCAGGAGAACGCCGGCTTGGCGTCCAGGAAGAGGGACCGGAAGCCGGATACCCCGTCCGCCAGCGCGGCCAGGGACAGGTTGAACGGGCCGATTCCGACGCCGACCAGATCGTAGGGGAGATTCCGGTCGTCAGAAGTCGAGAGAGCGGTCACCGCTGGGCCTCCGTGAGGGGGTTGGGGAGATCGATGTAGACGGACTGGGTGTGGACGTCGCCGACGAGTTCGTCGAGTCCGTCCACACAGGTCAGGTAGTTGCCCTTGCAGCGCAGTACGGGTGCGTCGAGCAGCAGGTCGAGCAGGCCCTTGGCGGCGGGCTCGGCCGTGCGCAGCCGCTCAAGGGCGGTGCGCAGTACGCGCAGCAGGTGGCTCTCATCGGCCAGTCCCAGCGCGCCGAATGCTCCGACCAGACCGAGCAGGTTGTTGATGCCGAGGTAGTAGGCCACCCGCTCGTCGACGAAGGCGTCGTCGAATACCAGCTCGACGCCGTCCGTGGCGCCCGGCAGGAGCCGCTCGATGTCGGCGGCCCGGGAAGCGGCCAGGTAGTAGCCCTGGCTGTCCCGGTACCAGCCCGCGCGGGGCAGTCCGTGAGCGTCGAGAGCCACCAGGGTGTTCTGGTGATGCGGCTCCAGGGCAATGCCGTACCGCGCCTGAAGGCGGATCAGAGGAACGACCAGTACATCCAGATAGCGGGCCAGCCAACGCTCCGACGCCTCGGACACCGGGACGCCCAATGCGCGAGCGGCGCGCTCGACCGCCTCGCACAGCAAGGCACGGTGCCGCGGCGGAGTGCCGTCGCCCGGACCGGTCCGCTCGGCCAGCAGCCCCGCCACGCACAGCCCTTCGGGCGCGCCGTTGCCGCCGCCCCGGAAGGGGTTGTCACGGATCGCGGTCTCCAGACCCGTTTCCGGGCCCTCGGTACCGACCGAAACCCAGGCGAACTCGCGCAGGATGCCGAACTCCGGGTGCTCGGCACGGAGCCAGTCCCCGGGACCCGCGGCCAGCAACTGCGTGGCCCGTACGCCGAGACGCATCTCGCTGCGCAGATTGTTCCGCCGGGAGTTGGTGATCCGCATACCGAGGGACAGCTTCAGCATCACCTCGGCGTCCGGCCGCTGCACGGTGCGCACGGAGGACGTGGGGTACCAGGCGGGGCCGGCCGCACCGAGCGGACGGAGCAGACCGGCATCGACCAGCGTGGCGACCTCCGGACGCGACAGCACGTCCCGGGCCTGCCAGGGATGCGCGGGCACCGCCACCATGCCATCGGGCACCTTCAGCCCGGCGGCGAGCGGACGCAGTAGCTCCGCGGGCGAGCGGCCGTCCGCGCTCCCGCCGACGACGACATCGGGGTGGGCGGCGAACCAGTGCAGCGGGAACGAGCCGCGCAGCTCGGGCGAGTACGCCTCCAGCTCGGCCTCCGACGCCTCCTCGCGGCTCTTGGGCGCGGGGTGGAACGGATGGCCCAGCAGCAGCGCCTGCTCGCTGTCCAGGAACGGCGTCGACCCCTGGCCGTGCCCGCCCTCGGTGCGCCGGTGGGCGATGTGCGTGGCGGTGCGCCGAGCGGAGTTCAGCACCCGGGCGGCGGCGTCGCCCCCGTGGTGCGGGAGCACACCGCGACCCAGCGTGGTCTGCCGGATCAGCGCCGCCGCCACCAATGCCGCGTCGGCCGGAAGGCCGTCGCCGTCGGCTGTGACCACGGTGGGCGCACCGAAGCGATGCCAGCCGGTGGCCGACCGGTACCGCACCGGCACCCGCAGGGTGAGCCGACTGGCGGGCAGGTCGATCAGCAGTGCCTGCCCGGTCGCCGGCACCTCAGTGCCGGTCTCCCGTACGTAGGCGCGCAGCAGCGTCTCCATCGCCGCGGCGTCTCCAGCGCGGAGTGGGTCGGCGTCGTCGAGCGGGTCCGGACCGATCCTCTGAACCCTGGTTGACGGGGTGCCGGCAGTACTCTCCCGCGCACCGGGGCCGGACGGCTGCCCGTCGGCGGACGTCGGCGCGGCGCCCTGCGCACGTACGCTGCCGCCGTCGGCAGATACCGACGCGGCACCCTCCGGACGTACGGCGCCGGATGCGGGCGATACAGCCACGGGCTGTGCCGGCCGCACCGTACGGGTGTCATGGGGCCGGTTCACTGGTTATCCTCCTCGGCCTGGCCCGCTGCGGCGACCGTGTGCAGCAGTCGCTCGACCTCGGCGGCGGTGGTGTGCGGGTTGAGCAGCGTCAGCTTCAGGCGGACCCGTCCCGGCCCCTCGCCCGGGAGCTCGGTGCGACCGACGACCCCCCGGCCCTCACGCAGCAGCCTGCGCCGCAGCGCCGCGTTCACCCGGTCGGTGCGCGCGGGATCGGCGCCCTCGGGCAGGTAGCGGAAGAGGAACGCCGTCAGGATGGGATCGGAATGCAACTCCAGCCGGGGATGCGCCCGTACAGCCTCCGCACCGCCGCGCGCCAGCTCATGGCAGGCGTCCACGAGTCGGCCCAGGCCCTCGCGACCCAGGGTCCGCAGCGTGACGGCGATCTTGAAGGCGTCGGCGCGGCGCGTGGTGCGCAGCGAGAGGCCGAGGAGGCTGGGGTAGCCCGCCTCCTCGTCGTCCTGCGGATTGAGGTACACCGCCCGTCGTGCGAGGGAGGCGTAGGTTTCCGCCCGCCGGACCAGGAAGATGCCCGCGGCGACCGGCTGCCAGCCCAGCTTGTGCCAGTCCAGGGATACGGAGTCGGCCAGCGCGATACCGCTGACCAGCGGCGCCAGCTCGTCGGACAGCAGTGCGCCGCCGCCGTACGCGGCATCCACGTGCAGCCAGGCGCCGTACTCGGCGGCCAGCGCCGCGCAGGTGCGCAGCGGGTCGACCGCACCCGTGTCGGTGGTACCGGCGGTGGCCACGACGGCCACCGGCACCGCACCGCGCGCGACGCAGTCGCGGAGAGCGGACGCCAGCGCATCCGGCTTCATCCGCAGCTCGCGGTCGACCGGCACGGGGACGACCGCGTCCTCCCCGAGACCCAGCAGGGCGGCCGACCGCTGAACGGAGAAGTGTGCGGCGGCGGAGGCGAAGATCCGCGGACGCGGCCCGGTGCCCGGTACTCCGCTCAGCTCGATCTGGCGCTCGGTCACGCGGCCCAGCACCCGGTCACGGGCCAGCATCAGACCCATGAGGTTGGACTCGGTGCCGCCCGAGGTGAGCACTCCGGCCGCCTCCGCCGGGTCGTACCCGACGAGCTGCGCCAACTCCTGGAGCAGCAGGGTCTCCACAGCGGTGGCGGCGGGCGCCTGGTCCCAGGAGTCCTGGGAGGGGTTGAGCGCGGCGACGGCGAGATCGGCGGCGACGGCGACGGCCAGCGGCGGGCAATGGAGATGCGCGGCGCAGGACGGGTCGGCGGGGTCGGCGCTGCCGTGCGCCAGGAGTTCGGTCAGCCGGTGCAGGGCGTCGTCGCCGTCCGCCTCCGCGAACACCCGCGCGACCTCCGCAGCCAGTTCCTCGGGCGTCCCGGCGGGAACGGGCCCGCCACGCCGCACGGCGCCCTTGGCGAGAGCCGCCAGTACGGCCAGCACCAGCGGCTCCAATGCGTCAGGTCCCCCCGCGCCTCCCGACAGTGCGGTGTTCTGGACCTGGCTGCCCGACGGTACGGCGCCACGGAGCAGCCCGGCCACGGCCTCGCCCAGAAGGTCGGTCCCCGCCGAGGCAGGTTCAGGGGCCACGCTCAAGCGGCCGCGCGTACGGACGCCGTCGGTCTGCCCCGGCGCTGCCTCCGCGTCGTACGACTTCAGGGCTACGTCGAGTCCACTGGTGGCCGTCCCCCGGCCACGTATCTCGCCCGTCATGCCTGCACGCCCGGAACCTGGGCCGCCGTCACCGTGGCGATGGCGTCGGTCAGCCGGTCCAGCACCGCTTCGGCCTGCTCGTCGGTGATGATGAGCGGCGGCAGCAGCCTCACGGTCGAGTCGTAGCGACCCCCCAACTCCACGATCAGGCCGCGCTCCAGGCACTCAGCCCGTACCTGCGCGGCCACCCGCGGGGCGGCCGGCCGGGCGCCGCAGGAGTCCGGCTCGGCCTCCGGGTCGACCAGCTCGACACCGATCATCAGGCCCCGACCGCGAACGTCACCGATCGCGGGGAGTTGGCTCCGCAGACCTTCCAGCCGTGCCGTCATCCGCGCGCCGACGGTGGCCGCCCGCCCGGCCAGGCCCTCCTTGGCGACGTACCGCAGGGTCGCCGTGCCGGTCGCCATGGCAAGGGTGTTGCCGCGGAAGGTGCCGGTGTGGGCCCCGGGCAGCCAGCCGTCGTAGTCCTCGTGGTAAACGAGTACCGCCAGAGGCAGGCTGCCGCCGATCGCCTTGGACATCACCATCGCGTCCGGCACGATTCCGCTGTGCTCCACGGCCCAGAAGGCGCCCGTGCGCCCGACGCCGGTCTGCACCTCGTCGACGATCAGCGGGATGTCGCGCTCCGCGGTGATGCGACGCATGTCGAGCAGCCAGGCATCCGGAGCTGGTACGGCGCCGCCCTCCCCCTGCACGGCTTCGAGGATCATCGCCGCGGGCGGGACAACCCCGCCGTTCGGGTCGTCCAGCAGGCGCTCGGTGTACACGGCGGACAGCTGCGCACCGCGCTCCCCGCCGACACCGAACGGGCAGCGGTAGGGGTACGGGTAGGGCAGCCGGGTTACGTCGGCGGCGATTCCCGGCACCGGCTGCTTGGTGGTGACGCCGCCGGAGGCGGCCAGGGCACCCGCTGTCATCCCGTGGTAAGCGCCGGTGAAGGCGAGCAGCCCGCGCCGCCCTGTGGCGGTCTGCATCAGCTTGAACGCGGCTTCTACCGCGTCGGTCCCGGCGGGCCCGCAGAAGTGGATGCGGGCTTTGTCAGCGAAGCCGCTGGGCAGGGTGGCGAACAGCGCGTCGGTGAATTCGTCCTTCTCCGGGGTGGCCAGGTCAAGGACGTGCAGCGGCGCCCCACTGTTGATGGTCCGCTGGATGGCCTCCAGCACGACCGGGTGGTTGTGGCCGAGGGCCAGGGTGCCGGCTCCGGAGAGGCAGTCGAGGTAGCGGCGGCCGTCGGCGCCCTCGACCGTCATGCCCTGTGCGCGGGCCGGAACGATCGGGAACGACCGGGCGTAGGTGCGGGCCGAGGACTCCCGGGTGCGCTGGCGCTCCAGGATGGCGTCGGCCTGTCCTGTGGTGCGTTCGGCATCGGTTCGTTCGGCGGGATGCACGGTCATGATGTACGGCTCCAGGGTGAGGAGGGCAAGGAAGCGAGCGGGTGCGACGAGGGCCCCGAGAACCGTGGTACGGCCCGGACGGGACTGTCGAGCCTCAGAGCAGATGGCGCTCGGCGACGGGGTGGCCGAGAAAGCTGTGCATGGCGAACTCCCAGCCGTAGGAGCCCGCGTACGGGAAAACCACCAGGTCACCGGCGCGTATCCGGTCCACCAGGACATCGCGCAGCAGGGTGTCTTCCGGAGTGCACAGCTCGCCGACGACCGTCACGCGCGTCTCTTCGGCACACGGGCGGGGACATTCCTCGGCCCAGTTCTCCACGGGCATCACCGCCATGTTGTGGACGATGTCCCAGGACGTGGGGAGCTGGAAGTGGTTGATGCCGCCGCGCAGCACCACGAACGCCTCGCCGTACGACTCCTTCACGTCCGTCACCTCGGCGGCGTACCAGCCGCAGTCGGCGACCAGGAAGCGGCCGGGCTCCAGCACCACCTTCACGCCCGCCGGGACCTCGACCGCTGCGGCGAGTTCGCCGAAGCGGGCGACGTCGAAGGGCTTCTCGCCCTCGAAGGCGACGCCGATGCCGCCGCCGATGTCGATATGGCGCAGGTCCATGCCGTTGTCCCGGGCCGTCCGTACGCTCCACTCCACGCACCAGCGCAGATACGCGGCATGAGCCTCGGCGTCGAGGTTGTTGGACGCGGCGTGAATATGAAAGCCAATCAGGTCCAGGCCGGGCAGCTGTAGGGCCTCGCGGAGCACGCCGGGTACGTCGGGCTCGGCCACCCCGAACTGGGAGGGGACACCTCCCATGTGCAGCGAGCCGGTGACGGGGATCGTCGCGGGATTGACGCGGAGCGCCACTCGCGCGCGGAGGCCCTCACCGACGGCTATCCGGCTGATCCGGTGCAGTTCGAGCAGACTCTCGGCGTTGATCGCCTCGGCTCCGGCCCGGACCAGGGCGGTCAGGACGGGGACGGACTTCGCGGGCCCGGCGGCGACCACCGGGGCCGGGGTGCCTCCGGCCACCGGCTTGGCCGATACGGCGAGTTCGAGCTCCGCGCAGGAAGCGACCTCGAAGCCGTCGACATGCGGAGCCAGCGCCTGGACGATGCCCGGGAAGGAATTCGCCTTCACGGCGTAGTAGACGGCTGCCCACTCCGGAAGCGCCCTGCGCAACTCGCGCGCACGCTCTGCGGCGACAGCACCGTCGTATACGTAGGCCGACACCGGCACTTGGGCCTGTGCCAGCTCCAGCAGACGGTGGCGGACCGCCGCAGGGAGCACGTCCACGGGGTAGGCGGATCGCGGGGCGGCGGACGGCGGCAACTCAATGGACACGGCTCTGCCTTGGGTTGGGGTCGGAAAACGGCGTGGAAGAGGGCGAAGGGGGGTCAGTCGTCGCGCACAGTCATCACGTAGAGGCGCCGTCCCACCACTGCGAGATGGGAGGCGGCGGGTATCCGTACACAAATCCGGCCACGCCACCGCTGATCAACCGCCTGGCCGACGACGCCGTTGTCGTCGGTGCGCTTGCGCTGTCCGAACGAGACATGGTTCCCCCCATGAATACGACCGCCGGGCGGCCGCACTCGGCCAACCTATGCTTAGGTGAGGCTAACCTAATGGTTTGTTGGATTGTTTCCAAGAGTGGGGCCGCTCCTGGCTCGTTCACGCACCTTGTTCAACATCCTTTGAGACTTGCCTCGCTCAACTCGGCGCGTCGATCGGCCTCTTCTGGCCCTCACCATGGAGGACCTCGATCACGCATTGCGAGAACACTTCGGCCTCTTGGCCGGTGGCGCGGTGGGTACTCCTACGGCTTGATGACGGGCCGGTGGGGATGCGAAAGGGGGCGGTCCGCGCAGGACCGCCCCCTCCGCTCAACTCAGTGGTTCCACGGACCCGTTACGGCGAACGTGGTGCCCGGGGTGTAGCAGTTGACGTACATCGTCCCGCAGTCCGGCGAGAAGGTGACACCGGCGAACTCGCCCCACTCCGGCTTCTCGGGCGTACCGATGTTCTGCCGGTTGCGGGCCATCGCGTACACCTCGCCGCGCTTCGTCAGCCCGTACACATGCTGCGAGCCATTGCCGTCCTCGCACACCATCAGGCCGCCGCGCGGGGCGAGGCAGATGTTGTCGGGGGACTCGCCGGGCATCTCGATGTCCGTGTCGGGACCGAAGCCCACGACCATGGTCAGGCGGCGCCGCTCCGGCTCGTACTTCCACACCTGCCCGAAGTGGTCGCCCGCCGAGCCCTCCGCGCTGCGCGCGAAGCTGGACACGAAGTAGACCGCCTTGTCGCCCCAGTAGCAGCCCTCCAGCTTCTGGGCGTGCGTGATGCCCTTCTTGCCGAAGTCCTGGAGGCGGATGGGGGTCTGCTTCGCCAGTGGATCGGGTACGGGCACCCACTCGACACCGTCGAAGCTCGCGCCCGGCTCGTCGACCGCCGACAGGTCGGGTACGCCGGGAACGCGCATCGCCTCCAGAGCGCCGCCCGCGCGGAGCGAACCCCTGCCGCCCATGGGACGCTCGGGCAGGAAGCGGTAGAAGAGGCCGAAGGGCTTGTCGAACGCGTCCTCGGTCTCGTACACAATGCCGCTCTGCGGGTCGACGGCGATCGCCTCGTGCTGGAAGCGGCCCATCGCGGTGAGCGGGACGGCGCCGGTGCGGCGCGGGTCGACGGGGTCGACCTCGAAGACGAAGCCGTGGTCCTTGGTGTAGCCGTTGGTGCCGGCCTTGTCCTCGTTCTCCTCGCAGGTGAGCCAGGTGCCCCAAGGGGTGGGCCCACCCGCGCAGTTGACGGCCGTACCGGCGATGGCGACGCGCTGGCCGAGGACGTTGTTGCGGCCGTCGAGAGCGATGGCCGTGCAGCCGCCCTTGGCGGCCGGGTCGTACGTCAGGCCCTCGACCGTGGGCACACCGGCCGCGGCGCTGTGACGGTTCTCGTGGTTACGGACGAGATGGACGCGGCCGCGGTGGCCTCTGAAGGCGGCCATGCCGTCGTGGTTGCCCGGGACTTTGCCCTCGTCGCGCCCTTCCGCGCGGAGCGTGTCGCCCGCCCGGGAGAGGACCTTGTAGCGGAAGCCCTGGGGCAGGTCGAGCAGTCCGGCCGGGTCGGGCACGAGCGGCCCGTAACCGCTGCGGCCCAGGCCCTGTGCGGCGGCGGTGCCGGCGAAGATCTCCGAGAAGGACCCGGCGAAGGCGATACCGGCGCCCAGGGCGCCCGTACGGGCGAGGACTTCACGGCGTGAGGGGGGCGGTGCAGACGATGATGCTGACGATGCGGACATGAGGCAACTCCCTGCTGGCGGACAGGAACGTGACCCGCACGTGTGTACCACGCAAGTGATCTCACGTGAACCATGCGGGTCACAACACCTCAATGGGTCGTCAGACGAGTGACGCGCTCAGCGTGATCTTCGTACCCGTCAGTGCCTGGCTGACCGGGCAGTTCTCCTTGCCCACCTCGGCCGCCTTGGCAAAGGCCTCCTGGTCCATGCCCGGGACCTCGCCCTCCACGGTGAGGTGGATTCCGGTGATGCCCTCGCCCGGCTGGAACGTCACGTCGGCCCGGGTGTTGAGGCGGGTCGGCGGGGTGCCGGCCTTGGCCAGCACGTTGGAGAACGCCATGTTGTAGCAGCTGGACTGGGCGGCGGCGATCAGCTCCTCGGGGCTGGTCATGCCGTTCGGCTCCTCCGTACGGGCCGGCCAGGACACAGGGTGGGAGCCGATGCCGGACGAATCGAAGGTCACGGTCCCCTTGCCCTTGAACAGGTCGCCTTCCCAGACGGTGTGTGCGTGACGCGTGGCTGCCATGTCGAACCCCTTCTAGGCGGATGGTGATCTCCGCCCAACTTAGTGGGCCACAAGGTCCTTCGCGTCGCGTGCCAGGGCGGTGAGCCGGGAGATCGCCCGGAAGTACTTCTTGCGGTACCCGCCGTTCAGCATTTCTTCGCTGAACAGCCGGTCGAATGGCAGCCCGGAGGCCAGCACCGGCACCTCCCGGTCGTACAGCCGGTCGGCGAGTACGACCAGGCGCAGCGCAGTCGACTGGTCCGGCACCGGCCGCACATCGGTGAGGCAGGCGGCGCGCAGTTCGTCGGTGAGCGCCCCGTACCGGCTCGGGTGGACCTTGGCGAGGTGGTCGAGCAGGTGCGGGAAGTCGTCGAGGCTGGCTCCCTCGGTCGCGTACGCCGCCTTGGTGACCTCTGCGTCGGAGTACGGCGCGGGGGCTTCGGGCAGGCCGCGGTGGCGGTAGTCCTCACCGTCGATGCGCAGCGGCCGGAAGTGGGCGGACAGGCCCTGGATCTCGCGCAGGAAGTCGACGGCGGCGAAGCGGCCCTCGCCGAGCTTGCCCGGCAGGGTGTTGGAGGTCGCGGCGAGGGCGACGCCCGCCTCGACCAGCCTGCGCAGCAGCGACGACACCAGGACGGTGTCGCCCGGGTCGTCGAGCTCGAACTCGTCGATGCAGAGCAGACGGTGGTTGCTCAGCGTCTGCACGGTCTGCTGGAAGCCGAGCGCGCCGACCAGATTCGTCAGCTCGACGAAGGTGCCGAAGGCCTTGAGCTCCCGGGGCGCGGGCGTGGCGTGCCAGAGGGAGGCGAGCAGGTGGGTCTTGCCGACGCCGTACCCGCCGTCGAGGTAGACCCCGCGCGGCGCGGTGGGCGCGGCCGGCTTCTTCGCGAACCAGCGCCGCTTGCCGCCGGGGATCGCGGTGGCCCCGCCGAGGCCGGCCGCGAAGGCGCTGAGGACCTCGACCGCCTCGCTCTGGCTGGGCTGGTTCGGGTCGGGTACGTACGTATCGAAGCGCACCGAGTCGAAGCGCGGCGGCGGCACCATCTCCGCGACCAGGCGGTCGGCGGGGACGTGCGGCTCGCGTGCGCACAGGGACTGGGGAACCGCTTCGGATATGGGCCCGGGGCCCTGAGCGGCGGTGGATGTCGACACAGCTCTCCACTCTAAGCTCCGTGCCAGACTGCTCGGCATGCGACGCCTGTTCCCTGTGACCGATGAAACAGTCTCCGCCGCCGATGGCGAGTGGAGCCTCGACGAGCTGGCCGACGCCTACGCGTATCCGACGGAGGGCGCCGGGGCCGAGTCCGAGTCCGGGGCCGAGTCCGAGTCCGGGACCGGCTCCGCGTCCAGGCCCGGTTCCTGGCTCCGGGCCAACATGGTCTCCTCGCTCGACGGCGCCGCTCAGCACGACGGACGCTCGCAGCCGATCTCGTCCGACACGGACATGCGGATCTTCGGGACGCTGCGGGGACTGGCCGATGTGGTGATCGTCGGCGCCGAGACGGTCCGCCTTGAGGGCTACCGCCCGGCCCGCGCGCGCGAGGCCTTCGCGGAGCGCAGGGCAGCGGCGGGACAGGGCCCCGCACCCGCCATCGCCGTGGTCAGCGCCAGCCTGAACCTGGACTTCTCCCTTCCGCTCTTTACGTCGCCGCTCGTCCCCACTCTGGTGCTGACCGGGGCCACGGCCCCCCTCGACCGGATCCGCGCGGCCAGGGAGGCCGGGGCCGAGGTGGTGATCGCCGGGGAGAGGGCGGCGGTGGAGCCGCCGCGTGCGGTGGAGGCGCTGGCGGAGCGGGGGCTCACCCGGTTGCTGACCGAGGGCGGGCCCCGGCTGCTGGCGCAGTTCATCGTGGCCGATGTGCTGGACGAGCTGTGCCTCACAGTGTCGCCCATGCTCACTGCGGGGCGGGCCCAGCGGATCGCGGACGGGCCGGGACTGCCCGTTCCCGAGCGCTTCGCACTGGCGTCCGTACTGGAGGAGGCCGGGTTCCTTTTCACCCAGTACCGTCGGATCTGACAATCAGCGGAATTTACCGTTCCGGTTAGCTCCCGTTGGGCACACTTACTTCGCAGTCCCCGTGCGGGCACGGGGAAGGATGGTTTCCGCAGGGCCGGCGGCGAGACCGGGAAGCACCGGCCCACGAAGAAGAGAAGGGCGCCCGTCGTGTTCACGAGCGTATTGATGATCGAGAAGCCCCTGACCTCCGTCGACGTGGAATTCGTCACCACCCTGCACGGCGAGGAGAGCGTCTCTTTCATCGTGCTGATGCAGCCGCGCGGAGACCAGGCGGACGTCCTGCTGCGTGCCATCGACGACGTGGCGCTGGGCCGGGTCGACGAAGCCGTCCACGAGCCCGAGAAGCCCCGGGGCGAGGAGGCGAAGCCCCTCGCCGAACGCGGCCTGGAGGCGACCCTGGAGGCGCTGCGGGCGCGGGGTCACGAGGCCGTGGGCCAGGTCGTCGCCGAGCATCCGCTGGACCTTCTCAAGTCCGTCGTGGCCGAGACCAGCGCCGACGAGGTGATCGTGCTGACCGCACCCCATTACGTCGAGGAGTTCTTCCACCGCGACTGGGCCTCCCGAGCCCGCCACAAGGTCGGCGTACCGGTGCTCAAGCTCTTCTCCCACAACGAATAGGCTGGGGCACCGCTCACCCGTCACACCTTGGGAGAATCACGTATGGCACCCGGCCTTCCCACCGCCATGGACCGACCGCACTTCATCGGCATCGGCGGAGCCGGAATGTCGGGCATCGCGAAGATCCTGGCCCAGCGCGGCGCACGGGTCGCGGGCAGCGACGCACGCGAGTCCGGCACCGCCGACGCGCTGCGCGCGCTGGGCGCCACGGTCCACATCGGCCACGCGGCCGAGCACCTGGCCACCGACGCGACCTGCGTCGTCGTGTCCAGCGCCATCCGCCCCGACAACCCGGAGCTGGTCCGCGCCGCCGAGCTGGACATCCCCGTCGTCCACCGCTCCGACGCGCTCGCCTCGCTGATGGAGGCCCTGCGCGCCATCGCCGTCGCCGGCACGCACGGCAAGACGACCACGACATCAATGCTGGCCGTGGCCCTGACCGAGCTCGCCCTCGACCCGTCGTACGCGATCGGCGGCGACCTCGAAGGCCCGGGCACGAACGCCCGCCACGGCTCCGGCGACATCTTCGTCGCCGAGGCGGACGAGAGCGACCGCAGCTTCCAGAAGTACGACCCCGAGGTCGCCATCGTCCTCAACGTCGAGCTGGACCACCACGCCAACTACGCCTCGATGGACGAGATCTACGACTCGTTCGAGACGTTCGTCGGCAAGGTCGTCCCCGGCGGCACGCTGGTCATCTCGGCGGACCAGGCGGGCGCGGTGGAACTCACCTCCCGCCTCCGCGACCTCTCCACCCTGAAGATCGTCACGTACGGCGAGTCCCCGTCGGCCGACGTACGCGTCCACAAGGTCACCCCGCGCGGCCTCACCAGCGAGGTCACGGTCGTCCTCGACGGCCGCTACCTCACCTTCACGGTCTCGGTCCCCGGCAGCCACTACGCCCACAACGCGGTGGCCGCCCTGGCCGCAGGCACAGCCCTGGGCATCCCGGCGCACAATCTGGCCTCCGCCCTCGGCAAGTACACCGGCGTCAAGCGCCGCCTCCAGCTCAAGGGCGAGGCGAACGGCGTCCAGGTCATCGACTCGTACGCCCACCACCCGACCGAGATGACCGCAGACCTGGAAGCCATGCGCGGCGCGACAGCGGCTGCCGACGCCCCCTCCGGTCGCCTCCTGGTCGTCTTCCAGCCCCACCTCTTCTCCCGCACCCAGGAACTGGGCACCGAAATGGGCCAGGCGCTGTCCCTCGCGGACGCCTCGGTGGTCCTCGACATCTACCCGGCCCGCGAGGACCCGATCCCCGGCATCACGAGCACCCTCATCATCGACGCGGCCCGCACGGCAGGCGCCGACGTGACCGCCGTGTCCGACAAGACGACGGTCCCCGACGTGATCGCGGGAATGGCGAAGCCGGGCGATCTCGTTCTCACGATGGGCGCGGGTGACGTGACGGACCTCGGCCCGGCCATCCTGGCCCGCCTGTCGAACTGAGGGAGCGCACCATGTCGTACGACGTCGAAAAGTCCGACGAGCAGTGGCGCGTGGAACTGACCCCCGCCGAGTACGCGGTCCTGCGCCAGGCCGGCACGGAGCCCGCCTTCGTAGGCGAGTACACGGACACCAAGACGACCGGCGTCTACTCCTGCCGGGCGTGCGGCGCGGAACTCTTCCGCTCGGACACGAAGTTCGAGTCCCACTGCGGCTGGCCGTCCTTCTACGACCCGAAGGACACGGACGCGGTCGAACTGATCGCGGACACCTCCCACGGCATGACCCGCACAGAGGTCCGCTGCGCGAAGTGCGGCTCGCACTTGGGCCACGTGTTCGAGGGCGAGGGATATCCGACCCCGACGGACCAGCGGTACTGCATCAACTCGATCTCGCTGCGGCTGACCCCGGACGAGGGCTGACGCGGGAGGGGCCGCTGTTCTCTCCGGGAGAGTTGACGGAGCTCGCCGGCCGCAAGGCCAAGGCGGTTCGCCTGCATGAGGGGATGAAGGCGAGCCCGCACCGTGCGCTGGTGCTCGGACCGGTTCTCGCCCAGGTCTGGCGGCCTCGCCCGGCACTGGTGCACGCACTGGCCGGGGTGCTGAAGGACTGCACGGTGCCGCAGGCCCGGAGCTCGGCGCCCTCGATGCGCGAAACGAGCGCCGGCCGCCCCGAGTGCATCGCCTGCGCGATGGGTCCCGATGTTGTGGACTGGCGGCGCGTCGGCACGGCGCTCGGTGAGGCGAAACTACCGCCGAAGAAGAAGCCCGACGCGGTGGACGCTTGGGTTGCGATGGCTGCCGTCAGGCACAGCAGCGCGGTTATTTTCACCAGTGATCCGGACGACTTGAAGTCGTACCTCTCGCTGTTGGAGCCACCGGATGTGCACGTCGTGGCGGTATGAAAACTGAAGGGGTGCCCCGGCAGGGGCACCCCTTCACGCGTTGTTGCACGCAGCGTCGGCGCGTTATTCGATGACGAGTTCGACCTCGATGTTGCCGCTGGTGGCCTTGGAGTACGGGCAGTAGGCGTGGGTCGCCTCGACCAGTCGGCGGCCCGTCTCGCCCGCCAGGGCGTCCGGCAGCTCCACGCGCATGACGACCGCGAGTCCGAAGCCCGTGTCGTCCTTGCCGATGGAGACCTCGGCGGTCACCGAGACGTCCTTGGTGTCGACCTTCATCTGGCGGGCCACCGCCCCCATCGCGCTGGCGAAGCAAGCGGCGTACCCGGCGGCGAAGAGCTGCTCGGGGTTGGTGCCCTGACCGTTGCCGCCGAGGGCCGGGGGCATGGCGAGGGGGAGGTCGATCTGACCGTCGGAGCTCACGGTGCGGCCTTCGCGGCCGTTGGCGGTGGCGACAGCGGTGTACAGCGCGTTCATGGGGTCTCCCTCGGTTCGTCTGCCGGAGACATAAGAGTTGCACATCATTTAGTTGTGTACAACCTAATGATGTGCGAGGGGTTATTCTGGATCCATGACGCCCCCGCCGACCGCCGACCCGGTCCTCCCCGCGGTGTCCGATGCGGAGCTGCTCCGCCTCGATCACCAGGTCTGCTTCTCTCTGCACGCCGCCTCGCGCGCCTTCGGTGGCGTCTACCGTGACGCGCTCAAGGACCTCGGCCTCACGTATCCCCAGTACCTGGCCATGCTGGTTCTCTGGGAGCACGGCCCGCAGCCCGTCAAGGCGATCGGCGAGCAGCTGCGCCTCGACTCCGGCACGCTCTCCCCGCTGCTCAAGCGGCTGGAGACCGCAGGCCTGGTGCGACGTGAGCGAAGCGCCGCGGACGAACGCTCCGTAACTGTCCAGCTGACGGAGGCGGGCGCCGAGATGCGTGAGCGGGCGCTGCCGGTGCCGCGCAGGATTCTTGCCGCGACCGGCCTTTCGATCGAGGAGATCCTCGGCCTTCAAGGGCTCCTGGGTCGCTTGACGGGCGCTCTCGACGAGGCTCAGTTGTAGTTCGGGCGGCCCAGCTCCTTGCGGAACAGGTCGAGGACATTGCCACCGAGGATCTTGCGGACGACGTCCTCGGGCAGGCCCCGGTTCAGCAGTGCCTCCGTGACCAGGGGCAGACCGCGCGGGCCCTCGATGCCCGGCAGCGACCACGGGAAGCCGTAGTCGGTCTCGCAGCAGGGCGGGGTGGTGTCGCCGATGACTTCCTGGATGAAGTCCGGGCCCAGGCCCACGTGGTCGGCGCCGGCGATCTCGGTGATGTGCTCGATGTGGTCGGTCAGGCGGTCCAGGGTGCATGCGGCCGGGTCGTCGGCCAGGAACTCCGGGAGGAAGTTCACGCACACCGTGCCGCCCGTTGCCGCGATGCTGCGAATCTGGGCGTCGGTGAGGTTGCGGTGGTGGTCGCGCAGGGCGCGGGACGAGGAATGGGTGGCCATGACCGGGCGGGTGGCCAGTTCCAGGACGTGGGCGACGCCGGAGGCGCTCAGGTGCGACACGTCGAAGAGGATGCCGAGGCGTTCCATCTCGGCGAGAGCCTCGACGCCCGCCTCCGTGAGGCGGCTTCCGGTGGCGTCCTCGCCGCTGCCGTCGGCAAGTGGCGTACGGCCCCAGTGGGCTATGGAGGCGATACGTACGCCCAGGCGGTGGAGGGTGGGGAAGAGTTCGACGTTCGCGTCCACGCCCGGGGCGCTCTCCAGGGCCAGGACCAGGGCGATCCGGCCCTCGGCGAGGGCCGCGTCGATGTCGTCGCCGTCCAGGCACAGCCGTACCGCGTCCGCGTTGCCCTCGGCCAGCGTGTGCGCGCACTCGATCATGCGCAGGGTTTCGCGCAGCGCGCCCTCGGGGCGGAACCGGTCGTCGATGAAGACGGGCAGCACCTGGAGGTCCACGCCGCCTTCGCGGAGTTGCGGCAGCCACTGGTCGCGGAAGAAGGCCGCCCAGCGGCGGGGCGGGCGGGCGGTGACCGCCATGAGCAGGTCGTTGTGGGTGTCGGCTACTACGGCACGGTGGTGGAATTCGTAGGGCACGTCGGCGGATGCTACGGGCCGGGGGCGGGCGTGCACAGCGGATTGCGCTGCCGGCCCCGGGCCGTAGCGGCGGACACCCCCCTAGAAGCCCCGCGTCAGGCGCAGGGTCAGGATCTGGAACGGGCGCAGGGTCAGTCGCAGCGTGCCGTCAGAGGCCGGTTCGTACACCGCCGCATCCGGCAACGGGCGCTCCAGCAGGTCCGTTTCCGTGAGGGTCTTGACCGGGAAGGCCGTCGCCAGCTTCGCCGTGGCGCGGCCGCCGCCCGCCTCGTAGAGGCGCACGATCACATCACCGCTGCGGTCCTCGGCAAGCTTCACCGCCTCGACGACGACGCTGTCGTTGTCGACGGTGAGGAGCGGGGCGACCGGTCGTGCGCCTCCCGTCAGCGTGCGCTCCGGCAGGTTGATCCAGTGGCCCTCGCGGACCGCGTCCATGACCGTCGCGCCCGGTGCCAGTGCGAAGCGCAGGCGGTGGGCGCCCTGGTCGGTGGCCGGGTCCGGGTAGCGCGGGGCGCGCAGGAGGGAGAGGCGGACCGTCGTGGTCTGGCCGCCGTCCTCGCGGACGGCGCGGGTCACGTCATGGCCGTACGTCGAGTCGTTGACGACCGCCGCGCCCCAGCCCGGCTCCTCGACGTGGATCCAGCGGTGCGCGCAGATCTCGAACTTGGCGGCGTCCCAGGAGGTGTTGGTGTGGGTGGCGCGGAAGACATGCCCGAACTGCGTCTCCGCGGCCGACCGGTCGGCCTTCACATCGAGCGGGAAGGCGGCCTTCAGGAATTTCTCCGTCTCGTGCCAGTCCACGTCCGTCTCGATGTCCAGGACTTTCGCGCCGGAGCGCAGGGTCAGGCGCTGCACGACCGTCGAGCCGGAGAAGGAGCGTGAGACGGCGATGACCGCACGGTCCTCCGTCGATTCGACGAGTTCCAGCGCGTCGAGCTCCACCAGGTCCGTCACGTTGTGGCGGTGGAACTCGTCTACGTCCCACGCGTCCCACGCGTTCGGGAAGTCCGGGTGGATCTGGAGGAGGTTGGCCGCCCGGCCCGGCGCGACCGCCTCCCTCTGCGCCTCGATGTCGTACGCCGAGACCACCAGGCCGCGTGCGTCGACCATGACGCGGAGCAGGCCGTTGGCGATCTCGTAGCCGCCCGAGTGGGATACCACCGTGACCGGAGGCGTCGTGCGGGGGCCGACCGCCGCCGCGCCGCCCGCCGGGACCGAACGCCGCTCGTGCGGCGATGCGTTGAAGACCAGGTCCCGGGAGCCGTCGCCCGCCAGCGCCGTCTGCGCCGCGACCGTGATCGCCTCCAGCTCCGCCCGTACCCGCGCGTACGTCTCCCGCGCCTCCCGGTGCACCCACGCGATCGACGATCCCGGCAGGATGTCGTGGAACTGGTGCAGCAGGACTGTCTTCCAGATGCGCGCCAGGTCGTCGTACGGGTACGCGTGGCCGGGGACGCGCACGGCCGCCGTCGCCGACCACAGCTCCGCCTCCCGCAGCAGCGACTCGCTGTGCCGGTTGCCCTGCTTGGTCTTCGCCTGCGAGGTGTACGTACCGCGGTGCAGCTCCAGATACAGCTCGCCCGCCCACACCGGCGCGTCGGGATACTCCGCCTGCGCCTTGGCGAAGAAGGCGGAGGGCTTCTCCACCGTCACCTTCGGCGAGCCCTCCAGGTTCCGCAGCCGCCGCGCCCGCGCCAGCATCTCCCGGGTGGGGCCGCCACCGCCGTCGCCCCAGCCGAAGGGGGCCAGGGAGCGCGAAGCACGGCCCTTCTCACGGTAGTTGCGGGCCGCGTGTGCCATCTGGGCGCCGCCCAGGTCGGAGTTGTACGTATCGACCGGCGGGAAGTGGGTGAAGACGCGTGTGCCGTCGATGCCCTCCCACCAGAAGGTGTGGTGGGGGAACGTGTTGACCTGGCTCCATGAGATCTTCTGCGTCAGGAACCACTTCGACCCCGACAGCTTCACCAGTTGCGGCATCGCCGCCGTGTAGCCGAAGGAGTCGGGCAGCCAGACCTCGTTCGTCTCGATCCCGAACTCGTCCATGAAGAATTTCTTGCCGTAAAGGAACTGGCGGGCCATCGCCTCCCCGCCCACCATGTTCGTGTCGGACTCCACCCACATCCCGCCGACCGGCACGAACTGCCCGTCCGCGATCTTCTTCTTGACCTTCGCGAAGACCTCCGGACGGTGTTCCTTGATCCAGGCGAGCTGCTGCGCCTGCGACATCGCGAAGACGAACTCCGGGTGGTCGTCCATCAGCGCGACCACGTTGGAACAGGTGCGGGCCACCTTGCGCACCGTCTCGCGCAGCGGCCACAGCCACGCCGAGTCGATGTGCGCGTGGCCGACCGCGCTGATGCGGTGCGCGGACGCGTTCGCGGGGGAGGCCAGGACCCCGGCCAGTTCGGCCCGGGCGCGCGTGGCCGTCCCCGCGATGTCCGTCAAGTCGACTGCGTCCAGGGCGCGTTCGACGGCGCGCAGGATGTTCCAGCGGCGCGCGTCGCCCTCGGCGAGCTCCGTCATCAGCGAGCCCAGCACCTCCAGGTCCTGGACCAGCTCCCACACCTGCGCCTCGAAGACCACCAGATCCATCCGGCCGGTGCGGTACAGCGGCTCGCTGCCTGAGGTGAGTGTGTCGCCCTCGTACGTCGGCCTGTGCTCGACCAGGACCGGATTCGACGACGCCTCGACGTACAGCAGCACATCCTCGCCACCGTCCGCCGGGTCGCCGATCCGCACCCAGTCGTTGAACGGGTTGAGCGCCTTCACCGCTTCCCCGTCGGGGCGGTAGACCAGCCCCTCGCACTGGAATCCCGGCATCTGCCGGTCGAAGCCGAGGTCGACGACGGCCTCGACGGTGCGGCCCCGCCACTCCTGAGGCACCCGGCCCGTGACCCTGAACCAAGTGGTGCCCCACGCCGGGCCCCACGTCTGTCCCGGTGCGGCCGGCTCGTACACGGCGGACAGACCGTCCGCGACCGGCACCGGCTCGCCCGGGGCGTCCCACCTCTCGATGGTCAGCGGCACGGGGCTGGAGCGGACGGCGGGCTGGATGCGTTCCCTCAGTACGCGCCGCAGGCGGTGTTCCACGATGCTTCGGTCGTCATGCATGAAAGCGACTCCGATGGCTGCTCGGCTACCCGACGTCGTTCGGGTCGATCACCTCGGTGATACCCCGTGCAGCCGGATGTCCGGCATCACCGGTGCGTGTCCGCGGTTTCGAGCAGGTCCCAGCGGTTGCCGTAGAGGTCTTCGAAGACGGCGACCGAGCCGTACGGTTCGTGGCGCGGCTCCTCCATGAACCGGACGCCGGCCGCCGTCATACGGGCGTGATCGCCCGCGAAGTCCTCCGTATGCAGGAAGAAACCGACCCGGCCGCCGGTCTGCGCGCCCACGCTCGCGAGCTGCGTGGCGTCCTTGGCGCGGGCCAGGAGGAGACCCGTACCCGCTGCGGAGCCGCGCGGCCGGACAACCACCCAGCGGGAGCCGTCGCCGCGGTCGGTGTCCTCGACCAGTTCGAAGCCGAGGGCGTCGGTGTAGAAGGCGATGGCTTCGTCGTAGTCGCGGACGACGAGGGTGACCAGGGCGATGTGCGGCATGGGCTTCTTCCGGTGAGGGGAGGCCGACGTTATACCGCGACACCGCGCCTGCCGCGTCGTCCGTGTCGTCCGTGTCGTCCGCGTCTACGACTCCCCGGCTCTACTGCGTCTGCGGGATGTGCTGGGTGACGCAGTGGACGCCGCCGCCACCCCACGCGAGCGTGCGTGCCGGGGCGCCCACGACCTCGCGGGTGGGGAAGAGCGTACGGAACTGGGCGAGGGCGAGGGAGTCCGTCGCCGACTCGCCGGACAGGGGTACGACGATGCTGCCGCTGGTCTCGTAGTAGTTGGTGTAACTGAACGTCTCCACCGTCAGGCCGTTGTGCCGGAAGTGGGGCTGGTGGTGGAGCTCCACGATGTCCAGGCGCCGGCCGCGGGCGTCCGTGGTGTTCTGCAGCACCGCCTTGTTGGCCGCCATCCGCGCGTGGTTGGGGCTCGTGGTGTCGGGCTGGGTGTGGAGGAGGACCTTCGCCGGGCCCAGGTAGGCGGCGACGAGGTCGACGTGGCCGTTGGTGATGTCGTCGTTGTTGAGGCCGTACGGCAGCCAGATGACCTTGCTCGCACCGTACGCCGCCAGCAGTGCGGCCTCGATCTGGGCGCGGGTCATGGTGGGGTTGCGGTTGGGGTTGAGCAGACACTCCTCGGTGGTGATGAGCGTGCCCTGCCCGTCCGTGATGACCGCCCCGCCCTCAAGGACCATGTCGACGGGCTTGCGCTGTACGCCCAGGTGGTCGCACACGCCGACCGGCAGCAAGTCGTCCTTGTCGTACGGGAACTTCTCGCCCCAGCCGTTGAACTTGAAGTCCAGCCCCGTCTTCTGCGTCTTGGCCGCGTCGACGGCGAAGACGGGTCCGGTGTCCCGCGTCCAGCAGTCGTTGATCGCGTATTCGATGACGGTGACCGTGCTGCCGCACTGGGCGCGTGCCTCCGCGGCGCGGCCCGGCTCGGCGACCATCAGGACCGGCTCGAAGCGGGCGATCTCCTTGGCTATGCCGGCGATCTCGGCCTGGGCGTCGTTCAGGAGTCCGCCCCAGCCGACGGCCGGGTCCCAGGGCCAGGCCATGACACAGCCGGAGTGCGCTTCCCACTCGGCGGGGGCGCGGAACACGGTGGTGGCCTCCTTGGCGGTCGTGGCGGTCGTGGCTGTGGCCGGCGCGGCGGCGGCGCGGCCGCCGCCGAGCACGGCGGCCGCTGTGGCTGTCAGTGCGGCGGCGCTGAACCCTCTTCTGCTCATGTGCGGCATGCGGGGCAGAGTCATGTCGTATCTCCTTGCCGGGAAACAGCTGATGTGTGCGCGGAAGGGTGAGGGCGGAAAGCGGAAAGCCGGTCAGGAGGGATCGGCGGCGAGCTCGGCGGTCTCGTCCGCGCCCGGCTTGCCGGACACGGCCGGACGGTCGTGGCGATCGTGGTGGTCGTCGCGGATCTTGTCCTGCGGGCGCTTGACGACCAGGTAGACCAGGCCGACGACGATGATCACGGCTGTGCCGATGAGACCGGCCCACACCTGGTACCAGGGGGCGCCCGGAGGAGCGAGGATGGCGCGCGGCCAGCAGACGTTGACCACCTCGAAGCCGGTCCACAGCACGGCCAGCACATTGAGGCACGTGCCCTTCTTCCCCTGCCGGCCCGCGGCGGCAGCCGCTGATGTCACAGCTCCGGCGGGAACCCACGTGCCGCGCAGGCGGGCGACCAGTGCGGCCAGGGAGGTCAGGAAGAACGGCAGGAAGGTCGCCGCGGTGCCGAATGCGATCAGGCTGCCGATGGCGGTGGCGTCGAGGCCGAGGAGCAGGGCCGAACCGCTGACCAGGGTGGAGGCGACCAGACCACCGATCGGGGCCTGGCGCTTGTTGACCTTCCGTACGTGCCGGGAGAAGGGGAAGACGCCGTCCCGGGCCAGGGAGTAGAGACCACGGGCCGCGCCGCCCTGGGACGCCATGGCGCAGGCGAGGAAGCCGAGCAGAACGACGGCTACGAAGGGCTTGTCGGACCAGGAGCCGAAGGAGTGCACCACCGCCGTGGTCACCGGGTCGATGTCCTCACCCAGGACGACCTTCTCGGGGGCGGGGTGGGCGAGGGCGACAGCCATCGCGTTCAGGATCACGACCGCGCCGACGCTGAGCAGCGCCCACCACATGGCGCGCGGCACCTGGCGGCCCGCGTCCTTGGTCTCCTCGGAGGTGGAGACGCAGGCGTCGAAGCCGATGAAGGCCCACCCCGCCACGGCGACGGCGGCCAGGAAGGCCATGGCGGAGGAACCGCCGGACAGCGCCTCGGCTCCCATGGTGTCCGTGAACAGGGCGAAGCCGTGCTCCCGGAAGAAGAGCAGCAGGGCGAAGCCGACCAGCACGGAGGCGACGGCCTCGGCGGCGATGCCCATGGACACGATCAGGCTCAGGACCCTGATGCCGTACGCATTGATCAGCATGCAGCCGAGCAGGATGGAGACGGCCACCGCCACCATGGCTCCGGGCGTCGGCGTGATCCCGAAGAGGGCGAAGACCCAGGGGGCGGCCAGATAGGCCACGGTGGTGTTGCCGAACATCACGGCGAACTGCCAGACCCAGCCGCCCATCCAGCCGAAGGTCGGGCCGAGGAGGCGCCGCCCCCACTGGTACGGGCCGCCCGCGAGCGGCCACTGGGAAGCCAGCTCGGCGTAGACGTTCACGACCAGACACTGGCCGATCAGCACCAGCGGCAGTGCCCAGATCCACGCCGGGCCCGCGATGGTCGTGCCGACCATGGCCACGGCGTACAGGGCCACCACGGGCGAGACCACGGCGAAGCCCATGGAGATGTTCCCCAGGATGCCGAGGCTGCGGCGCAGCTCCTGCCGGTAGCCCAGGTCGCTCAGGCGGGCTGCGTCGGTGTCGATGGGTGGCGCGGGACTGCCGGCGCGCGGTTCTGTCATGGGTCACCTCGGGGGGAGCAGCTAAATCTAACGCTGTTAGGTATGGGGTGCGGGGACCATAACGCGCCGCCTGGCCGGATGTGAACCCCCTTCCGCCGGGTAATCTGGCGGCTGAAAAGAGGGGGAGCATCGCGATGGGCCGACCGAGCCAGCCACTGCTGAGCCGCGAGAACATCGCGCGTGCGGCGCTCGTACTCCTCGACGAGCTGGGGCCGCAGGCGCTGACGATGCGGGCGCTGGCCCAGCGTCTGGGCGTGAGCGGAGCGTCGCTCTATCACCACGTCGCGTCCAAGGACGATCTGCTGGACGCGGCGTTGGACCTGATCAATGAGGAGATCGACCTCGGGCCGCTGGAGCATCCGCAGTGGCGTGAGGGGATCGCGGCGTACGCCCGTGGCTACCGCGAGGTGTACATGCGCTACCCGAACATGATCGCGATGGTGGCGCGGCGGCGGGTGGAGGCCGACAAGGCTCTGCGCGGGTACGACACGCTGATGGGCGCGCTGCTGCGGGTCGGGTGCGGGCCGGCCAAGGCGGCGGAGGTTGCGGCGGCGATCGACTATCTGGTGCTCGGGTCTGCGCTGGAGACGTTCGCGGCGGGCTTTACGCGGGCGCCGGAGGGGTATCGGCCGGCGTATCCGTCGCTGGCGGAGTCCCTTGAAGGGGCGGAGGGTGTGGGTTCGGGGCTGACCGGACTCGACGACCGGGGCTTCGAGTTGGGGCTCGGCTTGGTGCTGGACGGGCTGGCTGCGGCTGTGCGGGGGCGCGACGCGTAGGCCTTGCCTGCGGCGCAGTTCCCCTACCCGCGCCTCCGGCGATTGAGGAGCGGGATCTGGGGCGGAGCCCCCCACGCGGCGGCAGCCGCAAAATGTCACAGCGGGAAGAATGGGGTCTCCCCTGCTCGAACGAAGTTGAGAGCTTGGGGAAGGGCAGGGGACAGCGCCGCAGGCGCCCCATCGCAACAATGAGCCCATGCAACCGCACCGGCTCGTCGCGCGTGCCCGCCGCCTCATCGCCCCCGGCCGCCGCCGCATCCTCGGCATCACCGGCCCGCCCGGCGCCGGCAAGTCCACCCTCGCCGCGCACCTCGTCGACCACCTCGGTGGGCAGGCCGTCCTCGTCCCCATGGACGGCTTCCACCTCGCGGGAGCAGAGCTCGACCGCCTCGGGCGTACCGACCGCAAAGGCGCACCCGACACCTTCGACGCCGCCGGGTACGTCGCCCTCCTCACCCGGCTGCGCGCCCCCGGGACGACCGAAACCGTCGTCTACGCGCCCGCCTTCGACCGCGCACTCGAAGAGCCCGTCGCAGGCAGCATCGCCGTACCCGGGCCGCTGGACGCGCCGCTCGTCATCACCGAGGGCAACTACCTCCTCCTCGACGAAGGGCCCTGGGCCGGCGTCCGGGACCTGCTCGACGAGGTCTGGTTCGTGGACCTCGACCAGCACGAGCGCGTACGCCGCCTCGTCGACCGGCACGAACGGTTCGGCAAGCCCCGCCCTGTCGCCGAGCGTTTCGTCCACGCTTCGGACGAGGTCAACGCCCGCCTCGTCGAGCAGGGGCGCGACGCCGCCGACCTCGTCGTCACCCTCGCAACCGGCTAGCGAGCACAACCGGCTGGCGAGCGCACCGCCCGCGCGGCAGGATGAAGCCATGCCTCCCGCGCCCGTCACATCCGATGCGCCCACGCCCTTCACCGCCGACGTCTACCGCGAACGTATGGCCCGCGCCGCACAGTCGGCCGCCGACGCCGGGCTCGACGGCGTACTCGTCGCCCCGGGGCCCGATCTCGTCCACCTCACCGGCTACCGGCCCGTCGCCACCGAGCGGCTGACCCTCCTCGTCCTGTCCGCGAAACAGGAACACGAACCGGTCCTGGTCGTGCCGACCCTCGAAGCCCCCGACGCCGAACAGGCCGTCGGAGCCCCCGCGCTCGCCCTGCGCGACTGGACCGACGGCAAGAGTCCGTACGAGGCCACCGCGCCCCTCCTCGCCGCCGACGGCCGCTTCGGGATCAGCGACAACACCTGGGCGATGCATCTGCTCGGGCTCCAGAAGGAGCTGCCGGGCACCTCGTACGTATCGCTGACCGAGGCGCTGCCCATGCTGCGGGCCGTCAAGGACGCGGCCGAACTGGCCCGGCTCGAAGCGGCGGGCGCGGCGGCGGACGCGACGTACGAGGAGATCGTCAAGGTACGTTTCTCCGGGCGGCGCGAGTCCGAGGTCGCCGCCGAACTCGCCCACCTGCTCACCCAGTTCGGGCACGAACAGGTCGACTTCACGGTCGTCGGCAGCGGCCCGAACGGCGCCAACCCGCACCACGAGGCCGGCCTGCGCGTCATCGAGGAGGGCGACATGGTGGTACTCGACTTCGGCGGCCTCAAGCACGGGTACGGCTCCGACACCTCCCGGACGGTCCACGTCGGCCCCCCGACCGCCGAGGAGCAGCGCGTCCATGACGTCGTACGGGAGGCACAGCAGGCGGCGTTCGAGGCGGTGCGGCCGGGGATCGCGTGTCAGGAGGTGGACCGGGTGGCGCGCGCGGTCATCACGGAGGCCGGGTACGGCGAGCGGTTCATCCACCGCACCGGACACGGAATCGGCGTGACCACGCACGAACCGCCGTACATGGTCGAGGGCGAGCGGCAGCCGCTCGTACCCGGCATGTGCTTCTCCATCGAGCCCGGCATCTACCTCCCGGGCCGCTTCGGCGTACGCATCGAGGACATCGTGACCGTCACGGAGGACGGCGGCCGGCGTCTCAACACCACCGCGCGCGAGCTGGCCGTCGTCGGCTGAGGCCGAGGCTGAGGCCGAGTCCGGTTCGGCTCCCAGCCGCGCCGGCGCGCAACGTCCAGGGAGCGCTGGAGCTGTGAAGCGGTCACGTTGCCCGCGCCGATGTAGCGCACCTTGCCCGCCTTCACCAGCGTGTCCAGAGCGTGTCCAGCGTCGAGAGCGTGGAGCGCACTCCAAGGCAAGAGGTCATACGCTCGCGGGGCCCAGTACGACGCAGGACTCGGGCGGCAGGCGCAGCTGCCCGTCGGGGCCGGGCGGCGTGACCGGCTCCCAGGCCGCCAGTACGACGCTGCGGCCATTGCGGCCGAGTGCGATCGTGGCAGGCTCCTTCGACAGGTTCACCGCTACCCGGACGTCGCCGCGCCGGTATGCCACCCAGCGCGCCGCCTCGTCGTACGCGACCTTCACCGCGGCCAGGTCAGGGTCGGCGAGGTCGGGCCGCTCACGGCGCAGGGTGATCAACTCGCGGTACCAGGCGAGGATCCGCGCGTGCGGCGCGACCGCCGGCTCCGACCAGTCGAGGCAGGAGCGCTCCCTGGTGCGCGGATCCTGCGGATCGGGGATGTCTTCCTCGGCCCATCCGTGCGCGGCGAACTCCCGGCGCCTGCCTGCCCGTACGGCCTGGGCGAGCTCCGGATCGGTGTGGTCGGTGAAGAACTGCCAGGGCGTGCGGGCCGCCCACTCCTCACCCATGAACAGCATCGGCGTGAAGGGGCCGGTGAGGACGAGGGTGGCGGCGCAGGCGAGCAGCCCGGGGGAGAGGGTCGCCGAAAGCCGGTCCCCGAGCGCCCTGTTGCCGACCTGGTCGTGGGTCTGGGAGTACGCGAGGAAGCGGTGCGCCGGGGTCTTCGTACGGTCCACGGGGCGGCCGTGGGTGCGGCCCCGGAAGGTCGAGTACGTACCGTCGTGGAAGAAGACGTGGGTCAGGGTCTTGGCGAGCGCGTCGATCGGTGCGCGGGCGAAGTCGGCGTAATAGCCCTGGGACTCGCCGGTCAGGGTGGTGTGCAGAGCGTGGTGGAAGTCGTCGTTCCACTGGGCGTGCAGACCCAGCCCGCCCGCCTCGCGCGGGGTCGTTGTCCGCGGGTCGCACAGATCGGACTCGGCGATCAGGAACAGCGGCCTGCCGGTCTCGGCCGCGAGCGAGTCCACGGCCGTGGACAGCTCTTCGAGGAAGGTCAGAGCGCGCGTGTCGGCGAGGGCGTGGACCGCGTCGAGCCGCAGCCCGTCGATGCGGTAGTCGCGCAGCCACGCGAGCGCGCTGTCGAGAAGATACGTACGGACCTCGTCGGATCCCGGGGCGTCGAGATTGACGGCCGAGCCCCAGGGGGTGTGATGGGTGTCGGTGAAGTACGGACCGAAGAGGGGCAGGTAATTGCCGGAGGGGCCGAGGTGGTTGTGCACCACGTCGAGCACGACACCGATGCCCAGGCCGTGCGCGGTGTCGACAAAGCGCTTCAGTCCTTCCGGCCCGCCGTACGGCTCGTGCACGGCCCACAGCGACACGCCCTCGTACCCCCACCCGTGAGTGCCGGGGAACGGGCATACGGGCATCAGCTCGACATGGGTGATGCCGAGCTCCGCCAGATGGCCGAGCCGGCGGGCGGCGGCGTCGAAGGTGCCCTCCGGGGTGTACGTACCGATGTGCAGCTCGTAGAGGACCGCACCCGGCAGCGGTCGTCCCCTCCAACCGCCGGTCCACGCGAAGGTGTTGTGGTCCACGACCGCGCTGAGCCCGTCGGGTCCTTCGGGCTGGCGACGCGAGCGCGGGTCGGGCAGCACATGCCCGTCGTCGAGTACGAATCCGTAGCGGTCGCCGTCGTCCGCCTCGGCCTCGGCGGTCCACCACCCGTCCCGGCCCGGATCGCGCTCCATCGCATGGGTCTCGCCCCCCAGCCGGAGCGCGACCCGGTCGGCCTGTGGTGCCCACACCTCGAAAAGCACTGGCGGCCCCTCTCGTCGACGATGCCGCCCACCATGGTGCGTCAGGAGAGGGTGATCCGCTCGTACATCACCACTTCCGCGTCACTTCAAGTCGGCCCCCTGAGCGGTGCGAGCGCACGGACCACTGTAATGATCTTGTGGCATCGGTCGGGGTCTTTCTGGACACTTGAGCCTGGTCGGACCGACAATCAGCTTTGTGACGTCCTCCTTCGAGTTCCACACGTATCCCGCGCGGCTGTCCGACGCCGAGCGCGATCGTGCCCTCGGGATGCTCAGAGAAGGGGCGGCCCAGGGCAAGTTGTCGCACGACACCTTCGTGCGCCGCATGGAACTCGCCCTCACCGCCCGCAGGTCCGACGAACTGGCCGTGCTCACCGCCGACCTGGAGACCGACGGCCGCTGGTCGCGGGCGCTGTTCGCCGCGGTGGGACGCGCATCGGCCTTCTCCGTGAGGCTGCGCAGGGCGTGGCAGTCGGAGCGGCTGCCGAAGCTGCTGTTCCCCGTACCCGGACCGTATCCGCTGCGCATCGGGCGTGATCCGGCGAACGGACTGCGGCTCAGCCACGAGACGGTCTCGCGCGTGCACGCCGAACTGTCGGCGCAGGGCGACAGGTGGATCCTGCGCGACCTCGGCTCGACCAACGGGACGTCCGTCAACGGGCGCCGGGTCACGGGAGCCGTGCTGGTACGGGACGGGGACCAGGTGAGTTTCGGGCGGATGAGCTTCCGGCTCTCCTCGCGCTGAGCCGGGGGTCTTCCCGCAGCCGGGGTGGGGTTAACCGCAGAAGAGCCCCGGCTGCTGGCACCAGTGACCGCTATGCACCGAACCAGGACGCTGATCAAGAAGAGACAAGCGTCCTGGGGAGGGAACCGCAATGGCGGTCAGAGGTCAGCCGGTCACCGTCGGAATCGCGCGATGGTGCGCCACACATCCATGGCGGGCCATCGTCGGCTGGCTGCTGTTTCTCGTCGTGTGCGTCGGTGCGGGCAGCGCGGTGGGGACGAACAAGGGGCAGTTCTCCGACTTCTGGATCGGTGAGGCGGGGCGGGCCGAGGCCATCGCCGCCGACGCCGGGCTCACGCCCCCGCCCGTCGAGCGCGTGCTGATCACGGCGGACCGCGGAAAGGGGGGCAAGCCCGGCGCCGCCGCCGAAGACGCCGCGCGTGACGTGCAGCGGCGGATGAAGGACCTGCCCGCCGTCGTCTCGGTCGCCGGGCCGAAGGCCGCGCGGAACGGCTCCGCGCTCATGGTCGCCGTCACCCTGCGCGGCGACAAGGAGACCGCCAAGAAGGACGTCGACGCGCTGCTGAAGCAGACGGAGGCGGTACGGAGCGAGCACCGGGACCTGCGGATCGAGCAGACCGGCAGCGCGTCCCTCTCCAACGGGGTCAACGACAAACAGGGCCAGGACCTTCAGCGGACCGAGGCGATCAGCCTGCCGGTCACCTTCATCATCCTGTTCGTCGTCTTCGGGGCGGTCCTCGCAGCCGGCATCCCGGTGATTCTCGCGGTCTTCGCCTTCGCCGGCGCGGTGGGCCTCTACAGCCTCGCGTCCTGGATCACACCCGACGCGGGCGGCGCGGCGCTCAGCGTCATCTTCATGATGGGCATGGCCGTCGGCGTCGACTACTCGCTCTTCTATCTCAAGCGGGCCCGCGAGGAGCGCGAGCGTACGGGTGGCACGATCAGCCACGCCGCAGCCGTCGAACTGGCCGCCGCCACCTCGGGCCGGGCCATCTTCGACTCGGGTCTTGCCGTCGCTTTCGCACTCGGCGGCCTCTACCTGATGGACGACGTGATCTTCTCGTCGATCGCCTCCGGGGCGATCCTGGTCACCCTCGTCGCGGTGGCAGGATCGCTGACCGTACTGCCCGCGCTGCTCGCCAGGCTCGGGCACCGTACGGACGGCCGCCGGGGCAGGCGCCGCACGGCTCGCCGCGCCCCGGAGCAGAGCCGGATGTGGTCCGCCATGCTGCGGCCGGTCATGCGCAGGCCGCTCGTCACGCTGCTCGTCGGTCTCGCCGCCACGGCGGCCCTCGCCCTGCCCACGCTCGGCATGAAGCTCGGCACCGAGGGCAAGGACACGTTCCCCGACAGCGTGGCCGCCGTGGCGACGTACGAGCGTCTGACGGCCGCCTATCCGGCCGACGGGATCGCCCACCTCGTTCTCGTACGGTCCGACGCGGCCCATGCGGAGCAGGCGAAGGCCGCCCTGCGGAAGCTCGCCGACCGGACCAGGGGCAATGAACTCTTCGCTCAGGACGGGGCGCCGCAGTTGCGCACCTCGCAGGACGGGCGCGCGGCGATGCTGACCCTGCCCGTCCCCTACGCCGAGAACGGCCCCGAGGCGGACCGCTCCCTGGCACTGCTGCGCGACGAGCTCCTGCCGGCGACCGTCGGCAAGGTGGCCGGCACCGAGGCGGCCGTCAGCGGGGAAATCGCCTACGGCGCGGACTACGCGGCACACCAGGAGGAGCGGCTGCCCTGGGTGATCCTCTTCGTGTCGCTGACGACGCTGGCCATCACGTACGCCGCCTTCCGGTCCGTCGTCATGGCCGTGCTGAGCGTGCTGCTCAACCTGGCCGCCGTGATGGTCTCCTGGGGTGCGCTGACCCTGGTCTTCCAGGGCACCTGGGCGGAAGGGCCGCTCGGTTTCGACTCCACCGGATTCGTCGGATCGCGTACGCCGCTGATGGTCTTCGCCATCCTGGTCGGCCTCTCCACCGACTACCAGATCTTCGTGGTCAGCCGGATCAAGGAAGCCGTCCGGCGCGGCATACCGACCCGCGAGGCCGTGGTGGACGGAATCGCCGGCTCCGCGAGCGTCGTCACCAGCGCCGCCGTCATCATGGTGTCGGTCTTCGTCAGCTTCCTCTTCATCGACCGCATCGAGATGAAGCAGATCGCCGTGGGCCTCACGGTGGCAGTGCTGTTCGACGCTGTGGTGCTGCGGGCGCTGATCCTGCCGTCGGCGATGGCGCTGCTCGGAGACAGCTGCTGGTGGTCGCCGTGGAGCGCCGCGCCGGGGCGCAGGACTTAGGGCGCGGCGGGCGAGTATTTCCCCTACCCGCCCCTTCCCGAGACTGGGGGGCAAGCCCCCAGGCCCCCGGACGCGCTTGAGGAGCGGGGTCTGGGGCAGCGCCCCCCGCGGCGGCAGCCGCAAATGTCACAGCCGGGAAGGGGCGGGTAGGGGAAAGAAAAGCTGGTGGGGCGGCACGACGCGCGCCCCCTACGGCTCCTCTCCTCCCACCCGGCTCAGGAGCGCCACCGGGCGTGTCGCGAAGAGTTCCGCCGCCCGCACCACCCCACCGCCGCTGAACTCCCGCCCCGGCGCCAGCACATCACCCCACCGTCCTTCCGGCAGCACCAGCTCCGTATCGCGCCAGCCGCCCGCCTCCGCCAGCCGCAGTGAGAGCCGGGTGACGGCCGTTACGGCCTCCCCGGAGCGGCAGAAGGACACGCAGTGGCCGGCCGCCGGGCCCACCGCCGTCAGCGGTGTGTACGTACCCGTCTCACCGAACGCGTCCGGGCGCCCGCGCCGCAGCCGCAGAGCCGCCTGTGTCACCGCGTATTTCTCACTGGACAGGCCGTGGGGCGACGCCGGGACGGTGAAGCCGACCGGGCGCCGGTTGTCGGGGTCCACCAGCGCGCGGAACTCCCGCTCTGTGCCCTGGTAGAGATCCGGCACGCCCGGCATGGTCAGATGGACCAGCGTGGCCCCCAGCACATTGGCCCGTACGTGCGGATCGAGCTCCCGCGCGAACGCCGCCACCGCTTCGAACGGCGGCCCCGCAGGTCCCGCCGCCACGAAGTCGGCCACCGCCTGCTCGTACGCCTGGTCCTGCTCCGTCCAGCTGGTGTGCAGCCCCGCCTCCCTCACGGCCTTGAGCAGCGCAGGCGTCAGCCTCTGCGCGTCGGGCGTGCCGAAGCCTAGGGCGGTCTGCCAGGCTGTCCAGGCCAGATGCGGATCGGGGGCGGGTACAGCGGTCCCCTCGGCCAGCTGCCGCATCAGCCCAGCCCACTGTCCGGGGCACTCGGACAGCACAGCGATACGGGCCCTGACGTCCGCGCTGCGCTTCGTGTCGTGCGTGGACAGCACGGTGCCGGTGCCCGGCCAGTCGCGCGCCAGCCGGGCGCAGAAGGCGTGGAAGTCCTCCGGGCTCACCCAGGGCGTGCCCGGATCCCCGCCCACCTCGTTCGCCGAGATCAGCGGCACGTACCGGTAGAAGGCCGTGTCCTCCACCGACTTCGCGCGCAGCGCCGAAGCCGTCTGCGCGAAGCGCGCACAGAAGGCCGATTGGTCGGGGCCCGGACCCAGCCTCCCCAGCGCCAGATCCCGCACCAGATCGACGACCGACGCCTCCTCCCGTACGGCGAACCCCTCCTTCACCTGCCGCACGGCCGCCACCGGTACAGCGGCCTCCGCGCTCTCGGGACAGGGCCCGCCCGCCGTCACGTACGGCCGGTACACCGGCACCCGCACCAGCAGCTCCCGCACCGCCGCGCGCAGCGCCCACGGCGCGTGGTCGCCCAGCGCCGGATCCGCCGCGCAGATGCGCTCCGCCGTACGGACCAGGAAGTCGGTCTCGGCGGCCAGCTCATGGGTGAGCACCCGGTACGCGGCCCTGCGCACCGTCGCCTCCCAGTAGCCGCCCCGGTCACCCGTCGGGCCCGCGAAGTCCCGGTAGTGGCGGAGCAGTTCCCCCGCTCCTGCGGGGTCGGTGAAGAGCCCGTCGATCCGGTACAGCGCGTCGTATCCCGTCGTACCGGCGACCGGCCACTCCGCCGGCAGCTGCTCGCGCCCCGTAAGGATCTTCTCGACGACGGTCCAGCGGCCGCCGACCGCCTCCCCGAGCTGCCGCAGATACGCCTCGGGATCGGCGAGCCCGTCCGGGTGATCGATGCGCAGCCCGTCCAGCACACCCTCCCGTACGAGATCGAGGACCTTCGCGTGCGAGGCCGCGAAGACCTCCGGGTCTTCCACCCGGACGCCGATCAGCTCGGAGATCGTGAAGAAGCGCCGGTAGTTGAGCTCGGTCCGCGCCAGCCGCCACCACCCGAGCCGGTACCACTGGGCATTGAGCAGCTCGGGCAGCGGCAGCCGCGCCGTGCCCTCGCGCAGCGGGAACGCGTGGTCGTAGTAGCGCAGGACGTCGCCGTCGACCGTCAGCGCGTCCAGTTCGTCACCGATCCGGTGGGCCAGCACGGGCAGCAGCACCTTGCCGCCGCCCGCCTCCCAGTCGATGTCGAACCATCGGGCGTACGGCGACCCCGGTCCCTCCCTGAGTACCTCCCACAGTGGCCGGTTGAGACTCTCCGGAGCCGGTACGGCCATATGGTTCGGCACGATGTCCAGGACCAGGCCGAGGCCGTGCGAGCGTGCCGTGCGCGACAGCGCGCGCAGGCCCTTCTCGCCGCCGAGCTCAGCCCGCACGCGTGCGTGGTCCACGACGTCGTACCCGTGCTGAGAGCCGGGCACGGCTTCCAGTACCGGCGAAAGATGCAGGTGCGAGACACCGAGTGCGGCCAGATGGGGCACCGCCTCCTCGGCCGCGGAGAAGGGGAAGTCGGAGCTGAGCTGCAGACGATAGGTGGCGGTGGGCGTCATGCGAACGTACGTACCCGAATTGGCGGCTTCTGTGTCATCGGCCCATGCGTCCGTGTCCTGACACCACATTACGTTCGCCCGATGTCAGGAACTCTTCGCACGTATCGCAAGGTGTCGGCGGCCCGCTGGTGGGCCGAACGGCCGACCGCCACGGCCGGCGCACCCTCCTGTCCTTCGAAGGCATCCTCGACGAGGTGTCGTACGAGCCTGCCCGGCGCGGTGTACGCCCTGCGCACTGTGCGCGGTCCTCGCCTGGGCCACCCGCCCCGCCACGGCACAGAAACCGCCTACGCCGGCCGCTGCAGCACCACCAGAGACCGCCCGATCAGCGTGACCCGCTCGCCCGCCGCCACCTTGGGGCCTGTCCCGGGCGGCACCCCGTCCGCCCGGGCCGTGTCCACCACGATCTGCCACTGCCTGCCGTGATTGACCGGAACCGCGAACTCCAGCGTGTTGGAGCTCGCATTGAACATCAGCAGGAACGAGTCGTCCGAGATCCGCTCGCCGCGCGGTCCGGGCTCCGAGATCGCGTGCCCGTTCAGGAACACCGTCAGCGCCTTCGCGTGCGCCGCCTGCCAGTCCCGCTGGGCCATCTCCGTGCCGTCCGGGGTGAACCACGCGATGTCCGTCAGATCGTCGTGCGTGCCCTCCACGGGGCGCCCGTGGAAGAAGCGCCTGCGCCGGAAGACCGGATGGTCCCGCCGCAGCCATACCATCGCGCGCGTGAAGGCGTGGAGGCTGCTCTCCTCCTCGTCCCCTTCCGGCCAGTGGACCCACGAGATCTCGTTGTCCTGGCAGTACGCGTTGTTGTTGCCGCGCTGTGTCCGTGCGAACTCGTCGCCGTGCGAGAGCATCGGCACGCCCTGCGACAGCATCAGCGTCGCGATGAAGTTCCGCATCTGCCGGGCGCGCAGTTCGAGGATCGCGGGATCGTCCGTGTCGCCCTCGGCCCCGCAGTTCCAGGACCGGTTGTGGCTCTCGCCGTCCCGGTTGTTCTCCCCGTTGGCCATGTTGTGCTTCTCGTTGTACGAGACCAGGTCGGCCAGCGTGAACCCGTCGTGGCAGGTCGCGAAATTGATGGACGCGAGCGGCCTGCGCCCGTCGTCCTGGTACAGGTCCGAGGACCCCGTCAGCCGCCCGGCGAACTCCGCGATCGTCCGCGGCTCACCCCGCCACAGGTCCCGCACCGTGTCCCGGTACTTGCCGTTCCACTCGGTCCACAGCGGCGGGAAGTTCCCCACCTGATAGCCGCCCTCACCGACGTCCCACGGCTCGGCGATCAGCTTCACCTGGCTGACCACCGGGTCCTGCTGCACCAGGTCGAAGAACGACGAAAGCCGGTCCACCTCGTGGAACTGCCGCGCCAGTGTCGCGGCCAGATCGAAGCGGAAGCCGTCGACGTGCATGTCCGTCACCCAGTACCGCAGCGAGTCCATGATCAGCTGGAGTACGTGCGGCGAGCGCATCAGCAGGGAGTTCCCGGTCCCCGTGGTGTCGGTGTAGTAGCGGGGATCGGAGGCGAGACGGTAGTACGAGGCGTTGTCCAGGCCACGGAAGGACAGCGTGGGGCCGAGATGGTTGCCCTCCGCCGTGTGGTTGTAAACGACGTCGAGAATGACCTCGATCCCGGCCTGGTGCAGCGCCCGTACCGCCGATTTGAACTCCAGGACCTGCTGTCCCCGGTCGCCCCACGACGCATAGGCGTTGTGCGGTGCGAAAAAGCCGATGGTGTTGTAGCCCCAGTAATTGCTCAGCTTCGCGTCGGCCAGCCGGTGGTCGTTGACGAACTGGTGCACCGGCATCAACTCAAGAGCGGTGACGCCCAGTTCCGTCAGATGCGAGATGACGGCCGGATGCGCCAGCGCGGCGTACGTACCGCGCAGCTCCTCGGGCAGGTCGGGGTGGAGCATGGTAAGGCCCTTCACATGGGCCTCGTAGAGGATCGTGCGGTGGTAGTCGGTGCGCGGCGGGCGGTCGTCACCCCAGTCGAAGTACGGATTGACGACGACCGAACTCATCGTGTGGGGAGCCGAGTCCAGGTCGTTGCGCGAATCCGGCTTGCCGAAGTGGTAGCCGTACACCGCCTCGCCCCAGTCGATCTCGCCACTGATGGCCCTGGCGTACGGATCGAGCAGCAGTTTGGCGGAATTGCACCGCCGTCCCTGCTGCGGGGCGTACGGACCGTGGACCCGGTAGCCGTAGCGCTGGCCCGGCATGATGCCGGGCAGGTAGGCATGGCGTACGAACGCGTCGGTTTCGCGCAGTTCCACCGCCGTCTCCGAACCGTCGTCGTGCAGAAGGCACAGCTCGATACGGTTGGCGGCCTCCGAAAAGACAGCGAAATTGGTGCCGGCGCCGTCGTACGTGGCACCGAGTGGGTAAGCCTCTCCCGGCCAGACCTGCATGCGATCGACTCTTCCACTTCTGATCCGGCTGCTGCGGGGCACTTCGCACAGATCTTCCCCGAAAGTGGGGCAACCTCCTAGGACTTCGGATCGTCCTACCGGGTGACCACGCATACCTGGTATGCCAGTTACAGTCGCGCGCGACGCGCGGGAGGACTGGAGACTCCGGGGGGAGTAGGGGGAAACGTGCACCAGACAGTGCGCCGTCATCTGGGGAAGATGATGGCGGGGGCCGCGATCGCGGTGACCGCTACCGCGGTGATGATCGGAGTGACCCTGCCTGGCCAGGCGGGCGCCGACGAATCGGCGGGCGCGGCCGGAGCGGGCAGCGCGGCGGCCGCCGGCACCGCCCAGGGGGGACAGCAGGGCGCCGGGACCGGCCAGGGCGCCGGGACCGGCGAGGAGCCGGCACCGGGCGTCGTCGAGGGCGCCCCGGCGGACGGCGAGAAGGGCATAGGCAGGGACCCGCTCACCGACGACGAGCTGAAGCGGGTCGAGAAGCTGGCGATGACGCGCGCGCAGTTCGCGGGCGGCAGGGACGTCGAGGGGGACCGCGGTCCGCAGCACCTCTCCACGAACCTGAGCGAGCTGGAGCCGTCCGAGGTCGACGACCCGACGCCGCCGCGCCGCGCGGAGGTCTCGTTCTACGACTACAAGACCGACGAACTGGTGACGAGGACGGTCAATCTCGACACCGGCAAGGTCGAGAGGGCCGACACCCTCAAGGGCGTCCAGCCGTCGCCGACCCCGAAGGAGAACCGCGAGGCCACGGAGCTGATCCTGGCCAGCCCGCTCGGCGACGGCCTGAAGAAGGACTACAAGGACGCCATGGGCAAGCCGCTCACCTCGGCCGACCAGCTGTGGGTGAACGGCGGCATCTACCGGGTGGACCGCGAGGAGCAGGTGCCCGCGGCGCTGGCGAAGTGCGGCGTCCACCGGTGTGTCCGCGTTACGTCCAAGGTCAAGAACGGGCCGTGGATCGACACGCGTGACCTCGTCGTCGACCTGAGTGCGAGGACCGTCGGCCGCATCCGCTGACCCTCCTGCCCGTCTCATCTCTCCAGTCCCTTCCCGCACTTCCGTAAGAGGGAGTCCACCTTTCATGCACGTCAACAGATCAACGCGTTCCCGCAAGCGGGCCGCGGCAACCCTCGCCGTCGCCGCGATGCTGGGCAGCCTGGCCACAGCGACCGGATCCGCCGCCACCGCGGCACCCAAGGACGCGGCCAAGGGTGCGTCCAAGGCCGCGCCCAAGGCGCCTGCCCCGCCCCCGGCCGACTGCAGCGCGGCGTACCGCATCGAGCAGAAGCTCGACGGCGGCACCACCTGGGGCATGTGCTGGAGCTACGACAGCGACGCCGGCCTCGTCCTGGAGAAGGTCTCGTACCAGCCCAAGGGCGAGCCCAAGCCGATCCGCGTCCTGACGTCCGGCAAGCTCGCACAGGTCCATGTGCCGTACGACAACGGCAAGGAGGAGTTCGACGACCTCACCACCTACGGATTCGGGTACGGCCTCCAGAACCTGAAGCCGAACGAGTGCCCCGGCGGAACCATCAGGACCGTCAAGGTCGCCGAGGTGGGCAACGTCAAGGGCCTGTGCACGACCACGCGGTCCCGCGGCCACGCCTACCGCCTCGCCAACGACGAAGGCACCAAGGTCTGGCAGGCCCAGGGCAAGGACCTGCTCGTCTACACCGTCAACAAGGTCTCCTGGTACGAGTACATCACCGAGTGGCGCTTCTCGTCCGACGGCACGATATCCGCCAACGTCGGTGCCACGGGCAGCCTTTCGCCCGGCGACTACGACGCCACGGACGGCCGCGGCTGGCCCATCGGCAAGGGCGCGCGCGACTACGCCACCAGCCACAGCCACAACGTCTTCTGGCGGCTGAACTTCGGCCTCGACGGCAGCTCCAAGAACCGCGTCGAGCAGTACGACTCGAAGGTCACCCCGCCCACCGGCAACGGCAAGCCGAAGACCAAGACCACCCGCACCCCGATCACCAAGGAGCTCGCGGGCGACGCCAAGAGCATGCGGTGGTGGCGGATGGTCAGCGCGACGGGCAAGAACAAGGACGGGCACGCGCGCTCGTACGAGATCGTCCCGGGCCCGACGAACAAGCACCCCGGCCGCAGCTTCACCAAGCACGACCTGTACTTCACGGACTACCGCAAGTGCGAGCAGTTCGCGAGCAACAACATCCGCAACTGCGGCAGGAACGCGCCCGACAGCGTCGACAAGTGGGTGAACGGCGAGCCCCTCAAGAACCCGATCACCTGGGTCAACATCGGGTTCCACCACATAGCCAGGGACGAGGACCAGCAGCCCATGCCCGTCCACTGGCAGGGATTCCAGCTCGCGGCCAGGGACGTAACTGCTATGAATCCGCTCACTCCGGCCGATCTCGCCGGACAGAACGGACGTTACGAATAGGGGAGTTGGGAAAGGAGCCTGTGGATCCGGCTGCACCGCCTCCCGCTCGCGGAGTACCCTTCCTTGATCGTTGAAGAAGGGTCTCCAGGAGCTGAAGGCGGTGCGCGGGTGAGCTCGGGAGGGCTGGAACTGCCCCCCGGTGACGCAGGTCACGAGGGGGGTTCCACAGGTTCCACAGAGGTCCCGCCCGGAGCGGTCTCGCTTGCGCGGCCGATGGAGATCGGAGCGGAGCTGGACTGGGGCGCGGACGCATGGAGTGAAGTGCGTACGCGCGCCCAGCGGGCCGGGCGGGCCTACATCTGGCTGAACCTGGTGGAACAGCGGCTGCGCGCCGTCGTTGCCGGCGTACTCCGGCCCATCTACGAGCCGGTGCACGGCGAGGACGACTGGGTGGTCGCGGCGGCCGGTCCCGCGGGCCAGGAGTGGGTGCAGCGTGCCGTGGCGGTACGGGAGGTCTCCCGCCGCAAGGGCTATCTGCTGGACCCGGCCGACGACAACGTCCTGAGCTTCCTCACGCTGCCCCAGCTGCGCGAGCTGATGGTCCAGCACTGGCCGTGCTTCGAGCCGTACTTCGACGACCGTCGGGACGTCGAGCTGGCCCTGGACGAGCTGGAGGTCACCCGTAACGTCGTCTCGCGCAACCGGGCGCTGTCCGAGGCGGTGCTCGCGCAGGCGGAGCGGGCGTCCGCGCGGCTTCTCGAAATCCTGGGCAGCGGGGGCGGTGTGCCGTCCTCCGGGCGGCTGAAGGTGGACGCGGTCGAGGATCTGGTGGGGGACAGATACGCGGACGTGGTCAGTGTCCACCCGGACCGGGTACGGCTGCAGCGCCAGCTTCCCGCCGAGGACCTCTTCGGGGGCGCGCGGCGCCTCGACGCGATCGGCATAGGCCTGAACCTCCTCGTCCAGAATTTCTCCGGCAGGAGGCTGGTGCGGCTGGCCGAATCGGGGTGCCGGATACGGCTGCTCTTCCTCAATCCGGCGAGCAGTGCGGTCAAGCGACGCGAGCGCGAACTCGGCCTGAAAAAGGGTGAATTGAGCCGGTCGGTGGAGATGAACATCCTCCATATGCGCCGGGTGCGCTCGAAGCTGCGCGATCCCGGGGCGTTCGAGATCCAGGTCTTCGACGAGACGCCGCGCTTCACGGCGTACCTCGTGGACGGAGACGGGTCGGACGGGCTGGCCGTCGTCCAGACGTATCTGCGCAAGGCGCGGGGCATGGAGGCGCCGGTGCTGGTGCTGCGGGGCGGGGGGCGTGGGGTGGTCCGGCACGGCCAGGACACCGAACATGGTCTTTTCGAGACGTACCGGGAGGAATTCGAATCCGTGTGGGCGGACTCCCGTCCGGTCTCCTGAAGGCGTTGTCAGTGGTGCGTGCGAGGGTTGTTTTCCACCGGGGGAGCATCCGGGACAAGGCAGCACGAAGGAGGTCCCAGGATGGGATGGCACGGGGAACCGCTGGTCGGATTCGACCTGGAGACGACCGGCACCGAGCCGTTGGAGTCCCGGATCGTCACGGCCGCGATCGTCGGCGTGAAGGACGGTGCGGTGGTCGGGCAGCGCGACTGGCTGGCCGATCCGGGCATCCGAATTCCGGCGCAGGCATCGGCGATCCACGGCATCAGCAGCGAGCGGGCGGGGGCGGAGGGCAGGCCGGCCCGTGAAGTGGTCGACGAGATCGCCGAAACCCTCACCGTGTACTGGACGCAGGGGGTCCCGGTCGTTGCCTACAACGCGGCGTTCGACCTGACCCTGTTGACGGCCGAGCTGAACAGGCACGGGCTGCCGCCGCTGAGCGAGCGCCTCGGCGGCGCCGGGATCGGGCCGGTCGTCGATCCGTACACCATCGACCGCGCCGTCGACCGGTACCGCAGGGGCAAGCGGACGCTGGAAGCGGTGTGTGTGGAGTACGGCGTGGTGCTCGACGGCGCCCACGAGGCGGGCGCGGACGCGCTGGCGGCGGTGCGGGTGGCGCGCGCGATAGCCGAGCGGCACCCTCAGGTCGCCGCACTGTCCCCGGTCGAGCTGCACGACCGCCAGATCCAGTGGTACGCGGACTGGGCGGCGGACTTCCAGAGCTTCCTGCGGAAGAAGGGCAACCCGGACGCGACGGTGGACCCGGCCTGGCCGCTGCGCGACCTGGTGCCGGCCGGTCGCTGACGGGCCGGCGGCAGCGAGTCCTTCGCGCCGACCATGTGAATGGCGTCAGCCGGAGCGCGATCGTCACAGTCGACCGAAGGCACGTCAGAAGGGGTACCAGCGGACCTCGGGGTCGTTGTCGCGCAGCGAGGCCACCCGTCGGCGGAACTCCGCCAGCGCCGCAGGGTTGGTCGGGGCATGCTGGGCCACCCAGGCGCAGCTGGCCGTCTCGCGGGCGCCGCGCAGCACCGTCCAGCCCGGCCATTCGCGTACGTCCCAGCCGTACGCCGTGGTGAACGCGTCGTACGCCTCGGGCGCCAGGCCGTAGCGGTCGCGCGACAGGGCCATGACGACCAGGTCGTGCTCGCGGAGGTCGGCGGCGAACGTCTCCAGGTCGACCAGGGCCGGGCCGCCCGGGCCTACATGGACGTTGCGGGGAAGCGCGTCGCCGTGGATCGGGCCCGGCGGCAGGTGCGGGATCAGGCCGGCCGATGCCGCCGCGAAGCCGTCCCGCCGCTCGCGCAGGTACGCCGCGTCCGCCGGGTCGATCGCATCGCCCGCGAGCCGCAGCCACCGCTCGACCCCACCGAGGAGGTCACGCGGAGGGAGGGCGAACGAGGGCGCGGGCAGGGCGTGGACGTGGCGCAGCAGTCCCGCCAGGTCCTGCGGCTCTGCCGGGCGTACGGACTCGGGCAGCCGGTGCCAGACGGTCACCGGGTGGCCGTCGACCACACGGGGCTTCGGCTCGGCGGCCCGTGCGGCGGAGACGCCGGACGAGGCGAGCCAGGCGGCGACGGCCAGTTCACGCTCGGCCCGCGCCAGCAGCTCCGGGTCACGGCGCCCGACCTTCACGACCAGGGCACCGTCCACCGCGAACACCGCGTTCTCGCCCAGGGCCAGCAGCTCCGCGTCGGCGGGGAGTCCGGCGGCGGCCAGAACCTCGCGTGCTCGTGTCTCGTCCATGGGCACCGATTCTCGCATCCGTGCAGGTGGGCTTGACGAACCGACGAACCGACGAACCGACGAACCGACGAACCGTCAGCACGATGACGGAGGCCGCCGGGGCGGCCAGTTCGCCACCCTCAACCTCGGGCTCTCGGCAGGCGGGCAGCTCTTCCACCGCGACGGCAACGGCAAGGCCGAGGTGCGCTTCACCGAGGGCGACGCCGTGGTCCCCGGCACCACCCACGATCAGGTCAACACCGACAAGAGCGCTTCCGCTGCGGCGCGCTCGCTCGCTATCAGCGCTAATTCATGTTGCACGAGACGTCTCGTCTCGCTTAGTGTCGTGGCATGACTTCAGCGAAGCGTGCCCACATCGCCATGTTCTCCATCGCCGCCCCCGGGCACGTGAACCCGAGTATCGAAGTGATCCGTGAACTCGTCGCCCGCGGCCACCGCGTCACGTACGCGATCCCCGCCTCCTACGCCGACAAGGTCGCCGTGACCGGCGCCGAGCCCGTGATCTACCACTCCACACTCCCCACCGAGGACGAGCCGGAGGCATGGGGCACGGAGCTGATCGACAACATCGAGCCGTTCCTGAACGATGCGATCCAGGTGCTGCCGCAGCTGATCGAGGCATACGAAGGGGATGAACCCGACCTTGTGCTCCACGACATCACCGCGTATCCGGCGCCGGTCCTCGCCCACCGATGGGGCGTTCCGGCCGTCTCGCTCTCACCGACCCTCGTCGCGTGGGAGGGGTACGAGGAGGAGGTGGCCGAGCCGATGTTCGCCGAACTCAAGGCGTCCGAACGCGGCAAGGCGTACTACGCCCGCTTCCGCGCCTGGCTCGACGAGCACGGGGTGACCCACATCGACCCGGATCGCTTCGCCGGGCGTCCGCGTCGCAGCATCGTGCTGATCCCCAAGGTGCTGCAGCCGCACGCCGACCGGGTCGACGAATCCGTCCACTCCTTCGTCGGCGCCTGCCAGGGCGAGCGTGCGGAACAGGGCGGCTGGGAGCGGCCGGCGGGCGCGGAGAAGGTGCTGCTGGTCTCGCTCGGCTCCACCTTCACGAAGCAGCCCGGCTTCTACCGGGAGTGCGTCAAGGCGTTCGGTGATCTGCCCGGCTGGCATGTCGTCCTACAGATCGGCAAGTACGTCGACGAGTCGGAGCTCGGGGATGTTCCGGCCAATATCGAGGTGCGCAGCTGGGTGCCGCAGCTGGCCGTCCTCAAGCAGGCCGACGCCTTCATCACCCACGCGGGCGCCGGGGGCAGTCAGGAGGGCCTCGCCACCGGCACTCCGATGGTCGCCGTCCCGCAGGCCGTCGACCAGTTCGGCAACGCCGACATGCTCGTCTCGCTCGGCCTCGCCCGCCGGCTCGACACCGAGGACGCCACCGCCGAAGCGCTGCGCGCGGGGGTCCTCGGCCTCATGGACGACCCCGAGGTGGAGCGCAGGGCCGAAGGGATCCGCCTCGGCATGGCGGCCGAGGGCGGCACCAGGCGGGCAGCCGACCTCATCGAGGCCGAACTGCCCATCCGCCAGCGGTAAGTTCACCCACCCGCCCTCATTGGAACCGGGTCGTCACGATCCGCGCCTTGTAGATCTGCGCACCCGCCCGCGTCTTGGTGGCCCCACCGGAGAAATGCACGGTCGGGCCACCGTACGGGGCGTCCGCCGGCGTCGGGTCCAGCGTCCACATCGCCTCGCCCGAAGGATGGCGGACGTACGACTTGACGTAGTCCGCCCCGGAGAACGACGTCGCCGTGCGGGCCCGCTTGTCCACCGCATAGACGTGGTGGCTGTCGGTGACAGTGAGCTTGCCCGGATTCGCATAGTCGGGCTGGATGTCGTGCCCGTTGCCCGAGATGGCGATGTCCGCGCCCGACTTGCGCAGCCGGACGTCGCGCATCGAACCGCTGACCCTGTACGTACGGATCACCTTGCCGCCGGTCACCCACAGCAGCTTGTTCTCGTCGTCCCAGAGCACGGCGTGCGGCTTGGGCATGTCCGTGATCGTCTGGACCAGCTTCAGCGTGCCGACGTTGCTGCTGCTCACGCCGTATACATGCAGCCGGTCGCGGGTGCCCGCGACCACCACGGCGCCCGCGCCCGGAACCCGCTCGACGGAATGCGGATAGCTGGAGACGCTGGTCTCCCACAGCAGGTCGGACCGGGTGAGACGGCTGCCGTTGCCTGTCACCCGGACGATGCCGGCCCGGCCGTTGCCGGGCACGCCCGCCGTCATCAGCGCGATCGTTCCGTACCGCTGAGTCTGGCGGAAACGTATCTCGAACGGGTCGTTCCAGCCGGACGCGCCGCCCGGATCGAAGCTCCACTTGAGATTCGCGTCGGTCCAGCTCTGGTTGCGCTCGAAGACCAGGAAGCGATTGGTCTTCTGGTCGGTGAGTGCCACCCGGTAGTTCGCGGGCGCGGCCTGTGCGGTGGCATGTGCAGCAGCCTGGGCGGTGGCCGGCACAGCCGCCGCGCCCACCGCGCCCGCCACCGCTCCACGTAACAGCGTTCGCCTGTCCATGAGTTGTCTCCCCCGTCGGACGTGACTTCCGTCGTACGTACGCCTAGATGCTCCGGAGAGGCGGAAGGTTCCACTGTTAAGAATGGTGTCCGACTTGGGGTGCACTGTCTGTTTTGTTATTACGAAAGCTTGTTGAGTAAGTAACAGGCGCATGTAGGTCTTGATCTGAGCGTGTCAATCGGTCAGGGTTTCGAGCCAGCCCCCGGAGATTTTCCGGTCCGGGGGCAAATCCCCCCACATTTTGACGAGGAGACCCCTCTTCATGGCAATTCACAAGCGTTCCAGCCGACTGAAGCTCACCGCGGCGATAACGGCCGTAGCGGCCGCAGCGGGTGTGACCGTACTCAACTCGTCCTTCGCAGGCGCCTCTCCGGCCCCCGCCCAGGGCATCGTGTACGGAGCCGACGCCAAGGGCGCCGTCGCAGGCAGCTACATCGTGATGCTGGACGAGAAGGCCGACAAGCAGGACCTGGCCAAGGAGTACGGCGGCAAGCTCCAGCGCAACTACAACTCCGCCATCAACGGCTTCTCGGCCAGCGGCCTTTCGGAGACCGAGGCCAAGCGCCTCGCCGCCGACCCGGCCGTCGCCAAGGTCGTCCAGAACAAGAAGTTCACGATCAACGCCACGCAGGACAACCCGCCCTCCTGGGGCATCGACCGTATCGACCAGGCCGACACTGCGGGCGACAGCAAGTACACGTACCCGGACAGCGCGGGCGAGGGCGTCACGGCGTACGTCATCGACACCGGTGTCCGCATCACGCACAAGGACTTCGAGGGCCGCGCGGCCCACGGCTTCGACGCCGTGGACAACGACGACTCCGCCGACGACGGCAACGGCCACGGCACGCACGTGGCCGGCACCATCGCCGGCGCCGCGCACGGTGTCGCCAAGAAGGCGAAGATCGTCGCGGTCCGCGTCCTGGACGACCAGGGTTCGGGCACCACCGAGGGCGTCGTCGCCGGCATCGACTGGGTCACCAAGAACCACCAGGGCCCGTCTGTCGCCAACATGAGCCTCGGCGGCGGCGCCGACGAGGCCCTCGACGAGGCCGTACGCAAGTCCATCGCCGCCGGTGTCACCTACGGTGTCGCCGCGGGCAACGAGTCCAGCGACGCCGGCCAGGGCTCACCCTCCCGCGTCAAGGAGGCCATCACGGTCGCCTCCAGCACCAAGGACGACCAGCAGTCCGACTTCTCCAACTTCGGTGCGGTCGTGGACATCTACGCGCCGGGCTCGGACATCACCTCCTCGTGGAACGACAGCGACGAGGGCACGAAGACCATCTCCGGTACGTCCATGGCGACCCCGCACGTCGTGGGTGCCGCCGCGGTCTACCTGGCGGGCCACAAGGACGCCACTCCGGATGCCGTTGCCAAGGCGCTGACCGACGGGGCCACCCCGGACAAGATCAGCAACCCGAGCGAGGGCACGGCGAACAAGCTGCTGAAGGTCGTCGAGTAAAGGCTCACCCGCAGCACTGAAACGGGCGGCCGCCGCGCCCTCCCCCACGGGGTGCGGCGGCCGCCTATCGTTCTGCGCATGACCACGACGTACGCCGCACTGCTGCGCGGAATCAATGTGAGCGGGCACAAAAGAGTGCCCATGGCGGAACTCCGGGCGCTGCTGACCGAACTGGGACACCGGGACGTCCGTACGTACCTCCAGAGCGGCAACGCCGTCTTCACCACGGACGCGGACAAGACCGACGACGCGCTCGCCGCAGAGCTGGAGCGGGCCATCGAGAAGCACTTCGGCTTCACCGTCGACTGCCTGGTCCGCAGCGGCGCCTACCTGAGCGCCGTCGCCGACGCCTGCCCCTTCCCGGCCGCCGAGCTGGAAGGCAAGCAGCTGCACGTCACCTTCTTCTCCCGGGCCGTCGACCCGAAGCGGCTGGAACCCGTCGACCCGGCGGCGTATCTCCCCGAGGAATTCCGGCTGGGCGACCGCGCCCTGTACCTGTATGCCCCGAATGGCCTAGGCCGCTCCAAGCTTGCCGAAGCACTGGCGAAACCGTCGCTCTTCAAGGGCGTGACCGCCACGTCCCGGAACTGGAACACGGTCGCCAAGCTCGTGGAGATGACCCGTGACTGATCGGACCTCCGGCACAGGCTCCGCCGTCGACGACGCCATGGAGTGCGAACTGCGGCTGCTGGACCCGGACGTCCGCAACTCCGCGGAGCTCCTCGCGGAACTCCTGCACCCCGAGTTCAGCGAGTTCGGCGTCTCGGGCCGACGCTGGGACCGCGAATCGATCATCGAGGCGGTCGCCGACGCGTCGGCGCCGACGGGCCGCGCGATCACCACCATGCGGATGAAAGGGGTCCAGCTCGCCCCCGACCTCGTGCAGCTGACCTTCGACACGAACACCAACGGCCGCCTCGCGCACCGGAGTTCATTGTGGCGCCTGACCGAAGACCGGGGCTGGCTCCTCTACTTCCACCAGGGAACGCCGTACGAGGACTAACCGGCCCCACTCGCGCGCGAGCGAACAGGGGAACAGCCCCGCAGGGCACGCACCTACGCGCTGACCGCCGCCAGCCGCACCGGCACCCGCGCCTCGTCGTAACGCACGAGCAGCAGCCGGGCCAGCTCCGGCGACGCGCCCAGGACCTCGCCCAGCACCTCGGCGCCACCCTCGCGCGCGCCCCGCGCGATCCGGTCCGGCAGGAAGCCCGGCGCTATGACGTACGGGGCGACGGCGATACGCCGTACCCCCGCCGCCGCCCGCAAGTCCCGTACCGCATCCTCGGTACGGGGATAGCCCCCGGCAGATACAGCGGAGGCGAACGCAGGCCGCACGGCGCACCAACCGGTGTACCGCAGCTCCCGCGCAATTTCAGCGATCACTGCGATCGCCTCCGGGTCTGTGGAGCCCGCCGAGGCCAGGACGACCCCGGTCGAGCTCTTGTCACCGGGGCTGAGCCCGGCTTCGTACAGTCGCCGCTCCAGCGCGGTGAGGAGGAGCGGCGACGGGCCGAGAACCTCCGCCTGGTGGACCCGCAGCCGGGGCAGCCGCGCCGACGCCTCGCGCAGCGCGGCCGGAATGTCGGCCTTCGCATGGAAGGCGCGGGTCAACAGGAGCGGCAGGGCAACCACGTCCTGCACACCTTCCCCCGCCAGACGCTCCAGCACCTGCGGCACCGCGGGTGCGTTGAAGTCCAGGAAGCCGGTCTCCACACGCAGGCCGGGCCGCGCCGCCCGCACCCGCTCCACCAGGGCGTGCACGGTCGCGGCATGCCGCGGGTCGCGGCTGCCGTGGGCTATGACCAGGAGGACGGGGCGACGGGACATGGTGATCAGCCCTTGGTGAGCAGGCCACGGCTGCGCAGCACGCGGCGCTCCAGCGGGGAGAAGAACAGCAGGTCGATGCCGATGCCGACGATCAGGATCAGGATGATCGTGGCCAGCACACCCGACATGTCGTTGAAGGTGCGGAAGTTCTCCATCAACTGGCCCAGGCCGGTGCCGAGATCGGGCGAGCTGGCGATCAGCTCCGCGGCCATCAGCGAGCGCCACGAGAACGCCCACCCCTGCTTCAGCCCGGCCAGGTACCCGGGCAGCGCGGCGGGCAGCAGCACATGCCGGATGCCGTTGATACCGGTGGCCCCGATGGTGCGGCCGGCCCGCAAATACAGCGGCGGGATCTGGTCGACACCGGCGACGAGACCGTTCGCGATCGACGGTACGGCGCCGAGCAGCACCACCGCGTAGATCGTCGCGTCGGTCAGCCCGAACCAGATGATCGCGGCGGGCACCCACGCCACCGACGGCAGCGACTGAAGCCCCGACAGGATCGGCCCGATCGCCGCCCGCACCACCTTCACCCGGGCCACGAGCAGACCCAGCGGTGTACCGATGGCGACCGACACCGCGAAGCCGAGGGCGCCGCGCGAAATGCTCGTCCAGATGTAGCCGAGCAGGGTGCCTTCGAGCCACATCTGCTCGATCGAGTGCCATACGTCGACCGGGCTGGGCAGCACGTAGTCCGGCTTGATGTCCGACGCCGCGGCGAACTGCCACAGCGTGATCACCAGGACGACGGCGACGAGCGGCGGCACCACCTTGGACAGCAGGATCCGCCCGAGGCCCACCCGTTCGGTGGTGTGGGTCTCCAGTGCGTCCAGGCCGGCCTCCAGACCGGCGAGGTCGTTCTTCGGGCTTGTCTCAGTGCTGGCCATGTCGACGGATCTCCCCCCGCAGCTGTTCAGTGATCTCTACGGACAGGTCGGCGACCGCGGAATCCTCGATCCGGCGCGGCTGCGGGATGCCGACCCGCCACTCGCGCGCGATGCGTCCCGGACGGGACGACAGCAGCACCACGCGCTCGGCGAGGCGGACGGCCTCGCGGACGTTGTGGGTGACGAAGAGGACGGAGACGCTGGTCTCCGACCAGATGCGGGTGAGCTCCTCGTGGAGTACGTCCCGGGTGATGGCGTCCAGCGCCGCGAACGGCTCGTCCATCAGCAGGAGCCGGCTGTCCTGGGCCAGTGCCCTGGCCAGCGCGACGCGCTGACGCATACCGCCCGACAGCTCGTGCACCCGCTTCCCGTACGCCCCGCCGAGACGCACCAGCTGCAGGAGCCGCTCGGCCTCGCCGCGCCGCTCCGACTTCGCCATGCCCCGCATCTTGAGCGCGAGTTCGATGTTCTTCCCGGCCGTCAGCCAGGGGAAGAGCGCGTGCTCCTGGAACATCAGGGCGGGTCGCCCGCCGGGTACGTCGATACTGCCCGCCGACGGCCGGTCGAGCCCGGCGACCAGGTTGAGCAGCGTCGACTTGCCGCAGCCGGAAGCCCCCAGCAGGGTCACGAACTCGCCGGGCGCGACATCGATGCTGATGTCGTCCAGTACGAGCTGCTGCGCGCCGGGCCGGCCGAACGACTTCGACACATGGTCGATCCGTGCGGCGTACGGCGCCGTGTCGACGGGCGTGACGGCCTGCTTGACGAGTGTGGTGGCCATGAGCCTCACCTCCTGAGGGCGTTCCGGTTGCGGGAAGACGGGTTACGACGACGGGCTACGAGGACGGGTTACTCGGTGCCGAGTCCGGCGTCCTCGACGGCCGGCTGCTTCTCCGCCCTCAGCACCTTGTTGAGGAGCCTCAGGTCGTAGATGCCGTCGAGCAGCGGGTCTTCGAGAAGACCGGCCTCGACCGCGTGACCGGCCTGGTCCCGCAGCGTCGTCGCGAGCGGGTCGTCGGTCGTCTCGACGTTCTCGAAGGCCGGGTCGAGCACCTTGGCGGGCAGTTCCTTGCCGGCGTCCGCCTTCAGCCGCGCGTTGACAGCGGCCTTCGCTTCGTCCGGGTTGGCCTTGATCCAGGCGTTGGTCTTCACGGAGCCGCGCAGTACCGCCTCGACGACGTCCGGGTGCTCCTTGAGGAACTTCTGGGAGACGATCACGTTCGTGATGACGAACTTCCCGTCCTTCCACAGCTTCTTCTCGTCGAGCAGTACCTTCCCGCCGTCCGCGACCAGCTTGGACGCGGTGGGCTCGGGCACCCAGGCGCCGTCCAGCGCACCGGACGCGAAGGAGGACGGGATCACCTTGTTGTCCTGGCGCAGGACCGTTACGTCGCCCTTGCCGGTGGAGGCGTCGACCTTCAGGCCCTTGCCCGACAGGTAGTTGAGCAGCGCCACGTCCTGCGTGTTGCCGAGCTGCGGCGTCGCGATGCGCTTGCCCCTGAGGTCGTCCAGGGACTTGATCTTCTTCGGATCGACGACGAGCGAGACGCCGCCGGAGGCCGAACCCGAGACGATCCGCAGGTTCTGGCCCGCGGACTTGGTGAAGCCGTTGACGGCGGGGGAGGGGCCGATCCAGCCGATGTCGATGGCGCCGGCGTTGAGGGCCTCGATCTCCGAGGGGCCCGCGTTGAAGACCTGCGGCGTGACCTGCGTGCCGCGGAGCTCCTTCTGGATCAGACCCTTCTGGAGGCCGACCAGAGCGGTGGTGTGCGTGACGTTCGCGAAGTACCCGATCCGCACCTTGTCGACACCGTCGATTTCCTTGCCCTTGGCGACGGGGACGGCCTTGTCGTCCTTCTTGGCCTGGGAACCGTAACCGCAGGCGCCGAGCGCGCCGATCAGCAGCGGCAGGGCGGCGGCGACGGCGAGGCCGCGGCGCAAGGTGGTGCGGGGGACAGACACGGGAGGGGCTCCTCTCGGTGGCCCGGTCTCACACCTCTCGCGTAGGGAGGGGTGTGACCGGAAAGTCGGCAGGTCTTCGTCGGTACGGCTGGTGGCGCATTCGGAGGTGGCTCATCGGCGCACACATCGCCCGACCCCGCCCTGCCCGCTGCCGAGGGTGCCGCTGCCGATGCGGCCGCCCTCTTTCGCGAACGTCGCATAGATGTCGATGGTGTCGATGGTCACGATCAGAAGTCCCAGCCCTCGTCGTCCGCCACGACCTTCACGGTCTCGGCGGCGAACGAGTTGCCCGCCATGCCGGCCGCGAGCGTCGTACCGTCGGCCGGGTCGATCAGCAGGAACGATCCGGTGCGGCGCGAGTCGCGGTACGCGTCGAGCGCTAGCGGCTCGGCGGTACGGACCTTCACCCGGCCGATGTCGTTGGCCACCAGCTGCCCCGGGTCCGGATGCTGAGACAGGTCGTCCAGCGTCAGCCGGGACGGGATCTCCTTGACGATCGCCTTGACCGTGCGCGTGGTGTGCTTGAGCAGCACCCGCTGGCCCACCGAGAGTGGCTGGTCGGCCACGTGGCAGACCGTCGCCTCGACGTCCTGGGTGGTGCGCGGCGCGGAACCGCTCGGCGCGATCAGGTCGCCGCGCGAGATGTCCAGGTCGTCGGCGAGCGTGACGGTCACCGACTGCGGTGCCCATGCGATGTCGACGCTCTCACCGAGTGCGTCGATCCCGGTGATCGTGGACTTACGCCCCGAGGGGAGCACGGTCACGTCCTCGCCCACCCGCAGCGCGCCGGACGCGATCTGGCCGGCGTAACCCCGGTAGTCGGGGTGCTCGGCGGTCTGCGGGCGGATCACGTACTGGACCGGGAAACGCGCGGGGCAGCCCGCCAGGTCGTGGCTGACCGGCACGGTCTCCAGGTGCTCCAGCACGGTCGGGCCGCCGTACCAGTCCATGTTCGCGGAGGGCTCCACCACGTTGTCCCCGGCCAGCGCCGAGATCGGAATGGCGGTGATCTCCGGCACGCCGAGCGAGGCGGCGTACGCCGTGAACTCCTCGGCGATGGCTGCGAAGACCGGCTCGGCGTACTCGACGAGGTCCATCTTGTTGACGGCCAGCACCACGTGCGGGACACGCAGCAGCGCCGCGACCGCCGCGTGGCGGCGGGTCTGCTCGACCACACCGTTGCGGGCGTCGACGAGGACGACGGCCAGCTCGGCGGTGGACGCGCCCGTCACCATGTTCCGGGTGTACTGCACATGCCCGGGGGTGTCGGCCAGGATGAACCGGCGCCGCGCGGTGGCGAAGTAGCGGTACGCGACGTCGATGGTGATGCCCTGCTCGCGCTCGGCACGCAGCCCGTCCGTCAGCAGCGCCAGGTCGGGCGCCTCCTGACCGCGCTTGAGGGACGCCGCCTCGACGGCCTCCAGCTGGTCGGTGAGGACCGACTTGGAGTCGTGCAGGAGCCGCCCCACAAGGGTGGACTTGCCGTCGTCGACAGAACCGGCCGTCGCGAAACGCAGCAGCGTGGTGGCGCTCAACTGCTCAGTGGTGATCGTCATTTTAGAAGTACCCCTCGCGCTTGCGGTCTTCCATCGCGGCCTCGGACATCTTGTCGTCGGCGCGTGTCGCGCCCCGCTCGGTGAGCCGGGAGGCGGCGATCTCGGCGATCACGGCGTCGAGCGTGGTGGCGTCGGAGTCGACGGCGCCGGTGCAGGACATGTCGCCGACGGTGCGGTAGCGGATCAGCCGCGTCTCGACCTGCTCGTGCTCCTTGGGGCCGCCCCACTCACCGGCGGTCAGCCACATGCCGGAGCGCTGGAAGACCTCGCGCTCGTGGGCGTAGTAGATGCCGGGGAGTTCGATCTTCTCGCGGGCGATGTACTGCCACACGTCGAGCTCGGTCCAGTTGGACAGCGGGAAGACACGCACGTGCTCGCCGGGCGCGTGGCGGCCGTTGTAGAGCTGCCACAGCTCGGGGCGCTGACGGCGCGGGTCCCACGCGGAGAACTCGTCGCGCAGCGAGAAGACCCGCTCCTTGGCGCGCGCCTTCTCCTCGTCGCGGCGACCGCCGCCGAACACGGCGTCGAAGCGGTGCTGCTGGATCGCCTCGGTCAGCGGCACGGTCTGCAGCGGGTTACGGGTGCCGTCGGGCCGCTCGCGCAGCTTCCCGGCGTCGATGTACTCCTGTACGGACGCGACATGCAGCCGCAGCCCGTGCTCGGCCACCGTACGGTCGCGGTATTCGAGCACCTCCGGGAAGTTGTGCCCGGTGTCGACGTGCAGCAGCGTGAAGGGCACCGGCGCGGGCGCGAACGCCTTGAGCGCCAGGTGCAGCATGACGATCGAGTCCTTGCCGCCGGAGAAGAGAATCACCGGCCGCTCGAACTCACCCGCCACCTCGCGGAAGATGTGGACGGCCTCGGACTCAAGAGCGTCCAGGTGGCTGAGGGCGTAAGGGCTGTCCATGCCCTCGCCGACGGTTGCGGCGGTGGTCGTCATGCCAGACCCCTTTCGGTGAGCAACGCGTGCAGCGCGGCTGCGGACTCCTGCACGGTCTGCTGGTGCGACTCGATCCGCAGGTCGGGCGACTCGGGTGCCTCGTAGGGGTCGTCGACCCCGGTGAGCCCGGAGATCTCGCCGGCCGCCTGCTTGGCGTAAAGGCCCTTCACATCGCGTACGGAGCACACGTCCACCGGCGTGGCGACGTGCACCTCCAGGTACGCGGTGCCCTCGGCCTGGTGGCGCTTGCGGACGGCCTCGCGGCTGTCGGCGTACGGTGCGATGACCGGAGCCAGTGCCAGCACGCCGTTGCGGGCGAGCAGCTCGGCGACGTAACCGATCCGCTGCACGTTGGTGTGCCGGTCCTCGCGGCTGAAGCCGAGGCCCGCGGAGAGGAACTCGCGGATCTCGTCGCCGTCCAGCACCTGGACGCGGCGGCCTTCGGCGCTCAGGCGCCCGGCCAGCTCGTAGGCGATGGTGGTCTTGCCGGCGCTCGGCAGACCCGTGAGCCAGATGGTGGCGCCGGTGGTGGCCCCAGTCACGTCTTTCTCCTGCTCCTGATCGTTTGTCATCAGCCGTGCAGCCCGCATTCGGTCTTGTTCCGCCCCGCCCAGCGGCCGGCGCGGGCGTCCTCGCCCTCCGCGACCCTGCGGGTGCAGGGGGCGCAGCCCACAGACGCGTAACCGTCCATCAGCAGCGGGTTCGTGAGGACTCCGTGCTCCGCGACGTACGCCTCCACGTCGTCCTGCGTCCAGCGGGCGATCGGCGAAATCTTGACCTTCTGCCGCTTCTCGTCCCAGCCGACGACCGGAGTGTTCGCCCGGGTTGGGGACTCGTCGCGGCGCAGGCCGGTCGCCCAGGCGCTGTAACCCTTCAGCCCGTCTTCGAGCGGCTTGACCTTGCGCAGGGCGCAGCACAGGTCCGGGTCGCGGTCGTGCAGCTTCGGCCCGTACTCGGCGTCCTGCTCCTCGACGGACTGCCACGGCAGCAGCGTGATGACATTGACGTCCATGACGGCCTCGACGGCGTCCCGCGTCCCGATGGTCTCCGGGAAGTGGTAGCCGGTGTCGAGGAAGACGACGTCGACGCCGGGCTTGGCGCGCGAGGCGAGATGGGCGACGACGGCGTCCTCCATGGAGGACGTCACGCAGAAGCGGTCGCCGAACGTGTCGGCGGCCCACTTCAGGATGTCGAGGGCGGAGGCCTCTTCGAGGTCCCGCCCTGCCTGTTCCGCCAGTGACTTGAGATCTTCCTGAACCGTCGTCATATCTCGTCCCCTCCACCGTCGTTGCGCTGAACTCCCCGGGACAGCAACCCGAGGAACTTCAACTGGAATGCGCGGTTGCATGCCGCGCATTCCCAGGCGCCGTGGCCGGTCTCGTTCGGACGCAGGTCCTCGTCGCCGCAGTACGGGCAGTAGAAGGGCGCCGCGCGCTCGCTCACGAGAGGTCCCCCTCGCTCGCCCGCGCCACCCAGGTCGCGAAGCGCTCGCCGTCCTCGCGCTGCTCCTGGAAGCGGAGCAGTACGCGCTCGACGTAGTCGGGCAGCTCGGCCGAAGTGACCTTCAGGCCGCGCACCTTGCGGCCGAAACCGGCCTCAAGACCCAGCGCGCCGCCCAGGTGCACCTGGAAGCCCTCGACCTGGTTGCCGTGGTCGTCGAGGACCAGCTGGCCCTTGAGACCGATGTCCGCGACCTGGATACGGGCGCAAGCGTTCGGGCAGCCGTTGATGTTGATGGTGATGGGCTGGTCGAACTCCGGGATGCGCCGCTCCAGCTCGTCGATGAGCGAGGCGCCGCGCGCCTTCGTCTCGACGATCGCGAGCTTGCAGAACTCAATGCCGGTGCAGGCCATCGTGCCGCGCCGGAACGGCGACGGAGTGACCCGCAGATCCAGCGATTCGAGACCGGCCACCAGCGACTCGACCTGCGCCTCTTCCACGTCGAGCACGATCATCTTCTGCTCGGCGGTGGTACGGAGACGGCCCGAGCCGTGCGCGTCGGCCAGCTCGGCGATCTTCGTCAGCGTGGCGCCGTCCACGCGGCCGACGCGCGGGGCGAAGCCGACGTAGAAGCGGCCGTCCTTCTGCCTGTGCACACCGAGGTGGTCGCGCCACGTGCCGGTCGGCTGCTCGGGCGCCGGGCCGTCGACCAGCTTGTACTTGAGGTACTCGTCCTCCAGGATCTGGCGGAACTTCTCCGGACCCCAGTCGGCGACGAGGAACTTCAGGCGGGCGCGGGTGCGCAGACGGCGGTAGCCGTAGTCGCGGAAGATGCCGATGACGCCGCCGTACACGTCCGGGACCTCGTCGAGAGGCACCCAGGCGCCGAGCCGCACACCGAGCTTGGGGTTGGTGGAGAGCCCGCCGCCGACCCACAGGTCGAAGCCGGGCCCGTGCTCGGGGTGGTTGACGCCCACGAAGGCGATGTCGTTGATCTCGTGCGCGACGTCGAGCTGCGGGGAGCCGGAGACCGCGGACTTGAACTTGCGGGGCAGGTTGGAGAAGTCCGGGTTGCCGATGAAGCGGCGCTGGATCTCGTCGATGGCGGGGGAGCCGTCGATGATCTCGTTCTCGGCGATGCCCGCGACGGGGGAGCCGAGGATCACGCGGGGCGTGTCACCACAGGCCTCGGTCGTCGAGAGGCCGACCTCTTCGAGCCGCCGCCAGATCTCCGGTACGTCCTCGATCCGGATCCAGTGGTACTGAACGTTCTGCCGGTCCGTGAGGTCGGCGGTCCCGCGCGCGAACTCCTGCGAGATCTCACCGATGACCCGCAGCTGCTCGGTCGTCAGCCGGCCGCCGTCGATGCGCACCCGGAGCATGAAGAACTCGTCGTCCAGCTCCTCCGGCTCCAGGATCGCCGTCTTGCCGCCGTCGATCCCGGGCTTGCGCTGGGTGTACAGACCCCACCAGCGCATGCGTCCGCGCAGGTCGTTGGGGTCGATGGAGTCGAATCCCCGCTTGGAGTAGATCGTCTCAATGCGTGTCCGCACATTGAGACCGTCGTCGTCCTTCTTGAACTGCTCATTGCCGTTGAGGGGGGTGAAATGACCTACGGCCCACTGACCCTCGCCACGGTGGCGTCCGGCCTTGCGGCGGGGCGTGACTGCAGCGGGCTTTTCCGGCGTGGCGGCCATGGTGGTTTGTCCTTCTCTGGCGGCTCAAGGTGTGGCGGGTCGCGCCGACGGTACCCCTGTGACCTGCGGGAAGGCGGTCGGACACGGCAGAGCGGAATGCTCCGCCGGGCGGGCGGAGATCACATGCGTATCGGGGTGGCCGGCTCGTCCGCGACGGCGGGGACGGCTGAAACTATTCGGTGTTGCTGTGCTGTCAGCCCACCGGACAGATGGCGCTGGACATGCGGCCGAGGTCGACGTGCCGCCGACTCACCAAGGCAACTCCAGCTGAAGACATGACGGAAGCGTGTCACGGGGATCTCGGGGCAGTCCACCAGTGCCCACAATGTGGACAAGACTGTCCCGGATCGCGAGACAGTGTGTCGCCGGTCACTTTCCGGCCGCTTTCCCGGCCACTGGCTCAGGCGTGTGCTCCCGGCCACGGACCCGGGGTGACCGTGTCCGCCTCATGCGCCGTTTTCGTGGCGAAAAGCCGGAATCCACGGCGCAGATAGTTGTCCATCGCGTGCGGCCCGTCCTTGCTGCACGTGTGCAGCCATACGCGCTTCGTGTCCGGCCGCTCGGGCCACCGCTCCGCGAGGTCCCAGGCCCGTGCGACACCGTAAGAGAGAAGATGGCCGCCGATGCGGCGCCCCCTGAAGGCCGGTATCAGCCCGAAGTACATGATCTCGACGACACCGTCGTCCTGCGGGTCCAGCTCGACGTACCCGGCCGGAGTGCCGTTCTCGTACGCGACCCAGGTCTCGACGCCGGGCCGGGCCAGCGCCACCTGCCACTGCTCGTACGTCATCGCGAGCCGGTCGGTCCAGCCGATGTCGCCGCCCACCGCTGTGTAGAGGAAGCGGCTGAACTCGGGGGAGGGGATCTCGGCCCGGACGATCCGGACATCTCCCGTCGGCTCGGCGGCCGGGCTCAGGTCTGCCGGCGAGGTCTGTTCCAGGGACCACGTGGTCACAGCGACGGTGCTCATGCGGCCCAGGGAACCATGTGCCCGGCCTATGGCCAAAGCCGGGGCGGCACGGGATGATCACGCGACGCGAGCGGCGGGCTGTCCGGCAAGTGGGCATACGTGAGATCGGACACCGGTGCCTCCGCGAAGATCGCGGAAGCGGGCTCGTACGACCGCAACGACGACCAGTTCGAGCAGGTCATGGCGTACTTCTGGGTCAACGAGTCGCAGGAGTACCTCCAGGGCCTCGGCTTCGGCAGCGAGCTGCCCGGAGCGAATGACCGCGCCCAGCCGGTCCGTATCAACCAGTGGGGCGCCGACAACTCCTTCTTCACCGACAAGAAGGCCGAGATCCTTCCCCAAGCTCTCAACTTCCTTCGAGCAGGGGAGACCCCACTGGCAACGGCGGCGTAGACGACGCCGAGGACGCCGAAGTGGTCATGCACGAGTACGGGCACGCCGTGCACCACGCCCAGGTGCCGGGCTTCGGAACCTCGGTGGAGGCCGGGTCGATCGGCGAGGCATGGTCGGTGATCGTCATTCGCGGCGAAGACCGCCGTCGGGGGAGTGGGGAGGGCGAGCAGGCGGCGTACGGCCAGCCCCGCCGCGTACGGATCGTGCGTCGCGACGACGAGGGCGGGGTCGTACGGCAGGGCCGCCTCCGCGAGTGCCGCCCGGTGGCCCCGCAGCCGCATCTTGCGGGTGTAGGTGTAGAGGATGGCGCCGCAGGCAGCCCGCTCGAAGCGGTCGGCGTTGGCGCTAGCCCGGGCCCGCGTCCCCGCTTCGTCGCGCACGCGTGATCGCCGGTGCCGTCGAGTGCGGCAGCAGGTACGCCGGGTGCGCCGGGCGGATCACCTCCACCTCCACCTCGTCCACGAAGCGGTACGGGCGATGCGCCAGCACCTCCGCCAAGTGGCGCCGCAGCCGCGACATTTCCGCCCGTACCGTCACGGTCCGGGTCGGATCGCCGAACAGGTCGGACGCCAGCTGGGCCGCGCTGCGCCCCTCCCGGTGCACGCTCAGCAGGTACAGCAACTCGGCGTGCCGTGGGCTCAGTTCATGCGTCCACGGCCCCGCCGCACCACCCGCACCCGAGACCGTCACCGACGACCGGCTCCGGTTGCTCAGGTCCAGTACGACCCGACTCGCCGCACCCGCCTCCGAGCCCCGCTCCTCCACCCGCACCAGCCAGCCGCCCGGCAGCGGCTCCACCGCGCACATCCCCAGCGACGGCAGCCATCTCCGCCCCGCCCGGAACGACTTCGGCAGCGGCAGCCGCCCGACCGGCGGCATCCCGGTCACCGCGGCGAGCCAGCCGTGCGAGTCCACCACCAGCGCCCGGCCGCCCACCCGGCACAGGACCGGCGCCGCCACGGAGCGCAGCTGCTCGACCGTGGCGAGGTGGCGCCGGCGCAGCTCGGCCTCGGCCAGCTTGGCCACGGAGTCGACCAGGGCCAGCGTGGCCGGGTGGAAAGTGGAGTCGACGCCGCTGACATCTATGACGCCGAGCAGCCGCCCGTCCCGCGGATCGTGCACGGGCGCGGCGGCGCAGGTCCAGTTGTGGAGCGTACGTACGAAATGCTCGGCCGAGTGCACCCGGACGGGCCGGCGCACCTCCAGCGCCGTACCGATCGCGTTCGTGCCCGTCGTGTCCTCGCTCCACGCGGCGCCCTCTTCGAGACAGATTGACCCGGCCTTGCGCATCACTGCCCGGTCGCCGTCGCGCCACAGCACGCGTCCCTCGTCGTCGGTCACCACCATCATCTGCTGGGACGCCTGCACGACCGCGACCAGCCCCTGGCTGAGCGAGGGCAGCACCTCGCCCAGCGCGGTGGATCTGCGCCGGTGTTCCAGCTCGCCGGCCGGCAGCAGGTCGCTGCTGGTGCTCCGGTCGGGGTCGACTCCGATGCGCAGCATGCGCTGCCAGGACGCGTCGATCACGGGGCGCGGCGCGACGGGCGCCGGATCGCCGGAGAGGGCGGCGGCCCGCATTCCGTGGAGCCTGCGGGCGGTCTCCGCGGTGTGCCGGGAGTTGAGCCGGGCCAGGCCGTGCGGGTCGAGTGGGTCGGTCTTCACTGGGATTACCCCGTCACTGCTGTGAGGTCACGAGGGCACAAGGTCCCTGGGTCACCCGTATGCGAGGTGGTTGTTCCCTATCGTGCCCCTCCGTCGGCGTGCCCGCCCGCCAGTCCGCACAAACAGTGCAACCGTTTGCAACTCTCGTGCCGGGGCCCCGACTTGTACGAGGGTGGATGTGTCAGTCGGGGTGGTGCCGTGTCGGCGCAGCACCACCCCGGCGACACCCGGCTCCATGGGCCGGGACCCGTCAGACGACCGCCCGCGCCCGCTCCACGACCGATGCGAGATCGAGGCTGTGCGGCAGCGTGCCGAAGGCCGCGCCCCAGTCCCCGCCGAGCCGCGACGCGCAGAACGCGTCCGCGACCTCCGGCGGCGCCCACCGCACCAGCAGCGAGCCCTGCAGCACGAGCGCCATCCGCTCGACGAGCCTGCGCGCACGCCCCTCCATGCCCTCAAGATCGGCGAGCTCGGTCAGCAGGCCCTTGATCGCCCCGTCGAGCCGGTGATCGGCGCCGCGCGCCTGCCCGATCTCGGTGAGGAAGGCATTGAGCGCCTGCGGTTCGCGCTGCAGCGCCCGCAGGACATCCAGCGCCTGTACGTTCCCCGAGCCCTCCCAGATCGAGTTCAGCGGCGACTCGCGCAGCAGCCGCGGCATCCCCGACTCCTCGACGTACCCATTGCCGCCCAGGCACTCCAGCGCCTCGGCGGTGACCGGCGTACACCGCTTCGTCACCCAGTACTTCGCGGCAGGCACCGCGAGCCGCAGGAACGCCCGGTCCTGTTCGGTGTCGCTGTCGTACGCCGCCGCGAGCCGCATCGCCAGCGTCGTCGCAGCCTCCGACTCCAGCGCCAGATCGGCCAGTACGTTGCGCATCAGCGGCTTGTCGATCAGCTTGCCGCCGAACGCGCTGCGGTACGCCGCATGGTGCGTGGCCTGCGCCACCGCCTGGCGCATCAGCGCAGCCGAGCCGACCACGCAGTCCAGCCGGGTCGCGGCCACCATCTCGATGATGGTGCGCACGCCGCGCCCCTCCTCACCGACCAGCCGTGCCCACGTCCCGTCGAACTCGACCTCGCTCGACGCGTTGGACCTGTTGCCCAGCTTGTCCTTGAGGCGCTGGATCCGGAATACATTGCGCGTCCCGTCGGCCATTACCCGCGGCACCAGGAAGCAGCTCAGGCCGCCCGGGGCCTGCGCCAGGACCAGGAATCCGTCGCACATCGGTGCCGAACAGAACCACTTGTGCCCGGTGAGCAGATACTCACCCTCGCCCGCCAGCGGCTCCGCGCTCGTCGTATTGGCCCTGACGTCGCTGCCGCCCTGCTTCTCCGTCATGCCCATCCCGAAGAGCGCCCCCGCCTTGAGCGACGGGATTTTCAGCTCCTCCTCGTACACGTGAGAGGTGAGCCGGGGCTCCCACTCGGCGGCCAGTTCGGGGTTCGCACGCAGGGCGGGCACCGCTGCGTGCGTCATGGACAGCGGGCAGCCGTGCCCCGCCTCGGCCTGCGTCCACACGAGGAACCCGGCCGCGCGGCGGACGTGCCCGTCGGGGCGGCCCCAGGCGTCCGTCAGGCCTGCCGAGACGGCGTGTCCGAGGAGCCGGTGCCAGGCCGGATGGAACTCGACCTCGTCGATTCGGTTGCCGTAGCGGTCGTGCGTCCGCAGTTTTGGCGGGTTCTCATTGGCTTGGACTCCCCATTCCTGTGCCTGGACGGACCCGGCGGTGCGGCCGAGCGCCGCCAGTTCCTCCCGTACGTCTGCGAGGAGTCCGGGGGCGACGTGCCGCTCCACGCCCTCGCTCAGGGCCCGGTCGGCGGTGAAGACGTCGTACCCCACCAGGGGCGGAGCCTGATTGGTCACTGTGTGTGTCGTGGCTGCCATGCCGCTACGGTAAGGAGGTGCAGGCAGCAAAAGAAACACCCGAACGGCCTCATGGCCGGCTTCACCGGGCCAGAGTCCTCTATCGCAATGTCTCCAAGCGCAAGTTGGTTTGGCTGCTGCTGAAGGACACCGTCAACTCGTGCATCGAGTACCGCATCCTCGGTCTCGCAGCCGAGGCGGCGTTCTTCACCCTGCTGTCCCTCCCGCCCCTGCTGCTCGGCATGATCGGCCTGCTCGGTTACGTCGATGCCTGGACCAGCACCGAGACCGTCGCCTCCATCGAGCGGAACATCCTGACCGCCTCTGAAGCCGTCCTCTCCGACCGAGGCGTGAACGACTTCGCCAAACCGCTCCTGGACGACGTCACCAAGGGCGCGCGGCCCGATGTAATCTCTCTCGGCTTCGCCATCGCACTCTGGTCGGGCTCGCGCGCGGTCAATGTCTTCATCGACACGATCACCGTGATGTACGGCCTCGACGGCCACCGCGGCATCGTGAAGACCCGGCTGCTGGCCTTCCTGCTGTACATCGTGGCGCTGATCATCGGTGCGGTGGTGCTGCCGCTGATGGTGGTCGGACCGGACCGGGTGGTGGATCTGGTGCCGTTCGGCACGGAGGTCGTCAGTGTCCTGTACTGGCCGGTCGTCACCCTGCTGTCCATCGCCTTCCTCACCACGCTCTATCACGTCTCGGTGCCGGTCCGTTCGCCCTGGATCGAGGACATCCCCGGGGCCCTGATGGCCCTCGGCATGTGGGTGTTCGGCAGCTTCCTGCTCCGCATCTACCTGACCAGGACCGTCGAGGGCGTCTCCATCTACGGCTCCCTGGCCGCCCCCATCGCCGTCCTCCTGTGGATCGGCATCTCGGCGTTCGCGGTCCTGGCGGGCGCGGCCGTCAACGCCGCGATCGACCGCGTCTGGCCGTCCGTGGCCACGGCGGCGGCCCGCGAGGCGAACGACCGCGTACGGACGGCCCAGGCGGCGGCGGTCATAGCGCGCGCGGAGGCGGCGCGCTCGGCGGAGGGCGACGCGGACGAATCCGACCCGGACATGCCGTCGGAGTTCCCGGAGCGGTGGTCGCGGTTCCTGCCGCCGGACGACGTGAAGTCCCGACTGCACTCGGGCAAGGACAAGGGACAGCTTTAGGGCGTGTCCGGCGGATCATGCCTGGGCTGCGGGGCTTGGCACGCACATCTGCGGCGTTGTCGTCGGTCGGCGTCGCTCCGCGTCGCCTCCCTCCTCCGCCTTGCAGCTGCACGCACCAAGCCCCGCTCACCAGCGCTGATATGGCGCCGCACCCTGAAGCCGGCCTGATCCGCCGGACACGCCCTAGCCGGGGAGCACCAGGTTCGACGGTGAGCGCCGCAGGCTGCCCGCACCCGCACCCGCACCCGCACCCGCACCCGCACCCGCACCCGGCACCGGCCCGCGCACCGGACGTCACGGCTTCGTAAGGCGCCGCCCGCCCCGCGACCCGCCCACGTCGACGACACTGGCCCCATGCAGAACATCCTGGTCGTCGACGACGACCCCACGGTCGCCGAGGTCGTCACCGGCTATCTGGAACGTGCCGGCTTCGCCGTGACCCCTGCCGCCGACGGCCCCGAGGCCCTTCGCCAGGCGGCGGACCGCAGGCCCGACCTCGTGGTCCTGGACCTCATGCTGCCCGGCATGGACGGCCTGGAGGTCTGCCGCAAGCTCCGCGCCGACGGCCCCGTCCCGGTCATCATGCTCACCGCGCGCGGCGACGAGGACGACCGGATCCTGGGCCTGGAGGTCGGGGCCGACGACTACGTCACCAAGCCGTTCAGCCCGCGCGAGCTCGTGCTGCGCGTCGAGTCCGTACTGCGCCGTGCCGCGCTCCAGCACCAGGGACCGCGGGTGCAGGCCGCCGGGATCTCCCTCGACCCCGAGGCCCGCCGCGCCACCAAGGCCGGGACCGAACTGGCCCTCACCCTCAGGGAGTTCGACCTCCTCGCGCACCTCATGCTCCACCGCGGCCAGGCGCTGAGCCGGGAGCGGTTGATGCATGACGTGTGGGGCTGGGAGTTCGGCGACCTGTCGACCGTCACCGTCCATGTGCGGCGGCTGCGCGGGAAGATCGAGGACGACCCGGCACGACCGCGCCTCATCCAGACGGTATGGGGGGTCGGCTACCGCTTCGATGCCGGCCGACTCGACGAAGGCGGGGTCTCACATGCGTGACCTCCTGCTCATCGCCTTCTTCGCCTTCCTCGGCGCCGCAGCCGCCGGCCTCCTCGGTGCCGTGGCCCTGCGCCTGCTCCGCCACCGCTCCGTCGCCGTATCGCTGACGGTCGTCGCCGCCGTCACGGTCACCGCGATGCTCGCGGGCACGCTCTCCGTGGCGCAGGCGATGTTCCTGTCCCCGCACGACCTGACCGTGGTGACGACGGTCGTCGCGATGGCCGCCGTCGTCTCCCTGGCCACCGCACTGCTCCTCGGCCGCTGGGTCGTCGCGCGCAGCAACGCCCTGAAGCTGGCGGCCCGTACCTTCGGCGACGGCGGCGACTTCGCGGCGCCGACGGGATCCTCCACCGCCGAACTGGACGCCCTGGGCCGTGAGCTGGCGTCCACCAGCGCGAAACTCGCCGCCTCCCGCGAACGCGAGCGCGCCCTGGAGACCTCCCGGCGCGAACTCGTCGCCTGGATCTCGCACGACCTGCGCACCCCGCTGGCCGGCCTGCGTGCCATGTCCGAGGCGCTGGAGGACGGCGTCGTCGCCGACCCGCCCCGCTACCACCGGCAGATGCGTACCGAGGTCGACCGGCTCAACTCCATGGTCGGCGACCTGTTCGAGCTCTCCCGCATCCACGCGGGCGCGCTCGCCCTCACGCCGATCCGTATATCGGCGTACGACCTGGTGGGCGAGGCCATCGCGGGCGCGGACCCACTGGCCCGCGCCCAGGGCGTACGCCTGGTCGGCGACGCGGTGGAGGCTCTGCCGCTCGAAGTCGACGCACGCGAGATGACCCGCGTCCTCGCCAACCTCCTGGTCAACGCGATCCGCCGTACCCCCGCCGACGGCACGGTCGCGGTCGCCGCCGAACTGCGCGCCGACTCGGTGGTGCTGTCCGTCACCGACGGCTGCGGCGGCATCCCGCCCGAGGATCTCCCGCGCGTCTTCGACACGGGCTGGCGCGGCACCGAGGCCCGTACGCCCCCGGCGGGCGCGGGCCTCGGGCTCGCCATCGTGCGCGGCATCGTCGAGGCCCACGCGGGCCGTGCCGACGTACGCAATGTGAAGGGCGGCTGCCGCTTCGAGGTCACACTGCCCGCGGCGCCGCGCTGACCGTCAGCAGCTCCTGCTCCGGCTCGTGCTCGCACGTGTCGTCGATGCCGTACGTGTCCCATGCGGGGAACGGATCGTCCGCCGGGGTGCCTGCGTCCTCGCCGACCGCGGTGAGGCATGCGGTGAGCGCCGTGTGCAGCGCCTCGGCCCGCAATCCGGTGCCGATGAAGACCAGTTCCTGGCCCTGCTCGGTGTCCGAATCCGCGTCGCGCGCCCCGGAGGGTTCGAACCTGGCGACCGCGCCGGCCTGCGACCACAGGCCGGTCACACGCGGGCGGCTGGCCAGCCAGAAGAAGCCCTTGGAGCGCAGGATCTGCCCGTACGCGCCGCTGTCGAGTTCCTGGGTGACGAAGTCCCACAGGCGCCCGGGATGGAACGGCCGCTCGGCACGGAACACGGTGCTCGAAATGCCGTACTCCTCCGTCTCCGGCACATGGTCGCCGTTCAGCTCCCGCACCCAGCCGGGAGCGAGCTGGGCCTTCTCCAGGTCGAAGAGGCGGGTGCCGAGCACGTCGGCGGGGTCCACGCGGCCGTGGGTCGCGGCGACGATCCGCGCGGCAGGGTTGAGGCGCGAGAGGGCTGCCCGGAGCCGGTGAGCCGTCTCCGAGTCCACGAGGTCGAGCTTGTTGAGCACGATGACGTCGGCGAACTCGATCTGGTCCATCAGCAGATCACTGACCGTGCGGTCGTCGTCCTCGTACTGGTCGAGCCCGCGCTCGGCGAGCCCGTCGCCGCCGTTCAGCTCGGGCAGGAAGCCCGCGGCATCGACCACCGTGACCATCGTGTCGAGCCGCGCCAGATCGCCCAGCGTCGCGCCGTCGTCGCGCGGGAACGCGAACGTGGCGGCGACCGGCATGGGTTCGGAGATGCCGCTGGACTCGATGAGGAGGTAGTCGAAGCGCCCCTCCCCGGCCAGCCGGTCCACCTCTTCGAGCAGGTCGTCCCGCAGGGTGCAGCAGATGCACCCGTTGGTCATCTCGACGAGGCGCTCCTCGGTGCGCGACAGCGCTGCCGTGCCGCCCCGCACGAGCGCGGCGTCGATGTTGACCTCGCTCATGTCGTTGACGATCACGGCGACCCGCAGCCCGTCCCGGTTGCCCAGGATGTGGTTGAGCAGCGTGGTCTTGCCGGCCCCGAGGAAGCCGGAGAGCACGGTCACGGGCAGTCGGTGCTGTGTCATGCCGGTCGGCGTCATACCGGTCGGCGTCATGCGGGTCGTCGTCATGCCGGTCAGCCCTCGGGGCGCAGGAGCCCGCGCTCGTACGCCTTGGCCAGCCGCTGCGGCACCCGGTAGACCGAGCCGTCGACGGTGATGGGGACAAGCTGCGGCGTGGTGGCCTTCCACTGGGCGCGGCGGTGACGGGTGTTGCTGCGCGACATCTTCCGCTTGGGTACGGCCATGGGGTCCTCCAGGGGGTGAGTGCGATCGCCGGAACGCTACCTGCAAATGGATCCCGTTTTCAATTTGGCCGCCTCGATGAGGCCCGTACCACGGCGAATATGTGGGCGTATCGTGATATGAAGGCGCGCGATCGAGACCTCTGGGGGTCGAAATGGTCGAGGAGCTGTTGACAGCGGGAGCGGTGGCAGGGTCCGCCGTTGTGGTGTACGTCGTGGCGGCGGCCAGGGTTGTGCGGCAGTACGAGCGGGGCGTGGTGCTCCGCCTCGGGCGGCTTCGCGAGAACATACGTCGTCCCGGGTTCACCATGGTGGTTCCGGCCGTGGACCGGCTGCACAAGGTGAACATGCAGATCGTGACCATGCCCGTGCCCGCCCAGGAGGGCATCACTCGCGACAACGTCACCGTGCGCGTCGACGCCGTCGTCTACTTCAAGGTCGTCGACCCGGCCGCCGCGATCATCGCGGTCGAGGACTACCGCTTCGCGGTGTCCCAGATGGCGCAGACCTCGCTGCGGTCGATCATCGGCAAGAGCGACCTGGACGACCTCCTGTCCAACCGCGAGAAGCTCAACCAGGGCCTTGAGCTCATGCTCGACAGCCCGGCCATCGGATGGGGTGTGCAGATCGACCGGGTCGAGATCAAGGACGTCTCGCTGCCGGAGACGATGAAGCGCTCCATGGCACGCCAGGCGGAGGCGGACCGCGAACGCCGCGCCCGGGTCATCAACGCGGACGCGGAGCTGCAGGCGTCCAAGAAGCTCGCCGAGGCTGCCGGTGTGATGTCCGAGCAGCCCGCGGCGCTCCAACTCCGGCTGCTCCAGACCGTGGTGGCTGTCGCGGCCGAGAAGAACTCCACGCTCGTACTGCCGTTCCCGGTGGAGCTGCTCAGGTTCCTGGAGCGGGCGGCACAGCAGCAGCCGCAGCAGGCGCATGACGAGCCGCAGCCCAAGGCCCGGCCCGAGCCCCCGTCGGTACTCGCGGACGAAGAGCCGGCCCTGGCCGAGCCGCCGCCCGCGGTCACCGGCGAGCACTCGATTCGGCGGTAGAGCCGTCAGCCGGTGGAGAGCCCGGCCGCAGATTCCGCCAGTGCGTCCAGTACCGGCCGGATCAGCGGATGGTGCTCGGCCCCTCGGCGTACGGCGGCGAACACCCGCCGGGTCGCGGCCGGGCCCGCCACGGGACGTACCACCGTGTCCTTGAGCTCCATCCCCCGCAGCGCCGAACGCGGCACGAGCGCCACCCCCGCGCCCGCCCCCGCCAGCGCCACCACAGCGCGGAAGTCGTCCGACGAGTGCACGAGCCGTGGCTGAAAGCCCGCGAGCTCGCACGCGAGCAGCATCACGTCGTGGCACGGATTGCCCGGGTACGGGCCGATCCAGTCGCTGTCGGCCAGCTCCGCGAGGGCCACGTGCGCGCCCTGCCCGAGCGGGTGGGACGCGTGCAGTACGGCGTCGAAGGGCTCGGCGTACAGCGGTACGCGCGCCAGGCGGCGGTCGTCCTCGCGCGGTGCGCCCCGGTATTCGACGGCCAGCGCGACATCGGCCTCCCCGTCCAGCACCAGCGGCAGGCTCTCGTCGCCCTCGGCGTCCCGGACGCGGACACGGATGTCCGGGTGGCGGTCCGCGAGACGGCCGATCGCCGGGGCGAGCACCTCCGCGATGCCCGTCGCGAAGGCCACCACGCGCACTTCACCGGCCGCTCCGCCCGCGTACGCCGCGAGCTCGGCCTCTGCGCGCTCCAGCTGGGCGAGCACGGCGTTGGCATGGGCCAGCAGAATGTCGCCGGCCGCGGTCAGCCGTACGCCCTTGCCGCTGCGGGTCAGCAGGGTGTGGCCGGTCTCCTGCTCCAGTGCGGCGAGCTGCTGGGACACGGCGGACGGGGTCAGGTACAGCGCCGCAGCCGCGGCGGTCACCGTCCGGTGGTCCGCCACGGCCCGCAGGATGCGCAGCCTTCGGGGGTCGATCACCCAGCCATTGTCGCCCGAGCGTCGATGAACGCCGCCACAGCCCGCTCCACGTCGGCGGTCGAGTGCGCGGCGGAGAGCTGGACCCGGATGCGGGCCGCCCCCATGGGGACGACGGGGTACGAGAAGCCGATCACGTACACCCCGCGCTCCAGGAGAAGTTCGGCCATGCGGCCCGCCTCCGCCGCGTCGCCGATCATGACGGGCGCGATGGCGTGGTCGCCGGGGAGGATCTCGAATCCGGCCTCGGTCATCTTCGTACGGAAGAGCTTGGTGTTGGCGGTGAGGCGCTCGCGCAGTTCACCGGCGGATTCGAGGAGGTCCAGGACCTTGATCGACGCGGCGGCGATCACCGGGGCGAGGGAGTTCGAGAAGAGGTACGGGCGCGAACGCTGACGCAGCAGCTCGACGATCTCGGCGCGGGCCGCGACGTAACCGCCGGACGCGCCGCCGAGGGCCTTGCCGAGCGTGCCGGTGATGATGTCGACGCGGTCCATCACGCCGTGGAGTTCCGGGGTGCCGCGACCGCCGGGGCCGACGAAGCCGACGGCGTGCGAGTCGTCGACCATGACCATGGCGTCGTACTGGTCCGCCAGGTCGCAGATCTCGGCGAGCGGGGCGACGTAACCGTCCATCGAGAAGACGCCGTCGGTGACGATGAGGCGGCGGCGGGCGTCCTGCGTGTCCTTGAGCTGCTGTTCGAGGTCGGCGAGGTCGCGGTTGGCGTAGCGGTGGCGGCGTGCTTTGGAGAGGCGGATGCCGTCGATGATCGACGCGTGGTTGAGGGCGTCGGAGATGACGGCGTCCTCGGGGCCGAGGAGGGTCTCGAAGACGCCGCCGTTGGCGTCGAAGCAGGAGGAGTAGAGGATCGTGTCCTCCTGGCCCAGGAAGGCCGAGAGCCGCTGCTCCAGCTCCTTGTGGATCTCCTGGGTGCCGCAGATGAAGCGGACCGAGGCCATGCCGTAGCCCCAGCGGTCGAGGGCGTCCTTGGCGGCGGCGACGACGTCGGGGTGGTCGGCGAGGCCGAGGTAATTGTTGGCGCAGAAGTTGAGTACGTCGCCGGAGGGGACGGAGACGGAGGCGTTCTGGGGGGTGGTGATGACGCGCTCGGGCTTGTAGAGACCGGCGGTGCGGATTTCGTCGAGGGTGGTGCGGAGGTCGTCGCGGACGGATGCGAACATGCGGTGGCTCTCCTTGCGGTGGGAGGGGTTGGGTGTGCGGTGCGTTTCGGTGGCTGCGGTGGTGCGGGGCCGGGCTTCCGCTGCGCGGGGCTTTCCCCGACCCTTCCCCAAGCTCTCAACTTCGTTCGAGCAGGGGAGACCCCGTTCTTCCCGGCTGTGACATTTGCGGCTCCGCCGCGTGGGGGCGAGCCCCCAGACCCCCGGGACCCCCACGGGCTGAGTTTTGCGGCCAGGGCCGCAAAGTCTGGGGGAGTTTGAGGAGCGGGGTCTGGGGCGGAGCCCCTCGCGCGGCGGCAGCCGCAAAATGTCACAGCGGGAAGGGGCGGGGTGGGGAAAGGCCCGCGCCAGGGGATCGGCGTCTCAGCGCGTCCAGTCGAGGATGATCTTGCCGCTGCGCGCGGTCGCCGCTTCGTCGAACGCCGCGTCGAAGTCCTGGTAGCCGTAGCTGCCGGTGATCACCGGGCTGAGGTCGAGACCGCCCTCCAGCAGCACCGTCATCGCGTACCACGTCTCGTACATCTCGCGGCCGTAGATCCCCTTGACCGTGATCATCGAGGTGACGATCTTCGACCAGTCGACGGCAAACTCCTCGGACGGCAGGCCGAGCATTGCGATCCGGCCACCGTGCGTCATGTTCGCGACCATGTCCCGCATCGCCTCCGGCCGGCCCGACATCTCCAGACCGATGTCGAAGCCCTCCTTCAGGCCCAGCTGCCGCTGCGCGTCGGCGATGTCCGACTCGGCGACATTGAGCGCCAGCGTCGCGCCGGCCTTGCGGGCGATCGCCAGGCGGGACTCGCTGACGTCGGTGATGACGACATTGCGCGCGCCGGCGTGCCGGGCGACGGCCGCGGCCATGATGCCGATCGGGCCCGCGCCGGTGATCAGTACGTCCTCGCCGACCAGCGGGAAGGAGAGCGCGGTGTGCACCGCGTTGCCGAACGGGTCGAAGATCGCCGCCACGTCCAGGTCCACCTTGGCGCGGTGCACCCACACATTGGACGCGGGCAGGGCGACGTACTCGGCGAACGCGCCGTTGCGGCCGACGCCGAGACCGACGGTGGAGCGGCACAGGTGCCGGCGCCCGGCCAGGCAGTTGCGGCACTTCCCGCACACCAGGTGGCCCTCGCCGCTGACCAGGTCGCCGACCGCGATGTCCTGTACGTCCGTACCGACGGCCGCGACTTCGCCCACGAACTCGTGGCCGAGAATGAGCGGTGTGGCAACCGCCTGCTGGGCCCAGCCGTCCCAGGATCTGATGTGCAGGTCCGTGCCGCAGATGCCGGTACGGAGCACCTTGATCAGCACGTCACCTGGCCCGGTCTCCGGCTCCGGCACGTCCATCAGCCACAGCCCGGGCTCGGCGTACTGCTTGACAAGTGCCTTCATGGCTGCGGCTCCAGGCGAGGTGACAGGGTTGATCGCGAACGCGTACCAATCTGTCGGGACCGGGGCGTGCAGTCCATCGAGGATTTCTTAACCGGGCCAACAGCGCAGCTTCACGCGAACGGCGAGGCCCGGTGGGCCCTATGCGACGCCGACCAGTACATAACTGTGCCCGTACTGCCACACCGGGCCCGCCTCGGCGAAGCCCGCCTTGCGCAGGAGGTCCGTATGGGACTCCAGGCTCAGCCCGTTGTCGCCGCCGCTGTCGAGGCGCCGCCGGCGGCGTTCCGCCATGAGGCCGGTCAGCTCCGGCGCGGCGGTCGCGGCGGTCCACCAGGACTGCCAGTCCTCGTGCGCCGCGGTCCCAAGACGGTCCGCGCGCCGGCGCCCCGTGTGCTGGGCGAGAGCGGCCAGCCGGGGCGCCTCGTGGTCGAAGTGGTCCGCGTTGACGAGTACGCCGCCGGGCCGCAGCGCGGAGTGCAGGCGTTCGTACACCTCGGAAAGGGCGGGCTGGGGCAGGTAGTGGAGCGCCGTGGTGGACACGGCGGCGTCCAGCGGACCACCCAGTTCCAGTGCCTCGATCCAGCCGGGGGAGCCGATCGCCACATCGGCGAAGCGGACCGCGGTGCCGCAGTGCCTGCGCCCCAGCTCCAGCAGCAGCGGATCCGTGTCGACGGCGACGATCTCCCACCCCGGGTTACGGGCGGCCAGCCGCGCCGCCAGCGAACCGGGGCCGCACCCCAGATCGGCCACCAGGGGACGCCGCCGTCCCGCCGTGACGTGCTCGACGACGTCCGCGATCACGGTGAAGCGTTCCTCGCGGTCGACCGCATAGCGTTCCTGCTGGAGATCCCATCGCCGGATCCACTCCGTCGCCGCGGCCGGCGTCAAATGCCCGGTCACCGCGCGCCCTTGTTTGCTTCGCCGCCCATGGGTGGTGTCGCCCTCTCGATCCGTGGTGCACCCACCCTACAACTTAACGACAATCATTGTCGTTAAGTTGTAGGCGGTCGTATTGATGTGCGGGTTTATGTGCGGACGCCGGGTTCGAAGCCTGCGAGCATCTGTTCCAGTTGCTGCTGGTCGGGGCCGACGAAGGGATCCGAGCCGGGCGCCGCGGTAAGGGTGTCGATCATTCGCGGGGCGATACCGACGGCCGGCGGCAGATGGGTGCACATGACGGCCTCGGGGTCCATGACCCGCAAGGGTTCGAGGGTGGCGAGGAATCTGCCGACGTCCACGACATGGATCCAGGGGCTGTCCACCGTGGCCCACAGCAACTGCGCTGCGCGCAGGTCGTCGGCGGCGACGTCACCGGCGTCACCGTCGGCGGCCACTTCTGCACTGGGCATGGGGCCGCCGAAGCAGTCGGAGCTGAAGCATGTGCGCGACCGGTCGTCGTAGAAGCCGACGGTGGCCGGGTTGTCGAACAGCGGCGGCCGGAAAGCGCTGAGCGTACGGTCGCCCACGTCCAGGGTCTGGCCGGGGTTCACCAGGCAGACGCGGTCGAGTGGCAGCGGGCGCTCGGTGGACATGATGCCCGCGCCGAGGAACGTGGTCACGACTCGCGCCTTGGGGGCGGCGGCGAGCAGGTCGAACAGGCCGCCGGTGTGGTCGCGGTCCGGGTGCGTGAGCCATATCCAGCGGACGTCGGCGGGGTCGACGGCCGGGCCGAGCGTGTTCAAGAAGTCCCGGTCGGCGAGGCTGAGGCCGGTGTCGACGACGACTGGCTGCTCGGCATGCAGGACAAAGGAGTTGACCGGGAGGAAGCCGAGCCCCGGTACTTCGAGACAGTCCCCCAGCACGGTGATGTCGCGTCCGATTTTCTGCATGCTCATGGCTGGCCTCCTCAGGTCTCCACTCCAGTTTCCTCCTGGCCGGTGCGGGCTGCCTGCCCGGTGAACCAGGCCAATCTCGCGCACTCCGCGTTCGGCGGTGTCTGTCGGCCACGGCCGCGCCGGGCCGGAGCAAAATGCGGCCCCACAAAAGGGAACCCGGCTGATGCCCGGGGCGCGAATGGCTGGATCAATATGCAGGGCCGGCGTGGTCGGGTGACATGAATTGGCCGGATCGGGTGGCTGGTGGTCGCTCGTTCTCCCGGGCGGTATTGACTCGCGGCCCCGTCACCGATTCTCTTTGCTCTCTCCGGGGGCGGGGAATAGGTGAGCGTTGAATCAACGAGATTCGATCGGAGAATGGGGGGCGTTCATGAATTTGTTCAAAGGTCATTCCATGCCGGGCAATAAGGCGCCGGTGATCGTGGCACTGATACCCGCCCACAACGAGGCCCGCCGCATCCGCGCCTCCGTCGCCGCGCTCCACCGCCAGAGACGTGTTCCGGACCGCATCGTCGTAGTGGCCGACAACTGCACCGACTCGACCGCCGACATCGCCCGGCTGGCGGGCGCGGCCGTCCTGACTTCCGACAACAACCGGCACAAGAAAGCCGGCGCCCTCAACCAGGCCCTGGACCGGACCCTCCCCGAGCTCGCCGACCACGACTTCGTCCTCGTCCAGGACGCCGACACCATGCTCCGGCCCTCCTTCGTCTCCAGTGCCGTCGCGGCAATGAGCCGCAAGGTGGGGGCCGTCGGCGGAATCTTCTACGGCGAAAAGGGCGGCGGCCTGCTCGGTGCGCTGCAGCGGGTGGAATTCCACCGTTACGCCCGCGAGATCGCCCGCCGTCGCTTCCGGGCCGACGTGCTGACCGGCACCGCGACCCTGTTCCGGGTGACCACCCTCCGCGAGGTCAAGCAGGCCAGGGCCGACGGCCGGATCGGCGGCGGCGACTCGTACTACTCGCTGGCCTCGCTCACCGAGGACGACGAAATGACCAAGGCCGTACGGACCTTGGGCTATCTGACGGTCTCGCCGCCCGGCTGCGGCGTGGTCACAGAAGTCATGACGACCGTCCCGAAACTCTGGCACCAGCGGCTCCGCTGGCAGCGCGGCGCCCTGGAGAACCTGCGCGACTACGGCTGGACCCGGGTCACGGCTCCGTACATCCTCCGCCAGATCTCCATGGGTCTGTCGGTGGTGTTCCTGGCGCTGTATCTCATCTTCACCGCATGGATGCTCACCCGGGGGCGGCCGGAATTCTCGCCCTTCTGGATCGCGATCGGCCTCGTCTTCGTCGCGGAAAAGGTCATTACGGCCCGCGGCGCCGGCCGGCGAGCCCAGCTGCTCGCGGGGACGCTGGCCGTCGAGCTGGCGTACGACATGTTCCAGCACGCGGTCTACGTGCGCTCCCTGTGGGACATGGCACGACGCCGCGAGGAGCGGTGGATCGCCACCTGAGTCACGCCCCCCTTCACCACCCGAGTCACCACCGGGCCATAAACAACCCCTTGGAAGACAGGAGTTCCGTGTACGGAGGAATGCCGATCGCCGGTGTGGTCGGGCTCGGCGGGGCATCGTCGCTCGCGGCCAGACGGTCCGGCTTCGACACGCTCGCGAACGTCGTCGCGGCGACCACTCTGCTCATGGCCGGAGTCTCCCTGTTCAAAATCATTCCCCGGCGCATGCCCGATATCGCACTCACTGACCCGGGAGCGTTTCAACGCTCCGCAGGACACGGCACGTTGAACGAACCCCGGCTTTCCCGCGGGACGTTCCGCCGTCGTCACCGAATCCAACGGACACCGAGCAACAGCGCGCGACCGATGGGCAATTCCGCAATTTCCGATGACAGGAGATTCAGCAATGACCACTAACGGTGCTACTGCCGCTCCCTACCCCGACGGAACAATCGTCACCGCGGCCGGCAACGGCCAGGCAGGGTACGTCTCCGACGGCAGCCCTGCCGTCGGGACCAAGACCCACTACCCCCACGGCGTCGCGGTCGACGGCGAAGGCAACCTCTACATCGCCGACCAGCACAACCACCGGGTACGGAAGGTGGCGCCGAACGGGATCATCACCACGGTCGCCGGAACCGGCACGGCGGGCTTCGTATCGGACGGTGGCCCCGCCGCCGGCACGCCGCTCCACTACCCCAGCGGGGTGGCGGTCGACGCCTCGGGGAACCTGTTCATCGCCGACCACTACAACCACCGGGTACGGAAGGTGGCGCCGAACGGGATCATCACCACGGTCGCCGGAACCGGCACCGCAGGGTTCGTCTCCGACGGCGGCCCCGCTGTCGGCGCCCGTCTTCACTACCCCATCGGCGTGGCGGTCGACGGCTCGGGGAACCTGTTCATCGCCGACCAGCACAACCACCGGATCCGGAAGGTGACCCCCGACGGGATCATCACCACAGTGGCAGGCAACGGCCAGGCCGGATTCGTCTCGGACGGTGGCCCCGCCGTCGCCACCAAGCTGTATCACCCGCTCGGCGTCGCGGTGGACGAGTCAGGAAACCTCTACATCGGCGACTGGAACAACCACCGCATCCGTAAGGTCGATGCCAAGGGCAACATCACCACGGTGGCCGGCAACGGCGTCGCCGGGTACGTCTCGGACGGCGGCCCCGCCGTCGCCACCCGCGTCTACCACCCCGGCGGCATGGCAGTGGACGCCGCCGGAAGCCTGTACTTCGCCGATCACGCCAACCACCGCATCCGGAAGGTCGATGCGAACGGGAACATCACCACGGTCGCCGGCACCGGTGTCGCCGGATACGTCGCCGACGGCGGCCCCGGCGTCGCCACTCAGCTCTACTACCCGACAGACGTGGCGGTGGACCCGTCCGGGAACCTGTTCATCGCCGACCGGCACAACCACCGCATCCGGCGGGTGTACGGCGCGGCCCACGTGCAGCCGCCGAAGCCCCCGATGGCCGACCTCTACGGCGAGATGGTGGCCCCTTCCTCGGTGCCGCGCGGCCAGGAGTTCGACCTCGGCGCCCGCATCCGCAACCGAGGCCCGGCCACCGTCGACGGCGGGAACGTCACCGTCGTGATGACGCTGGCCGAGGGCCTGACCGGCGGCCCCGGTACCACCGGCCGCCGGCTGACCCGTACCTTCACCGGAGCCCAACTCGTCCCGAACGGCGGCTCGCTGGACGGCGTCTTCCGGGTGAGCGCCCCCGACACCACGCCTCCCGGGATGTACGAATCGACACTGGAGATCCAGTACGGCGGCGATCTCAACCTCAAGGACAACGTCTTCAAGCTGCCCGTCACCGTCGTCGTGCCCGCCCCGGTCGGCGACGAGACAGCGCTGACGATCTATCAGGAGACTGTCCCCGAGGCCGCTGCCGGTCAGAGCAGCCGCATCAACCTGCGGCTTCTCTCGCCCACCAGCCAGCCGGTCAACCCCGGCATCATCATCCAGCGCTTCACCGCGCCGACCGGTTTCGTGTTCAACGGCAGGCCGACGTACGCGTACCACACGGCATCCCACGGGGTGATCACCGGCGACCTCGACCACCAGGTCCACGACGGCGGGCGAACGATGATCATCGCGGCCAACCCGCACCTCAACACCACAGCCACCGACACCGGCTCCCTCATCTACTCCATCCCCCTCCTCGCCCTGCCCGGTGCCACCCCGGGACTGCAGACCGACGGATCGGCCAGCATCGGCAGGCGCACCCCCGTACAGCTCGCCGCCAAGATCGTCGGGGCTGCCGCCGATTCGGCGCAGGTCATACAGATCCAGCGGGAAAAGGCCACGGTGCGGCCCGGTCAGCAGTGGGTGTATCCGGCGGTCTTCAAGGTGACCAACACAGGCCGGTCCCGGATCGGCAACCACCCCATCGTCCTCACCGCGCCCGAAGGGATGCGCTTCACCGAAGACCGGCTGGTGATGTCCCGGCAGGACGACGACGGCCGCGAGACCGTCAGCCGAGCCGTACGGTCGGCCGACGGGCGGACCCTCACCTGCTCCGCCGTCGCTCTTGAGCTCGACCAGGGCAAGTCGGCGTCGATGTACCCCGAGATGGAGGTGGACCGCTCGGCCGCCCCGGGCGAGGTGACGGTCCGCCTCCAGATGGGCAGCCCCGTCTTCTCGTCGGGCTACGCCACGATCGTCGTCGAACCCCGGTAGGAACACCCGGAAATAAATGACTGGCACCGCGTCCCGGGACAGGGCTATGGTTCCCCCGTTCCGGGACGCGGCTGTGCCGCGATCGGAGCGCACTGTCGGTTCGTTGAAGAAGCAGGAGGTGAGGACATTGATGACTGTCACGGTGACGGGCACTGCCCGCATTCAGGAGTTCATCATCGTTTCCACCCCTGTGGTCTCCGGCTGACACCCACTCAACTTCCGTGCGCAGAGCGCACCGCCGGGGCCACCCTTCGAAGGGTTCCCCTTGTTCAACGCTTCGCTCAACACGTCCCACCACTCCGCTGCCCAGCACACCCTCGCCGCCTACGGCTGGGATGCAGCATGGGAAGCCGAATTCGCTCCGTACGCCGCACAGGGCCTGCTGCCCGGCCGTGTCGTACGGGTCGACCGGGGCCAGTGCGACGTCGTCACCGCCGACGGCATCGTCCGCGCCGACACCACCTACGTAACTCCCCACGATCCACTGCGCGTTGTCTGCACCGGTGACTGGGCGGCCGTCGACCCCGTCGGCGATCCGCAGTTCGTACGGGCGTATCTGCCGCGCCGTACGGCTTTCGTACGCTCCACCTCCTCCTCCCGGTCCGAGGGGCAGATCCTCGCGGCCAACGTCGACCACGCGATCATCGCGGTGTCCCTCGCAGTCGAGCTCGACCTCGGGCGCATCGAGCGGTTCCTGGCGCTGGCGTGGGAGTCGGGCGCCCAGCCGTTGGTCGTCCTCACCAAGGCCGACCTGGTGCCGGACGCCACCGGGCTCTCGTACCTCGTCGACGACGTGGAGACCACCGCGCCCGGCGTGCAGGTGCTGGCCGTCAGCGCCACGACGGGCGACGGCATCGACGTACTCAACGCCGTCGTCTCGGGCGGTACGAGCGTGCTGCTCGGGGTGTCCGGTGCGGGCAAGTCGACCCTTGCCAACGCGCTGCTCGGCGAGGACGTGATGGATGTGCAGGCCGCCCGTGAAGTCGACGGCAAGGGCCGCCACACCACCACGACGCGCAACCTGCTCGCGCTGCCCGGCGGGGGAGTGCTCATCGATACGCCCGGACTGCGCGGTGTGGGGCTGTGGGACGCCGAGGCCGGTGTCGGGCAGGTCTTCTCGGAGATCGAGGCGCTGGCCGAAGACTGCCGGTTCCACGACTGCGCCCACGAGGCGGAGCCGGGCTGCGCGGTCCTCGCCGCCATCGAGGACGGCACACTGCCCCACCGGCGCCTCGACAGCTACCGCAAGCTGCTGCGCGAGAACCGGCGCATCGTCGCCAAGACCGATGCCCGTCTGCGGCGCGAGATGCTGAAGGACTGGAAGCGCAAGGGCGCGGAGGGGCGCTTCGCGATGGAGGCCAAGCGCGGCAAGGTGCGCTAGCCATCGGGTGTGGTGAGTGGGGCAGCGGGACGTTCCCGTTGCCCCACTGCCGTGTCAGAACTTCTGTGTCCGAAATCCGCGAGTCCGTCGCCCGCTGCTGTCGCACACTGGGTGACGTGATGGACGAAGAGACCAAGTACGAGGCGGTGACCAGCCGCGACGCGCGCTTCGACGGAGAGTTCTTCTTCGCCGTCGTGACCACCGGCATCTACTGCCGGCCGAGCTGCCCCGCCGTCACCCCCAAGCGCAAGAACGTCCGCTTCTACCCGACCGCGGCCGCCGCCCAGGGCAACGGCTTCCGCGCCTGCCGCCGCTGCCGGCCCGACGCCGTACCCGGCTCCGCCGACTGGAACGCGCGCGCCGATGTCGTGGGCCGCGCCATGCGGATGATCGGCGACGGAGTCGTCGACCGCGAGGGCGTCCCCGGGCTCGCCGGGCGGCTCGGCTACAGCACGCGGCAGGTGCAGCGGCAGCTCACCGCCGAGCTGGGCGCCGGGCCCGTCGCGCTCGCCCGCGCGCAGCGCGCGCACACCGCCCGCGTACTGCTCCAGACGACCGGGCTGCCGGTCACGGAGATCGCATTCGCGTCCGGCTTCGCGAGCGTGCGGCAGTTCAACGACACGATCCGGCAGATCTACGCCCGCACCCCGAGCGAGCTGCGCGTCGAGTCGGGGACGAAGACCGGGACCAAAGACATCGCGGGCAGCAGCGCCGGACCCGCCCTCGCCGCCGGGATTCCGCTGCGGCTCGCCCATCGCGGGGCGTACGCCGCCCGTGAGGTCTTCGACCTCCTCGCGAGCGAGGCCGTCCCACGCATCGAGGAGGTCGTCGGCGAGCCGGGCGCCCGCACCTACCGGCGCACGCTGCGGATGCCGTACGGCACGGGCATCGTTGCCGTCGACGAAGCGCCGCACAACGGCTGGCTCGAAGCCCGCATCCACCTCACCGATCTGCGCGACCTCACCACCGCCGTCCAGCGCCTGCGCAGGCTCTTCGACCTGGACGCCGACCCGTACGCCGTCGACGAACGACTCGCCGCCGACCCGCGCCTGGCACCGCTGGTCGCCGCCCGGCCCGGACTGCGCTCGCCGGGCGCCGCCGATCCGGACGAGTTCGCGGTACGGGCGCTGGTGGGGCGGGAAGGCGCCGTACAGCTCATCGAAACGTACGGAAAGGCCCTGGACCAGCCCTGCGGTGCGCTGACCCACGTCTTCCCCGAGCCGGGCGCCCTCGCCGGGGCCGACGACCCCGCACTGCGGGCCCTCGCGACCGCCCTCGCCGACGGCGACGTACGCCTGGATCCGGGTGCCGACCGCGACGAGGCGCAACGGGGGCTGCTCGCGCTGCCCGGGATCACCACGAGGACGGCGGGGCTGATCAGGATGCGGGCGCTCGGTGATCCCGACGTGCTGCCGGACGGGGGACCGGAGGACGGGTTCGGGGGCGGGGCGCAGTCGGACGGGTGGCGGCCCTGGCGTTCGTACGCCGTACGGCACCTCTGGACGGTCGGTCCGGAACCCGGCTGACGGTTAGGGGGTGTCCGGCGGATCATGCCTGGGCCGCGGGGTCTGGCACGCACATCTGCGGCGTTGTCGTCAGTCGGCGACTCCCCCAAGTTCTCGACTGCGCTCGAACAGGGGGGACCCCATCGCGTCGCCTCCCTCCTCCGCCTTGCAGCTGCACGCACCAGACCCCGCTCACCAGAACCAAGAAAGCGCCGCACCCTGAAGCCGGCCTGATCCGCCGGACACCCCCTAGTCCAGGCCCCAGCTGTGGATCTTCTGCGGGTGGATCCGGATGAGCTCCTGGCTGAAGTGCGGCCCGAGCTCGTGCGGGCCCGTCAGCAGCTCGGCCTCGCCCCGGATGTCCACCCCGCGCACCGCCCACGGGCGCAGACTCACGATGTCGTCGACCACCAGCGCGACCTTCGGATTCGCCTGGAGGTTGCGCCACTTCTTGGTCGTGCCGAGGGCGTGGCCGCCGATCAGGACGGTCCCGTCGTCCTGCGGGAAGAAGCCGACCGGATTGGCCTGCGGCCGACCCGTGGGATCGACAGTCGCCATACGCCCCAGGCGCTGCGTCTTGAGGTACGCGCGCTCGGCATCGCTGAATGCGGTCATGGCGTCAGCCTCACACGCGCACCCCGCCCCGCACATCGGAAACATGTCCTAGGACTTCAGGACGGCGGGCTTCCGGCGGGCTCCGGGCGGGCTTAGCTGTCGGTGGGCTTCAGCCCCAGATCAGCGCGCCCACCCAGGCCCCCACCACCAGCAGGCACGTGAACAACTCCACCAGCACCGGGTAGCCGACGGCGCGCATGACCGTACGTGTGGATGCCCAGCCGCCCCCGTGGCTGCCGAGCCGCGCCCGCTCCACCCCGTAGATCCCGCCGACGAAACCCGCGATCGCGCCCACCACGGGCAGCAGGAAGAACCCGCCGATGGCGGCGGCCCCGCCCACCAGGAGCGTCCGCAGCGGAACCCCGGCCTCGCTGTGGCGGCGGGCGGGCAGCAGGGGCCTCAGCGCCACGTTGAGCAGCAGCACACAGGTGGCGCCGATCAGTACGACCCAGGCGACAGCCGTTTTGTCCTCCAGGGCCCACCACACCACCGACGCCCACACGATGGCCTGCCCCGGCACACCCGGCACCAGCACACCGAGCAGGCCGAGCAGCATCACCAGACCGACGGCGACGAGCTGCCACACACCCATCTGCCAAGGGTGCAGGAGAAGGGGCGTTCTCGCAGGTCAAGGCGGCCCGGCCGGGGTGGCTGCCGAGACGGGTCGAGCCCGCCCGGACGGGTCAGTCGCGGGCCACCCAGCCGCGCTCGTACGCATGCCAGCCCAGCTGCAGCCGGGTCGTCACGCCCGCCAGCTCCATCAGCCCCTTCACGCGGCGCTGCACGGTCCGCAGGCCCAGCTCCAGCTGCTTGGCGACGCTCGCGTCGGTCATCCCGGCGAGCAGCAGCGACAGCACCTGGAGATCGACGGCATCGGGCCCGGGCCCCGCTTCTTCGGCCATCGCCCCGCCGGCTCCGCCCGCCCCGAGGCGCAGCGGCAGCGCCTCCCGCCACACCGCCTCGAACAGGCCCATCAGCGACTCCAGCAGCCCGCTCGCATGGACGACGAGAGCCGCAGGGTCGGCGCCGCGTCCCGTCAGCGGCACCATCGCCGTGCTCCGGTCCGCCACGACGAGCTTGGTCGGCACCGTGTCCACCACCCGGACCTGCTCGTCGCGCCCCAGTGCGGTGGAGAGCTCGACGATCCCGGCCGGCAGCGTGAGCACCTCGCGCTCGACCACCACCCGGTACATCACACCGCGCGACGCCCGCTCCTCCGCCTCGTTGTCCATGCCAACCACCACATTGGGCCCGCCGGTCACGAGTGCGCACACCTCCTTGGCCGCACCGAGCCGGAGCTGGGCGAAGCGGCGGTCCACCGCACTGGCGCCCGTCACGACCTCGACCAGATCGTGCACGGCCGGCTCGTCCGCCTCCACCCGGTACTCCTGCGCGAGCAGAGCCGCCGTCAGCTCCGCCTGCTCCAGCTCACGCCGCTGCTGGGTCAGCAGCGCACCCAGCGCGACCCCCGGCGGCGCCGCCACCCAGCGCCCCGTACGGGCGGACGACCGGGCGGCGAGCCCCTGCCGCTCCAGGCCGCGCAGCGCCCGCTCCGTATCGGCCTCGGGCAGCGCCAGCCGGTGCGCCAGATCGGGCACCTCCGCCGCTCCTACGGCGACGAGCGCGCGGTACGCCGACTCCTGCGCCTCGTTCAGACCAATGGCTCCCAGCATCCCCCGAACCCCTCCCGGACGATCCGATTCCGCACCGTCCCCTGATCTTCCCCGACGGCGCTCCCCGACAGCCCGTGGCGGAAAGCGGCCACGGCGTAAACCCGCCGCGCCACATCATCCCTGCACCACTGGTCCCTTGAGGCTGTGGGGAGAGTGACGACACACCGAAGGGGCGTACGCGCGGACCACTTTTTCCCGTTGCCCCGTTTTCGTACGCCCCGAGCGGTAGAAAATAGGAACATGAGCCAGCAGGGGGAGAGGCACACCACGAACGAGGACGAGTGGTGGGGCCGACTGTACGACGAGACCGCCCCGGACACAGGCCCCGCGCCGCCGGGCGACACCCTGGACGACAGATTCGACTCCGCCGTGGACACAGTCGCGGAGCCACCGCCTCCACCCGCGCCCGAACCCGCATCCGCGCCCCCACCCCCGCCCGTGCCGAAACGGTCACCCTCACCCCCCGTCATGCCCAGCCAGCGCGCCCCCTGGGAGCCCCCGGAAGCGCCGTCCGCACCGCCCTCGCCGGGTGACGCACCCCCCGAGGCCTGGCGCCCCACGGCCCACCACACCCCCGAGGCCCGCACCGCCTGGGACGCGACCGCACCCCCAGAGGCCTGGGAGCCACCAGCCACCCCCTCCCCACAGCAACAACCACAGCCGCAACCGGACCTCCACGGCCACCCGCCCCGCCCCCGCACCGTCCACGTCGGTGACGGGCCGCCCACCTACGACGCCGAGCCCACCGCCCTCCCCGTCGCCGACCCGGACGAGCTGCAGCCCCTCGTCGCCGACACCGTGCTCGACGGCGCCCAGTACGGGACGTACACCCTCCGCGCCGCATCCATCCGCGGCGACTCCGCCCGCTACCGCGGCGAACCCCGCCGCGACGCACTGCTCACCGCCCGCTTCGGCCACGGCGACGACGCCCTCGTCCTCGTCGCCGTGGCCAGCGGCGTGCGCGCCGCCGAGAGCGCGCACCTCGCCGCGGCCGACGCCTGCCTCTGGATCGGCGGCGGCGTCGGCCGCAGTCACGCACGTCTCGCCGACGACATACGGGCGGGCCGCAGGGGCGACCTCAAGTCCGGACTGCACCGCCTCACCGACCGCACCTACGGCAAACTGCGCGCCGGTGCCTCCCGACTCGACCTGGACTCCGAGGAGTACACGGCGAGCCTGCGCTGCCTGCTGCTGCCCGCCGACCCTCAATGCAGGACCCGGGTCTTCTTCGGCGTCGGCGCCGGTGGGCTGTTCCGCCTCCGCGACGGCGCCTGGCAGGACCTTGAGCCACTGGTTCCCGAGCCCGCGGCCGGCACCGGTGAGCCCGTGGTCGGCTTCGGCTCGGTCCCGGCCGAGACCTCCGACGGCGACCGCCTCACCATGGACCTCGGCATTACGACGCCCCCGTCGCCGTACGTCGAGAGCGGGCCCCCGCCCACCGAGCCGTTCCGCTTCCGGGCGTCGGTGGCCCGCCCGGGTGACACTCTCCTGCTGTGCAGCGGCGGCCTCGCCGAACCTCTGCGCGGCGAGCCCGCCCTCGGCAAGGAGCTCGCCGAACGCTGGGCCCCCACCGAGCCGCCGGGCCTCGCCGAGTACCTCGCGGACGTCGGCCTGAGGGTGAAGGGTTACGCCGACGACCGGACGGCGGTGGCCGTCTGGGAGGCGTGACGGCGTACGCCATGGGTTGATGGGAACGGCAACGGCACACGACCGACCGTCTCCCCCGCCGAAAGGGTGTGCGCATCAATGGCCAAGCAGAAAGTGGCGGAGCAGTTCGTCGACATCCTCGTCCGCGCAGGGGTCCAGCGCCTCTATGGTGTCGTCGGCGACAGTCTCAACCCCGTCGTCGACGCCGTCCGCCGCACTTCCGGGATCGAGTGGATCCAGGTCAGGCACGAGGAGGCCGCGGCCTTCGCGGCCGGCGCCGAGGCCCAGCTGACCGGCCGGCTCGCGGCCTGCGCGGGCTCCTGCGGCCCCGGCAACCTGCACCTGATCAACGGCCTCTACGACGCCCACCGCTCCATGGCCCCCGTCCTCGCCCTCGCATCGCAGATCCCGTCCAGCGAGATCGGCCTCGGCTACTTTCAGGAGACGCACCCCGACCAGCTCTTCCGCGAGTGCAGCCACTACTGCGAGCTGATCTCCAGTACCAAGCAGATGCCGCGCGTCCTGCAGACCGCGATCCAGCACGCGGTCGGCCGCAGCGGCGTCAGCGTGGTCTCCATGCCCGGCGACGTCGCGTCGGACACCGTCCCCGAACGGGCCCTGGAACACGCGCTGGTGACCTCCCGTCCGACCGTACGCCCGGCCGACACCGAGATCGACAAGCTCGTCCGCCTGATCGACGACGCGGACCGGATTACCCTCTTCTGCGGCAGCGGCACAGCCGGCGCGCACGCCGAGGTCATGCAGTTCGCCGAGCGGGTCAAGTCCCCGGTCGGGCACGCCCTGCGCGGCAAACAATGGATTCAGTACGCCAACCCCTACGACGTAGGCATGAGCGGCCTTCTCGGCTACGGCGCGGCGTACGAGGCCACACACGAATGCGACCTGCTGATCCTGCTCGGCACCGACTTCCCCTACAACGACTTCCTCCCCGACGACGTCAAGATCGCCCAGGTCGATGTGCGGCCCGAGCACCTGGGCCGCCGCTCCAAGCTCGATCTGGCGGTCTGGGGCGACGTACGCGAGACGCTGCGCTGTCTGACGCCGCGCGTGAAGGCCAAGACCAGCCGCAAGTTTCTCGACCGGATGCTGAAGAAACACGCGGACGCCCTCGAAGGCGTGGTGAAGGCGTACACCCGCAAGGTCGAGAAGCGGGTCCCGATCCATCCCGAGTACGTCGCTTCCGTCCTCGACGAACTGGCTGACGACGACGCCGTGTTCACGGTCGACACGGGCATGTGCAACGTCTGGGCTGCCCGCTACATCACCCCCAACGGGCGGCGCAGCATCATCGGCTCCTTCACCCACGGATCGATGGCCAACGCCATGCCGCAGGCGATCGGAGCCCAGTTCACCGACCGCAAGCGTCAGGTCGTCTCGATGTCCGGCGACGGCGGCTTCAGCATGCTGATGGGCGACTTCCTGACCCTCGTCCAGTACGACCTGCCGGTGAAGGTGATCGTCTTCAACAACTCCTCCCTCAGCATGGTCGAGCTGGAAATGCTGGTCGACGGCCTGCCGTCGCACGGCACGGAGAACAAGAACCCGGACTTCGCGGCGGTCGCGCGCGCATGCGGCGCGTACGGCGTGCGCGTGGAGAAGCCGAAACATCTGGCGGGTGCGCTCAAGGACGCGTTCCGGCACAAGGGCCCGGCCCTGGTCGACGTGGTGACCGACCCGAATGCCCTGTCCATGCCGCCGAAGATCCGCGCCGACATGGTGAGCGGCTTCGCGCTGTCCGCCAGCAAGGTCGTGCTGGACGGCGGGGTGGGCCGGATGCTCCAGATGGCGCGCTCGAACCTGCGCAACGTACCGAGACCGTGAGCGACTTATTGATTCATGGGCATGAGTGCCTGTGCACGTGCGGGGCATGCATTGCGTGAACCAGTTCGAGAAGCATGACCGGTCGGTGTGCGGGTGGGGGATATGACAGGGAAACAGGCGAGCGGGCGGGGTCCGGCCGCACGCGCTCAGTTACGACGCAGACTGGCCCGCGCGGATCTCGCGGCGGTTCCCGAAGTACGGCGCGCTCTGCGCGACCTGCTGAGGCACCGCGGACGCCGGGAGTGTTCGGATGTCGCCGAGCTCCTCACCACGGAGCTCGTGACCAATGCTCTCGTCCATACGGAGCACGACGCGGAGGTCACCGCGACCGTGAGCGTCTCCAGACTCCGCGTCGAGGTGCGGGACTTCGTGGCACGGCACCCCACATTGCGCGTGCCGGTCGCCGACGACGGTACGAACGGCAGGGGGCTCGTCCTGGTCCAGGCCCTCGCGGACGCGTGGGGCGTAAAGGCGCACGGCGTAGGAAAAGCGGTGTGGTTCGAGCTGGACATGGCGGGCGGCGGACCGGCGTAAGAGACCGGCCCACCACCGCCATGGTCACCTGCTGAGCAGTGAAACCGCTCAGCCGAACTGCTGCTCAAGGTCCTTGAGTTTGCGCTCAAGAGAGTCGAGCCGGGGCAGAGCCTGCGTGTCGTCCTCGGCGGTGAGGTCGACGGTCGTGATCGGCTTGTCAGAGCCTCTGACTGCCTGGAGGGAGGGCCTTTGTCGAAGCGGCAGTTGTCCCGGCTCTGCTATGGCGGGCTCCGCGACGACCTGCGCCGGCGCGGAGCCCGATCCGGGGGCGATGCCCGTGACTTCGACCTGCCGTCCGCCGCGACCGCGGCCCCAGGCCCTGTGCTGCCGGTTGATCGCCTTTATCTGGGCCCGCTCCAGCCTGTGGTGATCGCGTCGACGGATGCGGTTCTGCTCCTTCTCGCGCACGTCCTCGCGGACCTCCTCGACCGCCTCGTCGAGCGTGCGCACACCTTCGAGCAGCATCAGCGACCAGGCCCCGAAGGTCTCCCTGGGGGCTCTCAGCCACCGTACGATCCGGATCTGCGGCAGCGGACGGGGCACCAGGCCCTGCTCGCGGAGCGCGGCTCTTCGGGTCTGTTTCAGCGCGCGGTCGAACAGCACCGCCGCCGAGAGCGACATGCCTGCGAAGAACTGCGGAGCGCCGTCGTGGCCCAGGCCCCGGGGCGCGTGCACCCAGTTGAACCATGCGGCGGCGCCGGCGAACAGCCAGACCAGGAGCCGCGAACCGAGGGCGGCGTCACCGTGACTGGCCTCGCGCACGGCGAGCACCGAGCAGAACATCGCGGCGCCGTCGAGGCCGAAGGGGACGAGGTATTCCCAGCCGCCGGTGAGGCTCAGGTTCTGCCGGCCGAAGCCGACCAGGCCGTGGAAGGAGAGTGCGGCGGCGACCGCCGCGCAGCAGAAGAGCAGCAGATACGACGCGATCCCGTAGATCGCCTCCTTGCGCCTGCGCCGCTCTTCGGTACGTTCCCAGGAGTCGTCGGCTGCGGCCTTGCCACCGGCGCGCTTGCCGCGCGCAAGCACCGCAACCGCCGCCAGGACCCCCGCCAGCATCACGCCACCCGGAAGCAGCCAGTCCAGCGATATGTCGGTCAGTCTCATGCGGTGTCCCTTGCATCGCGGTAGGGCGTTTCGGGCGCCATATTGGCGGAATCCAAGTGGCCCAAAGGGGGTTTCGGTGCAAGAGGGCGCCAACTGAGTGTCAGGGCATACGGATAGGTGCGTTCTGGTCGAACCGCCTTGCGCAGACGGGGAGTTGGGTTCGATTTAGGTCACTGGATCGGGTGACGTGCCGTCAGACGGCGGCGACCGCGGACGCCGCCGTCGCGGCGGCTTCCTCGCTCAGCTTCCGTACGCGCTCGGCGTCGCACGTACGCGGACACGTCACGCAGGTGTCCTCGGGCCGCAGCGTGTAGAAGAGGCAGCAGCTCGCCCGGTCGCGCGTCGGCAGCGATTCGCCGCTCGGTCCGGTCAGCTCGCGGAAGCCCGCGGTGCCGGCGTACGGCTTGGTCGTACCCGGCAGCAGCTCCTCCAGCTCCCGCATCGCGCGCCGCTCGTCACCCAGCTGATGGGCGATGTACCAGAGCCCTTCCACGATCTCGTCCGTGACCATGCCCCACAGCGCGCGCTTCCCGCGCCGCATCCGCGGCCCGAAGCCGTTGAGGACGGGCCCGAGGTGCTCGGCGACGGCGTCCCGCACCTCGCTTCGCAGGGCTTCCTCGTCCGGTACGACGCGGGCGCCGGGCAGGGTGGCTGCGGGGTCGTCGGGCAGGCACGCGAAGTCCGTTACGCGTACGGCCATCCGGCCCAGTGTGCGCTGGAAGGCGACACCCTCGACGGGCATGCGCGGCACCCGGCGCTGAAGGAACCAAGGCACCGTAATGAGGAGACAGGCGGGCCAGGCGTATCGGTGCAGACCGAAACTGGCGACGACGTCGGGGCGGGCCTGCTGGCCGTAATCACGCAGAACCTGCGCGTTGTCCCAGGCCAGGAACGTGTCGAGCGCGGTGCCACCGGCGGCCAGCTCGGCCGCGCCGACCCAGCCCGCTGCGCCCGGGGCCTGCTCGCCGTCCGGGATCTCTTGGATCCGCAGGCCGGGGAAGGCCTCGGTGAGGCGGGCGTACGAGGCCGCGACGGGAGACGCGGAGACGCCGGTGAGGGCAGCGGGGACGGTCATGCAGAGACCACCGAATCGCGATCGTTGGCAGGTAAGCCTTACCTTACCCGATCAATTCGCGGTTTGAACTGAGACCTGGGCCGCCTATCGTGCATATGGGGCACGGCACCGGAGGAGACGTCAGATGGAGCAGTCGCGGGCGCAGGGCAGAGCGCGCGAAGCCGCGTACCCCCACATCCCCGCGATCCCCGCCGCCCCAGCCGTCGGCGTCCCGGAACAGGCCCGCGGCGAACACACCCACAGCGAGCCCCCCGCCCCCCGCGTCGTCCAGCGCCACTCGGTCCGGGGCCAGATACTCGACGCCCTGCGCGCGGCCCTGGTCAGCGGCGAGCTGATACCCGGCGAGGTCTACTCGGGCCCCGCGCTCGGCGCCCGCTTCGGGGTCTCGGCGACGCCCGTACGAGAGGCGATGCAGCAGCTGTCCCTCGAAGGTGCGGTGGAAGTAGTCCCCAACCGGGGCTTCCGCGTCACGGTCCGCAGCGCGGTGGAACTGGCGGAGCTGGCGGAAGTGCGCTCTCTGATCGAAGTCCCCGTCATGCTCCGCCTGGCCCGCACGGTCCCGGCCGACCGGTGGTGCGACCTGCGCCCCCTGGCCGAAGCCACCACGGCAGCAGCGGCAACGGGCGACCGGGCGGCGTACGCGGAGTCGGACCGCGCCTTCCACGGAGCGGTGCTCGCCCTGTCGGGCAACCGGCAACTCGTAGCAGTGGCCGACGACCTCCACCGCCGCTCCCAATGGCCCCTGCTGACGGGCGACCCCCTGGGCCGCCGGGCAGACCTCCTGGCAGACGCTGCGGAACACCTGGCGCTGCTGGACGCCCTGGTGGCCCAGGACCTGACGGTCGTCCAGTCCCTGGTCCGCGAGCACTTCGCGGGCGCGGACCGCTGACGCTCGATCGGAGGCGGCCTTCCCAGAGGTCAGACCGCCGTCGTCGGGGTCATCGGGGGCAGTTGCGCTGCCAGCCATGTCGGTACGCCGTCCAGGAGGCGGAACAGGCGGGCCGCTTCCGCGCGCAGGCGGGTTGCCTCCGGTTCCGGTTCCGCGTCTGCCAGGGCTGCCAGTGCGGGGGCTGTGCCTACCAGGTAGCCCAGTTCCTCCCGTATCCGCAGCGACTCCGCGAAGCCGTGCCTCGCGTCCGCCAACTCGCCCTCCCTCAGGGCCAGTCCGGCCAGGTGGCGCCACGTGAAGGAGAGCAGCAGCGTCTCGCCGTTGGCCGTGGCGCCCGCGTGGGCGCGGCGGTAGGCGGCGAGGGCCGACTGCGGGGAGTCCGAGATGTGCTCGGCGACCAGGCCCCGGCGGAAGTCCAGCAGGGGGCGAGCCGCCGCCGTCGGGGAGAGCAGGGCCGCCGCCCTGCCGAGCGCGGCGCGTGCCTCGTCGGCCCGGTCGCGGGCGCCGAGCACCGTCGAGGCGTACGCGAGCTGGCCGCGTTCGCACGCCGCCGCACCGCGCTCGTCGTCCTCCCGGGCAACGGCTTCCGCCGTACGCAGCGCGTCTTCCGCCTCCGCCCAGCCCCGCTCCGTGAACAGGCAGCGCTCGACGAGCAGCGAGGCTCGCTGGAGCGCGGCGGCGGGCGTGGCGGGGGCACCCGCATGTGGTTCTAGCAGGGCCGCCGCATCGGTCCAGCAGCCGCGCGAGCGCAGCCGCCATACCGCGGTCTGGAGTGGGCTTCCGTCCCCTGCGGTTGATCCGGAACCAGACATGGCGGTATGCGCCACATTGCCCTCCCCGAGCACGCCATTGAGCTGTGAGTAGCTGTAGTGGCCGAATCTCAGCACGGAATGGCACTCCGGGCCAAGAGGTCAGGTGAACGAATTCACAATCGGCCGGTCACAGCGCCGAGTTGGCTGAGAGTAGCGGCCATTGCCGTACGCATCTTCTTCGGATACCCGGGCAACTCTACGATCAGCCGGGGGAAACGGGCCCGCGACCAGTCGTACGTGTGCGTGACCCGGGTCGCCGTACCGTCTGGCTCCAGCTCGTAGCGCCAGCGCTGGCCGCCCACCAGTCGGCGGCCGCCCAGCTCGCCCCACGTCTCCCAGGCGATGAGCCGGTCCTTTTCGTACTCCACGACGACATTCACCGAGCGGTACGGGATGCCTCCCTGGCTCATCCCCATCGTGAACCGGTCGCCGGGGCCCAGCACTTCGGGCCCCTGCGGCCTGCCCTTCAGCATCCCCGAACCGTCCAGCTCGGTGTGCCGGGCCGGTGTCGCCAGCAGCTCGAAGATCTGCTGCGGCGATGCGACGACCATCTCCGAGACCGATATCGATCTCTGTCCCGCGCCCGTTGCCGGTCCCGGTTTCATGTGGAGCCCCCTCCTGAGTACCTGCCTGTGTCGCTAGCTCATCCTCAGCGCGAGGAAGAAGTCCAGCTTGTCTTCGAGGCGCGACAAATCGCGCCCCGTCAACTGCTCGATCCGGCCCACCCGGTAACGCAGTGTGTTGACGTGCAGGTGCAGCCGCGCCGCGCAGCGCGTCCACGAACCGTCGCAGTCGAGGAACGCTTCGAGGGTGGGGATCAGTTCCGCACGGTGGCGCCGATCGTAGTCCCGCAGAGGATCGAGCAGCCGCGCGGTGAAGGCCCTGCGTACGTCGTCGGGGACGAACGGCAGCAGCAGCACGTGCGAAGCCAGCTCGTGGTGGCCCGCCGCGCAGACCCGGCCCGGGCGTGCGGCGGCGACCCGGCGGGCGTGCCGGGCCTCCTCCAGGGCGCCTCGCAGGCCCTCCGCCGAGTGCACGGCCGCGCTGACACCCAGTGTCAGCCGCCCGTCGTCGGCGAGACCGCCCGACAGCGGCTCGCGCACCGCATCCAGGAGCACGTCGGCGTGCAGGCCCTGGTCGGAGTCCCGCGGCTCGTCCTCGCCCTCGGCGGCCTCCCCCTCGGTCGCGATCGCCGGCAGCGGTACGAGTGCGATCGCCTCGTCACCCGCGTGAGCCACCGCGATCCGGTCCGACGAGTCGGATCCCGCCACCGCCGGGTCGACCAGGATTTCCTCCAGCAGTGTCTGCGCGACGGGCCCGCTCTGGACCGCACCGCCGTCCTGCCACTCGACGCGCGCCACGACGACCTGCCAGTGCGGCGCGGAGCCGAGGCCCGGCAGCAGGACCGGCGCCGCGACCCGCAGCCTGGCGGCGATCTCGGCGGGGGCCGCGCCCGTCTGGACCAGCTCCAGGACTTCTTGGGCGAGGCGGCGGCGTACCGTACGGGCCGCGTCGCGGCGGTCGCGTTCCACGGCGATCAGCTGGGTCACGCCCTGGAGCAGGTCGAGGCGGGCGGCGGGCCAGTCGCCCGCGTCCGCCTCCACGGCCAGCAGCCAGTCCGAGAGGACGCTCTCGCGCACGTCACGGGAGGCGGACACCGCGGCGGCAGCAGCGCCGCGCCCGGCGCTGCGGATCGGGAAGAGCGAGTACGTCGTGCCCTGGACGGCGGCGCGGTGCGGCGCCCGGCGGCCGGTCCGTACGGCGGCCAGATGCTCGCCCGCGAGCTTGGAGCCCAGCCCGGGCGACAGCGGCGCACCGGCGCCCGCGATCTGCCGTCCGGTCGGCGAGAGCACCCAGGCGCGCAGGTCCAGGTCGGAGGTCAGCAGGTCGAGGACCACCTCGGGCCCGCCGCCCGCCGGGCCGGACGTCATAAGCCTGCGGTGCCGGTCGACGACCGCCGCGAGGTCCCCGGCGCGCTCGCCGGACACCTGGCGCACCACGTACTCGGTGATGGTTGCGAAGGCCACGGCCTCGCTGACCGCGAAGAGCGGCAGCCGGTGGCGTACACACGCCTCGACGAGGTCGTTCGGAATCGCGCCGAGCTCCGCCTCGCCCGCCGCGAGCCCGACTACGCCTGCGCCCGCCAGGAGGCGTACGAAGGGCTCGGAGTCCTCGGCCGAGTGCCGCCACGCCAGCCCGGTGAGGACCAGCTCGCCGCCCGACAGGTACCGGCTGGGGTCCCGCAAGTCGGTGGTCATCACACCGCGCACGGTGCGGTCGAGCTCGTCCTCGCCGGCGAGCAGCCGCAGGCCCAGTGCGTCGGTCTCAAGCAGTGCGCGCAGCCGCATGGGTCGCCGCCGATCTGTCTCTCGATGTTGGATGGAAGTGTTCGGGATGCGTTTGCGTGTGTTTGCGATCCGAGAAGGCCGTGCTTGGGGTTCCAAAGGGCCGTGCTTGGTGTTTCCCAAGGAAGACCGCGGGGTTACTGAGGTCAACCTTTCGTTCGAATCTACAAGACATAAGGGTCGACCAGCCAACTCCTTCATGGTTTCGGTGACTGCACCAGGCGGGGCCCGCCTTGTGTACTGGGGCCACGCCGCGTGAACAGCACATGAACGACTGAACGAATCAGTCGAGGGCCGGCCGTCTCCGGGCCCCAGCGAACAGCGATCAACCCGATTGAGAAGAAGAGAGCCTCATGGACTTCCTTCGCCCCGCCAGCTGGGAGGAGGCGCTCGCCGCCAAGGCCGAGCACCCCACGGCTGTGCCCATCGCGGGCGGCACCGATGTCATGGTCGAGATCAACTTCGACCACCGCCGCCCCGAGTACCTCCTGGACCTGAACCGCATCGGCGAACTGCGCGAGTGGGAGGTGGGTGAGGAGACCGTACAGCTCGGCGCCTCCGTCCCGTACACCCAGATCATGGACCACCTGCGTGCGGAACTGCCCGGTCTCGCGCTCGCCGCTCACACCGTCGGCTCGCCGCAGATCCGCAACCGCGGGTCCGTCGGCGGCAACCTCGGTGCGGCTTCCCCGGCCGGTGACTCGCACCCCGCCCTGCTCTCGGCGGGCGCCGAGGTCGAGGCCGAGTCGGTACGCGGTACGCGCCTCATTCCGGTCGAGGAGTTCTACACCGGCGTGAAGCGCAACGCCCTTGAGCCGGACGAGCTGATCAAGCGCGTCCACATCAAGAAGGCGGACGGGCCGCAGCAGTTCTCCAAAGTGGGTACCCGTAACGCCATGGTCATCGCGGTCTGCGCGTTCGGTATCGCGCTGCACCCGGAGACCCGCACCGTGAAGACGGGCATCGGCTCCGCCGCCCCGACCCCCCTGCGGGCGCGCGCCGCCGAGGACTTCCTCAACGCCGCGCTCGAAGAGGGCGGATTCTGGGACAGCGGCAAGATCATCACTCCTTCGGTCGCCAAGCAGTTCGCGGAGCTCGCCTCCGGCGCCTGCAACCCGATCGACGACGTGCGCGGCACGGCGAAGTACCGCCGCCACGCGGTCGGGATCATGGCCCGCCGGACGCTGGGCTGGACCTGGGAGCAGTACCGCGGCACCGGCCGCTCGCTTGAAGGAGCTGCATAGCAATGCGCGTCAATTTCACGGTCAACGGCCGTAAGCAGGAAGCGGACGACGTCTGGGAGGGCGAGAGCCTGCTCTACGTCCTGCGCGAGCGCATGGGCCTCCCGGGCTCCAAGAACGCGTGCGAGCAGGGCGAATGCGGCTCCTGCACGGTCCGCCTCGACGGCGTGCCCGTCTGTGCCTGTCTCGTCGCCGCCGGTCAGGTCGAAGGCCGCGAGGTCGTCACGGTCGAGGGCCTCGCCGACTTCGCCAAGCAGCGCGAAGAGGGCTGCGCCACGGGTGCCTGCGGCGGTACGTCGCTCCAGGAAGCCCAGCAGTGGCAGGCGAAGGGGACGGACTCCCAGACCGGCGAGGGCGACGAGCTCGCACCGATCCAGCAGGCGTTCATCGACGCCGGCGCCGTGCAGTGCGGTTTCTGCACCCCGGGTCTCCTGGTCGCCGCCGACGAGCTCCTTGAGCGCAACGCCGAGCCGTCCGACGCGGACATCCGCGAGGCGCTCTCCGGCAACCTGTGCCGCTGCACCGGTTACGAGAAGATCCTTGACGCAGTGCGCCTTGCCGCCGCTCGTCAGGAACGCCAGGAAGAGGCGGTCTGATCATGGGCGTAACTGGTACCCCCACCAACATCAACCAGGGTTCGAAGACCAAGGGCGGCATCGGCGAGTCCACGCTCCGCCCGGACGGCACCCTGAAGGTCACCGGCGAGTTCGCGTACTCCTCGGACATGTGGCACGAGGACATGCTCTGGGGCCACACCCTGCGCTCCACCACGGCGCACGCCGAGATCCGGTCGATCGACACGTCCGAGGCCCTGGCCATGCCCGGCGTCTACGCCGTGCTGACGTACGACGACCTGCCCACCGAGGTGAAGAACTACGGCCTGGAGATCCAGGACACCCCGGTTCTCGCCCACGGCAAGGTCCGCCATCACGGTGAGCCGGTGGCCATCGTCGCCGCCGACCACCCGGAGACGGCCCGCCGCGCCGCCGCGAAGATCAAGATCGAGTACGTCGAGCTCCCCGTCATCACCGACGAGGCATCGGCGACCGCGCCCGACGCACTGCTGATCCACGAGGGCCGCGACGACCACCACATCGGTCACGTCCCGCACCCGAACATCGTGCACCGCCAGCCGATCGTCCGCGGCAACGCCGACGAGGCCGCCAAGCGCGCCGACGTGATCGTCTCCGGCGAGTACGTCTTCGGCATGCAGGACCAGGCGTTCCTCGGCCCCGAGTCCGGCATGGCCGTACCCGGTGAGGACGGCGGTGTCGACCTGTACGTCGCCACCCAGTGGCTGCACTCGGACCTCAAGCAGATCGCCCCCGTCCTCGGCCTGCCCGAGGAGAAGGTCCGCATGACGCTCTCCGGCGTCGGCGGCGCCTTCGGCGGCCGCGAGGACATCTCGATGCAGATCCACGCGTGCCTGCTCGCCCTGCGTACCGGCAAGCCGGTCAAGATCGTCTACAACCGGTTCGAGTCCTTCTTCGGCCACGTGCACCGCCACCCGGCGAAGCTCTGGTACGAGCACGGCGCGACCAAGGACGGCAAGCTCACGCACATGAAGTGCCGGATCGTGCTGGACGGCGGCGCCTACGCGTCGGCCTCCCCGGCGGTCGTCGGCAACGCTTCGTCGCTGAGCGTCGGCCCGTACGTCGTCGAGGACGTCGACATCGAGGCCATCGCGCTCTACACGAACAACCCGCCCTGCGGCGCCATGCGCGGCTTCGGCGCGGTCCAGGCGTGCTTCGCCTACGAGGCACAGATGGACAAGCTCGCGGCGAAACTGGACATGGACCCGGTGGAGTTCCGCCGGATGAACGCCATGGAGCAGGGCACGCTCCTGCCGACCGGCCAGCCGTGCGACTCCCCGGCGCCCGTCGCCGAGCTGCTGCGCCGCATCAAGGCCATGCCGATGCCGCCCGAGCAGCAGTGGCTCGCGGCCGGTGAGCAGGCGGACGTACGCGCCCTGCCCGGCGGTCTGTCGAACACCACGCACGGCGAAGGCGTCGTACGCGGCATCGGCTACGCGGTCGGCATCAAGAACGTCGGCTTCTCCGAGGGCTTCGACGACTACTCCACCGCCCGCGTGCGGATGGAGGTCATCAACGGCGAGCCGGTCGCGACCGTGCACACCGCGATGGCCGAGGTCGGCCAGGGCGGCGTCACCGTCCACGCGCAGATCGCCCGCACCGAGCTGGGTGTCACGCAGGTGACGATCCACCCGGCCGACACCCAGGTCGGCTCGGCCGGCTCCACCTCCGCCTCCCGTCAGACGTACGTCACGGGTGGCGCGGTGAAGCACACCTGCGAAAACGTCCGCGAGAAGGTCCTGGAGATCGGCCGCGCCAAGTTCGGCTCCTACCACCCGGCCTGGGCCACCGCCGAGCTGCTGCTCGAAGGCGGCAAGGTCGTCACCGACGGCGGCGAGGTCCTGGCCGACCTGGTCGACGTACTCGAAGGCGAGTCGGTGGACCTGGAGCTGGAGTGGCGCCACCGGCCCACCGAGGCCTTCGACCTGGTGACCGGACAGGGCAACGGCCACGTCCAGTACTCCTTCGCCGCGCACCGCGCGGTGGTGGAGGTGGACACCGAGCTCGGCCTGGTCAAGGTCATCGAGCTCGCGGTCGCCCAGGACGTCGGCAAGGCGCTCAACCCGCTGTCCGTCGTCGGCCAGATCCAGGGTGGTACCACCCAGGGCCTGGGCGTCGCGGTCATGGAAGAGATCATCGTCGACCCGAAGACCGCGAAGGTGCGCAACCCCTCCTTCACGGACTACCTGATCCCCACCATCCTCGACACGCCGACCATCCCCGTCGACGTACTCGAACTGGCCGATGAGAACGCGCCGTACGGTCTGCGTGGCATCGGCGAGGCCCCCACTCTCTCGTCGACTCCGGCCGTCCTCGCGGCGATCCGGAACGCGACGGGTCTGGAACTCAACAGGACGCCGGTGCGGCCCGAGCACCTCACCGGCACCTGATCCCCGGGTTCCACCGAAAGCTCCCCGGGCGGTGCCGTGCCTCCAGGAACGTCACACTTCCCCGCCCTTCACCGCCCGGGGCCCCAAGTGCCGCACCGCTCGCGGCTCTTGTAACAACACCGCTCACAACACCGCTCACAATTCCACCCCGGTTTTACCAAGCTTTACCCAGATTTGCCCTAGTTCGTCTCGGGCCGTCCCCCGGGTCGTGCAGCCAGCGCAGCATCCCAAATCCCGCGTTTCCAATCTCCATTGCGGGTGCCCCTTTGAACCTTGGGAGACAGGCACCATGACCCAGCAGTCCACAGAGCCGACCACGACGGCGGAAGATGCAGGCGCGGGAACGCGCCAGCCCGCCGGCCGGTCCTGGCTCGACCGGTACTTCCACATAACGGACAGAGGATCCACCGTAGGGACCGAGGTCCGCGGCGGCGTCACCACCTTCATGGCGATGGCGTACATCCTCCTGCTCAACCCGCTGATCCTCGGCGGCAAGGATGTGGACGGCAACGTCCTCAGCCAGCCCGCCCTCATCACCGCGACCGCTCTCGCCGCCGCGGCGACCACCCTGCTCATGGGCTTCTGGGGCAAGGTCCCGCTCGCCCTTGCAGCCGGTCTGAGCGTCTCCGGTGTGCTCGCGTCGCAGGTCATCCAGGTGATGACCTGGCCGCAGGCCATGGCCATGTGTGTGGCCTACGGTGCGGTGATCTGCCTCCTGGTGGTCACCGGCCTCCGCGAGCTGATCATGAACGCGATCCCGCTCGCCCTCAAGCACGGCATCACCATGGGCATCGGCCTCTTCATCGCGCTGATCGGCCTGGTCAAGGCCGGCTTCGTGCACGAGAACCCCGCCCCCGGCGGCGGCCCCGTGTCCCTCGGCCCGGCCGGTGAGCTGGCCGGCTGGCCCGTCCTGATCTTCGCAGTCACCCTGCTGCTGATCTTCGCCCTGCAGGCGCGCAACATCCCCGGCGCCATCCTGATCGGCATCGTCGCGGGCACCGTCATCGCGGCGATCCTGAACGCGATTGTGAACATCCCGGGCAAGGCCTGGTTCTCCGGCGCACCGGAGCTCGAAGGCAGTGCGGTCTCCACCCCGGACTTCTCGCTGTTCGGCCAGGTGTCCTTCAGCGGCTTCGGAGAAGTCGGCTACATCACCGTCACCATGATCGTCTTCACCCTGGTGCTGGCGGGCTTCTTCGACGCCATGGCCACGATCATCGGTGTCGGCAGCGAGGCGAAGCTCGCCGACGACAAGGGCCGCATGCCGGGCCTGTCCAAGGCGCTCTTCATCGACGGCGCGGGCGGTGTCATCGGCGGCGTCGGCGGCGGCTCCGGCCAGACCGTCTTCGTCGAGTCGGCGACCGGTGTCGGCGAGGGTGCCCGTACGGGTCTCTCCTCCGTGGTCACCGGCGCGTTCTTCGCGGCCTGCCTCTTCTTCACCCCGCTCACCGCGATCGTGCCCCAGGAGGTCGCAGCCGCGGCCCTGGTCGTCATCGGCGCGATGATGATGCAGAACGCCAGGCACGTCGACTGGAGCGACCGCGCCGTTGCCATCCCGGTGTTCCTCACCGTGGTCCTGATGCCGTTCACCTACACCATCACCACGGGTGTGGCCGCCGGTGTCATCTCCTACGTCGTCATCAAGGTGGCGCAGGGCAAGGTCCGCGAGGTGAGTGCCTTCATGTGGGGCCTGACCGCGATCTTCATCGTGTACTTCGCGATCCACCCCATCGAGAGCTGGCTGGGCGTCAGCTGACCGCCCGAGCCCTCCACACCCCCGTAAAGGAGACAGTCATGCTGGACATCGCCGAAGAGCTCAACCGGTGGGTCGAGCAGGGACGCGACTTCGCCGTCGCCACGGTCGTGGCGACGAACGGAAGCTCGCCCCGGCAGCCGGGAGCGGCCCTCGCGGTCGACTCCGACGGCACGGCGATCGGCTCTGTCTCCGGCGGGTGTGTGGAGGGCGCTGTGTACGACCTGTGCCTGCAGGCGCTGGAGGACGGCGGCGATACCGTCCTTGAGCGCTTCGGGTACAGCGACGAGGATGCCTTCGCGGTGGGTCTGACCTGCGGCGGGATCATCGACATACTCGTCACTCCGGTACGTGTGGACTCTCCCGCCAGGGAGGTGTTCGCGGCCGCGCTGGCCACCGCCGCATGTGGGGATGCGGCGGCGGTCGCGCGGACAACCGACGGCCCGGCCGATGTCATGGGCCGCGCCCTGCTCGTACGCCCCGACGGTTCGTACGACGGATCCCTCGGCGGGCACCCGGAGCTGGACCGCACGGCGGTCGGTGAAGCCCGCGCCATGCTGGACGCGGGCCGCACCGGCACCGTCCTCATCGGCGAGGACGGCTCACGCTGCTGTCAGCCGCTGACGCTCCTCGTCGAGTCGAGCGTCCCCGCCCCGCGCATGATCGTCTTCGGCGCCATCGACTTCGCCTCCGCCCTGGTGCGGGTGGGCAAATTCCTGAACTACCACGTGACGGTGTGCGACGCCCGGCCCGTCTTCGCCACCGCCGCCCGCTTCCCCGAGGCCGACGAGATCGTCGTCGACTGGCCGCACCGCTACCTGGAGTCGGCCGAGACCGACAGCCGTACGGTGCTGTGCGTGCTCACCCACGACGCCAAGTTCGACGTACCGCTCCTTGAACTGGCCCTGCGGCTCCCGGTCGCGTACATCGGCGCTATGGGCTCCCGCCGCACCCACGAGGACCGCAACAAGCGGCTGCGCGAGGTCGGAGTCACCGAGCTCGAACTGACCCGCCTGCGCAGCCCCATCGGCCTCGACCTCGGCGCCCGTACGCCCGAAGAGACCGCCCTGTCCATCGCCGCGGAGATCGTCGCGGCCCGGCGCGGAGGCAGCGGCGTCTCGCTGACCGGCGCGCACACCCCGATCCACCACGAGGGTCCGCGGGAGCCTGCGGGGCGGATAGGTTCCGTGGCCTGACAGCCGTACGGACGTCCTGACAGCCGTACGGACGTACAGTGTCCGGTGTGATTGATCTTCGCCGGACCCGTGGGCTCGCGGCTGTGGCCGCGGCCCTGACGCTCTGTGCCGGGCTCGGCATCCGGAGCGTGGTGGACGGCGATGTCGCCAAGTACGCGGGGGACGCGCTCTACACGGTCCTTCTGTGCACGCTCGTCGTGCTCGTCGCGCCCAGGACCGGGCCGCCCGTGGTGGCCGCCGTCGCGCTGGCTCTCAGCTGGGCGATCGAATGCGCCCAGCTGACGGGCGTGCCGGCCGAGCTGGCGGAGCGCAGCCTCGCGGCACGGCTTGTGCTCGGCTCGACGTTCAACGCGCCCGATCTGCTCTGGTACGCCGTCGGCGCCGGGTTCTTCCTGCTCATACGCACCGTGGTGCCCCGCCCGAGCGGCCTGCGCCACGCGTCGTGAGGCGACGCGGCTTCGACCGGGGTGGGGAACAGACCGCCGTACACGCCGCGTGCCGGCCACCGCAAGGAAGCAGGGCGCAACGCTGTCCGGACTTCGCGTCAGACGGCAGCCGCAGCCGCAGCCGCAGCCGCAGCCGCAGCCGCAGCTGCAGGCGTCCGGCACCCGCGCGCCAGTTCTCGCCGCAGGCGCATGAAGGGGCGCGGGCGGTTCAGGGCGAGCGTGCCGACGGTGACGCCTTCGCGCTCGTAGACGGCGAGGAAGCTCCGTTCGTCGGTGGACCCTTCGGTGATCCGCACGGTGCAGCACGGCAGCCGCCGGCCTGCGAACTGGATCCGTACGCCGTACTGGTCGGACCAGAAATACGGCAGCGGCCGGGCCGTCTCGACGGTGCGCCCGGCCAGAAGATTGCGTACGGCCGCGGCGGGCTGCTCGGTGGCGTTCGTCCAGTGCTCGGCGCGGCTGCTGCCCACCCTCGCCACATCACCCACCGCCACCACCTGCGGCAGCGTAGTCACACCGCCGTCGTCGCACAGCACCCCGTCACGGAGGGCGAGCGCGGAGCCTTTGAGCCAGCGGGTGCCGGGTACGGCGCCGATGCCCACGACGACCACATCGGCGGGCAGCAGCCGCCCGTCGTCGAGGAGCACGCCGGTCACCGTGTCGGTGCCGCGCAGGGCGGTGACCCCTGTGCCGGTGACGAGCTCCACGCCGTGGTCGGCGTGCAGGGCGGCGCAGATGGTGGCCATGGCATCGCCGAGCTGGGGTAGGAGCGGGAGCGGAGCGGCCTCCACCACGGTCACGTGATGGCCGAGCGCGACGCAGGAGGAGGCGACTTCGGACCCGATGAACCCACCTCCGACGACCACGACCTGGACCGGCTGCCCGGTCGTCAGTTCGGCGCGCAGCGCCCGCGCGTCGTCGAGCGTGCGCAGGGTGTGTACGCCGCGCAAGTGGGCACTCCCGGCAGTGCCGGTCGTGCCCGGCAGGCGGCGCGGGGTGGCTCCGGTGGCGATGACCACGCCGTCGGCCGAGACCGTACGGCCGCTGTCGAGACGTATGGTGCGGCCTCTGGTGTCGAGTCCCTGGGCGCGGACGCCGAGCAGCCACTCGGCGTCGAGTTCCGATTCCTCCTCGGCGTCGGACAGGGCGAGTTGGTCCTCGGCCATGGCTCCGGTGAGGAACTCCTTGGACAGCGGCGGGCGGTCGTACGGCCGGTGGATCTCGTCGCCGATGATCACCAGCCTGCCGTCGTATCCCTGCGCGCGCAGTGCCCGTGCGGCGTACAGCCCGGCGAGCGAGGCTCCCACGACGGCGACGGTCCTCATGCGGAGACGCCTTCACCGACGGCTCGGGCGGCTGCGACAGCCGCCGCAGTTCCGGCGGCCCCGGCGGCCCCGGCGGCCACCTCGACATGGACGAAGCCGCTGTCGTCGACGGAGACCCGGTGGGTCCGGACGGGGCGGCGCGCGGGCAGGCACGTCGGCTGCCCCGTGCGGAGGTCGAACATGGCGGCGTGGAGCGGGCACTCCACCAGGCAGCCCTCCAGCCAGCCCTCGGAAAGGGAAGCATCCTGGTGGGAGCACGTGTCGTCGATCGCGTAGAGCGCTTCCTCGGTGCGGAACACCGCGATCGGCGGCTCGGTGGGGACACGGACTGATTCGCCTTCGGGCAGGTCGTCGAGGTGGCAGACGGGAATCACCAGAGCCCCCTAGGTTCGCTCTTCGGTAACATGATGTTCCATATGGCGCACCGATACGCGTGATGCGCAACAGAATCCGGATCGGGAGCCGCTGCGTCAAGGGCCCCATGGATGTCGGCCGGAATCGGCCGCCAGGCGGTGAGAACGGAAACATGGCGAGCAAGGGCAACGCGGAGGAGCCGGACGCGACGAAGCGGTCCAAAGGGGGAGCGGGTTCCGTGCAGTCGGTGGACCGCGCGGTGAGTGTGCTGGAGATCCTGGCCAGGCTCGGCGAGGCCGGGGTCACGGAGATCGCGGACGAGCTGGACGTACACAAGTCGACGGCGTTCCGGCTGCTCGGAGTGCTGGAGAACCGTGGCCTGGTCGGGCAGGCGAAGGACCGCGGCAAGTACTACTTGGGGGCCGGGGTGTTGCGGCTGGCGGGCGCGGCGGCCGGGCGGCTCGACATCTCGCAGGAGAGTGCGCCCGTCGTCCGTGAGCTCGCCGACGAGGCGGGGGAGACGGTCAACATCGCCGTCCTCGACGACGACGCGGCGGTCAATGTGATGCAGGCGCGCGGCGCGGCTTCCGTCACCGCGCAGAACTGGCTCGGCCGGCGTACGCCGCTGCACGCGACCTCCAGCGGGAAGGTGCTCCTCGCGGGGCTGCCGACGGCGGTGCAGGAGATTTTCCTGGCACGCAGACTGGCCAGATTCACGGAACGGACGGTGACGTCCGGGGTCGAACTGCGGGAGCAGCTCGCGGAGATCTCCACGCAGGGGTACGCGGTGGTGGCCGAGGAGATGGAAGTCGGGCTGAGCGCGGTCGCGGCGCCTGTGCGGGCGCATGACGGGCAGGTCATCGGTGCGGTGAGTGTGTCGGGGCCGGTTTACCGGATGGACGAGGAGCGGTTGACGGAGCTGGCGAAGTCGGTTGTGGATGCGGCGGGTGAGCTGTCCTACCGCATGGGGTACCGCGCCTGATGTGCCGGTTGCCTGCCGCGCTTTCCCCCTACCCGCCCCTGTCCCGGCTGTGACATGTGCGGCTCCGCCGCGTGAGGGGGCAAGCCCCCAGACCCGGACGCCCTTCTGGGGGTCCCCCCACGCCCGCAGGGCGTAGGGGGAGTCCCTCAAACTCCCCCGGACTTCGTCGGGGGGAGACCCCAACGGGCTGAATCTTCAGCCCGTTCGGCGTTTTGCCGGCCGCCCCGCTCCGCCCTCTTGACGCGTCCCTCACGCCGTTCCCACTATGTCTCTCATCGCGCAACCAGTCGTGCAATGCGCAACAAGAGAGGAGCGCGATCGTGCCATACGAGGTACGTGCGGTTGTCGCCGTCAAGAGGGGCGCACCCGTCGAGGTACAGACGATCACCGTCCCCGATCCCGGACCGGGTGAGGTGCTGGTCGGCGTCCAGGCCTGCGGGGTCTGCCACACCGACCTGCACTACCGGGAGGGCGCGATCAACGACGACTTTCCGTTTCTGCTCGGGCACGAGGCGGCCGGCATCGTCGAGGCCGTGGGGGACGGCGTCGACGAACTCGCCCCAGGCGACTACGTCGTCATCGCCTGGCGCGCACCCTGCGGCGACTGCCGCTCCTGCCGTCGCGGCCGCCCCTGGTACTGCTTCGACAGCCGCAACGCCGCGCAGCCCATGACCCTCCTCGACGGCACCCCGCTCGCTCCCGCCCTCGGCATCGGCGCGTTCGCCGAGAAGACTCTCGTCGCCGCCGGCCAGGCCGTGAAGGTCAGCCCGGCCGCCCGCCCCGAGGCCGCCGGTCTCATCGGCTGCGGCGTCATGGCCGGTTACGGGGCGGCCGTCAACACCGGCGAAGTCGGCCGGGGCGACACCGTGGCCGTCATCGGCTGCGGGGGCGTCGGCAACGCCGCCGTCGCCGGAGCCTCGCTCGCCGGTGCCCGCCGTGTCATCGCCGTCGACATCGACGACGCCAAGCTCGACGGGGCCACCCGTTTCGGCGCGACCCACACCGTCAACTCCCGCGGCACGGAAGCGATCGAAGCCGTGCGCGGTCTCACCGGCGGATTCGGCGTCGACGTCGCGATCGACGCGGTGGGGAGCCCCGAGACGTACCGCCAGGCCTTCTACATGCGCGATCACGCCGGGATCCTCGTCCAGGTCGGCGTGCCGGACCCGCAGATGCGGCTCGACATCCCGCTGATCGACCTCTTCTCGCGCGGCGGCGCCCTCAAGTCGTCCTGGTACGGCGACTGTCTGCCCAGCAGAGACTTCCCGATCCTCATCGACCAGTACCTCAGCCGTAAGCTCGACCTCGGCGCCTTCGTCAGCGAGACGATCACACTCGACCAGGTCGAGGAGGCCTTCGCCAAGATGCAACGCGGCGAGGTGCTCCGCTCGGTGGTGGTGCTCTGATGGCGATACGAGGAAGCCGGGGCGCCGTACCCCGAGTGGTGATTGTCGGCGCGGGCATCGTCGGCTGTTCCCTCGCCGAGGAAATCACCGCCCGCGGTTGGACCGACGTAACCGTCGTCGAACAGGGCCCGATGCCCGCCCCCGGCGGCTCCACCTCGCACGCGCCCGGCCTCGTCTTCCGTACCAACGCCTCGAAGACCCTGTCGGAGATGGCGAGTTACACCGTCGAGAAGTTCGGCTCGCTCCGCGTCGACGGGCGGCCCTGCTTCGACCCGGTCGGTGGCCTCGAACTCGCCACCACCCCCGCCCGCCTCGCCGACCTCCACCGCAGAGCCGGACTCGCCGCCTCCTGGGGCATCGAGGGCGAGGTCGTCAGCGCCGACGCGTGCCTGAAGCTGTGGCCGCTCCTCGACCGCGACCTGGTGCTCGGCGGCTTCCACACACCCGGCGACGGCCTCGCCCACGCGCTTCCCGCCGCCCGCGCCCAGCTGGAGCGGGCCACCGCCCGCGGCGCCCGCTGCGTCGACCGGACCACCGTCACCGGCATCAAGCAGCGGGGCGGCCGGGTCACCGGCGTCGTCACCGAGCGGGGCACCTTCCCCGCCGACCACGTGGTGTCGGCGGCCGGCTTCTGGGGCCCGGTGATCGGCCGGATGGCGGGCATCGACGTACCGCTGCTGCCGCTCGCCCACCAGTACGCCAGGACGACGCCGCTCGACACTCCACGCGGTGGCGCAACCGGTCTGCCCATCCTCCGCCACCAGGACCGCGACCTGTACTTCCGTGAGCATGCCGACCGCATCGGCATCGGCTCGTACGCCCACCGCCCCCTGCCCGTCGACCCCTTCACCGTCCCGCGCTACGACGAAGCCCCCGTCATGCCCTCCTCGTACCCCTTCACCGAGGACGACTTCGCCCCCAGCTGGGAAGACGCCACAACCCTGCTGCCCCCACTCGCGAAAACCCGTATCGACGAAGGCTTCAACGGGGTGTTCTCCTTCACCCCCGACGGTATGCCCGTCCTCGGCGAAGCCCGCCAACTGCGCGGCTTCTGGCTGGCCGAGGCCGTCTGGGTCACCCACTCCGCCGGAGTCGCCAAGGCCGTCGCCGAGTGGATGACCGAGGGCCGCCCGTCCGTCGACCTCCACGAGTGCGAGCTGACCCGCTTCGAGACCGCGCAGCGCTCACCGGCGTACGTCGAGGAGCGGGCGGCGCGGCAGTTCGTCGAGGTGTACGACATCATCCATCCGCTCCAGCCACTGGAGCAGCCCCGCCCCCTGCGCGTCAGCCCCTTCTACGCACGCCAGATCGAACTCGGTGCCCACTTCCTGGAAGGCGGCGGCTGGGAACGCCCCCACTGGTACGAGGCCAACGCCCCGCTCGCGGAGCCCCTCATCCTCCCCGCCCGCGACGACTGGTCCGCCCGCCACTGGTCGCGGGTCGCCGCCGCCGAGGCGAAGGCGACCCGCGAGAAGGTCGCGCTGTACGACATGACACCGCTGCGGCGCCTCGAAGTCACCGGGCCCGGATCCCTCGAATTCCTTCAACGGGCGACCACCAACAACCTTGCCAAGAAGCCGGGTTCGGTCACCTACACCCTGCTGCTCGACGAAGCCGCGGGCATCCTCTCCGACCTCACCGTCGCCCGCCTCGAAGAGCACCGCTTCCAGATCGGCGCCAACTCACCGGCCGACCTCGACCGGCTGCTCCGTCACGCCCCTGACGACATAGAGGTACGCGACATCACCGCCGGCACCTGCTGCATCGGCGTCTGGGGCCCGCTCGCCCGCGACCTCGTCCAGCCACTCACCCGCGACGACCTCTCCCACCAGGCCCTCGGCTACTTCAAGGCCACGCAGACGTACATCGGCCCTGTCCCGGTCACCGCCATGCGGCTGAGTTACGTCGGCGAGCTCGGCTGGGAGCTCTACACCACCGCCGACCTCGGACTCGCGCTCTGGGACACCCTCTGGGCGGCGGGACAGCGGCACGGCGTGATCGCGGCGGGCCGCTCGGCGTTCAACAGCCTGCGTCTGGAGAAGGGCTACCGGGCGTGGGGCCACGACATGACCGCCGAGCACACCCCGTACGAGGCGGGACTCGGCTTCGCCGTCCGCATGGACAAGGGCGACTTCACGGGACGGGAAGCCCTCGAAGCGCTCGGCGAGCCGACTCGCAGGCTCACCGCCCTCACGCTCGACGACCGGGCCGCAGTAGTACTCGGCAAGGAGCCCGTGTCCATCGACGGGGCCGGGCTCCCCGCCGGGTACGTCACCAGCGCCGGTTACGGCTACACCCTGGGCCGCTGCATCGCCTACGCCTGGCTGCCGCCACTGGAGCCCGGCACGCCCGTCCACATCGACTACTTCGGCGAGAAGACCGCCGCCACCGTTGCCCAAGAGCCGCTCTTCGACCCTCGGATGACCCACATCCTCAAGTGAGCGAGGTTCCCTGAGATGTCACCCACGTACGACGTGATCGTCGTCGGCCTCGGCGGCATGGGCAGCGCCGCCGCGCACCATCTCGCCGCCAGGGGCGCCCGCGTGCTGGGCCTGGAGAAGTTCGGTCCGGTCCACAACAAGGGCTCCAGCCACGGTGGTTCACGCATCACCCGGCAGTCGTACTTCGAGGACCCGGCGTACGTACCGCTCCTCCTGCGCTCGTACGAGCTCTACGAGCAGCTGGAACGCGACACCGGCCGCAGCATCGCCACCCTCTGCGGCGGCGTGATGGTCGGCCGCCCCGACTCCCGCACCGTCGCCGGCTCGCTGCTGTCCGCCCAGCAGTGGGTCCTGCCCCACGAGATGCTCGACGCCCGCGAAATCCGCCGCCGCTTTCCGACCCTCACCCCGGACGACGACGAGGTGGCGCTCTACGAGGCGCGGGCCGGACTCGTCCGCCCCGAGAACACGGTCGCCGCGCACGTCCAGCTCGCCACCCAAGGCGGCGCCGACCTGCACTTCACGGAGCCCATGACGCGCTGGGAGGCCCTCGAAGGCGGCAAGGGAGTCCGCGTGCACACGGCGGAGAACGCGTACACGGCCGGGCATCTCGTGATCTGCCCCGGCGCATGGGCGCCGCAGCTGCTCACCGACATCGGGGTGCCGTTCACCATCGAGCGGCAGGTCATGTACTGGTTCCAGCCGACCGGTGGCGTACGGCCGTTCCTCCCCGAGCACCACCCCGTCTACATCTGGGAGGCGGCGGACGGAGTCCAGGTCTACGGCTTCCCGGCGATCGACGGACCGGAGAAGGGCACCAAAGTGGCCTTCTTCCGCAAGGGCTCCGTCTGCACCCCGGAGACCATAGAGCGGACCGTGTACGACGACGAGGTGGCCGCGATGGCGGGCCACATGTCCCGCCGTATCCCCGCCCTGTCCGGCACCTTCCTCAAGGCTGCCACCTGCATGTACTCCAATACGCCCGACGAGCACTTCGTGATCGCCCGCCACCCGGCGCACACCGACTCGGTCACCGTCGCCTGCGGATTCTCCGGGCACGGCTTCAAATTCGTCCCGGTCGTCGGCGAGATCGTCGCGGACCTGGCGCTCACCGGCACAACGGATCACCCCATCGGCCTGTTCGACCCCCGTCGGCGGGCCACCGCGCCCGTCTGAGCCGAGAGGCACGATCGCCATGACGACCAGCCCTGCCTCCACCACCCCCAGCCTGATCGCCACGCTCCCTGGGCACTTCTACACCGACCCCGGGATCTTCCGGCAGGAACAGGAGCGGATCTTCGAATCGCTCTGGTACTGCGCCGTGCGCTCCTGTGACCTCGACCGGCCCGGCGCCTACCGCACGGTGCAGGCGGGCCGGGAGAGCGTTCTGGTCACCCGCACCCGCACCGGTGAGCTCCGCGCCTTCCTCAACATCTGCCGCCACCGCGGCGCCAGGCTGTGCACGGAGCCCGCGGGCCAGGTCCGCCGCAGCCTCCAATGCCCGTACCACGCCTGGACGTACGACCTGGACGGCAGACTGGTCGCCGCACCCAACCTGGTGCAGATGCCCGACATCGACCGTACGGAATACGGCCTGGTGCGGGTGGCGCTGCGGGAGTGGCTCGGCTACGCCTGGATCTGTCTGGCCGACGAGCCGCCGTCCTTCGAGGAGACCGTGATCGGCGCGGCCGTGGAGCGGCTCGGCAGCGCCGACGCGATCGGACGGTACGAGACCGAGGGCCTCGCCCTGGGCCGCCGCATCAGCTACGACGTGGCGGCGAACTGGAAGCTGATCGTCGAGAACTTCATGGAGTGCTACCACTGCGCGACCATCCACCCCGAACTCACCGACGTACTCCCGGAGTTCGCGGACGGCCTGGCGGCGCAGTACTACGTCGGACACGGCGCCGAATTCAGCGAGGACGCCCAGGGCTTCACCGTCGACGGCAGCGCCGGCTTCGGCCGCCTGCCCGGCGTCGACGACGACCGGGACCGCCGCTACTACGCCGTCACCGTCAAACCGCAGGTCTTCGTGAACCTGGTGCCCGACCATGTGATCGTCCACCGCATGTTCCCCCTGGCCGTGGACCGTACGGTCGTCGAGTGCGACTGGCTGTACGCCCCCGGGGTCGTGGCATCGGGCGCGGACCTCGACAAGTCCGTGGAGCTCTTCCACCGCGTGAACACCCAGGACTTCGAGGCCTGCGAAAGGACCCAGCCGGCGATGGCGTCGCGCGCGTACCGCAAGGGCGGGGTCCTCGTCCCGGCGGAACACCACATCGGGGCCTTTCACAGCTGGGTGACCGGCAGACTCGGTCACCCACCGGCGGACGGGGGCGGCAGTCAGACGAAGTTGACCTCGGCGCGCAGCAGGAGCGGATCCTCCACGAACTCCCACAGCGGTACGGCGTAGTTGCCGAAGCCGTAGCGGCCGCCGTAGTGCAGACCGAGGACGCGGTGGTCGGTGAGGTCGAAGACCGGGGAGCCGCTGTTGCCGCCCAGGGTCGAGCAGTCGTGCTTCATGACGCTCTGCTCGCGGACGAGTTCCGTGGCCGTGCCGGGCTGGAGGCGTTTGACGTTGTAGATGTCCATGAAGATCCGGCGCATCGACTCCGGTTCATTGCGGCGGCCGTCCCACGCGGGATAGCCGATGCAGTACACCGGACGTCCCGGCAGATCGGTCGGCGCGTCCGCGGCCACGGCCACCGGCGTCGGCAGGGAGCCTCCGCCGTCGGCCGGGGAGACCCGCAGCAGGGCCATGTCGACTTCCTCGTGGATGCCGAGCACCTCGGTGATCGCGTAGGCGGGCCCTCCGTCCCCGCCCGGCCCGCCGCCGTACTCCTCGGCCATGTCGATCCGGGCGCTCATGCCCTGCTGGTACGTCCAGCCGCTGCCGTCGCCGCGGGCGAACTCCACCGCCACGTGACGGTTCGTCATGACGACGTCGGAGCTGACGAGGAAGGCGGTGCCGACCCAGTCCAGGCTGGTGTGCCCGGTGACCTCGACCCGGCCGACGCGCGCGATCGAGTCACGGATCGCGGCCCGGTGGCCGTCGAGGACCGCCCAGTCGCCCGGCTGCTGGCTGAAGTCGCGGTTCTGGACGAGGATGGCGGGCCTGCCTTCGAGCAGGACGATGGCCTCCATGCCGAACGACTCGTCGTCACTGATCTCGTCCGCGCGCCCCTCGGCGAGCTTCTCCAGGCCAGTCGCACCCGCCGACAGAACACGGGCCCGTTCCAGCGCGGCGAAGTGGGATATCTGGCCGGCGGGCAGCTGGTCCGCGGGGAGGTTCTCCGACGATTCGGGGACTTCCCGCGACAGGCCGTCCCGTACCCGCTGGGCGACTTCCCGGAGGTCGGTGAAGACCTGCTCGGGACCGGTCGCCACCGGTGATCTGCTCCGGCTGCGCATAGGGTTCTCCTCGCTCTCCTCGGTCGCGTTGTGCCGCTCAGTCGCGTTGTGCCGCCTCGATCTCGGCATGGACGGCGGGGCTGTTGGCCGCCAGGTGCCGCATCACGGTGTCCATCTGGGTCCCGACGTTGACGAAGGCCGTGCTGCTGCCGTGGAAGGACACGTTCTCCACGCGCCGCGTCCCCCGGTGGAGCGCCACGACCTTCCAGTCGTCCGTGAAGACGGGCGAACCGGAGGATCCTCCGCGGGTGTCGGTGAAGTAGCGCACGTCGCGCTCGTCCGTCTCGTAGACGAGGTTGTTGCGCAGCGCGACGCGCTTCGGCCGGCCGCCGGGGTGCTGGATGATGTTGACGGCCACGTAGTCGCCCCCGGCGACCGCCAGGGAGTTGCGCGACAGCTTCAGTACGGGCCGGGAGGGCGCCGCGGCCAGCCGGAGGATCGCGTAGTCGAGTTCGGCGTCCGTGGCGACGAGTGCGCTGACGGCGGCCTCCTCCGTCTCCACGTCGTCGGTGTCGTAGTCGAACCGGGCGAGGGTGTGCTGCGCCTGGAGGCTCAGGTCCGCGGGTTCGGCCAGTGGGCGCCCGGCGCCGGTGCCCGCTCGGGCGTTGACCACGTGGTGGTTGGTGACGAGCAGGTCGGGGGCGACGAGCCAGCCTGTGCCGGAGTGCGGGAAACCGTTCGGCTGGAGCGGAGCGCCCGCCTCGTACGGAGGAACCTTGATGCGGGCGACCGCCGTTGCGGCGAGGTCGCCGCCCCGGAGGAAGCCGATGGGGACGGTGTCGTCACGGTGGACGATCTCTTCCTTGATCTCCGGGGCAGGCATCCCGGCCATGACGTCCGGTTCGCCGCCCGCGTTTCTCGCCACGTCGTCCAGGGCGTGCTGGAAGACGGCGAGCGGCCCGGCCTCGGTGGTCTGGGCGACGGCGTTGCGCAGCCAGATCTCCAGCGGCACGGAGCCGTCCACCAGACGCTCCACCCGGTTCATCTCGTTGAGATCCGAGTGCACCTGCCGTACGGGTGCGGGCAGCAGCGGCAGCGTGCCCCGGTACCTGGGCATGATGCCGTCGAACAGCAGCGGCCTGACCATGGGGTCGGCGAGCCCGGTCTCCAGAGCGGCGTCCCGCACCTTCTGGATCTCCTCCGGCGACAGATACGCGGTCATGGCCCACCACCCGCCCCCGCGCGCATCGCGGCGGCCACCCCGGCCGCGATCTCGCCGCTCTCGTCGAGCACGGTCAGCAGCTGCCGGGCAAGTCCGTCGAGGGTGCCCCGGTCGCGGGCGAGACGGAGGATGTCGGTGATGCCGGAGGGCGAGCCGCCCGCCTGCTGCCGTTGCGGGCCGACGGCCTCGTCCAGCATCTCCATGAGGTCCCCGAGCATCCCCGGCCGCTCGGACGAGGCACGGGACATCGCCCCGCCGAGGATGTCCAGCGTCTCGTCCTCCTCCGGCAGCCCCACGACGTCCAGTGCGTGGTCGAGCGCCCCGGGGTCCTCCGCGTAGATCTGCGACGCCACGGCGCGTACGAGCGCGGGCTGGCCGGCGAGGACCGCGTCGGGCAACACCCGCAGCCGCATGGCGAGTTCCCGGTCGACCTGGGGGTCCGGGATCTCGGCCCCGGCGACCATCCGGGCGCGGGCCAGCAGTGCGCCCATCGCTTCGAGATCGTGACCGATGCCGACCGCGATGTCCTCCGCCAGGCGCAGGTCGGTGTCGGCGCCGACCAGGTCGTCGGCCTCCTCGGCGAGGCGGGCGGAGAGCAGCAGCAGTTCCAGTTGCCGCTCGGCACATCCCGCCCGCTCGGCGGGCCCGATGGCGTTGGACACCGCTTTCCGGGCATCCTCGGGCCGCCCGAGGCGGCTCAGTGTCTCGGCCAGCAGGGCGTGCAGGGAGCTGCACGGTGTCCAGGGCCGGCGTTCCCCGAGCCGGGCGTACGCCGCCTGGGTGAAGCCCTGCGCGAGCAGGTCCTCGACCTCACGGGCGGCGATCCGCTCCCAGTCCTCCTGGTCGGCGCCCTCCATGACCCGGTCGGGGGCCCCGCCGCCGAGATTCGCGGTGAGCAGCGCCGCGGCCCTGGGGGTCATCTCCTGCTGTGCCCCGACCAGGAACCGCCCGACTCCGGGCAGCCAGCGCGCCTGCACCGAGCGCGGGTTCTCATTGAGCCGCAGCCGGTGGTAGATCTCCTCGGCGCGTGCCTCCAGGCCGTCCCGCGCGGCGTAGTACTCGACGGCGCGTCGTTCGACGGCGCGCATCACGTCGGTGCGGTCGCTCCCCGGCAGGCGCAGCATGATCGCGCGGACGTCGGCGCGATGCCGTACGGCATCGGGGCCGGCCGACTCCACCAGGTCGAGGCGGGACAGCTCGTCGAAGAGGACGCGCGCGTGGTCCGGGGATTCCACCCGCAGACCGCAGGGTTCGGCGAGTACGTCCTTGATGATCTCGGGGGTGATGACCCGCAGCACCAGGCCGGGACGGGCGAGACGGCGTACGTCCTCATTGGCGATGTGGCTGAGGATGCGGTCGTACAGGATGCCCTGGACGAGCATCTGGTCGACCCGGCGGAAGAAGTCACGGCGCCGGGCGGGCAGGCTGCGGATCAGGTCATCCATGCGGCCGGTTTCGCCTCCGGCGAGGGCCGCGGCCCGTGCGGCCAGTCTCAGGCTGAGCGGGTGGCCGCCGACCCGGTCGGCCAGCGCCTGTGCCACCTCGGGATCCTCGACGCCGCACGACATCAGGAGGCTGACGGCCGCCTGTGGATCCAGGTCGTGGAGCTCGATGTCCAGCGGCGTCATGGCCCGCGCGGGATGGTCGACGGGAGCGCGTCCGGAGACGACGACCCGCAGCCGTGGGTAGACGTTCTGGAGCGCGACGCAGATCGCCCACATCCTGCCCAGCATCGGCGATCCGCGGTACTGGGCCGCCTCGAACGAGTCGATGACCAGCACGAACGGCGGATCCTCACGGTCCGCCACCGCCACGGCCCGTACCAGGACATCGGCGACCCGCCGGACGAGGTCCGTCTCGCGTTCGGTGGCCATCAGCTGGAACTCCTGCGACGACGAACGCCCCAGAACCGCCCGCGTCGTCGCGAGCCGGTGCAGCTGTGTCACCCGCTCCTCGCCCTCCCGCTGGCTGCGGGCCGTCTGCTGGCACTCGTCCGCGAGCGCGTCCAGCTCGGCGCGGAACAAGGGGTACTGGATGCCGAGCTGGCGGGCGGCCTCGGCGATGAGGGTGACCGGCTCGTGGATGGAGAGCGTGGGCCGCTCGAAGTCGATGTAGGCGAAGGGGAATCCGGGGGTGCGGCCGGGGCTGGTGTCGAGGAGGAATTTGGCGAGCAGGGTGCTCTTGCCGATGCCGCCGGGCCCGTGGATCACCAGTGGGGGGACGGGCGCGAGGCGCGCGACGCCGGTGCGGGGGCTTCCGACGTAGCCGCGCAGCTCGTCGAGCTCGCTGGTACGCCCCTCGAACGCTCCCTGTACGAGGCGTTCGAGTGGCTGGAAGAGTCTGGCCCGCTCCAGGGTGCGCTGGATCTCCCCGACGTCCGGCAGCCCGCTCATGCCCGGCACCTGTGAGAGCCACAGCACGGCCTGGAGGAGGTCGGCCAGATCGTCCGCGCTCGCCCGGTCCGTGATCTCCAGCGGCCAGCCGGACAGGTACGCCAGACAGACCTGTTCCGGTCCGGGCTCGTCCGGGAACTGCTCGATGTTGCTCTCCAGGGCGAGCCGCGCGGCCTCCGGACCGGCCAGTCCGCGCAATGCCGCGTCCCTGGCCTCCGCCTTGAGCGCCCATACGCACCGGTCCTTCCTGCCCACCGTCGAGCAGTCGTCCAGCAGTTCCAGGACCGCGCCACCGGTGGTGCGGATCTCGCCGGGCAGCCGCAGCTGCACGGGGTCGAACCGGGCGAGCAGGCAAGCCGCTTCGCGATAGCCCCGGTGCGTCTCCGAGACGGAATGTGCCTGATGTACGCCGGGCCGCCGCAGTTCCTGGCGCAGTCGGGCGGCGAAGAGGTCCCGCGTTTCAGAGCGATCGGTAGACACGGATCGCCCCCTCCGCCGCCGTGCAGATCCTCCGCATGTAGCTCTCGCCGCTGTCGCCCTCCGCCTGCGCGGCTTTGAGGACCTCTTCGACGGCGGCGTCCACGAGTTCGGCGATCGAGGCCTCCTCGGGCTGTCCGGTGCCGAGGGAGCGGGGTGGGGATTCGTGGAAGTACTGGTCGAAGAAGCTGCGCAGATCGTCCGGTTCGGCGATACGGGCCGTGTCCCGGCTCAGACTTCCCCGCAGGTCGTAGGGGAGTTGACGCATCGTCGGACCGTAACCGAGGAGAACAAGACGCGGTGCCTGGTCGCCCCGTACGGCGGCGTGCTCGTAGATGGCGAGGGCGAGCTGCCCGATGAAGTCCCAGACGTCGGAGCTGGGGTCGAGCCGGTCGCACTCGTCGAGCACCAGCCAGAAGGTGTCCTCGGCGGCCGTCGCCCGGCGGACCACCTGGTGCACGGCATCGTCGAGCGACGGCAGCGGGTCGTTCAGCCCGGTGGGGTTCACGGACGGGATGTCGGACCGGGGGTCGGCGACGAATTCGGCCAGTCGCCTGACCACTTTGTCGGCGGTCGAGGTGCGCGACAGGGTGACGCGCGCCGGACGGAAGCCGCTGTGCTGCCCGATGTGACGGATGAGGTTGTAGGTGTACGACCTGCCGCTGTCCGGATCGCCGTCGACGAGCAGCACGGACTTCTCGGGGTCATCGACGAACTGGCGGAGCGTTTCCCGGAGATTCTGGCGGTCTATGAAGACCTCGGTGCCGTTCTTGAGGACGCACGTCCGGAAATTGTCCTGCGAGGTGTGGGCGCGGTAGTCCTCGCGCAGCCGGTCCCGGAATTCGAGGGCTTTCGCGATGTCGGGCAGGACGGACAGCCGCTCGATCGTGGCGACGGCATCGAGGAGTTCCATCTGCCGCCGGATGTCCTTGCGCGATGCCTGTACGAGCGCGCGGGCGTTCTCGGAGCTGACCGCGGTCAGCCGCAGAGAGCCGATGAATTCTGCGGAGAACCCGTACTGGGAAAGCTGATTGTGGGGGTCGACGGTGTCCAGCAGGTACTCCCGTACCCACATGGTGACGAGGTCCCATTCCGTTTCAGCCAAAGGCATATTTGTCATGCTTCCACCCACTTTGCGGTCCTGCAACGGCACGGCGGTGACCGATCACTGTCAGTAGTGGACCTTTCAGGCGGTTGGCGCCGCCGACGGGTTCGGCGGGCGCCCATCACGGAACGTATCCAGGCGATGTCCCCAGCCCAGGCGCGCGAGGAGCCCCCATGGCCACCGGAATTTCTCTTCACATCGGACTCAACAAGGTCGACCCGGCGCAGTACGGCGGCTGGGACGGCGAGCTCGTCGCATGCGAGCAGGACGCCCACGACATGGCCCGGCTGGCCCGCACGGCCGGGTTCAGCGATACGACGCTGCTCACGCCCGACGGCACCGTCGACAACGTCACCAAGGAGCTCCGTAAAGCGGCCAAGCGGCTGAAGAGCGGCGACATCATGCTGTTCACTTACTCGGGCCACGGCGGACAGGTACCGGACGCCGAGGGCTCCGACGACGAACGGGACGAATTCGACGAGACCCTCGTCCTCTTCGACCGCCAGTTCCTCGACGACGAACTGCACCGGGAATTCGGACGCTTCGCCGCAGGAGTCCGCATCGCGGCCTTCCTCGACTGCTGCCACAGCGGCACTGGCATCGAAGTACGGGACGTCCTGACCCCCGAGGCCATGCAGGAGCAGTTCCAGACCCGCGACCCGGACGAGATCGAGAACACCTCACGGCTCATGCCTGTAGCCAAGCAGGTCGAGATCTACCAGCGTGACCAGCAGTTCTTCCAGGAGATCCAGCGCGGACTCGGCGACAAGAAGGCCCGCAGGGACGGAGTGAACGCACTGCTCATCTCCGCCTGCCAGGACAACCAGCTCGCCTCCGACGGCCCGGTCAACGGCGCCTTCACCGGCATGCTGCTGGAGGTCTGGGACAACGGGGCCTTCCGCGGCGGCTACCGCGCGTTCCACCGCGACATCCTGGAACGCATGCCGGCCACGCAGAGCCCGAACTTCTATGTGGCGGGCCGCCCGGACGACCGGTTCCTGGAGCAGCGGCCCTTCACGGTCTGATGCAGGGCCAGTCAGTGCACACCGGAATTGAGGCATGAAACGCCCAAAGAACCCCGCGCCTGCAACTCCTTGAGGTCTAGAGGAAGAGATGTCACTGATGGTGATGCCGATGCGCCCTCCGGCGACATGCTGAAAGAGGAGAACAAGCAGCTCAGGGCGCGTATCGGGGAACTGGAGGCGGAGCGGGAGATTCTGCGGAGGGCTGCGAAGTATTTCGGGAGGTCTCCCGGTCCGGGTTCTACCGGTGACTGAAGGGCGCCCGGCCCGCATGGCGCGGACACGCTGCGATGCCCGCCTCGCCCGGCGGATCCGGGAGATCCACAAGGAGTCCGACGGCACCTACGGCATCCCGCGTATCACGGCCGAGCTCAAGGACGCCGGGATCGACATCAGCTCTCCGGTCTCCTGCTGATTCGTCATGCCTGGCCTCCCGGGGCGGATCGTCCATCGCGCGGTGTCCACCTCTTGACCCTCTACGTATCTATGGGCAATATGGGGATATACGGTGTAAACATACATCATCAGGAAGCATCCAGTCGCCCGCTACGTCGGGTAAGCCCCTCCCGATCTTGAGCACCGGAACCACGCTTCCCACATCTCCCACACTTCCGTCCACGGAGCACCGATGTACCCTCCTGTCCGCCGGAGCGCCCAGCGGATCCCTGGTGTCGCCCACGAGTATGAGTCCGCGCAAGTCGACCATGCCGCGGCAGCCGTCGCTGTCGTCGGCCTCGGATACGTCGGCCTGCCCACGAGCCTGGCCCTGCTCGCAGCGGGCAACGAGGTCATCGGCGTCGACGCCAGCGAGAGCCGGCTGGACGCCATCCGCCGCCGCGAGGTGGACCTGCTGCCCGCCGACCACCAGCGCCTCGCCGCGTACGTGGACGACCCGCGGTTCACCATCACGTCGGAGCACGCCGCGACAGCGCGGGCGCGCACCGTCGTGATCTGTGTACCGACCCCGATCGACCGCCACCTCGTGCCCGACCTTCGCGCACTCTCCGCGGCCTGCACCTCGGTGGTCGAGCACGCCGTGCCCGGGCAGTTGCTGATCCTCACCTCCACCACGTACGTGGGCGCTACCCGGGATCTGTTGGCGGAGCCACTGACCGAGCGTGGGTTCCAGGTCGGCAGCGATGTGTTCGTGGCTTTCTCGCCGGAGCGCATCGACCCGGGCCGTACGGACCACCCCCATATCACCTATGACCGCACACCGCGCGTGGTCGGCGGCACGGGCGAGCTGAGCACCAGCCTGGCCGCGGCCGTTCTGCAACGGACCGCGCCCGACGTACACATGGTCTCCTCGGCCGAGGAGGCCGAGATGACCAAGCTGTGGGAGAACATTTTCCGGGCCGTCAACCTCGCGCTGGCCAACGAGTTCGCCGAGGACTGCCGGGCACTCGGCCTGCGACCACTGCCGATCATCGAGGCGGCGGCGACCAAGCCCTACGGTTTCGTGGCGCACTACCCCGGGCCCGGTGTGGGCGGCCACTGCATCCCCTGCGATCCGCACTATCTGCTCTGGCAGCTGCGGGCGTTGCGTGTCACCTCTCCGCTCGTCGAAACGGCCATGGCCGCCATCGCGGCCCGCCCTCGGCAGGTGGTGCGGCGAGTGCGCGACATCCTCGCCGACCGGGGCCACAGCACCTCGGGCGCCCGGATCCTGATGGTGGGCGTCGCGTACAAGGCAGGCGTCTCGGACCTTCGGGAGTCGCCGGCCCTGGAGATTCTGGGGGAACTGGCCGAGGAAGGCGCCAAGGTGCACTTCACGGATCCGCTGGTTCCCACACTCAAGCTCGGCTCCGTGATTCTCGTCGGCGTCACCGAGCCGGAGACAGAGCAGTGGGATCTGGTCGTGGTGCACACGGTGCAGCCGGGCGCAGAGCTGGGGTGGCTCGTCGATCAGCCGGCCGTGCTGGACGCCACTTATCGGCTCGACCCGCTCAAGGCCAAGGCGGTTCCATGAGCGACACCCGGCACGAAAGGCTCCGGGCCGCGTACGTCGGCGGCGAGCACCCCGGTCCGGGCGCCGCGTCGGCCTCACCCCCGCTGGTGTCGCAGGGGTCGCCCGGGTCGCACAACGGTGCTCCCGCGCCGGCGCGGTCCCGACCCGATCGAGGCGTGCGGGCACGGCCCGCGCCGCCGCCGCTGCCACCGCTGCGCTCGGCGCGGCCACAGCGGCCCGGGTTCATGCGCCGTGGGCTGGACCGGATGCCCCCGGACACCCGCTATGCCGCGCGGCGCGTGCTGACCTTGATCTGCCTCCTCCCGCTGTTGCTGATCCTGGCTCGCGGGACGCCGGCCCTGCTGCAGGACCCACTGCTGCTCAGCTACGGCTTCACCGTGCTGCTCGGCACGATCATCATGTTCTACATCGCCTACACCCGGTACGACGACCCGTCGGAACGCCCCCTGCGCAAGAGGCCGAGGGATCGCGAGAGATTTCCCGCACTGCCCGCCACGCCGCGGGTGAGCTTCCTGCTGGCGGTCAAGGACGAGGCGGAGAACATCGAGAACTGCGTACGCTCCATGGCCACGAGCGATTACCCGGACCTGCAGGTCGTCGTGGTCGACGACCTGTCTGAGGACGGCACCCAGGATGTGCTGCTACGGCTGGAGGCGTCGCTCGGCATCACGGTGATCTGTCTGAAGAAGAACCTCGGCAAGAAAGGGGCCTTGGTACGCGCCTGCGAGGTGGCCCACGGCGACATCATCGCCATGACCGACTCCGACTGCTTCCTGGCCCCGGACGCCCTCGGCCGCTGCGTACGCGCGCTCGTCAACCACCCCGAGCTGGGTGCTGTGAGCGGCCATGCCCGCGCGCTCAACGCGGACCTCTCCTTCTGGACGAAAGCCCAAGACGTATGGTTCGAGGGCCAGTTCCGGGTGGCGAAGGCGACCGAGGCCACCTTCGGCCGTGTCACCTGCGTCTCCGGCCCGTTGGCGGTGTTCCGGCGCGACGCCATCTTCAACTACCTGCCCGCCTGGGCCAACGACCGCTTCATGGGCGCGCCCTTCCGCTTCTCCACCGACCGCCAGCTCACCGGTTACGTCCTCGGCCAGAAGTGGAAGGGCAAGGAGCTCAAGCGCAAGTACGCGGATTCGCCGTTCGTCACCGAGCGGGACTACCCGGAGCGCGAGTGGCGGGTCGGCTACGTGTATTCGGCCAAGGTGTGGACCAACGCCCCACCCCACTTCCGGCCCCTCATGAAGCAGCAGATCCGCTGGAAGAAGAGCTTCGTCCGCAATCTGTGCTTCACCGGCACCTTCATGTGGCGCATGGGCCTGGGGCCCGCGACCCTCTACTACGGCCACGTCCTGTGGGTGACCGCCGCCCCCTTCATGGCGTTCCGGCACATGGTCTGGGCGCCGGCCCACGGGGCGGCCTTCCTCACCCTGCTCTACCTGTGCGGGATCGTCCTCAAGGGCTGTGCCTACGGCCTCGCCTTCAAGATCGACAACCCTGGCGACACCCGCTGGATCTACCGGCCCGCGATGGGCATGCTCTCCACCTTGGTGCTGGCCTGGCTGCTGCCCTACTCCCTCGCCACCATCCGGCGAGGGGTCTGGTCGAGGAGTCCTACGTGATGAACAACGTGCGCCGGGACTTCATGAACAGCCTGCGCAAGGCAGACGTGCGCAGGTTCGGGCGCCTGCTCGGGCTCTTGCTGTCACTCGCCGTGGTCGGCTTCTTGTACGCGCTGGTGCTCACCCGGGGGGGCATTCTGCCGTGACCGCGACCGACCCCCTGTCGAAGCTGAAGCCTCTGCTCGACGGCCTCGGGGGCCGGACACGCCGAAGCGTCCACCTGCTCACCCATTGGTGGGTCCGCACCGGACTGATCCTGCTCGCTGTGTCCGTACTCCTGGTGCCGTTCTACGCGGCCACGCAGTACTACCTGGACCAGAAGTACATGAGCAAGCAGAACGCCCCGCCCGTGACCCACGTCGACGCCACCACCGCCGCGGCAGCGGAGCAGATGGGCAAGGGGCTGCCGGCCGCCACCGCCCCCGTCGTGCTGACCTACCACGACATCAACACCGACAACCCCAGCGATTACGTGGTCACCCCCGCCGCCTTCGACGCCCAGATGGCCGCGCTGGAGAAGGCGGGATACCGCAGCCTGACCAGCGAGGAGTTCGTCAACTACCTCAAGGGCGGCCCCGCCCCGCCGAGGTCGGTCTTCATCACCTTCGACGACGGGCCGAAGGGCCTGTGGGTCAACGCCGACCACATCCTGGCCCGCCATCGCATGCACGGCACCGTCTTCCTGATCACCTCCCGGGTGGACGACCGCCCCTACTACCTCTCCTGGAGAGAGGTCGGGCGGATGGCCGGCACCGGCCGGTGGGACTTCCAGGCCCACACCCACGACCTGCACACGCGTGAGCAGACGGACGCCGCCGGACACCGCGCCTCCGCCCTCTCCCACCGCCTGTGGCTGCAGGACCGGAACCGGCTGGAGACCCGGGCGGAGTACCAGGCACGATTGACCGCCGACATCAGGTCGAACCTCAACGCGTTCAAGAGCCACGACCTGCCGAAGCCCCAGCTCTTCGCCTACCCCTTCGGTGAGGCCACGGAGCACGGCAACCTGCCTCCGGGCCTGACTCTGCAGCAGCTGCTGTACAAGAACTACCTGGCCACCATGGCCAACGAGTCCCCCGACCCGCTGAAGCCGCCTGTCGCCGCCAGCCGCCGCGCCGCGGCGGAGCGCACGGTCCAGCGGCTCGAGGTGGTCAACTCGACCACTGCCGACGAGTTGCTCTCCGAGGTCGCCCAGTGGACCCAGACGCCACCCGTCGCCTCCGACCCCCTGACCGACCCCGCGCTGTGGACGCGCACGGACGGCAGCGGCCAGCGTGGCATCGACGTCTTCACCGAGCACAGGCCCTTCCCCGGCAAAGACCAGCGAACCGCCGTCGCGGAGTATCGCGCCCTCGGGAGCGTGGACTGGACCGGCTACCGGGTGGACGCCACTATCACCGGGCTCGGGGACGGGACCAACCAGGCCGCCGTCGCGGTGCGCAACCGCAGCAGGGACCCGGTTGTGATCAACGTCAGCCAGGGCACGGCCACGCTGCAGCACGGCGGACGCCAGGCGGTCGTCCGCAAGCTGGCGCCGAAGAGTTCGCACACCCTGAGCGTCACCGTGCGCGGCGCCACCACCACGGCCCGGGTGGACGGCAGCACCGAACTCAGCTGGACCGCCAAGGGCATCACCGCCGACGGCCTCACCGGGGGCTTCGGCATCCGGGTCGGCACCGACGAGCCGGGGGCCGCGCCACCGGCCTTCAGCGCGCTGCACCTCTCCCCGCTGCCCCAGAAGACCCCTGCGGCCGCCGACGGCTTGCAGACCGTGGCCGAATCGGCGCTGCTGACCCCCGACGCGAACTGGGAGAGCGCCCCCGGGGTGCGGGCGCCGTTCGAGATCAAGGAAGGTGTGATCACGCCGCTGGGTCGTAGCGCCCTGTCCGTCTATGGGGCGTATCAACCCGCCCGGACGCAGGACTGGACCGGCTACACGGTGAGCGGCACGATCTCCAAGCTATACGATCCGAGAGTGAAAGGTGCAATTCGGGTCAAGGTGGGTAGCCCGCAAGCGATCAGCGTGCAGGTCTCCCACAGCCGGCTGGAGGTGCTCTCCGGGAACGCCGACAGCCAGAGCCTGGTCGACGCACGCGAGCTGAAGGCGGCCGACTCGCACGATGTGTCGGTCACAGTGACCGGCCGGTCCACGGTGATCAGTGTGGACGGCAAGGTCCAGATGACGCTGCCGGCCACGGGAGAGACCGGAGGCGTGGCCTACGGCGCGTACCGGGACACCAACCGGAGCTCCTGGCCACGCCTGGCCGACCTCGAGGTCGCACCGGTGGCGGGCGGATGAGCGAGAAGCCGCCGCGTCGGGAGATCCTCCGGCCGTTGGGCCGGAGGATCTCCCGACGGACACTCGTCTACGGCCTGCTGCTGGCTGCCGCGGCGGTCATCGGGACCGGCACGGCCTTGTTCATCAAGATGAATGAGGAGGGATCGCCGAAGCCGGAGGCCGTGTTCGCGCCGCGCTTCGCCAAGGAGGGCCTCGTCACCAACGCGTTCGCCTTCCTCCACCCGAGTAACCCGCACTCGAGGCTCTCCCGCGACTGGATCACCACCAGTGGTTCCCTCTTCGCCAAGAACGGCGCAGGCTGGACGGGCGTGCCCGACGCCGACAACACCGGCCCCTCCTCCGCCCGTCACACCGACTCGGCCATCTTTCGTCTGGTCACGCGCCGGCGCGACTTCGGGCCGATAACGGTGAGTATGTGGGTTCGGCTGGAGCCGCCCATCACCACGCCGCGCACCCCCGCCCGGGACTGGGACGGCGGCCACATCTGGCTGCGCTACCACAGCCCGCAGGAGCTGTACGCGATCAGCTTCCGCCGCCGCGACGGCGTGGTGGTGATCAAACGCAAGATTCCGGGCTTCGGCCCCGAGGACGAGGACAGCGGGGGCTATGCGACCCTGGCCGACGGCAAATACGCCATGTCCTACGGCACCTGGCACCACGTGGCGGCAAGCGCTGTCAACCTGCCCTCGGGATCGGTGTCGCTCCGATTGGACATCGACGGGAAGACAGTCCTCACGGGCAAGGACCGCACCCCTGGGCCGCTCCGCCGGCCGGGCGGAGTAGGACTGAGGGCGGACAACACCGAGCTGTTCTTCCGGGATTTCCGCGCCACGCCGGTGCACCCTACACCGACGTCCGGATGACCGGACCTCAGCTGTCACGTGCCCGCGATGAACCGGTCGAGCAGGGCGTCCAGGCCTGCGGCCGGCGACTCGGGCCCGCCGTGCTCGGCGAGACCGGGTGCGACAGCACGCAGCCGGGGGAATTCCTGCGTGGGCATGAGGTGCAGGCCGAGCCGGAACGCGGGTTCGGGCTCCTCGGGGTTGTCCATCACGGCCCGCAGCTCGGGCGCCGAGCCTGCGCATGCTCAGTGCGGACAGTCCTTCGTGGTCCACCACATCGAGAGCGGCCGCCGGTACCCGCTCCCGGCTCAGCCGCCCGTAGCGCCCCCCGGTCTCTGGCGCGGTCCGCAGGGATCCGGCGACCACCGCAGTGACGGGCTGGCTTGTCCTATGTCGCGTGGTCCGCTGCCAGCGAAGCGCTGATCCGACTGGCGGTGAATCCCGTGCCGCACACGAATCGCAGCAGCGGCCCGAAGGTGGGAGCGGCGGCCAGCCCCGCGAAGTACAGGCCCGGCACCGATGCCTGGAAGTCGGCCGACAGCTGCGGCGCACCGGCCAGCCGAGGCGGATCGGCGGCGCTCTTGCGCACCGCCCGGCGCAGCTCAGGGCTCAGCAGCTCCACCCTGTCGATGTCGACCAGGTATCCGGTCCCCGCGATGACGTGGTCGGCGTGCAGGGTCTCCACGTCTCCGCCGGGATTCCGCATCTCCAGCCGCACCCCGCCGTTCTCGCGCGCCGCCGAGTGGAGGCTACGGCCGGACAGCACCGGGACACGGCCCTGCACGCGCTCTCGGAGCCACCATGCGCCGGACGGTCCCAGGACCGTACGCAGGAGGTGGGCACGGATGCGGGCCGGCATGTGCCGGATGGCCGCGGGCCCGCGGCTGCAGACCACCAGCGGCCATCCGGTGCCCATCACGGCCTCCGGCCACAGCAGTCGAGCGTGCAGCGGACGGTCCTCCGCCCAGTCGGCTTCGGGGGGAGGACCGAAGGACGGTCGGCTGCGGGCGACCACGGTGGGCTGCGCTCCGGCCTCGTTCAGCAGAGCAGAGGTCTCCAAGGCCGACTGGCCGCTTCCCACCACGACGACGCGCCGGCCCGCGAACACCGACAGGTCCGTGTGGTCCGCCGTATGGGAGACGAGGCCGTCTGCCCGCAGCCCGGTCAACTCGCGCGGTACGTACGCGAAGGGGCTGACGCCCGTGGCGACAACGACAGCAGCACTGGTGAACTCCTCCCCGGAGTCCAACGTGACGCGGAACCCGTCGCCGTTGGGGCGGTCGATGTGGCGTACCGCGGTCCGCTCCAGCTCGGGGACACAGTTCTGCTGGAACCAGAGCCCGTAGCGCACGAATTCGGACAGCGGCACCGGTTCCCGCTCGCGGCCAGGGTGGCGTCCCTCCTGGGCTCGGAAATCCGCGAGCCCGTGCCCCGGAGCGGGGGCGGAGATCGACGAGGAGAACGGGGACGACTTGAGGTACATCTCGCGTGGCATGTGCGAGCGCCAGCCCTCCATCGGCTCCCCGAAGATCCGGTACGGCACTCGGCGGGCCTGGAGGTGGGCGGCGATGGAGAGCCCATAGGGGCCTGCTCCTACCACAGCGACATTGGCGTCTCCTGGAGGCTTCATGGTTTCTGGGCGACCTTCCCATATCGTCATCTTCTGGCGCTTTGCCGATCATATTGAGCTGGTGACACGGCGCGACGGGGTCGCGGGTGTCTCCCGTGAGGCCTTCCGGATTCACTCGTCAGGCGAAGCGACTTCCTTGACTATTGGCCCATATCGGGCGTATGTATATATACATCGTAAACATACGCGATATAGCAAGCAAGACTGGCCAAGAGGTGAGGTAGCCCGCCGTGGCCGTCGTAAACGAAACGACCAGCACCGGACCAGCGAAGACTGCGGGAAGGGTGCGCAAGCGCCATCGCCGCAGTTCTTCGGTCCCGGTCCTGCTCTCGGTCGACACGCTTGCCGCGACCGTCGCCGCGGGCGGGGTGTATCTGCTCTTCCATCGCTGGTTCGTCCCGGCCGTGCTCGTCCCGCTGTGGCTCCTCGCTCTTGCGTCACAACGGGTGTACGGGCCCGATGCCGGCGCGGAGTGCTTCCGCCGGGTTCTGCGGGCGGCCTGCTTGGCCGCCGCCGCGGCCGGCGCCGCATGGTGGTTCGCACCGCGCGACGAGCTGCTGCACGACGCGCTGATCGCACTGCCGCTCGCCGCCGGGCTGACGCTCGGGCTGCGCCGGTACCCGCAGGCGAGGATGCTCACCGGCGGAGGCCGGGGCCGGAACGCCGGCCGGGTGCTCGTGCTCGGACCCGCCGAGTCCGCCGCCGAGTTGATCGCGGCGCTGCGGAGAGGGCACGCCCCCGGGCCGCAAGTCGTCGGCGTCTGCAGCACCGGCCCGGCAGCCCCCGACGGCGGTGCCGGCATGGATGCCGGGGAGTTCGGCGATGCCGTGGGGCTGCTCAAGGCGGTACGGCGGACCGGCTGCGACGCGGTCATCGCGCTGCCGGGCCCGGAGTTGAGCGCCGAAAGACTGCGGCAGCTGTCCTGGGAGCTGCGAGCAGCGGGCATCGACCTGATGCTCGCGCCGGTCCTCGCCGACGTCACGGCCGGGAGGCTGGCCGTGTGTCCGGTCGCCGGAGTGCCCCTGCTACAGCTGCGCGCACCCAGGCTTTCCGCGCTGCCCCGCATCCCCAAAGAGCTGACCGACCGTCTGCTGGCCTTGCTGGGGATACTGCTGCTGGCTCCGTTGATGGTGGCCATCGCCGCATGGGTACGGCTCGACAGCCCAGGACCCGCGTTCTTCCGGGAGCGCAGAATCGGGCGCGACGGCCGTGAATTCACGCTTCTGAAGTTCCGGACGATGCACCGTGGTGCGGATCGGCGCAAGGCCGAACTCGCCCACCTCAACCGCTACGGCAGCGACCGGTTCTTCAAGATCGGCGACGACCCGCGCGTCACTGGAGCGGGGTCGTTCCTGCGCTCGTACTCACTGGACGAGCTGCCGCAGCTGTTCAATGTGGTGGCAGGCCATATGTCCCTCGTCGGTCCGAGGCCTCTGGTGAAGGATGAGGTCGCCGCCCTGAGCGAAGACGGGCGTCACCGGCTTCTGGTGAAACCGGGGATGAGCGGGTTGTGGCAGGTCAGTGGCCGCTCCTGCCTGCCGACCGATGAGCGGGACCGTCTCGACGTGAGCTACGTCGAGAACTGGTCGCCCGCCCTGGACCTGTCCATCCTGCTGCGGACGCCGTCCGCGGTCGTGCGCCGGACCGGCGCATGCTGACACGTGCCATCAACGTGACCCCGAGTCAACAAGGTCGCACCCAAGGAGGCTCCATGAGCGACCATGTACCGGCACTGCTCGTCAAGGTGGGGCGTTTCCCCCAGCTCCACGGGGGACTTGGGGTTGTGCGCACGCTGGGGCGTATGGGGGTCCCGGCGTACGCCATGGTCGAGGACCGTTTCACCCCGACCGCCCTCTCACGCCACCTTGCCGGCCGCTTCGTCCGCCCGACGACCGGCAGGGAGGACGCGTCGGAACTGGTCTCGACCCTCCTGCAGATCGGCCGGGAGATCGGGCGCCCCACCGTTGCTGTGGCGGAGGGGGACGAGGCCGCCGTGCTGCTGGCGGAGAACGCCGATCGCCTGGCTGAATGGTTTGTGCTGCCCCCCGTGCCGCCCGCGCTGCCCCGCAGGCTGGCCAGCAAGGAGGGGCTGCACCGGATCTGCCAGGAGCACGGGGTGCCCACTCCCCGGACCCGATCGCCGGTCAACCGCGCCGAGTTGGTCGCGGTGAGTCGTGAATGGGGCTTTCCAGTGGTTCTGAAGGACAGGGAGCCGTTCACCAAGTTGAACGGCTCCGCCATGGGGCACACCACAGTCGTTCACGACGAGGGTGAGTTGCTCGCCCGGTGCGGGGCGGCTGAGTCTCCCTCCGTCATCGTGCAGGAGTACATCCCTCTCGAACTTGCCGAGGAATGGTTCACCCACCTCTACCTCAGCGCAGGAGGCATACCCCGGCTCGTCTTCACGGGGCACAAGCTCCGCTCCTGGCCACCCAGGACAGGCCTCACCACCCGGGCGCGGGCCCGGCCCAACACCACCCTCACGACGTTGGCCGCCGAGCTGTGCCGTGTGATCGGCTACTGCGGGATCGCCGACCTCGACTGGCGGTTCGACCGGCGCGACGGCCGCTACAAGCTGGTGGACTTCAACCCTCGGTTCGGACAGCAGTTCCGCCTCTTCAGTACCGTGCGGGAACTGGACGTGGTCCGCGCGATGTACCTGGACCTGACAGGTGAGCACATTCCGGACGGGTCACAGATCCACGGCCGGGGCTTCATCGTGGGCAATCTGGATGCGGTATCGGCCACTGTGACCGCCTGGCGCGAACGCCGGCTCCCGGCGGCGCTGCCGCGGCGGAACCTGGAGCGGGCCTGGCTGAGCCGGGACGATCCCGTCCCCGCCGTTGCCGAGGCGGTTCGCTTCAGCGGCACCGTGGCACGGCGACTCACGAAACCGGTGCGCGCCCTGGGCGGTCCGGACAAGGGTGTTCCGGACGAGGGTGTGCTGCCGCACGACACCGTCTCGGCTCCGGGAGGTCCACTCCTGCCGCAGAAGGGCGCAGCGCCGTGAGGCGGGCCATCCTGCACATCGCGCAGTCGAGCGAGGCAGGCGTCGCCCGAGTGGTCACGGACCTGGCCGCCGGCCAGTGCGCGAAAGGTGACCGGGTGATCGTGGCTTGTCCTATCGCCGGCACGCTGTTGTGGACAGCCGCGCAGCGCGGGGCCCAAGTAGTGCGGTGGGACGCCGTACGCTCTCCCGGTCCGGCGCTCCCGCGCGAGGTTGCCGGACTGCAGCGCATTGTGGACATGGTGCGTCCGGATGTGGTGCACCTGCACAGTGCGAAGGCGGGCCTCGCAGGCCGCCTGGCGATACGCGGGCGCCGTCCCACCGTCTATCAGCCGCATGCCTGGTCGTTCGATGCCGTGCCCGCTGCCCTGCGGACTACCGCCGTGCAGTGGGAGAGGACGGGAGCGCGATGGGCGCACCAGGTGGTCTGCGTCAGCGAGGGCGAGCGGGCCCACGGGGTGGCCGCCGGCATCCGGTCCCGGTACACCGTTGTACGCAATGGGGTGGACCTCGACTGGTTCAACCCACCGGAAGCCTCTTCACGTGAAGCCGCGCGGTACCGGCTCGGCGTCTCCGTCACCGGACCACTGGCCGTGTGCGTGGCGCGTCTTTGCCGTCAGAAGGGGCAGGACCTGCTGCTCGACGCCTGGGCAGAGATCGAGGACCGGATACCGGAGGCGCGGCTGGTCCTGGTCGGGGGCGGGCCGGACCGTTCGGTCCTGGCAGCACGGGCATCCCCGACCGTCGGGTTCGCCGGAGCCGTCGTCGACCCTCGCGACTGGTATCTCGCGGCTGATCTCGTGGTTCTGCCCTCTCGCTGGGAAGCGGGAATGGCGCTCGCCCCTATGGAAGCCATGGCCTGCACCCGCCCAGTCGTCGTCACCGACGTGCCGGGAGCGCGGGAATTCCTACCGCCCCGTCATGTACCGTTCGCCGTCGTGCCGCTGGAGGAACCGGGTGCGCTCGCAGCCGCGGTGGCACGCCTGCTGGCCGATCCGGCGACCAGCCGTGCACTCGGTGAGGAGGCGCAGGCACACATCCGCCGCCATCACGACGTGCGGCAGGTCGTCGAGCGCATGTACACCGTGTACGACGATGCCCGCCGCGTCTGGGCCGCGGGCCTTCACGGCCCAGGTCGTACGACGGCCGACGCGACGACGACCGACGCGCGGGTTCCGTAAACGTGGTCATGGCCGGTGGGCGCGGCCGATCAGTGAGTGCAGGGCGGGGCGCAGCGACGGCACTGCCCCGGACATCCGGCGGATGGCGGGATAGCCCCACCAAGTCTTCAGCCGGAAGGTCGCGTCGGTCTCGGTGGCGTTGATGTCGACGCGTGGGATGGCGTAACGCCCGGCACCGTCGTGCACGCTGAACGCGATCTCGAATCCGGCTTCGGCCACTGCTCTGCGTGCGGCGGCGTCGTGCGTTCCGTAGGGGTAGGCGAACGCGCGGGCACGCTTGCCGGTTATGTCGGCCAACACCGCTGCGGCATCCATGAGATTGCGGGCGAGGGTCCCGGCCCTGGCGTTCACCAGGTCACTGTGGTCCCATCCGTGGCATTCGACGTCCAGCCCCGAATCAGCCAGTGCGCGCACGCCTTCAGCGTCGAGCAGTGGCTCATCAGGCATTTCGGCCATCCACGTGGAGGTGCCACCGAGCACGCCGCTGAGCACAAAGGCGGTAGCAGGAAACCCAAGCTTGCGCAGGACCGGCAGCCCTTCGTCCAACGTGGCCTGGTAGCCGTCGTCGAAAGTCACCAGCACGCTGCGCCTGGGGAAGTCACCGCGCAGGTACCTGCCGAGCGTCAGGGGCATCCAGCCCCGGTCGAGGAGCCCTCGCAGTTGTCTGTAGAGAGTGTCCGGTGGGACGAACAAGCAGTGCGGGTCCTGGCGGGCGGGGCGTCTGCCGACGCCGTGGTACATCAACACCAGCGGTTGCCTGGCCATGATGGCGTGACTCATCGGGGACCGTCCGCATCCGGACCATCCGCGGCAGCCCCGTCCGATCTCATCCAACAGACCAGTCCACGCCCGGCCCCGGCCGCCTTGGCGAGGTCGCGCACTGCCGCGGCGAAGGGGACGAAGGGCAGCGCCGCCCAGTGGCGTCGGCGGACGGCCCTGGTGAGCGGCATTGACAAGTACGCCGCGAAGGCAGTGGTCGCGACGGACCGGGCGCGTGGGCCCGTCACCACCGCCGCGAGGGCGATGGCGTAAGCGAACGCTCTGGCCATGTCCCGGCCCACCACGCGCGGGTTCGCCGACCGTCCGCCGCCCTCGCCGTAACGGAAGTACATCGCCGCTGTCTGACGCAGCGTCGGCCGCTGCTCCCAGCGGACCTCGGCGGAGGAGGCCAGGACCGCGCGGTGGTCGGCCCCGACCACCGCGCGGCCGAAGAGCACGTCCTCAGCGGTCCGCAGATGTTCGGGGAAGCCCCCGGCGTCCTGCCAGGCGGCGCGGGAGAAGGCCACCGAACGCCCGGTGGGCATGGTCGCGTCGAGCCCGCGGCCGAAGAGCCGGCAGTACACGCGTGTCCACGGTCCCGGATGACGGGCCTCCTCGGGGACCGGATAGCCCACCGCCGACATGGCCTGGGCCAGCGCTCCGTGGCCGTCCACCCGATAGACGCCGGTGATCAGGTCGGCCGGGACGGGCTCTGCCGCCGCCGCACGCAGCTGGGCCAGCCAGTCCGGATCGGGGTAACAGCCCGCGTCGGTGCAGGCGATCAGCGGGTTGCCCGCCGCTTGCACGCCGGCGTTGCGGCCGGCCGATCTGCCCGAGCCGGGGAGCCGGAGCAGGCGGATCCGGGCATCCTTCGAGGCCCACGCCTCGACCCGGTCGGCCGTGCCGTCGGTCGAGCCACCGTCGACGACGACGATCTCGTCCCCGTCCGCGACCAGTTGGGGAACCAGCAGGCCGAGCAGCCGGTCGATCACGTCGGCCTCATTGAGCACCGTGGTCACCACCGAGACCGGCGCGGTCCCGGTCATCCCCGCACCGGGCAGCCGAGCGGCCTCGGACAAGACCTGTGCCAGCCGTCCGGCGCACTCGGCCGGGCCCGGATGAGAAGCGGTCAGACGGTGTCCCACCGAGCCCATGGCGAGGCGGGTGTCACGGTCCGCCAAGCGCCGCAGCGCCAGGCCCACCTCGGTGGAGTCGCCGGGCGGCACGGCGATCCCGGCGTGCACCGCACCCGGCTGCGTCACTCGGTCGGCGACGGGGCCCGGTGTGGTGATCACCGGGACTGCTGAGCGCATCGCCTCCAGTGCGACTGCGCCGAACCCCTCCGGATAGGGCTCTGCCGGGGTGGGCTTGGTCAGCACAGCGGCCGCGTCGGCCCCGGGGATGATCCGCCAGGCGTCCTGAATCCAGCCCGTGAAGTCGACGCGGTCGCCCACTCCCAGGTCGGCAGCCAACTGCGAGAGCCGGCTATGCTCGCCCGGTTCTGTCGGCGCTTCGCCCCCGACCACGGCCAGTCGCCAGGGCTCGCCCCCGGGCTTCGCCAAGGCCTCGATCGCGTCGTCCACGCCCTTGTTGGCCACCAGACGGCTGACGGTGAGCAACAGCGGCTCGTCGTGGCCGTTCCCGAGCCGCACGCCGTGTCGTACCAGTTCCTCTCTGGCGGCCTCGCGGGGCAGTGCGGTGCCCTCCGGCGCGGGGAACGGTACGAGCACGGCCCGGGGATGTCGCGAGGCGAGGGCCAGTCCCTCTGCGGTCGCCACGCAGTCGTCGGTGAGCGTGGCCAGGAGCTTCATCAGACGGGGGTGGGAGTAGTCGTGCTTGGCCCACACGCATCGCACCCCGGTGAGCCACGCGGCCGGGCCACACACGCACGCCGCTTTGATCCCGTTGGCGAGGACCACGTCCGGCCGGCTCGCCCGCAACCGGCGCGCGAGTGATACCGCGGAGGCTGCGACCGCCGCTCCGGTCCGCCCCGTGGGGCGCGTGACGCAGGGCACGCCCCTGCGGCGGAACTGCTCGTCCAGCGGCCCTTTCCCCAGCATCACCGCGTCCACGTCCAGCCGGTCGGTGGCGTCGAGCAGCGACAGCAGCCAGAGTTCCGCACCACCGAGGATTCCGGCGGTCGTGACCACCGTGACGCGCAGTGGACGGTTCATATGGCCCTCCTCCATGAGGACGTCCTGCGGAAGAACTGCACGGCGGACGCCACATGGGCCGGCAACCGCAGCTGAGGGCCGGCGCGGTCGTTGGAGCGAAGACGGCTCATCACCGGGCAGTTCTGGCGTGTCCGCCCGTGCCGGCCATATTCACACGCGGCAGCGACAGCAGCCACAAGAGCACCGCGGCGGGCAGCGCGGTGAACGCGAACCAGCAAGAGGCGCGGCGGATCGGGCGTGAGGCAGAAACCGCACCCGGGAATCCAATGCCGATAGCGAAATTCCACGTGCTCGCAGAGGCAGTGGCGTCGCGTCGCGGCCCTGGTCTGCCGCCGACCCAAGCGGCAGACCAGGGCCGACCAGGGGGTTCACGGCAGCGTCTGCGTATATTTACGATGTATACGCATATTAGATAGAAAAGGGACGTGCGGTCAAGGCAAGGCCGCGAAAGAAGGCGAGGACGCAACTCCGGGCGCTTCGCCCGGGCCCCATGCCCGTCGAGCGACAGCGGAGGCTCGACTCACAAGGGCCCATGCCCGCAGCTCGCAGTTCTGTTGGCCGCCGGTCCGATGCACGCTCACCTCACGGTGGGCGGCCGGATCGTTGCCGATTATGCGGTACTTCATGGTGAACCCTCCCGTTCAGTCGGAGTCTCCGGCCGGCACCGGTGTCTTCAGCTTGAAGTGCACTTCAAGTCAAGGGATTTCGCGGCGGCTTCAGGCGACTTCAGGAAGAGCAGGCCATCGCGTGCGGCGGCGTCAAGGACCTCGTCCGGGACGGCGTCGAGCATGAGCTTGGCGCGGCGGAACATCGTGAAGGCGCCCGCCTCGTCGACAGCACCCGACGACAGGTAGATATACCTGCCGCCCGGAGGCCCCTGCACATACCGGCCCTTCACATCGAGGCCGGTCGGCGAGGCGACCGTCGTGCACTCCAGGGTCCAGGTCGCGGAAGCGGCGTCGCCGGGCTGCGGGTCCAGGAGTTCGCTCGGGCGATCCCGGCGTTGCACGGCAACGTGGATGTTGCGGTACGCCGAGACGTTGCCCCAGGTCGGGCAGCCGCCGCCCACCTGGCCCTGCACTGGGTGTCTGCGCAACCCGGAGCTGACCGGCATGCCCGAACCGGCGCTGGACGAACGCGTCGGCCAACTGGCCCAGAAACTGGACGAGTTACGTGAGCAAGGACGACTCCAGCAGCGAGGCGGGGAGCGTATCCGTGCTCGCGGCGCAGGGGCCAAGGACAAGCTGACCACCGCCGACAGAGTCCTGGCCACCGTGCTCTACATGCGCAGACTCGGCACCCGACCTGCTCGCCCAGCTTTTCGGAGTCAACGGCAGCACCCTCACCAGGGCCGTTCGCCAAGTCCAGCCTCTCCTGGCCGAGCACGGCTACACCATTCCACCCTCGACAGCCAGGTTCCGCACGCCTGCTGACGTCACCGCGTTCCTCGCGGACAGCAGCCCCGCCGAGATCAAATCAGCATGTTGATTCTCTGCGAGCCCTTTAACGACCTTGGGCGCGATAGCGGTGGTCACGGTCGGGCCTGCGTCTTGCGAAACGGCCGTACCAGTTGGGTGAGTTACGAGACTTACTTGGGCCCCTGCGGCCTGCTCGCATCCTGCCGCTGCCCTGTTGGCATGGCTCCGAACCTGACCGCAGACAGTAGATCACGGCTGGCGCCTGCGCCGGGTCCTTACTTGCTGTGCACGATCTGGATCAGGTTGCCGCAGGTGTCGTCCAAAACCGCAGTGGTGACCGGGCCCATCTCCAGCGGCTCCTGGGTGAAGTGCACCCCGAGCTCGCGCAGCCGGTTGAACTCCGCATGTACGTCGTCCACGGCGAAGGAGGTGGCCGGGATGCCGTCCTGGACCAGCGCGGTCTTGTACGGCTTCACTGCGGGATGGCCGGAGGGCTCCAGCAGCAGTTCGGTCCCGTCGGGATCTTCCGGCGAAGCCACGGTCAGCCACCGGTCCTCGCCCAGCGGGACGTCGTGCTTCTTCACGAAGCCCAACACGTCCGTATAGAAACGCAGGGCCTTGTCCTGGTCATCGACGAAGACGCTGGACAGGTGGATCTTCATGGGGCGCTCTCCGCTGCATCGGGCCTGAGCCATCGGGTCGTGATGCGCTCAAGGGGTTCGGTGTTCAGATCGTGGAACTTGTAGCGGCCCTGGCGCCGCGAAAGGACCAGACCCGCGGATTCCAGTACGGCCAGATGCTGACTGATCGCCTGGCGGGACAGCCCCAGACCGTGTTTGGTCACCAGCCGTGTGCAAATCTCGAACAGGGTCTGGCCGTCCCGTTCCACCAGCTCATCAAGGATGCGCCGACGGGTGGGGTCGGCCAGTGCCTTGAAGACATCCTCCGCCATAACCAACACCATAGGCAAGTGACAGCTTGCCTATCAAGTTACGGGCTGTCCCGCGGTTGAAGCTGGGGGGCTGGCCTGGGGTTTTGGCTGGTGGGTGGTTCAGCAGGTGGTCGTGCGAGCGTCCACGAGCTCGGTGCTCGGCCGACGGCGGGTGGTGCGTTTTGGCGGCGCGGTCGGAGACCAGGGCGGCGATGGCACGGTGGGTTTCGCTGACGGTGGTGGTCTTGTTGGTGTTCTGCTTCCGCTTGCCCGAGACGAACGCCCGCCGGCCCGGTCTGCCCGCTTTCGCCCGCGGTGGACGAGCCCACCTCATAGATCGCCCCCAGGGCCTGGTAGGTGAGTCCGGTCCGCAGGTGGACCAGCGGCACCAACAGCCTGTCGACGAAGACCAGCCCGTACCTCGGGCCAGCCCCGGCCTCCCGCCGGCGGGCACCCTCGCGACGTTCGTGGGGGATGTGGTCGTGCTGGTGGAGATACACACACCCCGCGCCCCCTCCCATCCGCAGCTGCTTCAATGACGGCCAGGGGGTACGGACCCAGGGGGTACGGACATGGTGTCGACCGACCGTGTACTCGCGTTTGCGCTGATGTCCCTGCTGGTCATCGTGATCCCGGGGCCGAGCGTCCTGTTCGTGATCGGCCGCGCCCTCGCGTACGGCCGCCGTACAGCATTGGCGACCGTCCTGGGCAGCGTCCTCGGCTCGTACGTCCTGGTCGTGGCCGTCGCGCTCGGCGTAGGGACGCTCGTCGAGCGTTCCGTGGCCGTCTTCATGGCGGTCAAACTCGCGGGCGCCGCGTACCTCGTATATCTCGGCGTACAGGCCTTCCGGCACCGCAAAGAGCTGAAGATGGGCGCCGAGGCCGCGCCCGGCCAACCTGCGCGCGGTGATGTGCGCACCGTGCTCGACGGGGTCGTCGTCGGGATGACCAATCCCAAGGCCATCGTCTTCTTCGCCGCCGTACTCCCCCAGTTCGCGGACCACTCGGCAGGCGGTCTGCCCGTACAGATGCTGTTGCTCGGTCTCGTGCCGATCGGCATCGGGCTGGTCACCGACACACTCTGGGGTCTTGGAGCGGCCGCTGCCCGCACCTGGTTCGCGCGCTCCGAGCGGCGGCTTTCGCTCATCGGGGGCGCGGGCGGCTTCGCGATGATCGGGCTGGGTGTGACGGTCGCCGCGACCGGACGCGCGGAGTGAAGATCGACGGGATCCGCCAGGTCCACCCATGCGCTATGCGGAGATGACGCCGAATCGTACGTCGTGATCGGTCGCAGCCGGGATCATCACGCCGAGCAACCGCTCAGCCTCCTCGGTCACCTCCGCGCGCTGCGCGCGAGTGAGCGTGCCGAAGGGTTCGACGGTGACGACGGCGGTCTCCTTGGTCTCGTCCAGTCGCCAGATGCCGGCGAGGAAGCCGTCGACCAGGAGGGTGCTGTAGCCCTGGTTGTTGTTCCACGTGCGGCCCCGGTACTCGGCGGGGACGACCCGTGTCCGGTCCGCGTGGGAGAGCAGCAGGTTGTCGTATTCGGGGAGGAAGCGGGGCGGGGCCGGCGTGTCCTCGTCCGGGCAGGGGGCGTCGGGCAGGTCGAAGAGTTCGATGCCGTTGTCGTCCTGGAAGACGAGGAGCTGCGGCCTCAGCCGCTCGAAGGCGTCCCGCAGCCGGGTCAGCCCGCACCAGGTCTGCATGTCCTTGACCGAGGCGGGGCCGAAGGCGGCCAGGTAGCGCAGTACGGTGCCGTCGGGCGCCGGTACGGGCTTCGACGGGCGGCCGAGCCACTTCTCGACGGTGGTGAGCGCGACCTGGCCGCTCCTGCCCCACAGCCCCCGCGGCGTGACCTGCACCAACGGCAGCTTGCAGCGGGCGGCCACGGAGAGCGCCTGCGGGTCGGCGTCCGGCCACTCCTTGAGGAGTTCGTCGCGGAGTTCCTTCAGGGTGCGCGGGCGCTCTTCGACCAGCTCCCTGGACAGCCGGGCGAGCCGGTCGAGGTCCACTCCGGCCAGCTGTTTGCGGAAGGTGGTGAGCTCGCGGTCGCGGGCGGCCTGGACGAGCGGGCGCAGCGTGAGCGTGTCGTCGGCGGTGTGGGTGTGAATGGTCGACCTGAGGGTGACGATACGTACGACCTCACGGGAGGCCATCAGCCCGGACAGCTCCTCGGGGTCGAAGCCGTCGAGCCGGGCGGCGAGCTGGTAGTACGGCGGCTTGGGGTTCTGCGCCTGGAGGCCGACGAGGTGTTCGACGGCGCCCTTGGCGGGCATCGCGGTGCGCCGCAGCAGGAGCTGGCGCGCGAGGGTGGCGCGGTTCAGGGCGCGGGTGCTCAGCACAGGGGCTGCCGGGTTCGTCTTCGAGGCCATGTTCCGCACGCTACCGATCCTTGCGGACAGGTTCGGTCCGCGAGAAGCTGACTGCGCCGACGACAATTGGGACGTATATCCTGCCCCTGGCCAGATGCCCCGCAGGGAGGTGAGATCTGCGATGTCGGAGCGACGAGTCCGTCCCGCGCTGTCCCCGAAGAAGCACTCCTGGCGCAGGCAGCCCCCGCCGCCGGCTGCCCCTCCCGCAGAGCCGCCGGCAGGTGATCCGGTCGCCGCACCCGGCGACGTACAGCGCAACGGCGGCAGCATCGTCCACGCCGCGCTCTACCGCGACGGCCGCCACGTGTCCTCCCCCGCCTCCCTCGCCGAGACGTTCCGTCAGCTGCGCGAGTACCGCGACGGCATGGCGTGGATCGGCCTCCAGCGGCCTTCCGAGGACGAGATCCACTCCCTCGCCGCGGAATTCGACCTCCACCCGCTGGCCGTCGAGGACGCCCTGGAGGCTCACCAGCGCCCCAAGCTGGAGCGTTACGGCGAGACGCTCTTCGTCGTGCTGCGCGCGGCCCGCTACCTCGACGCCCCGGAAGAGGTCGACTTCGGCGAGCTGCACATCTTCGTGGGCCAGGACTTCGTCATCACGGTCCGCCACGGAGCGGCGCCGGACCTCTCCGGCGTACGCAAGCGCATGGAGGAGGCCCCGGAGCTGCTGGCGCTGGGGCCCGAGGCGGTGCTGTACGCGATCCTCGACGCCGTCGTCGACGGGTACGTTCCGGTGGTCGAGGGCGTACAGAACGACATCGACGAGATCGAGACCGAGGTCTTTCGCGGCGACCCCGAGGTGTCGCGCCGCATCTACGAACTCGCCCGCGAAATGGTCGAGTTCCAGCGCGCCACCCGCCCCCTGGTCGGCATGCTGCACGGCCTGATGGCGGGCTTCGCGAAATACGGCACGGACGAGGAGCTCCAGCGCTACCTGCGCGACGTCGCCGACCACGTCACGCACACCAGCGAACGCGTGGACGGCTTCCGTCAGGCGCTGGCGGACATCCTCACCGTGAACGCGACGCTGGTGACGCAGCAGCAGAACGAAGAGATGCGGGCGATGGCGGAGGCGGGCTTCGAGCAGAACGAAGAGATCAAGAAGATCTCGGCGTGGGCGGCAATCCTCTTCGCGCCGACCCTAGTCGGCACCATCTACGGCATGAACTTCGACGCGATGCCGGAGCTGGACTGGGCCTTCGGCTATCCGTTCGCGATTCTGCTGATGGCAGCGGTGTGCACGAGCCTCTACTTCATCTTCAAGCGGCGGGACTGGCTATAGGCAGCAGGCCAGACGCTTCATGAAGTCGTCGCTGACGTGCGTGCAGATGGCCAGGGAGCTGTCGCACTCGTGGCCGACCTGCTGCTGAATGGAGCGCCGGTCCACCCCGTCCTCAGTCAGGTGTGTGACGTACGAGTGCCGCAGCGAGTGCGGGGTGAGCTCTTTCGGCAGCCCCAGGGCGTCCCGGTATGCCTCGAACCGGTCGTTGATCGAGCCGGGCTGGAGGCGGCCCCCCGCGTTCGGTGATCCACAGAGCCGGGTGATCGGGGACCCCGAAGCGCGGCCGGACGGGCTCGACATAGTCGGCGACCGCCTCGACGGCCCAGCCCATCACCGACAACACGTTCCGCCGCCGCGGCGGCTGGCCGTTCTTTCCCTTGCCATAGCGGACGTTGAGCGTGCCGTACCGGCCGAACTGCCGGGCCTGCGGATTGCGCCCGAAGTTCACCACGTCGAGCTTGGACGTCTCGGTCCGGCGAAGCCCCACCCGTCCGGTGCTGGGAAGTCTCCGATCGGCTGTGCCGTCGCTCACACCGCCGGAGGCCGCATTTCCTTGGCCCAACTCGTGGGTAATGTAGCCGTGTTGTGGTCCACAACTTCTACCCACGGAGGACGTCGTGTCCGGATCCGTCATCCTGGCCGGGGCCCGTACCCCCACTGGTCGCCTGCTCGGGGCTCTGAAAGACTTCTCCGGAGCCCAGCTCGGGGCGATCGCCATCAAGGCGGCCCTGGAGAAGGCGGGGGTGGCGCCCGAGCAAGTGGAGTACACGATCATGGGGCAGGTGCTCACCGCGGGCGCCGGCCAGATCCCGGCTCGCCAGGCCGCGGTGGCCGCCGGCATCCCGATGAGCGTCCCGGCGCTGACCGTTAACAAGGTGTGCCTCTCCGGGATCGACGCGATCGCGCTGGCCGACCAGCTGATCAGGGCCGGTGAGTTCGACCTGGTCGTGGCGGGCGGTCAGGAGTCCATGACGCAGGCTCCGCACGTGCTTCCCAAGTCGCGTGCGGGATTCAAGTCCGGTGACGTGCCGCTGATCGACCACATGGTCCACGACGGCTTGTTCTGCCCCTTCGACCAGCTCGGCATGGGCGTCACGACCGAGAAGTACAACAGCCGCTACGCCGGACTGACCCGGGAGAAGCAGGACGCCTTCGCCGCGGCCTCGCACCAGCGGGCCGCCGCCGCGGCGGCCGCCGGACGGTTCGCCCAGGAGATGGCGCCGGTGACGGTCCCGCAGCGCAAGGGCGACCCAGTGGTGTGTGACACCGACGAGGGCGTGCGTCCCGACACCACGGCGGAGGCCCTGGCGAAGCTGCGTCCCGTGTACAGCGCCGACGGCACCATCACGGCGGGGACGGCGTCGCAGATCTCCGACGGCGCCGCGGCCGTGGTGGTGGCGAGCAAGGCCAAGGCCGAGGAGCTGGGCCTGCCTTGGATCGCCGAGATCGGCGCCCACGGCGTGGTGGCCGGGCCGGACGGAAGCCTGCACGAGCAGCCGTCGAACGCGATCAGGGCGGCGCTGGCCAAGGCCAAGCTGGAGCCGTCCGACCTGGACCTGGTGGAGATCAACGAGGCGTTCTCCGCCGTCGGCATCGTCTCCACCGAGCAGCTGGGCATCAGCCCGGACATCGTGAACGTCGACGGCGGAGCCATCGCGCTCGGCCACCCGATCGGCGCCTCCGGCGCCCGGCTCATCGTCCACCTGGCCTATGAGCTGCGCCGCCGCGGCGGCGGTCTCGGCGCGGCAGCGCTGTGCGGCGGCGGCGGGCAGGGCGACGCCCTGCTGATCCGCGTGCCGTCCGCCTGACGGCCGGTCGGAGCAGCGCGGCCGGGAGCCGGGAACACACGGTCCCCTGGGTGCGGCACATGGTGGCCGCACCCAGGGGACCGTACGCAACCCGCAACCCGCAACCCGCAACCCGCAACCCGCAACCCGCAACCCGCAACCCGGCGGGCCGGGTTGCCCCTGGAGTCGGGGGTCACTGGGTGGGCGTGACCCGGTCCTGAGGCGCCTGCGCTGCGACCGCGGCCGCCGGCGCGGGTTTCGGCCGCAGCATGATGAGCATCGTGCACACCACGGCCGCGCACAGGATGTTGACGGCCATTGCGGCGACATAGACGTGGTGGAAGGACGGTATGCCGCCGGGGGCCGGGCCCGACGCCATGATCGAGGCGAATCCGGCGACGCCGACCGCACCGCCGACCTGGCGCACCGTCAGGGTCATGCCGAGGCCGCCCGCGAACTTTTGCGGGGGCACCGTCCCGGCCGCCAGCGACGACAGGCAGGTGATGGCGAGGCCGAGGCCGCCGCCGCCGAGGATCGCGGCCGGCAGCCAGCCGCCCAGGAAGTTGGGCGTGGGGCCGAAGAGGCCGGACGCCCAGATGGCGTTGCTGCCTGTGAAGGACAGCGCGCCGAGGACCGTCACCTTCACCTGGGTCGCCGGTCGGGTGAGCCGTCCGGCGGCCAGTGAGCCGGCCATCGAGGAGACGGCCCCGATGCTCAGGGCACCGGCCGTCTGCAGGACCGACCAGTGCCAGATGTCGGCGGCGAACAGCGGGGCGGCCAGCATCCACGCGAACATCGTCATGTTGAGCATGCCGAGGCCGATGTTGGCAGTCCGGAAGACGGGGCTGCGCCACACCGTCATCTCCAGGGCCGGCGCCGGGTGCGTGCGCGAGCGCAGCACGGTCACGGCGACGAGCGCCAGCCCGGCCAGCCCCAGTCCGATGGTGCGGACATCTCCCCAACCCCAGGTGTCCCCCTCGGTGAGCGCGCTCACCACCCCACCGATGCCCAGGGCGAGCGCGATGCTGCCCACGGCGTCCGGCAGCCGGTCCCCGGTGCCGCGCAACCGCTGCCTCGGCAGCATCACCACGGCAGCGACCAGCATCGCGCCGCACAGCGGGAGGTTGATGTAGAACACCGAGCGCCAGCCGAAGGCGCGCAGCAGCAGCCCGCCCGCGGCCGGTCCGATGACGGCGGAGAAGCCCGCCACCGCGGACCAGGTGCCGACCGCTCTGGCGATGCGCTCCCGCGGTGTCGTGGCGAGGATCAGGCCGAGCGCGGCGGGGATCATGCCACCGGCCGCCGCGCCCTGGACGACCCGCGCTGCGATGAGCCACCAGATGGACGGCGCCACGGCGCAGAAGAGCGAGGCGGCGGTGAAGGCGGCCAGGGACCAGAGGAAGACGGTGCGCCGGCCGACGCTGTCGGCGATCCTTCCGGCGGGCGTGAGCACGGCCGCCAGCAAGATCGTGTAGCCGCTGAGGACCCACGTCATGGTGTTGAGCGACGTGCCCGGGAAGTCGTCCAGAATGTCCGGAAAGGCGATGCTGATGATCGAGAGGTCGAGGAAGGCCATGAAGCTCGCGCCGCTGCACAGCGCCAGGACGTGGGCCGGTTTGATCTCCTGCGTTGTGCGTTTAAGTTCAGCCGACTCGTCGGGCATGCCGGTCCCCTCAGCTCGTGTGCGTCGTCGAACTCGCCTGTGGTTCAACTCGCGGCGGGGGCAGGCTGGTTGAAGCGATACAGCCGAAGCAAGTGTGACCGTCCCCCGGTCGGCGGCGGGGCGAATTGCGTGATCAGCGACGTGTGATGACCATCACTCAGGTTTCACTCGAAGATCTTTGCCGTCATGCCTTGCGGTGGCTCTCGCGGCAGGCCAATGATGGGTCGGGGCGCCCGGGGGAGGAACCGGCGCAACGGCGGGGGCCGTTACCGCCCCATCGCACGACAGCACACCTCTGTAGCCCAGTACTTCTGCACGTCTGCACGACAGCGTTTCTGCACGACAGCACTTGCGCACTTCGGCAGTTCAGCACTTGGCGTACTTGCAATCCTGACAGCGCGGACAACTCACGAGCAGCCGCTTGCACGACTGCTCGTGAGGCGTGCGCCGCTCGATCACGGGGGAATCGGCACGGGTGCACGGGGGGCCAACCCTGTGCGCACGCTTGGATCCGGCACCTGCAGGCCCTCATAGGGCTGCCTGGGGTGCCGTTGCCCTGCCCCGGGACGGGCGGCGCTCAACCGGACGCGCCGCGGGTGATCACGGGGAGGCACGGCTTTGACTTCTTTGAGTTCCGTCCTGATCGGCAGCGGGAGCGTACTCGCTCGCTGCGGCGAGGTACTTGCGGCGAAAGGGCACCGGATCGCAGCGGTGGTGACCGGTGACGCCACCGCCCGGTCCTGGGCGGTCAAGGCCGGCATTCCGCACCACGAACTCGCCGAGGCCGTGGCGCTCGCACCGCGGTTGTCGTGCGACCTCCTGCTGAGCGTCGGCAACTACGCGGTGGTGCCCGAAGCGCTGCTGGCCTGCGCGACGCGGGCCGCCGTCAACTACCACTACGGCCCGCTCCCCGAGTACTCGGGCCTGCACTCGCCGTCCTGGGCCATCGCGGACGGGGCGAGGGAGTACGGCATCACCTGGCACCGCATGGCCGAGGTGGTCGACGGCGGTGAGGTGCTGGGGCGGGTACCGGTGGAGATCGGGCCCGAGGACACCGCGCTCTCGCTGGGCCTGAAGTGCGACGAGGCGGCTGTCGCCAGTCTGGCCGAACTGATCGACGACATCGCGGAGGGCCGCGAGACCGCGACGCCCCAGGACGCCGCGACGCGCCGCTATTTCTCGCGGCACACCCAGTTAGCCGCCGAGGGACTGATCGACTGGAGCCTTCCGGCCGAGCGCATCGTCGCCATGGCCCGGGCCACCGACTACGGCCCGTTCGCGAGCCCGTTGGTGTGGCCCAAGGTCAACCTCGACGGGCACTTCTACGCCGTCCGGGAAGCCCGCTCCCAGGCCGCCGCCGCTTCCACCGGTGCCACCGCTACCGCCACAGATCACGCCGCCGCCGCGCCCGGGACGGTCCTCTCCTGCGACGACGCGTCGGGCCTGCGGGTGGCCACGGGTGCCGGAAGCGTCACCCTGACCCGGCTGTGCACCCTGGAGGGCGAGGAACGGCCCGCCGGCGCCATCGCGACGGCCCATGGGATCCGACCCGGCGCGATCCTGGACGTCCCCGGCGAGGACGCGAGCGCGCGCCTGACCGGGGCGGGCTTCAGAGCCTCCAAGGCCGCCAACCGCTGGCGTGAGCGCCTGATCGGGGGCGGCGACCACCCCTACCGCCTTCCCTACCCGCAGCCCCGCCCCGAAACCGGGGCTGAGAGCGCTGAGAGCGGACAGCAGTCGGATCCCGTCCTCGTGCGATGCCACGTCCCGCTCCAGGACGGCGGCGACGGCGGCCTGGAAGCGTCTGCGGCGGCCGCCGCCCACCTGGCCGGTGCGCTGGGCATCTTCCTGAGCCGGGCGAGCGGCCGGCGGGAGGTCAACCTCGCGATGGCGGCCCCTCGCGAGGGCGTCGACGCCGCGCACCGGGACCTGTTCGCCGCCTGGCTGCCCCTGCTGTGCCGTGTCGACGCCGACGCGACGATCTCGCAGAACCTGCGGGCGGTGCGGCGGGAGTTCGTCCTCGGCCAGGAGTGGGGATGGCTCCGCCGCGACGCCGTCGGCCGGGACGAAGCGCTCCGTGAACGCTGGAACAGCGGCGCACTGACACCGGACGTGCTGATCTCCTGGGGCACCCGCGACGCCGCCGACCAGAGCTCCGGCGGTAAGGGCGGCCACCGTCCGAAACTGGAACTCCACATCCAGCAGGACGGCGCCGAGGACGGTGCGCTCGTCACCTTCCACTACGACGCCACGCGCCTGCCGGCCCGGGACGTCGCCCGGCTGGCCGGCCAGTTCACCGCGTGGTGCCGCCGTCTTCCCGCCGCCGCGGAGCAGCTTCCTGCCGCCGCCGACCTCCTCACCGCGGACGAACGCGCACTCCTCGTCGAGGAGTTCAACGACACGGCCGGCGCCACCGCAGACCTCCCCGAGCAAGGCCTGCACCGGCTCTTCGAGCAGGCCGCGCGCGACCATGCCGAGGACACCGCACTGGTCTGCGCGGACACCAGCCTGACCTACGCCGAGCTCAACGCCCGCGCCAATCGGCTCGCCCACGCGCTGACCGACCGGGGCGTGGGCCGTGGCGACCTGGTCGGCGTGGCCCTGCACCGCTCGGTCGACCTGGTTGTGGCCCTGCTGGCGGTCATGAAGACGGGCGCAGCCCATGTGCCCGTCGATCCCAGGTTCCCGGCGGAACGCATCCGCCAGATGATCGACGACGCCGATCCCAAGCTCATCGTCACCCCCGCCGCCGCGCCCGCCGGCCTCGCCGCCTGGCACACCCTCTGCGTGAGCGTCCACCTGGGTGCCGAGCTGAGCGCTGACGCGGACCCCGCGGTCGAGGTGGGCGCCGGCGACCTGGCCTACGTCATCTACACCTCGGGCTCGACCGGCCGCCCCAAGGGAGTCGAGATCACCCACGGGGCACTGTGCAACTTCCTGGCAGCCATGCGCGAACGACCGGGGTGCGCCGCCACCGACCGGCTGCTGGCGGTCACCACCGTGTCCTTCGACATCTCCGTGCTGGAGCTGTTCCTGCCGCTGCTCTGCGGCGCGACCACGGTCATCGCCCAGGCCCAGGAGACCCTGGACGCCAAGGCCCTGAGCGGGCTGATGGAGCGACATGCGATCACCGTGATGCAGGGCACCCCCGCCACCTGGCAGCTGCTGCTGGACGGAGGCTGGCAGGGCACCCCCACCCTGAGGAAGATCCTCTGCGGCGGTGAGGCGCTGCCCCGCGACCTGGCGGACCGGCTGCTCGCCGCCGGGGCCCCGGGCTCGGTGTGGAACATGTACGGCCCCACCGAGACCACCGTGTGGTCCACGGCCTGGGAGGTGGCGGCCCGGGCCGAGGAGGACGGCGTACTCATCGGCACCTCGATCGACCGCACCCAGGTCTACGTCCTCGACGAGAACCTGTCGCCGGTACCGCTCGGCTTCCCCGGAGAACTGTGCATCGGCGGCGCCGGAGTGGCCCGCGGCTACCGCAACGACCCCGGGCAGACCCGGCTCCGCTTCGCGGACAACCCCTTCCACCCCGGCACCCTCTACCGCACCGGCGACCTGGCCCGCTTCGTCGAACCCGGCAGGCTGGCGCTGCTGGGACGCAACGACCGCCAGGTCAAACTGCGCGGCCACCGGATCGAGTTGGCCGACGTCGAGGCGGCCGTCAGCCGCCATGAATCGGTCCGCCGCGCCGTGGTGGTCGGCCGCGACGAGCAACTGGTCGCCTACTGCGTCCGCGACGCGGCTCCGGCCGGTGATCCGGTCCGTACCCCGGCGGACCAGAGCACCGCCCTGGTCGAGTGGGCCGCCGCCTGGGACCGCGCCTACGAAGCCAGTGCCGACACCGCTCCCTCCGACCCCGGCACCGGCTCCGATCCCGTCACCGTCGACGCCACGTTCAACCTGGCGGGCTGGCGCAACAGCTACGACGGCCTCCCCTTCTCCAACGGGGAGATGCGCGACTGGCAGCGGAGTTCCGTCCGGCGCATCCTCTCCCACGCACCGGAGAACGTCTTCGAGATCGGCTCCGGCAGCGGCCTGATGCTGTTCAGCCTGGCACCGCACTGCCGCACCTACCACGCCGTGGACGCCTCCGCGGCAGCCGTCGAGATGACCCAGCGACACCTGGCCTCGCTGCCGCACGTGACCTGCGAGCAGCGCGCCGCCCACGCGCTCCCCGAGGTGGCCGAGGGCGCCTTCGACACCGTGGTCATCAACTCGGTGGCCCAGTACTTCCCCAGCGTCGACTACCTGACCTCGGTGCTGGAGTGGGCGACCAGGGCGGTCACCAGGGGGCGGGTGTTCCTCGGTGACGTACGCGACCTGTCACTGCTGGACGTCTTCCACGCCGACGTGGCGCACCTCCGCGCGGACGGGGAGGCCGGCGGGATCTCCGCCGAGGAACTGGCGCGCCGCGCCGAGGGCGGGATGCGCGCGGAGCGCGAACTGGTGCTCAGCCGGGACTACTTCGCCAACCTGCCGCACCTGTTCCCGCAGATCACCCGCGTCGACATCACCCTGCGCGACGGTCGCTACGTCAACGAGATGACGCGCTACCGCTACGACGTCACCCTGCACATCGGCGAGGACGCCCAACCCGCCATCCCTGCAGCGGAGAAGGACTGGCAGGCCGACGGCCTCGACCTGGCCGCGCTCCGCGTCGAGCTGGGTTCCGTCGCCGACCGCCCGCTCCGCCTGAACGGCATCCCCAACGGCCGACTGGGCGGGGTGTGCGGCCGGGTCGCCGCAGCCCTGGAGACCATGGGCGCGAGCACCTCGGTGGTGCCCACGTCCTGGATCGACCCCGCCGACCTCGCCGATCTCGCCGGTGAGGCGGGCCTCGAATTGGCTCTGCTGCCCAGTCGCTCCGGCGGCACCTGGCGGTGCGACGCCCTGTTCTGGCGGCCCGGGCAGACCCCCGACCTCAGCCCGCACCCCGCCGAAGCGCCGGACCGCGACGCCCCCACCGGGTACGCCAACACGCCCGCGGTCGGCGAACCGCCCAGGACCCCGCTGCACCGCGTGCTGCGACCCTGGCTGGCCGAGCGGCTGCCGGAGTACATGGTGCCGGCGTTCATCGTGGAGCTGGACGAGCTTCCGCTGACCCCGAACGGCAAGATCGACGAGAACGCGCTGCCGGACCCCGTGGTGGAGGTCGACGCCACCGCCAAGCCCGCCACCGAGCTGGAGCGGGACATCATGGCCATCTGGTCGGACGTGCTCGGCCACGACCGGATCGGCGTCAACGAGAACTTCTTCGAGATCGGCGGCAACTCGCTGCGGGTCGTCCGCGTCCAGACGCGGCTGGAGGAACTGCTGGGACGCCCCGTCCTGGGGGCCAAGCTCTTCGAGCACTTCACCGTCAAGACCCTGGCCGCCTACCTGGCCGGCGGCACCAGGCCCAGCCGGGAGGTCGTGCCCGACCGCCGCCGCGCCGTCCACGACGAGCCCATCGCCATCATCGGCATGGCCTGCCGCCTCCCCGGCGACGCCAACACCCCGGAGGAGTACTGGGAGCTGCTGGAGCGCGGCGGAGACGGGATCGTCGAGGTCCCGAAGGACCGCTGGGACGCCGAGGCCCTGTACAACCCCGACCCGGATGTGCCCGGCACCTCGTACTGCAGCCGTGGCGGGTTCGTCACCCCCATCGACCTCTTCGACCCCGCCTTCTTCGGCATCTCCCCGCGCGAGGCCCGCTCGCTCGACCCCATGCAGCGCATGGTGTTGGAGACCACCTGGGAGGCGTTCGAACGCGCCGGCTACACCATGGACCGGCTGCGCGGCAGTCAGACCGGCACGTTCATCGGCGTCGGCAAGAGCTCGGCGTACCACGAGTACGGCCTCACCATGGCCGGCGGGCTGACCGACCTCGACGGCTACGTGGGCCCGGGTTCCGCGGGCGGCACCATGTCCGGCCGGGTGTCGTACGTGTTCGGTCTGGAGGGCCCGACCCTCACCCTGGACACAGCGTGCTCCTCCTCCCTGGTCACCACCCACCTGGCCTGCAACGCCCTGCGCAACGGCGAATGCGATCTGGCGGTGTCGGCCGGTGCGAGCCTGATGCTCACCCCCGAACTGCACGTCGAGTTCAGCCGCCTGCGCGGCATGTCGGCGGACGGCCGCTGCCGGTCGTTCTCCTCCGACACCGACGGCACCGGCTGGAGCGAGGGCTCCGCCGCGGTCGTCCTCAAGCGGCTGTCCGACGCCCAGCGCGACGGCGACCCCATCCTGGCCGTGCTGCGCGGCACCGCCGTCAACCACGACGGCCACAGCGCCAGCCTGACCACGCCCAGCGGCCCCGCCCAGCAGCGGGTCATCCGGGCCGCCCTGGCCGCCTCCGGACTCCAGCCGGACGACATCGACTACCTGGAGGCGCACGGCACCGGCACCAAGCTGGGCGACCCCATCGAGGGCACCGCGCTCGCGGAGGTCTTCGGCGGCAGCCACTCGAACGAGGTCCCGCTGTGGGTTGGTTCGGCCAAGTCCAACCTCGGCCACACCCAGGCCGCCGCCGGTCTGGCCGGCGTGATGAAGGTCGTGCTGGCCATGCGCCACGACACGCTTCCCCGGACCCTGCACGTCACCGAGCCCACCCCCACCGTGGACTGGAAGGGCGCCGACATGGCGCTGGTCCAGGAGCAGCACCCCTGGCCGGCGAAGGACGTGCCGCGCCGCGCGGGCGTCAGCTCGTTCGGCATCGGCGGCACCAACGCCCACGTGATCGTCGAGGAGCCGCCGCGGCCCGCCCCGAAGGACGCCGAGGAGGGCGCGCCCCCGCCGCTGCCGCCCACGGTGCCGTTCGTGGTGTCCGGCCACACCGACGCCGCCCTGCGCCAGCAGGTGGAGAACCTGCACCTGCACATGGGCATGAACATCCAGGACCGCCTGGGTGACGTGGCCCGCTCCCTGGCGACCACCCGCAGCCACTTCCGCCGCCGACTGGTGCTCCCGGTCAAGGACAAGGCCGAACTCCTCGACAAGCTGGCCTCCTTCGCCCGCACCGGGGAACTGCCCGCGGAGTCGGTGCGCACCGGGAATCACACCGAGGAACCCCGGCTGGCCCTGCTCTTCACCGGCCAGGGCAGCCAGCTTCCGGGCATGGGCAAGGACGTCTACGACGTCTACCCCGTCTTCCGCGAGGCGCTGGACGAGGTCGCCGCCCGCTTCACCGGGCTGGAGAGGCCTCTCCTGGAGGTGATGTGGGCCGAGCCGGGCAGCGAAGACAGCGAGGGCACAGCCCTGCTGCACCGCACCGACTTCACCCAGCCCGCCCTGTTCGCCCTGGAGGTGGCGCTGTGGCGGCTGTGGGAGAGCTGGGGTGTGCGGCCGGAGCTGCTGCTCGGCCACAGCATCGGCGAATTCGCCGCCGCCCACGTGGCGGGGGTGTTCGACCTGGACGATGCCTGCCGGCTGGTCGCGGCCCGCGGCCGGCTGATGCAGGCCCTGCCCGCCCGCGGCGCCATGGTGTCGCTGGAAGCCGGCGGCGAGGAGGCGGAAGCCGCCATCGACGCCCTCGGGCTGCGGGGCACGTTGGACGTCGCCGGACTCAACACGCCCACTCAGACCGTGCTGTCCGGTGACACCGACGCCGTCGAGGCGATCGCCGCCCACTTCACGGAGCAGGGCCGCAGGGCCAAGCGGCTGACGGTGTCCCACGCCTTCCACTCGCACCACATGGACGGCATGCTCGCCGGGTTCCGGGCCGTGGCGGAGTCGGTCCGCTTCCACCCTCCGGTGATCCCCCTCGTCAGCAGCCTCACCGGCGAGCTCGCCGCGCCGGGCGAACTGGAGCAGTCCGGCTACTGGGTCCGCCAGGTGCGCCACGCGGTCCGCTTCAGCGACGGCATGCGCAGCCTGCGCCGCGAGGGCGCGAACACCTTCCTGGAGCTCGGCCCGCAGCCGGTGCTGTCCGGCATGGGGGCGTCCTGCCTGGCCGACGAGGGACCGGTGTCCTGGGTGCCGTCCTGCACCCCGGGCAAGAACGGCGCCTCGGTCATCCAGCGGAGCCTGGCCGAGCTGCACGTGCGGGGCGTCCCGGTCGACTGGGACGGCTACTTCGCGCCCTTCGGCGGCGGCCGGGTGGCCCTGCCGACGTACGCCTTCCAGCGGGAGCGGTTCTGGTTCGAGCCGCCGCTCTCCCGCGAGGTCGGCGCCGGTCTGAACCCCACCGGCCACGCGCTCCTCGGCGGCGGTGTGGAGATCGCCGGCACCGAGCTGTCCCTGTTCACCAACGTGGTGGCGGCGGACGAGCCGGTGTGGGTGCAGGAGCACCGGGTGATGGACGCCGTCCTGATGCCGGGCACGGCGTTCTTCGAGGCCATGCGGGCGGCGGGCGACGCCGCCCACGAGGGCGAGTGGGACCTGTCGGACGTGGTCATCGCCTCGCCGCTGGTGCTCGCCTCCGGGGTGCCGGTGCGCATGCAGGTCACCGTGGGTCCGGCGATCGGTGAGACCCGTCCCGTCCAGGTCTACAGCGCGCCCGAGGGTGAGAACGGCGCCTGGCAGCTGCACGCCGAGGGCCGCATCACACCCGCGGAGGGTGCCGGTACCGGCATCGCGGTGACGGTACCGCCCCGGGGCGCCGAGCCCCTCGACGCGTCCGCCCTCTACCGCGACCTGGACGCCCTCGGCTACGGCTACGGGCCGACCTTCCAGGGCATCAAGGAGGCCTGGCACGTGGGCGGGGAGGTGTGGGCCAGGGCCGCGCTGCCGGAGAGCGCGGAGCAGTCCGCCGCCGGCTACGTCCTGCACCCGGCCCTGCTGGACTCGGCCATGCACTCGCTGCTGCTGACCCAGCGGCTGCAGAACCGGACCGGCGACGACCTCTTCGTGCCGTTCGAGGCCGAGCGCCTGTCGCTGCGGGTGAAGGGCCTGGCGGAGATCTGGGTCCGGGTCGCCGACTTCGAGCTGGGTGACGGCGAGTTCTGGGCCTCGCTCGACATCCACGACAGCGACGGCGCCCATGTCGGCCGGCTGCACCGCCTCCACGCACGGCGGGTGGACCGGGCGGTGCTGCGCCGCCTGGCCGCGGCCGGGGTGGACCGCTTCCAGTTCGACGTCAACTGGCGCCACGTCGACACCGGGAACATCGAACTGGGGGGCTCCTGGGGCATGATGACCCCGGCCGGGGACGTGCCGTGGGCGCGGGAGGTCAAGACCCTCCTGGCTCGGGCCGGTATCCAGGTGATCAAGGTCCGGGAGCTGGAGGACGCCGAGGACCTGGACGGCCTGGTCTGCCTGTGGGACTCCGACGCGGAGGTGCCGGCCCAGGCCCACGCGTTCGCCGCCACGGCACTGGAGCAGCTCCAGGAAGCGGTCGGCGCGGAGCTCCGCACCCCGCTGGTCTGGGTCACCCGCCACGCGGTGGGTACCGGCGCCGACGACATGGTCTCCGGGCTGGGCGCCGGCCCGCTGTGGGGCCTGATGCGGACCGCCCGCAACGAGCACCCCGAACTGAGCCTGCGCCTGATCGACCTCGGCGAGGAGGAGGCGGACCGCAAGGCCCTCCCCGCCGCGTTGATGCTGGAGGCCGAACCGGAGTGCGCCCTCCGCCACGGCGAGGTGCTGGTGCCGCAACTGCTGCGGGTGGGCTCGGCCCAGGATCTGGAGATCCCGGCCGAGGGCCGCTGGCAGCTGGAGATCGCCGCCAAGGGCCGCCTGGACGAGCCGCTGACGGTCAAGTCCCTGCCGGAGAGGGCCCTCGCACCGGGCGAGATCCGCGCCGAGGTGAGGGCCGCCGGGGTGAACTTCCTCGACGTGCTCAACGCCCTGGGCATGGTGGAGATCCCCGCGTTCGGCCTGGAGTTCGCCGGTGTGGTCACCGAGGTCGGCGGCAGCGTCGACCAGGTGAAGGTGGGCGACGCCGTGCTGGGCCTGGCCCGAGGCTCCTTCGCCTCCGAGGTCGTCACGGACGCGCGCCAGGTGGTGCGCATGCCGGAGCACCTCAGCTTCGAGGAGGCCGCCACCATCCCGATGACCTTTCTCACTGCCTGGTACGGCCTGCACGAACTGGGCGCCCTGCAACCGGGCGAGCGGGTGCTGATCCACGCCGCGGCCGGTGGCGTGGGCATGGCGGCGGTGCAGCTGGCGCGGCTCCACGGCGCCGAGGTCTACGGCACCGCCAGCGAGCCCAAGTGGCCCGCGCTGCGGGAACTCGGCCTGGACGACGACCGTCTCGCGTCCTCGCGCGACCTGGGCTTCGTCGAGCACTTCGGCAAGAACGCTCCCGGCGGCGAGTCCGGCGGAAGCTTCGACGTGGTGCTGAACTCCCTGGCGACCGAGTTCATCGACGCGAGCCTGGGCATGCTGGGCAACGGCGGACGGTTCCTGGAGATGGGCAAGATCGATGTGCGCGAGCAAGCGGCCATCGACCAGAGCCATCCGGGCGTGACCTACACCGTCTACAACCTGCCCGAGGCGGGGCCGGACCTCATCCAGCGGATGCTGGTCTCCATCGCCGAGCTGTTCACGCAGGGCAAGCTGGCGCCGCTGCCGCTGCGGGCCTTCCCCATGACCCACGCCTCCGACGGCCTGCGCTTCATCGCCCAGGCGCGGCACGTGGGCAAGGTGGTGCTGGTCCCGGCCCAGCAGCGGCAGTTCGTCCGGCCGGACGGCGCAGTGCTCGTCTCGGGCGGCGCCGGCGACCTCGGCCGGCGCGTGGCCACGTGGCTGGCCGGCACCCACGGCGTACGCGACCTGGTGCTGACCTCCCGCCGCGGGATGGAGACCCCCGGGGCGCAGTCCCTGGTGGACGAGCTGTCCGAGCTGGGCGCCACGGCCACCGTGATGGCCTGCGACGCGGCCGATCGCGACGACGTCACCGCGGTGATGGCCCTGTTCGGTGAGGAGCGCCCGCTGCGCGGCGTGGTTCACGCGGCAGGTGTGCTGGACGACGGCGCCCTGACGGCCCTGACGCCGGAGCGGTTCGACGCGGTCCTCCTGCCCAAGGTGGACGGCCTGTGGCATCTCCACGAGCTGACCCAGGACATGGAGCTGGACTTCTTCATGATGTTCTCCTCCATCGCAAGCGTCATGGGAGCACCCGGCCAGGGCAACTACGCCGCCGCCAACGCCTTCCTGGACGCGCTCGCCCACCTGCGCCGGGCCAAGGGCCTGCCGGCCACCTCGGTGGCCTTCGGTCCCTGGGAGGGCGACGGCATGGCCGCCGGGCTCAGCGAGTTCGACCGGGCCCGCTTCGCCCAGCTCGGCCTGGACCGGCTGGCACCGGACGAGGGCCTGGAGCTCTTCGAGCTCGCCGTCAGGAGCGGCCGCGCGCTCACCATGGCCGCCGCGCTGGACCTGAACCGCGTGCAGCACTACTTCGAGAACCGCGGCGGCATACCGCCGCTGTTCCGCGCGCTGCTCAGCGGTAACGCCGGCGGACGCTCCCGGGCCGGCGGCGGAACGGACCTGCGCAAGCTGCTGGGCGAGGCCGCGCCGGAGGAGTACCCGGCCGTGGTGCTGGGCGTGGTCCGCGAGGAGATGGCAAAGACCCTGGGCTTCGCCTCGCCGGAGGCCGTGGACGTCGACGTGCCGCTCCAGGACATCGGCATCGACTCGCTGACCGCGGTGCTGATGCGCAACCAGCTCGCGGACCTGACCGGACTCGCCCTGCCCGCGAAGATCGCCTTCGATCATCCCAACCTCACTTCGCTGGGCGACTTCCTGCTGGCGAAGCTGCTGGAGGCAGGGCTGGACGCGGCGCCGCAGGCCGCCACGGGCACGGCGGCCACCGAGGCGGCCGAGGTGGCCGAGGCCGCGGGCGTGGACCTGTCCACGGCCCGGAAGGGCTGCCTGCACCCCGACCTCCGCTTCGGCAACGCCACCGCGGCGCCGGTACGCCCGGAGGCGGTCTTCGTCACCGGCGCCACCGGATTCGTCGGCGCCTACCTGCTGCACGAGCTGCTCGCCTCCGAAGTGGTTGCCTACTGCCTGGTGCGGGCGGACGACGCCCGCCAGGCCATGGAGCGCCTGGTCGCCACCCTCGACGGCTACGGCCTGTGGAAGGAGGAGTTCGCGCCGCTGCTGAACCCGGTGGTGGGCGACCTCACTCAACCGCTGTTCGGCCTGGACGAGGAGGGCTTCGACGAACTGGCCGACCAGGTGGACGCCATCTGCCACTCCGGTGCCCTGGTGGACTGGATGCGGCCGCTGGAGGACTACATCGGCCCCAACGTGGTCGGTACGCACGAGGCGCTGCGCCTGGCCTCGCGCGGTCGCGGCAAGGCGTTCCACTTCGTCTCCACCTTCGCCACGCTGCCCAAGTACCTGGGGTACGAGGTCACCGAGGACGACCGCGAGTACGGCTACCTGACCTCCAAGTGGCAGGCGGAACAGATGGTGGCCGCCGCCCGCCGGCGCGGCGCGAAGGCGTCGACGTACCGGCTGCCGTTCGTGGGCGCCTCGACCCGCACCGGGCACTTCCGGCTCGACCGCGGCGACTTCCTGCACAATCTGATCACCGGCGGCCTCGAGATGGGGAGCTTCCCGTTGCTGGCCGCTGATCTCACGGCGGTGCTGCCGGTCGACTACCTGTGCCGGACGATCGCCGAGGCGATGACCAGCGACCTGGCGCGCATCGGCAGTGACTACGACTTCGTCAACTCCGCGGCCCCGTCCTTCGACCGCTTCTTCGAGATGGTCGGTGCCGCCGCCGGCGGCGGCGGGGCGGAGATCGTGCCCTTCGACGAATGGCGGCAGCGGGCGCTGGCGTTCGCCGCCGGGCATCCGGCAAGCCCCCTGGCCCGGATCGCCGCCCTGGTGGACGGCCTGACGGCGGAGGGCCTGGCGGACATGTTCGCCGCGCTCCCCGTGGGAGGCGCCGTCTTCGGCGCGGAGGACTACCCGTCCCCGCCCATCGACGAGGACTTCGTCCGCACCTATGTGGACCGCATCAACACTTCGGACCGAGCGGAGAACACGACGTCATGAGCGACGCGACCCAGGCGGCAGACGCGACGGTGGACGACGAGGCCACGGTCACGGGCACCTACCAGAAGACCGGCACCTTCCTGCATTCCTCGGCGGCGGCGCACGCCGAGCAGCTGTCCCCGGTGCTGGACAAGTACCAGGTGGACAAGGAGGAGATGGGGTCCCGGTTGCCTCCGCACCGGACGCTGAACCCGAGCTGCTTCCACCCCGAGGTGCTCCCCACCGAGGTCGTCCGGATGAACCTGGACGACGGCCTGGCGGACAACCTGGCACGCCAGCTGCGCTGCCAGGCGGTGATCCAGGAGAGCTTCGCCGCCGCCTCGATCGGCAGCTACTTCCCGGTCTCCACCATGTTCGAGAACTGCGTGCTGTTCGTGCCCTCGGCGAAGCGCTTCTACGACCTGAACCAGGACATCGTCCAGGAGCACTTCCCCGAGGTCGAGACCGCGGTGGTGAACGCCTTCATCGTGCCGGCCGAGAAGCGGCCGTACGGCACCCACGCGGCAAGCTCGATCGCCCTTCAGATCCCGTCGCTGGTGAAGAAGCAGCTCGGTTTCCCCACCGAGTACCGCAGCTTCCACACGGCGCTGACCCCGACGCCGTTGAGCCGGCAGCCCTTCGTGATCTTCGAGGAGGCCGAGGTGGAGGCCCCGAACCTCCCGTACGTCTACGAGAAGATGCTGGAGTGCGGCTTGGAGGGCGAGGAGAAGGACGCCGTCGACAAGGCTCTGTACCTCTTCCTGGAAGGGAAGCTGTCCGAGATCGACCTGCCCTCGGTGCGGGACTACCTCATGGCGATGTACTGGGCGAAGACGTACGCCGACAAGCCTTCCCCCGGCTACTACTGCGACAGCCGGGTGGGCGACGCGCTGGTCTTCGACAACTACCGGGCACACGCGGACAGCACCCTGCCCCGGACCACCAAGGACCGCCTCACCATCGACCTGCGCTGCTTCAACAAGGTGCACTACCCGAAGGGCATGACCAGCGGCCTGGACTTCATCGTCGATCCGGACGAGCGCGCCTACCAGGTCAGGCGCAAGTGGGCGTCGATCGAGTTCCTCCTCGCCACGCTCGGCTACGAGAGCGTCGACGAATTCCTGCGCCTGGTGTTCGGCGGGACCCGGCGCGCGACGGACATCGATCCGTTCGGCCTGATGACCGACCTCCAGTTCGGCATCTACAACAAGTCCGAATACCACCTGCTCGACCAGAACCTCGACGACCACTACGAGCGGGTCGAGGCCCTGTACGACCGCATCGCGAAGGAGGGGGAGTACGTCCTGCCCGAGCGAGCCAGGCAGTGCCTCGCGGCGCTGAGCGAGCAGCCCGGCAACTGAGGTCCGGAAAGGACGCGGTCGAAGTGGACCACCGACACCGATTGAGGAATGCGCTGTGAGCCGAACCGAATCCGTGGACGACCTCGTGGAGCGCTTCTACACGGTCGTGAAGCTGCCGCACGATCCGTTCGCGAAGGCGTTCCTCAATCGGTGCCGTTCGCACACCGTCAAGGTGAACGGCCGCTTCTACAAGTACTTCCAGAGCGGCAGCGGCCCGACCGTCCTCCTCGTCCACGGCCTGAACACCAATCTGGGCAGCATGGTGTCCATCGCCGAGGAACTCCTCGCGCAGGGCTACCGGGTGGTGCTGTTCGACGTGCCGCCGCACGGGGAGGCGCTGGGCACCACGGGCGATCCCACCGAGATCCGCGCCCTGCTGCGCGCCCTGTACGACAGGCTCACCGGCCTCCACGCGGTGGTCTGCCACTCCATGGGCGGCCTGTGGGCCCTCACCGCGTGGCACGCCGGGGTGGCCGCCCGGACCATGGTCTCGATCTCCTCCCCGCCCGCCAAGATGTTTCTGGTCGAGAGGTTCGCCGAGATGAACGCCCTCGACGACGACCGGGTCCGGGGGGTGGTCGGGGAGATCGAGAGAAGGTTCGGCGGGACGGTGTGGGACGAGTACTCGGCGCTTGAGGCCGCCCGGGCGATCGACGTTCCCGGGCTGGTCATCCACGGCACGGCCGACGACTACGTGCCGCCGGTGCACGCCGGGGAACTGCACGCGAGCTGGCGGAACTCCACCGTGGAACTCGTCGAGGGCGCCGGCCACTTCGACATCGTGGAATCACCCGAGGTCCGGAAGATCATCTCCGCGCACCTGCGGAGCGTGGAAGAAACAAGGTAAGGGGCGATCAATTGAGCACCGACATCACCGAAAAGCTGCGCCGGCTGGCCTTCACGCCGATACGGACGCAGCCTCCGAACGCCACCCGGCCGATCCTGGAACAGGCTGCCAAGGAGGTCGAGGTCGTCGACGGCGGCAAGGTGGTCCACTACCTCTGGGGCGAGGGCGAGCGGCGGATCCTGCTGGTCCACGGCTGGGCCGGCAACGCCGGGCACCTGACCGTCCTGGCGGACGCGCTCGCCCGGGCGGGCTGCGCGGTGGTCGTCGCGGATCTCCCCGGCCACGGCGAGTCGGAGGGAGCGGAGTCCTCCGTCATCCACTTCGCCAAGGCGGTCGAGGCGGCTGACGAGCGGTTCGGCCCCTTCCACGCCGTCGTCGCCCACTCGCTGGGCGCCGCGGCCACGACCTACGCCATGTCGAGCGGGGTCACGCTGGAGCGGGCCGTGTTCGTCAACCCCATCAGCAGCTACACCAGCCTTTGGCGCCGCTCCGGCGAGGTGATGCAGGTATCGCCGGAGGCCATCGGGCTGGTCCGCACGCGTGCGGAGGAGTGGCTCGGCATCTCCTTCGACGCCATCGAACCGGCTCTCGCGGCACGGGACTTCACCAGCCGGTTGCTCGTCGTCCACGACGAGAACGACCCGGAGTCGCCAATCGCCGACAGCGAGGCGCTGGTGACGGCCTGGGGGCAGGCCGAGCTGATGCGGGTGCGGGACCTGGGCCACACCAAGGTGCTGCGCGACGACGCCGTGGTCCGCCGTGTCGTCGGCTTCCTGACGGCGGACGGCGCGGCGGTCGATGGAGCGGCCGGCCCGTGACGCTCCCCGTCGCCGCGCACGCGATCGCCGCACTCGGCGCCTTCCTGGTCGTCGGATTCCTGGGACGCCGGCTCGCCAGCAGAATCGGGCAGCCCGGCGTCGTCGGCGAGATCGCGTTCGGCATGCTGCTCGGGCCGGCGGTGCTCGGCTTGGCCTGGCCGAAGGCGCAGTCAGTCCTGTTACCGGACGGCGTGCTGGGGCCGCTGCGCGACCTCGGGCACGCCGGACTGGTGCTGTTCCTCGTGGGCGTCGCCCACGAACTGCGGTTGGACGCGTCCCGCCTGCGGGACAGGGCCATCGGCTGGACGGCGCTGGGCACCCTCGTGCCCTCCCTGGTGGCCGGCGCGGCGTTCGGCGGCTGGCTCGTCTGGTACGACCGGCCCTCCTTGCGGGGGACCGCGCCCACCCTGGCCTTCGTGCTGCTGCTGGCGACCACCATGGCGGTCTCGGCGGTGCCCGTGCTCGCCAGGATTCTCGCCGACCGCGGCCTGACCACGACCCGCGCCGGGCGGCTCTCGCTGACTTCGGCGGCCCTCATCGACGCCGTCGCCTGGCTGCTGCTGGCCGTGGTGATCGGCATCGCCCAACCCGGCTCGGGCGGCGTCGCGACCGCGGCCACCGTGCTGGTGGTCGGAGCGCTGGCGGCCACTCTGGGCCGCCGCCTGCTGAAGACCCCTCAGGCCGAGCGCCTCTGCGCCCGGTGGCCCTGGCTGGTGGCCGTCGTCCTGGGCGTCTGCGTGCTCCTGGCGGCGGACGTGGCGGAGGCCCGCGGGCTCACCGCGATCTTCGGCGCGTTCGTGGTGGGGCTGATGATCCCGCCCGACTCGCCGCACTGGGACGCACCGGTCCGCTGGGTGTCCACGCTGGGCCTGTGGCTGGTGCCGGTCTTCTTCATCGCCACCGGGCTGAAGATATGGACGGGCTCGGGCGGCATCCTCTGGCTGGTGACGATCCTGGCGACGGTCCTGGCCGTGCTCTCCAAGATCGGCGGCGGTTACGCGGTCTCCCGCCTGGGCGGGGAGGGGCGCGCCGAGGCTCTTCGCGTCGGCGTCATGCTCAACACCCGGGGGCTCACCGAGATCGTCCTGCTCCAGGCCGGGTACAGCGCCGGAGTGCTCACCTCCGGCCTGTATTTGGCGCTGCTGGTGATGGCGGTGGTTACCACCTCGATGACCGGCCCGCTCCTGTCGCTGATCGACCGCCGCCAGGGGGCGGACGCGCCGCCGGCGCCCCGGAAAGGCGAGCAGGTCGCGGCCACACCGGGGGAAAGCCCAGGTCAGATGCCCTTTCCGGAAGGCTCAAGGATCGTGACGCACTCGACGTGATGGGGCATCGGGAACCAGGTCGAGAGCGACCCTGAAACAGAAAACCACAGGTCATTGTTTGTCTGAGTTTGTACCTCATCTTCAAGCGTCGAGGCTGGCTGTGAACAGCAAGCGTCGGCGCCAGCGCCGTCGAAGTTCGCATCCGCAACCGGACCCGGATGGGCTTCCAGGCCCCTGGGGAGAATCTGGGGAGAAACGGCAGGGCTGGGGAGCGGCACCCCACATCTGCTGGAGCCACCGGGCGCGCGGCAGCCACGCGGCGGGTCCAAAATAAGGCTCCAGACGCTCACGCTTAGAGCCCGTAAAAGGATCTTGGTCGTTGAGGCTGGTCGGGTGTGACTGATGTGATGATTCGGCCATTCGTGAGGTGTGAGTGCTCGGCCGTGGATCGTGGACGACGACTGGGGGGGCGCCGACACCGGTCTTCCGCCGGTCGACCGGCGGAAGGCGGGCAGCAAACACCACCTGATCTGCGACGGGGGCTCAGTTCGCGCGGCGCGCAGTCCGCAGCCGCCGTCCGGCGCGCATGATGTGCCGTTAGAGCCTGTCCGGCAATTCTCCCGCGCACTCCACGCGCCGCGCTGCCTCCCCGTGTGCCACTCCTGTGGGGGATAGCGCTCGCCGAACAGGTCAACAAGCCTTGGTGACCACGGCCCGCGCACCGCTGTTCCGGTGGCCGCATCTCGCGGACTCACGGGCCCTGACAACAAAGGCGGATCGGTATGCGCAAGGTGATCGCGATGAGGGAAAAGCTCTCCGTATTACTCGTGTCGGTGGCCGCCGCGACAGCCGCCGTGGTGCCGGTCTCCGCAGCGCACGCGGCCGACGGGTACGACCGGTGCCCCGACGGCTACTACTGCATGTTCTCGGGCCTCGACGGGACCGGCGACATGATCACCCTCAGGGGAAACGCCCCTGATCTTGCGGCGCTCGGCATGGACGACCGGGCCAAGTCGGACTGGAACCGGACGCCCTCGACCATCTACCTCTGGTCCGATACGAACTACACCGGCTGTACGGCCGTGACCTCTGCCGGCCCGACGGGCAAAGGCAACTTCCTCCCTGCCTACCGGGACTTCTTCAGCTCGGTGCAGTTCGACGGGCCGGGCGGTCAGAGCTGCGGCACACCGCCCGGCTAGGACGGCTGAGCACCTGCCTGGCCTTGCCACGGGCATGAGGAAGGCCGCCAACCATCCGGCTGGCGGCCTTCTGAGCGCCCACCGCCTCGTCAGGCCGGTGTTGGACTGGCCGCCTGCGGCGTCCAGGTACCCATGTCGGCCGCAGACGGGCCCCGGCGGCGTGCTGGTGGGCTCGGCACACCGTGCAATCCACGCTCACAATGCCGCAGTCGATCCGCCCCTCCGCGTCGGCGTCGGCCTGGAGCGGCGGTTCCGTACGCTCCGTGGTCTTCGGGGTCTTCGGGGTCTTCGGGGTCTGGCCGGAACTGCCCTCTGGCAGTGGGGTGTCTGGTTCCCGCATAACTGGGGGCATGTCAACGACAAGCGAGCAGACCACCGACCGGCGTCCCCTGCACGAGCGTGTCGCTGCGGATCTACGGGACGAGATCCTGTCCGGAGTCGTCTTCCCGGGCACCGTCCTGTCGGCCGCCGAACTTCGACGCCGGTACGCCACGTCGAGCGCGACCCTGAACCAGGCGCTGGAGCTCCTGGGAGAGGAACGTCTGGTCACCAGGCGCGCCGACACGGCCGAGGCGCCGGACACCGTCGTCCTCAAGCACCGGCAGCGGACCATGCGACCCTCGCGGAGCGTGGCTCCGTCCGATCCGGGGCAGCCCTACCGCTGGATCACCGAAGCACGCAAGCGCGGGGTACGCGCCAACAGCACGCTGCTGGAGGTCAAGGTCGTACCCGAGGCTCCGGCCCATGTGGCTCGGGCGCTCGGGCTGGACGCGGGGAGCCCTGTCCTCCTGCGGTCCCAGGTCCTGACGTTCGACGACGAGCCGGCCGGACTGGTCAAGGCCTATTTCCCTCTGGAGATCGTCCGTGGCACCGCGATGATGGAACATCGCAAGATCCGAGGAGGTATCTCGACGCTCCTGACCCAGCTGGGCTATCCGCCGTGCCGGTGCGTGGATTCCGTGTCCGCCCGGATCCCCACCCAGGAGCAGCACGCCCTCCTGAGACTGCCGGGCAACGTGCCGGTCCTGCGTACGTTCCGAGTGGTCTACAGCGACAATGACCGCCCTGTCGAAGTCCATGACACGGTCGAAGCCGGTCACCTCTACGAGTTGCAGTATGAGTTCTCACAGGCGCAGTAGCGGTACCAGGCCCCTCCGGAGCGTTTGGATGGACGTGGTCGCTGCTGGAGGTTGCGCAGTGCCGGCTTCGCCCGGGGCCTCTCCAGGAAGTGTCCGGTGGGTCATGAGCGGAGCCGCAGGCGGATCGCGGCGACCGCGACGGTGCCGGGCGGGCCGAATGCGCTGGTCGGGTAACCGTGGACACGCTTGCAGGAGCCGGCGGCGTGCTGGTGTGCCCGGTACACAGTGGAGTCCACGCCCACCATGGAAGCCCAGTCTCCGCGGCCACGAGGCATGGGCCGATGTCCGGCTCGCTCAGTGCGATGCGGGCCCTCCATCTCGTTGATGAATCCGGCGTACCGGTGGTAGGAGGTGATGCGGTGATGCCGAAGGCGGTCACGAACCAGCTGCGGTACTCGTCCTGGCTCAGCTTCCCATCACCATTGTCATCAGCCATCTCCATGAGAGAGCGGACGAACGGTGCGTAGGCCGCGTCGAACGCGTCGGGCCGCTCAAGGATCAGTTCGGTGAACGCCTTCTTGTACTCGCCCGCGGAGATCCGGCCGTCCCCATCAGCATCGGCGAGCTGCGCCAGCCCCTGCCACAACTGCAGACACATACGCCGCATCGCTGCGGCGTGCTCGCGGTCCTCCGAACCGCCGCTCGACTGGGTGCTCGCCCGTCGCCGGGCCATCGGGGACCAGATCCGGGCGGCCAGGCTTCACGCCAACCTCACGCAACAGGCAGTTGCCGAGAGGGCGGGCATGGATAAGGCCATCTATGTACGGGTCGAGCGGGGGCATCCGCCGCGCTGAATCGACACCCTGATCCTCATCGCCGACGCGGTCGACGTACCGCTCGCCGACCTCGTACGGCAATTGAAGAAGCCCCGGCCGTCCGCTCCACCAGGGCGGACGGCCGCGGCTGGTCGAGGTGTTTCCTACGAGGCGGGCAGGCTGGCCGGAGCCGGGGCAGGTCTGCGTGCCTGTGCCGCCATGCTGGTGCGTCGTGGTGGGAGTGCGGGGCGGCGAGCCGACGCCTGCGTCGCACCGGCGCCGCAAGGGAGAGGAACTGCCGGCCCGGTAAGAGGCGCACAACAAGTCCCACAAGCAGGTCCGGACCTGTCTCGAGCACGTCTTCGTACGCATGAAGTGCTGGAAGATCCTTTGCGACTGCCGCCTCGGGGGGGAGGGCGTGCACCACGCCATGCGCGGAATCGCCCGCGTGCACGACCTTAACCTCGTCGGACAGGGGGCGCGGCCGGAAGGCCACCGGCCGCGCCCCCATCCCCCACTCAAAGGTCGTTTACGGGAGAGGCCTTAGAAGGCGCTGTTGTCGCAGCCCATGCTCGAACCGATGTGGGTCTTCTGTTCGCCCGGGTGGCCCTCGCCGTTGAGCGCGCTGCCCAGCAGGCCGTTGACCAGCCCGACCTGGCCGAGGACGTCGAGGTTCAGGTCGTGCGACTTGCACTCGGAACTCTGCTTGATGTTGAAGTGGTCGCCCTTGTGGTGGCCGTGCCCATCGCCGCCGGCGTGGGCGGTGCCGGCACTCAGGAGTCCGGCGCCGGCGAGGGCGGCGACCAGGACGGCAGCCTTGCGGAGCTTGTGCATGTCATCTCCGGTGGAGTGAGGTGGGTGCGATCTGCGATAGATCGACTTCGTACAGTTACGGGAGATTAATGTGAAATACCATCAAAACACCCGGCGGCGCGCCGAGTCCGGGCGGGACAGTGCGGGCTGGCCGCCGATGGGGTGCGCTGTGCGGGGTGCTCTTCGCAAATCGCCGAGGCGATCGACGTACCGCGTGCCGATCACGGCGGGGATGGGCCCCTCACGCGCACCTCTGGCGTGGCGTGGACCAACAAGGGCTTCCCGCGCATGTGGGGATGGACCCCGCTGCGTGGCGAAGCTGCGTGGCGGCTCTGCCACGCAGGCTTCGATCACAGGAAGGGCCTGATGTTTCGTTGGACCAGGACATCATCCGGAGGTTGACCGGGGACAGGGTGCTCACCCGGGCTGCGAACCGTCCTGTGATCCGCTGAGTGGATCGCGTGTCCGATTGTCCTTCCTGGTTCAAAACCGAGCACGCAGCCCCGAGTCCGTCTCCGTCCAAGCCGTTTAGCAGGGATGGCAACAGGGGCAGGCTGGCTGCTGGCCGGCTTGGCCACCCAGGCTAGGGGAGCGAGCTGATGGTCAACAGCTACGACGAGTGGTCCCCGCTGCGCGAGGTCATCGTAGGTTCGGCACAGGGCTATGAAGCACACGAACTGGACCTGTCCTTCCGCCTATTTTTCAATGTGTTCGACGAGTTCACCGACCGTGCACGTAAGCCGTTCAAGCGGCATCACGTTGAGGAGCTTTCCGAGGACATCGAGGGTCTGGTGTCGGTTCTGGAGGAGCTATCGGTCACGGTGCACCGCCCGATTGCTCTCGGTGAGGCCGCCAAGTTCCGTACTCCGTACTGGAGTTCCGACGGAACACCTGCGCTCAACGTGCGTGATCAGGCCATCGTCCTGGGCGACGAGATCCTTGAGACGTCGCCGCAGGTGCGGGCGCGCCACTTTGAGAACGACCTGCTCAAGCCGGTCTTCTACCAGTACTTCAAGGCCGGGGCGAAGTGGACGGTCATGCCGCGGCCGGTGATGACCGACCGGTCCTTTGACCCAGTGCAGGCCAAGCGACGTCAGCCCACACTCGTACCGAACCCGGAACCGTCCGCGTTCGACGTCGGCGTGGAGATGATGTTCGACGCCGCTCAGTGCCTTCGCTTTGGGCGCGACGTCATCGTCAACGTCTCCAACGAGAACCATGCCTTGGCCGTCACCTGGCTGCAACGCCATCTTGCCGACAGGTTCCGCTTCCATGTCCTGAACCAGGCGGACAACAACCACATCGACACACTGGTGCTGCCCCTGCGGCCCGGCACACTGCTGCTGCGCCATCCCGGCGTGGTTGATCTACTTCCCGAGCCATTGCGGCGCTGGGACAAGATCTACGCCCCGGAACCATCACCGGAGGACTTCCCCGACTATGACGACGATGACCTGACCCTCACGAGCCTGTACATCGACGTCAACGTGTTGTCGGTCGATGAGAACACCGTCATCGCTAATTCCCAGGCGCCCGCACTTATCAAAGTCCTCGAAGCACACGGTTTCACCGTCGTTCCCGTGCGCCACCGGCACCGGCGGCTCTTCAGCGGCGGATTCCACTGCTTCACGCTCGATACCGTACGAGCCGACTCCCGCCCGGACGACTACTTCTGACATCCTCCTGGGCGCCGCAACAGCCGCTGCACGCCGTGTTCACCTCTTCCGCCTGCAGACAGAGTTCATGCCCGCCCGGAACCGAACGATCGCGTTCGGGCGGTGGAAGCCTTCATAACTGTCCAGCTGGACCGTTTATGCAGGCGCTCGGCTGTGTGGTCCAGCCGAGCGGCCACCTATGAAACAGCGCCCCGGGCAGCGTTGATGTCGGATGCCACTACGCGGCTCAGGAGGTCTGGGTGTGGTGGTCCAGCAAGCGAGTGAGCAACTGCACGAACTGGTCGCGTTCGGCCGGACAAAGCGGCGCGAGCAGTTCGTCATGGAGGTCGTCCAGGACCTTGTCGAGGAGGCGTAGGTGGCGGCGGCCTTGGGTGGAGATCGTGATGATGTTGCGGCGCCGGTCGCCGGGATCCGGTGCCCGCTCGACAAGGTCACGCTCGACCAGTTCGTTGAGCACGCCGACCATGTCGCTGCGGTAGATGCCGGAGCGCCTGCTCAGCTCCGCCTGGCTGCCCGGCCCGTACTCCTGCAGTGAGGCGAGCACGGCGTAGTGCCACTTGCGGGCGTCGGCCCGGGCCAGCCCCTCGGTGATCAGCCGGTCCGACCGCATGGTCAGCTGCGACAACAGTCGGCTCGCCCGTCGACGCAGCCTGTCGGGCATCTTGAGCGCGCCGTCGCCGGGCACGTCCGCGGCTTCGGCTCTGATCATGGCGCCCATCCTACCCGTTGCGTTAGTCCGACTAACGATATACGTTCACTCGCGCCGAAAACGTTAGTGCGACGAACGTTTATCGAGTGAACTCAAGGAAGGAAGCTCTTGCCCACCAAGACACTGCAGATCCCCACCACGGACGGCCAGGCCGACGCCTTCGCCGCCTTCCCCGACCACGGCGAGCGGCACCCAGGGGTGCTGATGTACGCGGACGGCTTCGGCATCCGGCCCGTGCTGCGGGAGATGGCCCGCGAACTGGCCGGGCACGGGTACTACGTGCTCGTCCCCAACCTCTTCTACCGGCACGGCCCGGCACCACTGATCGAACTTCCCGAGCACATCGGAGAAGAGGTCCGGCCCGCGGTCATCGCCCAGCTGATGCCCTTGATCGAGGCGCACACCACCGAACGTGTCCTGAGCGACGCCGACGCCTACCTCAGGTTCCTCACCACCCAGCCCGAGGTCGGCGCCGGACCGGTCGCGGTGACCGGCTACTGCATAGGCGGCCTCCTGGCGATGCGCACCGCCGCGGCCCACCCCGGCCAGGTGGCCGCCGTCGCCGGATTCCACGGCCCCGTGGGCGCCGACGGGCCCGACAGCCTGCACCGCCTCCTCTCCAAGCTCACCGCCCAGGTCCACCTCGGCCACGCCGAAACCGACATGACGCCCGAGGCCCTCGGCGAGCTCAACCAGGCGCTGGATGCCGCAGGTGTCGGCTACACCTCCGAGATCTACCCCGGCACCGTCCACGGCTTCACCATGTCCGACACCGACGCCTTCAACCCCTCCGCACTGCAGCGCCACTGGGACCGCCTGCTCCCCCTCCTCGGCCGCACCCTGGAGCCGGCCAAGGCCGGCTGACTCTGCGGGTTCCGTCTCGACGGCCCGCCGCCCTCACGGGGCGCAGCGCGTTCAAGTCTGCGGGCCGACGATGCCATCCACAGGGAGCGTCTGCTCAGCAGGCCGTTGCGGATGCGGAGGCCGGTCGCGGTGCCGGGGGCAAGGAACTTCCCTGTGCGGTCGCCGCCCTTCTGGCAGCCCTGGGCACAGCCGCGCATCGCGTTCTCGTACCGGGTGAAGGCCGCACGGTGGTCGCCGCCTGCCAGTGCGAGTTCGCCGGCCAGCACATAGGCGGCCACTACGTCGGCCGGTGGTGCTACGCCGTCGTGCACGCTCGGCACGACTGGGCCGCAGCATGGCCATGGATACGGCGGCCACGACAGGGAACGCGGTTCTTCGAACGGTGTTCTCTCTCGTCAAGTCGACCCGTGGTGATCGACGATCACGGACCCGTGCACCTCGAACGCCTTTACGTAAGACATGCGCTTCGGAGTCAAAGGCTCCGATTCTTGCGGTAGTTGGCAGCTCGGGGTGAAGGTGAGTACGCGTGCTCATGTGCGCCGTGTCGATCACCGGACATGATGCGCCCATGCGACCCATACGTGTTACTGCCGCGCTGCTCGCGGCCAGTCTCGCCTCCCTCGCCGTGGCCGGGTGTGGCAGTCAGAAGTCCGGCGCCGACGCGGTGCCTGCGGGAAGCAGCGTGCGCGCAGGAAGCAGCCCGACCGCCACGGACAACAGCGCGGCCATGAAGCGGTTCTCAAAGCTCGTGCGCACCATCAACGCGGCGTGCAGAGAGGACCAGCCGGCCGACGCGAACGGCAAGAGGATCCCCCGCCCGGAGGATGTTCCCGGGTACGCGGAGCAGCCGGTGGACGGGTACGGGCCGGACAACCCGCCGCCGACGATCGACGGCATCGGCCCGGACCCGAACTCCTCCGAAGGCCCCCCGGAGGACTACACCTCCGAGCTCAAGCCCGAGGACTTCGCAGAGATCCCGCTGGACGCGGAGGATCAGTGCATCGCCGACAAGCACGCGGACCGCATCCGCGAGGGGTTCGGCGGCAAGGGCACCACCAGCGCCAAGGTTCTGCACAGCAAGCTGATGAAACTGGACTACCCGGCGTCGCGTATCCACGCCATGCCCGCCCAGGGCGGCTCGCCGCGTGTCCGCCTGGACCTGCGGATCGATTCCCAGGCCGCACTGGAAATCATCGGTACCTCCAGCACCCTGATCACCGAGCCGTTCGGGGCGTTGGCAGCCGCGAACTTGAAAATCACTGACGTCAAGCGCAAGCCGGGACTTGACGCCCCGTCATCCTGACCAGGCGGCTTCACTCGTAGCAAACACGCGTGCCGCATGTTCCCAACGGGGACATGCGGCAGACCGCCTAATACTCCGGCTGGATTTCGCTGTCTGACCTGCCGGTTTCGCTGGGCGGCCAGGGTGTAGCGGGCCGTGGAGTGGTCAGGGGCGGTCTCACGGAGGCCGCCCCTCGATCGTGCGACGACGCCGCAGGTAATGAAAGAGGCGGGCGACGGCTTGGCGTCGTCGGCGCCAGAAGATGCTGACGCGTCCGCCTGACCAGTGAACTGGTTTCCTGCGCAACGACGTTTGAGCGGTCTCACCGAGCCGTGAGCTGCCACCCGAAAGATGGCGCAGGAAGCGCAGGCCAGCTCGTTGGCGTGGACGCGGGCCGGGAATGCCGGACCGGCCCCAGCCTGATCGTCGGGACGACCGCGCTGGGGCCGGCCGGCCTGTATTCGTACACGTCGACTACGACAAGGGGACGACCATCTCCGCCTGGGGGCCCTTGGGGCCCTGGGTGACTTCGTACTCGACCGGGGCGCCCTCCAACAGCTCCTTGAAGCCGGTGGTCTGGATGGCGGAGAAGTGGACGAACACATCCGGACCGCCATCGTCCTGCGTGATGAAGCCAAAACCCTTGTCCGCGTTGAACCACTTCACAGTGCCTGTTGCCATGCTGCTCTCCTCCAGAGGTTCCGGGCGCCGCCAGAGCGGATGCAAAACCTAGGCGAACGCCGATCTGGTGGTCAGCGGTCAGCGCACTCGGTGGTCCTCCATCGGGGCCGCGTAGAGCGTCGGGCCTCGTTCGCTGGGCAGGCGCGGGGTGTGGTTGACCAGTCGTGCCGAGTTACCGACCACGGCGATGCTGCTGGTGTTGTGCAGCAGGGCGGCCACGACCGGGTTGATGGACCCTCCCGCGCCGGCACCCAGGCCGACGAGATTGACGCCGATGGCCAGGCCGTAGTTCTGCCGGACCACCCGTAGCGTTTGGCGGCTCAGTTCGACAACTGCGGCGACCTGCTGCAGGTCGTTGCCGGCCAACGCGATGTCGGCGGTCTCCAGCGCAACGTGCGAGGAGTGTGCGCCCATCGCGATGCCGACGTCCGCCAGGGCCAGGGCGGGGGCGTCGTTGGTGCCGTCACCGACCATGGCGACGATGTGTCCCTCGTCCTGGAGGTCGCGGATCAACTGAAGCTTGCCCTCGGGCAGAGCGTGGGCGTGCACCTCGGTGATGCCAAGCGCATCCGCGACCGCCTCGGCGGTTTCGGGCGAGTCACCGGTCATCAGGATGATGCGTTGCACTCCCAGGTCTTCCAGTTGCCGTACGACGGTATGGGCTCCGCCACGTACCGCATCGGAGAGGCCCAGCATGCCGATCAAGCTGTCGTCGTGTGCCAGGCATATGACCGTCTCGCCCTGGGCACGCAGCTGTTCCGTCCAGTTCTGTGCAGCCTCCGGTAGTTCCATACCGTGCTGGCGCAGCAGGGCCGGGCTTCCGACCAGCAGGCGGCTGCCGTCGAGTTCGGCGCGCATGCCCATGCCGAGAACGACTTCGCACGCTTGGTGGATGGGGATGTGCAGGTGCTGCTCCTCGGTGCGCCGGACGATGGCCTCGGCGAGCGGGTGCCGGGCGTGAAGCTCACCCGATGCGGCCAGGCTCAGCACCTCGTCGGCGGTGAACTGCTCGTGAAAAGTGACCACGCTGGTAACGAGCGGGCGGCCCAGGGTGAGGGTGCCGGTCTTGTCGAAGACCACCGCGGTGACGCGCCCAACGCCTTCCAGGTGGGTTCCCCCCTTGATGAGGGTGCCGTGGCGGGCGCCGTTGCCGATCGCTGCGCTGATGGCGGTCGGGGTGGCCAGGCCGGCGGCGCACGGACATGCGATGAGCAGCATGGTCATCGCACGCCGGGGGTCACCGGTGAGCAGGTAGGTGCCGGCCGCCAGGGCGAAGGAGACCGGGACGAAGCGGCGGGTGAAGCGGGTGGCCACGGTCTGGATCGGCGCCCGGTCGGCCTGCGCCTCCTCCACCCGGCTGATGATGCGGCCGACCGTGGTGTCACGGCCGACGGAGGTCGTGCGGATGGTGAGCGAGCCGTTGGTGAGGATGGTGCCGGCATAGACGTCGGCGCCCTCACGCACATACACCGGGAGGGCTTCGCCTGTGATGGCCGCCTGGTCGACCAGTGCCTCCCCGCTGACGGCGGTGCCATCCACGGGGATCCGGTGATGCTCGTACACAGCAACCAGGTCGCCTGCCTCGACATCCTCCAGCGCCACCTCGATCTCGACGCCGTCGCGTACGAGCCACACCCGCTCCTCGCCGACGCTCAGCAGCTCCTCGATGGCCCGCCGGGTGCGGCGCAGCGTCAGGGTCTGCAGGAACTCGCCGATGTTGAGCAGCCACAGCACGGTCAGTGCCACCACGTTCTCCCGCAGCACCAGTGAGATCACCGTCGCGGCGGTGACCAGGGTGTCCGTACCGGGGAATCGGCGGCCCAGCACGGTGTGCGCCGCCCCGCGGAAGAAGGGCAAGCCGCTGAACACGGTGGCGACGCGCAGGAGATCGAGCGGAGCACCGCTCGACCAGGGCGGGCGGCGCAGCAGGAGTCGGTGCACGGCTACGAGGGCGAGTACCGCACCGCCGACGACCAGCCGGGCGACCTCGCCCGTGGACGAGTCAGGTGTCGCACGGCTCGCTTTGGCCACGGCAGACGGTGGAGGCGCCTCCTCCAGTGCGGACACCAGCCGGTCTACGTCCAGGCGGTCGGGCGCGACCCAGACCACCACACTCCCTGTACGGGGAAAGATCCGCAGAGCCCGGAAGCCTTGTACGTCGGCGAGACGATCATCGACCAGTCCGGCGCAGCCGGGCCGGGCCTGCAGCCACGGCACGACCAGCCGCACCCGGCCTGCGGCAACAGAGCGCACGACGATGTCAGACATGATCAGTGTTCGTGGTCGTGTGCATGGCCCTCGACTTTCACCGCGGACGGCGGCGGAGTCTCCTCACCCAGCGAGGACCGGGCCTCGGCCAGCATGTCCCCCGCCTTGAGCCGAGCCTCCTCGGCTGCGGAGCCGAGCCACCGGCTCGCCACGATGCCGCCGGCGATACCACCGACGAGCGCCTGGCGAACAGCAGGTTTGACCGTCGGCGCGGCTTTGGCCGCACCTCGGAAAATCAGTCCACCGACCACGCCGGAAACGGCGAAGTGCGCCACGCGACCTGCGGCCGCACCGACCAGAGCAGCGGGATGCATTGGGCGCTTCTTAAAGAGGTACGCCCCCATCACCCAACCTTTTTTAATTGTGGACCGGTGGACAGCTACGCGGCAATCCACCTACGGGCCGCTCGATGGTCTGAAAGAGAAGCTCGGCGATGGCGGCGCGGATGACTTCGGACACGGGCCTGTTCTCAACGCTAGCGACGGTGGCCAGCGCCTCGGCCTGGTCCGTGGGCAGGCAGACTGTCATGGCTTTCAATGCGGCCGGCGAGCAGCAACGCATAGTGGTCCGGCGAGATGCCGATCTGGTCAGTGAGGCGCTGAGCGGGCCGAGCACCGCGTAGGCGAGGGAGTCGGCGGTCACCAGCTGGCCGGCCACTGCGACGGACACGTCCAGGTCGGTTGCGATGTCCGGCAGGATTCTGGCTGACGACGAAGGCGTCGGTGTCGATCGTGACGGTCCCGATCGCGAGGCGCCAGAGGGCAGGGGGCACGCCGGACTCGATTCCTTTCCGGTCCGTGGGGGGACGGCATTCCCGGTTACCCGGCTCGGGTATTGCTGCGGGCGAGGATGTGGTGGGGCGGTTCGATGCCGTCCGGGAGGAGGGGGTCGGCATCAGGCTCGCCCCACGTAGCGGTCAGCGGCAGGACGCCTGCCCAGATGCCGAGGGCGGCGTCGGGTCCATCGCCGTCGTCGGGGCCACCGGTGCGTATCTTGACCGACGCCTCCTCCAGGGAAAGGGCAAGCAGCGCGGTCGCCGCCAGTTCCTTGCGGTTCGGCTGCCGTGCGTAGTCCCACTGTCCGGGTGTCGCGTGCTCGGTCAGGCAGCGCAGGCCCGCCAGCTTCTCCTCCGCGTCCGTGACGAGGCGTGGCACGCCGTAGATCATCGCACTGCGGTAGTTGACGCCATGCTCGAACACCGAGCGGGCGAGGACCAGGCCGTCCACATGCGTGACGGTCACGCACACCGCCGCCTTGGGTGAGGCGACCAGGCTGCGGCTGGCGACCGAGCCGTGGAAGTAGAGGTAGCGGCCGTCATTGCCGTAGACGGTCGGCACAACCATGGGGATTCCGTCGATGACGACCCCGAAGTGGCAGATGAAGCCTGTCTCCAGGATGGCGTCGAGCTGTGCGCGGTCGAGGCTTCCCTGCTCGCGCAGGCGGCGATGGCGGGTGCGGTCGGTCTCCGGGAGCGCGGAAGCGAGTTGCTTGTTGTTCACGTCGGCTCTTTCGCAGGTGTGGATCGTCGAGGACGACACGAAGTGGGCGTCAGCGGGCTGACGCTTTGAGCTCCGCGGGGCGAGCTGTGGAGTGCTGCCTCCGGTCGGCCGGGCATGGGCAACCGGCGCCTCAGCCGGGCATGGCGGTGGGCAAGGCCGGTTTGAGTGCCGAGCCTCGGTACGCGCCGCACACTAACGATATCCACTGCCTCGGCGCCAGAAATCAACGAAATCAGTTCTGGATGGGCCGAGCCAATGCGGAAATACTTGCCGGACGCTGTCGGCGCCCCGCTGGGCGTAGGCGGCGCTTACGCACCACCGCCGTCGACCTGGACCGGCGACCAACTGGTCCTCTATGCCGACGGCCTTGGTCGAGACCCGTGACCAGGACATCGACACCCGCCTGAGTACCCTCCTCACCCTCCTCGACGGGCCCACACCGCAACCTGGAGGACACCTGTGACCACCTCTTGGAGTCCCTCCGCCAGCCCCGACGACCACGACGACGTCGCCCCGCTCATCGCCCACAATCGCCGCTGGGCCCTGGCCGTCAGGCGAAACGGATCGTCCTCCAGCTGGCTCTCCTGCGATGCGCTGGGGTGGTTCGGAGCCGTCGCGAAACGAGGGCGTCGGCCTTCCGGCTCTCCCTGTTGATGTCGTCGGCCGCCAGGGCGACTAGACGCCTTCTCGGACTCGGGCCTTGGTCGTCTCGCCGTACTCGACGAGGCGACCAGTGTCCGGCTCACGCTCACATACGTCAGGGAACTCTGCCCCCGGCCACGGACGTTCTCGACCGGGTCGCTGCGGAACGCCCACTTCATCTCGGGCTCCATCGCCCAGGGGAACATACGCCGTACGAACGGGGTGCAGAGCAGGGTGACCACGACGGCCACCGCGATGGTCAGGAAGATCTCGCCGAGCGGGGTGGAGAGCCAGGTGTACGTGTCGAACAGCCCGGCGCAATCGGCGCCCTTCACCAGGAAGCCGTGCAGCAGACAGCCGCCGAGGGTGCCGGCGCCGAGCACCGTGAACCACATCTTGGCGCGGGACCCAGGACAGGAAACAGGCCGTCAGGACCAGCGAGCAGCCGAAGAGGGCGAAGGTCTCCCCGTGAAAGTCGACACCCGGGACCGCGCTGGCCCACGGCCACGTTGGGTTCGAGCGTGAGTTGAATCCTCATCACACGCTCGACGAAGAAGCCCGAGGCATCACCCCGGGGCTTCCCTGTCGCCCAACCAGTTACGGCACGCGCGCCGCTGATCCCATCAGTCGAACAATGGGGGCCATCTCGCCGACCGAAGGCGAGACCTGACCGACGTTTTCCGTTCGGCCGGTCTTGGCTGCGCGCCATGCCCAAGGGTCCGGGGCCGGAACGTCAGACGTGGCGGCGGCGCTGCTGCGGGCCTTGGCGGTCGAGGATGCGGCCGAACCCGGTCGCGTCCAGTGTCCGAGATCCCGTGACACGTCACCGACTCCGCCGTCCCCGCCGCAACCATTCGACCAGCCAGGACGCGACGAAGAAGACCGGGAGCGAGATCCCCACCAGCACCGCGGCCCCGGTGAACGCGCTCGACAGGAATCGGCCGCCCAGCTGGGCCACGCCACGGTAGTAACCCACCACAACAACCATCAGCAGCACATACCCACCGACCGCGGTGCCGACCACGAGGCGGATCAGCCCCGGCCAGCCCTGCCTCCCGGCACGCCCGGGTGCGGCCGGCCTTCGACGCTGAATGCGCAGACCCAGGGCCAGGAACCCCATGACCAGCACGTAGCCGCTCAACATGAGCCCGATGTTCAGTGAAAGAGGGAGCACCCTACGCGCCGTGCCTTCCGATCCGTCGGCACGCCATCACGGCGCGTCCCGGAGCAGGAAGTGCCAGCCGCGAACGAAGGTGTGCCAGCCGAACCACAACCAGAAGGCGAACAGCGCCCATCGGCCGACGGGGTAGCGCATGACCGCGCGCATGGCATCGCTGAGCGTGGGAAACGCGTCGTCGGCCCGGACGAGGGTGATTCCCTCCCAGGCGAACACGGCGCCGAACAGTACCGCCCAGACGAGATACCCGATCACCGGATGCTCTGCCATCGCAACCTCCCCACGCTCAGGTGCGCTTCCGCGCCGGACCGGAGCGGGCAGCCGAGCTGATCATCCGTCATGACGGGCGTGAGGCGACGGATGCGAGAGCCGGAACTTGGCGGCCTGTCGTACAGGAGGAGAGCAGGAGGCGGCGCGGCGTAGCGTCTACTACCGCGCGTTGGTGCCCTTCAAAGAGGCGTTCCTCCAGCTGAAGCATGTGGACTTGGCGGAGCTGGCTGACATTGGGGAGCTTGCTGCGGCGGGACTGCCGGACGTGCAGCTGCGTCGGATGAGGCTGGACGCGGTGGACGCGGTGGACGCGGTGGGCGCTGTAACTGCGGTGGCGGGCAGCGCGATCGCCGCAGCCGGTGCCGGTGCGGCCACATACGCAACGGTGGGTGCTTTCGCGACCGCGTCGACCGGGGCGGCGATATCCGGCCTGTCCGGGGCTGCGGCCAGCAGTGCCACGCTCGCCTGGTTGGGCGGCGGCGCGGTGGCCGCGGGCGGAGGAGGCGTGGCCGTCGGCACTGCGGTGCTCACGGGAATCGTTGCGACCCCGGTCGTGCTGACCGCAGTCGGCCTCCTGGAGTGGAAGTCGCGGCGGTTGCGGCGCGACCAGCGTGAGAACGCGGCCGGGGTGGCCCGGGCATCCGCCGAACTCGCCGTGGCCGAGGCCAGGGCGTCCGCCGTGTGCGAACGCAGTCGCCAGATCCGGCACGTGCTGGACCGCCTGCGCGACGAACTGCAGCTCAGGCTGCCGGGCCTGCGCACCATGCTGGAAGGCGGGGACGACTACGCCGTCTACACGCCGTCCCAGCGCGGCGAGGTTGCCGTCCTGGTTGCGCTGGCGAGCACGGCGACCACTGTCATGTCTGCACCGCTCGCTGACGAGGACGGCCAGGTCACCGATGTGTCCAGGCTGGTCGTGGAGGACGCCTTGGCCCGGCTGCAGTCGCTGATGGTCGCCGGGTGAACGGTCGGCGGCGAAGGCAGGGCCCAGCACGGGTGCCGCTGCCAGGTGGCGCGTTCGCGGCTGCCTGGGCAGCGGCCGACCCGGCGGGCCGACGGCTGGCACAAGCCACTGTGGAGACCCTGCGGACCAGGGACACCGTGGCCCGGCTGGCGGCCCGGTATGCGAACGTCACCAACGAACAGCGTGCCGGGCATCTCTTCGAGGTGATGCACGCACTGTCTTTCAACCAGGCAGCGATCACCCAGGACTCCCCGCTGCGTGCGGTGGTCACCGAGGGGGGAGCCGGCGGCTCGCATATCGCTCCCGCGGACCTGAAGATCGTCAACGGGCGCCGGGTGGTCGCGCAGATTCGGGCCAAGCTCTTCCAGAGCTCCCCGGCAACCGCGTCCAGTTCGCCCGCAGCCACTACACGGGGATGCAGCGGCTCCTCGCCGCCGACAAGCTGGAAGCCGTTGGGGGGGCAGCTGCTCGACAAGCGCCTGACCATGTCGCCCGACGGCATCCGATACGAGGATTACCGTGATGCCCGCGCCCAGCTGACCGACCGGCTCCGCGCAGAAGGCGTTCAGGGCCGCGGCATCAGCCTCCGGGAGACACACCGAGCCGCGCGTTCCCCGCTGAAGTGGGCCAACAGGCAACTCGCCGGCGCGAGCGCGCGGCAGATATCCGGCGCTACCGCAACCGCCGCTGCCGCAACCGCGATTGGTACAGGCGTGGTGGAGGCGGCCCGTGCGGCGGCTCGGATTCGTGCCAGGGAGACGTCGGCGTCGGTGGCCGCGCTGACAGCGGCGGGAAGCGCCGTCGGCCGGGCGGCCGTACAGTCAGGCGCCCAGGCCGCCCTGCGAGAAGCCGTCAGGGTGGCCGCCAAGGCTGGATCCCTGCCGGCAGCCCTGGCCTGCGCGACCCTCGCATCGGCAGTCGCGCAAGCCGCACACAAGGTGGCAGAGGCGGGGCTGGACCTCGCCCGCGGGGAAACCGACGCACAAGAATTCGCGGAACGTGCCTGCCGTCCTCGGAGCTCTCGTCGGCGGCCTCGCCGGCGGCGGCCGCTGCAGTCATCACCCATGGACTCCAGGTGGCTCTCGTCGCCGCCCACGCGGATCGAGTGGACGAGACCCGCCTGGCACTACTTGAACAGGAGGTGGCGACCGCTGTTCTCGCCGCCGAGTCACTGCGCGCCACAACCCAGGCACTGGGGGCCGAACGCAATAGCTTCGCAGCGGAGAACGTCCTGCCCCGGATCGGCCGCACCCAGGCCGCACTGGCCGCCGGTCACCTGACCTCAGCCCTCACTGAACTGGCTGACGTAACAAGGGCCTTCGGCGGGCAGCCGATCTACGGCACAGTGAATGACTTCGACGCCTGGATGACCGACCGCGCGGCGACACTCACACTCGACCCCAACTGGTGACGGCCCAGGCCGGCATCGCGGACAGCACCGAGCCGGGTCGCAGAGCCTGCAGCGGTAGAGCACGGGCTGGTTCAGGAGATCGGCACGGGAAGGAAACTGTATGTGGGCCTCACGCTGTGGCTTGAGTAGGCGTCGGCCGGGCAGGCAGTGGTGGGTGGACGGCGGTCTCCGCCAACTCCGCTCAGTGGAAAAGAACTTCGTCGCCCGGGCGGGCCACCACCTAGCTGTGCAGACGGCGACCTTTCCATGCCGCCGATACACTCCTGCAGCTTCTACATTTTGTTGAACTTCAGGAGGCAGTGATGAACAGACCCCCGCACCAGCCGCCGTATCCAGGTCCGCCGTATCCCGGTCCGCCCTATCCCGGCCCGCCGAGGGACCAGCTCAAGGCAAGTCACAAGACCGTCCTGGGATGCGGCGGCATGTTCGCCGCCTTCCTCATCCTGGCAATGATCACAGCGGCATGCCAGGGCCCCACGACGAAGATAAAGACAAAGCCGGGCCCCACCGTCACGGTCACCAAAACCGCGCCGGCCGCGCCGTCGAAGAGCAAAGATCCGCGCCCCTCGATGCCCAAGGTCATCGGCGAGACCTTCGAAGGCGCGGAGGAGGCCGTCGAGGACCTGGTGGACGCCGACCTCGTGGCGTACAGCGCGTACGAGGACGTCACTCTCCCCAAGGAACACGGGCGGTGGCTGGTGTGCATCCAGGGGCCCAGCGCGGGCTCCGGTCTCGTGCCCAAGCGTGCGAAGCCCAAGGTGTACCTGGCCGCCCCGGGGGTGAAGTGCCCAAAGGTGACGGGCAAGAGACTCCACCCGAAGCCCACCCCGAAGCCGGAGCCGGAGCCGGCACCCGAGCCGACCGAGGACAGCGGGTCGAGCACCAGCACCGGCGGAAGCACCAGCACGGGCGGCAACACCGGAGGCAGCACGGGCGGCGGGCAGTCCGGGGTTCAGTTCGGCCGTTTCTGCTCGCCCGTAGGAGCGCGCGGCACCACCACTGACGGACGTCCGGCCAAGTGTTTCGCCGGAAGCGACGGACGCGCCCGCTGGGGATACGGCAGCTGATCTACCTCTGATCTTGGCCAGCGCTCCGCCCTTCAGGGTGGGGGTGAAGGCCATCCTTGGGCCGGAGGCGCGGAGCCGGAGGGCTCTGCGCCTGCGTGGTGACGGTCACTGCAGGGACGGCCGCGCCGACGCCCCGAACTGGCCAGCGGCATGACCGCCGCGCGCCCCGTTTGCCCCAGCGTGATGATCAAGGGAGCCTGGTTGCATGCGCTGGGGCGAGTTCGAGCAGGCGGCACCGGAGATCGCCGCACGCGCGCATGGCTCGTTCAAGCGTTTCGGCTTCGTTCTGGTCGGAACCATCCGTCAGGACGGGACACCCCGGATCAGCCCGGTTGAAGTGCATGTCGTCCGGCACCAGCTGATGCTCGTAATGATCGCCGGATCACGCAAGGCACACGACCTTGCCGGCGACCCCCGCCTGGTGCTGCAGACTCCGGTGACGAACGCCGGTAACCCCGGGTGCGAGATCAAGCTGCGCGGGCGCGTGACGGACGCGGATGAAACGCAACGCGAGGCGACCGCTGCTTCGATCGAGGCAACGAGCGGGTGGCGTCCTCACGACTCCTGGCGCTTCTTCACCCTCACCCTCGACAGCGCAAGCTGCATCGAGTGGAACGAGGACGAAATGACCTTGAAGCGTTGGGATCAGGAGCACGGATTGCGACCGACCGAGCGACGCCGCCTGGACATGGAGACAAGTCGCTACGTGCCGATGGAAGACTGAAGGGCCCAGGGTGCCTCCGTCGCAGCCAGGGCACCCCGCGGCCGGGGACAGGTCTATGTCGAACTGACCGGCGGGCCGCTGGACGGGCTGCTCCTGGACGTCACGGGCTGGACGCCAGACGAGATCGACACTGCAGTCGGACCTGGACGCGTCGGCCAAGCAGCGGCACACCGCTCAGCGGGTCTTCGACCGGCTCGTCGACGGCACGGTGCCCGAGTAAGCCGCCTTGGGGCGCCGGAAGCGCCCCAAGGCGAACCCCCGCTAGGGGATGAACATCACCGAGTGCGGAACCGTTGCTCCGCCGTACACGCCGCCCTCGTTCGGAAACAGCGTGTCCTGGGCGACCGTGCACTCCGACGTCCGGAAGAGGATGGCCCGGGTGTCCGTGAAGTTGTCGGCGACGCCGGCTCCCCCTTCCAGCGGGATGCACAGGTTGTCCGGCGGATTGGTGACGGAGAACCGGAAGCCCGTGTCGGCCCGGTTGTAGGCGAAGGTGCCCGACGCGGCCTGGGCGCTGGTCGACAGTCCTGTCACCAGCGCGGCCGCGGAACCGGCGACTACGGTCATCCGGGCCAGTCGTTTCCACATGTGCATGTGGGACCCCTGTTCTGAAAGCGGATGTTATGAGACCGGACGGTGTGTCGCCGCTGTGCTTCGTGAAAGGGCGCGTGCCCATTGCAGCAGCGATGCCGGCAGCGCGCCGCATCTCGGCCGGTGAAGCACCCGAACGTGGCGGCGGCTCGGACGTGCGTCCGGGGTGGTGCGACGTCCAAGCCGCCCGCCGGACGGGCCCTGGCGCGGATGCGCCGGGGCGCCGCGCGGCCCTGGCCCGGCGGGCGATGCGCTTGAGATACCCGATCGCGTGAATTCCCACCGTCCGGCGAACCACGGTGGCCGGACCTGCGTGCCTGACAACATGACTGACACCGCACCATGGGCCGACCCTGGCATCGTCCGCGTCGATATCACCGCCTCTGATCTCGCCATGGCCCGCGCGGCCGCCGCACGCATTGCCGCCCTGTGGGAGTCGACCGGAGGTGAGCGCGGGGAGTTGGCCGAGGACGACAACTCGTAAGGACTGCGTCGCTCGTAGCGGCGGCTGTCAGGTCATGGTGCCGGGGCGTCGGAGGTCTGCGTACACGCGGGCTTTGACTCCCGGCACTCCAGGCGCGTGCCGCACGGGTGTGATGCCGGAGGTGGCCCACCACTTCTCCAAGTGGGTCATCATCGCTCGGGCGGTGGCCTCATCAGCGGCGGTGACGTCCAGGACTACTAGGGCCTGTCCGGCGGATCATGTGAAGGGTTCGGGCCGGGGTCGTTGCGCCCGTCGTGGGACGGGGAGATCTGACGAACGACGAGTGGGTCCGGCTGAAGCCACATTTACCCAAGGCGGGTCAGCGGGGCGGGCGTTGGAAGAGGCACCGCAGGGTGATCGACGGGATCCTCTTCCGGGAGCGGACCGGAGTGCCCTGGCGGGATCTGCCTGCACGTTTCGGCAAGTGGAAGACCGTCTGCGAACGACACAGATGCTGGTCGGCGAACGGTACGTGGGACAAGATCCTGCGTGCCGTCCAAGCCGACGCCGACGCGGCAGGCCGCATCGACTGTCCATGGCGAGCGTGTATTCCACCTCCTGTCGCGCCCACCAACACGCCGCCGGAGCGCGCAAGAAACCGCCGCGAGTGCCGGGGGAAGACACACGCCCCGACAGCACCGCCCCGACGAGGGACTCGGACGCTCCCGGGGCGGACTGACCTGCGAGATCCATTTGGCCGGTGAAGGTGGGCGCCGCCCGCTGTCATTCGTGATCACACCAGGGCAGTGGGGCGACGCACCGCAGCTCATTCCAGTCATGGAAGGCATCCGCGTCGCCCGCCTGGGCGGCGGGCATCCTCGTACCCGCCCCGATCACCTCGGCGGCGACAAGGCGTACAGGTCCCGTCGTAACGGCCGCTACCTGCGCAGACGCCACATCAAGCACACCATCCCCGAGCCGAAGGACCAGCGGGCCAACCGCAAGTGCCGGGGCAGCAAAGGCGGTCGGCCCGCCGGCTTCGACAAGACGATCTACAAGCGTGGGAGCGAGGTCGAGCGGACGATCAACAGGCTCAAGAACTTCCGGGCCGTGGCCACGAGGTACGACAAGCGGGCCTACGTCTTCCACAGCATCGTCACCGTCGCCGCGATCTGGCTCTGGCTTCGTCCATGATCCGCCGGACGGAACCTGGCGGTGAGGCGCTGGAAAACCAGTGGAGCAGCGCCGCTGTGCGCCATTACCGTGCTGCCGAACCAAGTCGTCTAGGCAAGGACGTGCCGTTGTACACCCTGTGAGACCTCCCGAGCGCTGATTTGTCGCGCGTCGCGCATGTGCGCCGCGCTCCTTTTTGCTGCGGACTTCTCACTGAAACCGGTGTACTTCTGTGCTCGAAAACTGGGTGGTCGTGCCCACCTGCCTGCCGCTCGTTCTCCGCCGTTGCCACGCGTGCGCGTCCGAGCGCTTCCGGGCAAGCGGTAAATTTCGCGTCAACGCAAACCATAAGCTCATCGACGCCTGGCTCCTCGCGCTCTGTACCGCTTGCGGGGAAACTGCAAAGCTCACGGTCCTGGAGCGGATGAGCGTGCGCTCCGTACGACCTGAGCTGCTGAACCGGATGCATGACAACGACCCTGGCCTGACAGCTGAGCTGCTCCAGGATCCGGTCGTGCGGCGCCGTAATCGCATCGCCCTCGACTGGGACAACGCCTGGCGCCTCGACACCGGCGGATCGGATTACCTGGACCGCGGATGGGGTCTCCCCTGCTCGAGCGAAGCCGAGAGCTTGGGGAAGATCGACGTCTCGGTCCGGTTTGCGGCGCGGATCCCTGTCCGGCCGGTGCGACTGATCGCTGAAGGTTGCGGTCTTTCGCGGGCCGAGGTCGAGAGACTGATCACGGAGGGGAACCTCGTTTCGGCAGTCCGGCTGAGCGGCAAGCTCTCCGGCGACTTCACCTTCACGCTCAAGCGCTGAGCCCTCCTCATGACCAGGGGCCTGTCCGGCAAGATCCGCCGGACAGGCCCTAGCCGTTGACCACGGAAGCGTCGGACACTGGCCGGTAGATGGACGGGAAGCTCCTTGCGGGAACCGATCTGCCGAGACCATGTCCCACGACCTGATCAGCCTCCCGCAGCAGTTCCTCCCCTCGGAGCGCCCACCGCACCGGCTGTGCTGCCAGACACTGCTCCGGCCCGGATCCCTCACCTTCTTCGACACCACCCGCCCCTACACGGTCACCTACCCCGCCCTCTTCCGCATGCACGTCTTCCAGATACCGCGGTGGATGCTGGGCGTGCGCGAGGCCGACCTGCGGCGCATCACCGCGATGCCCGTGGATGCCGATACCCAGAACGAGGGCACCACCGTCAGCCGGTGGATCCTGCACCGCCGACTGGAGGCGGGCCGACGAGAACTCAGCCGCCCCCGCCACGCCGGCCCGTCAGTGACCGCTGTCGCACATTGCTGGGGCTTCACCAGCACCTCCCACTTCAGCCGCTCCTTCCGAGCGGCCTACGGCATGTCACCCCGCGAACGGCGCAACACCGCAGACCGCGACCGAACATGACTCGCATACCGACGAACGTCATGGCGTCCCAGTCGGGCGCGGGAGTCGGCGCCCCCGGGGCTCGGCGAGACCGGAGGCGCCTACGTCTTTCACCGGCCGGTGGCGCGGCCGGTCGGGCGTTCTACGGGACGCCGTTGACCGTCTCGCACTGCACGGCGACATCGCGGTTGCCTGCCTCGCCGTCGCAGTCGTCCGTTTGCTGCCCTCCGTTGAGGATGTCGTTGGCCGAACCGGCCTTGAGGGTGTCGTCGCCGGTCTCACCGAAGAGGCGGTCGTTGCCGCCTGCAGCGCCTACGCTCGTGGCGAGATTGAAATCGGCGTTGTCGCCGAACAGGACGTCGTCGCCGCCGCGTCCCATCAGCACATCGCTTTCGGCGAATGTCTGGGACGCGTCCACCACCGAGCTCTCACCGACAAGAGCGTCCGGGGCGCTTCCGCCGGTGATCCGGTCTTTGCCGGCGCCGGTCGCTCGGCCGCCCTGGGGGTCGAAGATGTTGTGATCGCCGAGGGCAAAACCTCCGTCAGGGCCGAGGTCCAGCTGGTCATTGCCGCCGCTTCCGTGGGCGTTGCGGGCGGCGCCGCTGTCGCCCCAGAGACCGTTGGGGCCCGGGCCACCTCGGATGATGTCGTCGCCTGCACCAGTGGCGTCGCCCGTCACCGAGATGCTGTCGCCGCTGAGGTTGTCGATCCCGGGGCCCCCGTCGATGAAGTCCCTGCCCCCACCGCTGGCGTTGCCGTCGAAGGCGATGCTGTCACCGGCGATGTTGTCGTTGCCTTCGCCGCCGAACAGCCGGTCGTTCCCGCCACCGCTGGCGTTACCGGTGGCGGTGGAGACGTCGCCGTGGATGGTGTCGTTCCCGGAGCCGCCGTCGATCCGGTCGTTGCCGAGGCCGCCATTCACAGTGTCATTGCCACCCAGGGCGCAGATGCGGTCGTCGCCGCCCCCCACCGTCGATCGTGTCGACGTCCGGGGAGCCGACGATGACGTCGTCGCCGGGCGTCCCATCGATCGTTCCCGAACCCGTGATGGTCGCCGCACGGCCGAAACACGTGGGCTGAGCCGCGCCCGCAGCAACCGGGGGAAGCCCCAGCGTGACCAGTGCGGCCGTGACGAGGCCCGTCGTGAGAACCCGCCGGTATGCCGGACGGCAAGGTCTGCTCAACAGCGGTAGCTGGGGAGCGGGATGCACAGTCATACGAAACCTCCGGCCGCTGAAGGCCCCCGTCCAGGCGTGCTGTGGGGGTGGGCAAGGCGGATCACAGACGCCCTCCTGTCCCGGGACAGCACTGGAGACAGCGCCTCGTGATCTATTTCGGACCGTATGTGGCGTTCTCGTCGCGGGCCATCGGGGCTTCGCATTCGGGTGAGGGAAACAGGCCGGAGGCCGACGAGTAGCAGAGTCTTGCCGGGTAGCGGACCGGGATCGATTGGGGTCAGGGACTACGCCAGCACCGGCGGTTCATAGCGTGACCATCAGGTCCTCGTAGCGCCGGAGGGCTCCGGTGCCGGAGCGTCGTGGTGGGGCGGCGAGGGTCAGGTGCGGCAGTCGACGGCGGAGCTGGGTCAGGACAGTGGTCATTTCGATGCGGGCGAGGGAGGCCCCGAGGCAGTAGTGGGGGCCTTGGCCGAAGGTGACCATGGGGGGCTTGTTCGAGGAGCGTGCGGGTTGGAACCGATCGGGGTCGGGGAAGGCGGCGGGGTCGCGGTTGGCGGCGCCGACGAGGACGCGCAGGTCGGCCGTGGGAGGTACCAGGACGCCTCCCAAGTCGACCGGTTCTCTGGGGACACGGGAGCTTCCGGTCGCCCAGATTGGTGCGTCGTACCGCAGGCATTCCGTGACGAAGGCGTCGGCTTGTTCCCAGGTGCCGTCGAGGAAGTGGGCCTCGTCCGGGTGCTCGAGCATGGCCAGGATCCCGCTGATGATGCCGCCGACAGTGCTTTCGTAGCCGGCGGCCCAGATGACCCACAGCACGGCGACCGCCTGTTGTGGGGGCAGGTTGCCGGAGAGGCAGGTGACCAGGTCCGGTGGCGTCTCGGGGGACGGTCCGTGGCAGCGACGGCGGTCCAGGAGGTCGGTGAAGTACGCGGTGAGCCGGATGCCGGCTTCTTCCGCCCGCTGGATCTCCTCGTCCGCGAGGGAGGGATTGAAGGCGGCGAGCGTGGGCAGGGCGAGCTCGATGATCCGAGCGCGTTCGGGCTCGGGGACGCCCATAACGTCGGAGATGACGCTCCAGGTGAAAGGGTAGACGAGCTCGGCATGCAGGTCGACCGTCGCGCCGTCACGCAGCCGGCCGACGATCGGCGGGAGGAGCCGCTCGCAGTGGCGTGCGCACAGGGAGCGGAACTCCTGGTGCCTGCGCGGGGTGAAATAGCGCGCGGCTGTGGCGCGTAGCTGAGCACGCTGCGTGGGCTCTGCCGCGGAAAACCCCTCCAGGAGGGACAGCAGTGTCGGAAACTGACGGTAGCGGGCGAAGCGTTCGCCGCTTTGTGAGGAGTCGGGGGTGTGGAAGAGCGGGTCGCGCAGGACGCGGAGGGCGTCGGCGTACCGGCTGACGAACCACACGCCGCCGGTGGGATTGTGGTGGACCGGGGCGTGTTCCCGCAGCCAGGCGAAGAACGGGTAGGGGTCGTGCCTGATGTGGGGGTCCCGGATGGCGGTGAACACGTCCAGCTGGGACGGTTGTTCGATGATGTAGGGGGCTGCCAGTGCGTTCATGTGTGCCTCGGGTGGTAGGGGGACCAGTAGTACTGGCGGTAGAAGCTCTCCGCCACTTCGACCCATTCGCGTAGTCGGGCGACGCTTTCGAGGAAATGGGGAAGGCTGACCAGTAGCCAGCTGTGGACGGCCTGGCTGTCGCGGCAGCCGCGGCAGTCTCCGGAGGTACAGCAGAATTGCACCGTCCGTAAATCCGGCCGGTAGGCGGCAAACTCCGGCAGTACGGGGTTTCCGTTGGCGAGGCGCTTGAGGTGGTCGGGGTGTGTTTCGCTGATGGTGGCGCAGACGTCGTAGCCGAATTCAGCCCAGTGGGAGCGTCCGGTCACGGCGGTGCGGATGTAGTAGGGGTGGCTGGTGACGGCGTCCGGGTACAGCACACGGACGCGAAGGGCCTCGTTCAGCAGGTCTTCGCGCCGGGACGAGTCGGGAGTGATGGGGGTGTCGGTGTCGTAGGCGCTGTAGAAGCTGAAGCTGACCTGGTTGCCGTTGTCGCGGATGCGGCGGACGGTGTCCTCGATGTGTTCCGTGCTGTCGTCGGAGAGCGCGTAGATGAAGACCGCGCGGCGGTCGCCCTGGTAGTTGCGCAGGGCTTGTGGGAAGAGCCCGGTGAAGCGGGAGCCGTTGGGGCGGATGCCGCGCAGCTGGTCGTCGAGGGGGCCGCCGCCGAAGACGGACACGGCGAGGTTGACCTCGTCGAAGTCCGCTTCGCGCGGCAGCGGACGCAGGCCATTGGTGACCACGGTGACGTGGCGGACGTGGCGGGTGAAGGCCCGGATGCGGTCGGGCACCAGGGTCGGCTCGCCGCCCAGGAGCAGCGCGTGCGTGACCCCGGCGCCGGCGAGCTGCCGGGCGAAGGCGTCGGCGAGGTCCACGTCGGTGGTCTCGGAGACGCCCTTTTCCATACCGTGGCCGAAGTACCAGCATCCCTGGCAGCGAATGTCGCAGGCGCGGGTGAGGAAGACGACGTTGGTGCGGATGGTGCCGGAGAATTTCTGCAGGCGGCGCAGGCGCTGGGCCAGTTCGGGATCCGCTGCCCGGATCTCACGCAGCCGGTCCACGACGTACTGTCGGCTCGGACGCAGCTGCACAGGGACGGCCGTCAACGTTCAGGCCTCTCGTTCGGGGTGGTTGCTCTGTAACTGCCGGCAGGGGACGGCGAGATGGCTCGTTGATCGAGATCCGGCCGGCCAGCTCACTGACCAGTGGTTCGAATCTCCCGGCGGGGGCGGTCAGGTCGCACCACATCAGGCGGGTCTCCTCGCCGTAGAGCGGGTACTCCCGTACGTGCCCCAGGTCATGGCATCCGTAGTGAGCGAGGAACCGGTGCTGTCCCCGTCCTGTGGCCACGAAACCCCAGGCCCGGGTTCGGCGCAGGGCACGTCCGACGGCGAGGGACAGTGCGACGAGCAGTGACGCGGTACGCCCCCCGCGGTGGGCGGGATGGACGACCAGCTTGCCCAGCTCGGCACCCTGGCCGGTGGCCGGGCGGCCTATCCGGCTCAGGACACCGTCGAGTGTGTTCGCGTCCAGTGCGGCCAGTGCAGGGCTGGACGCGGCCTGGTCCACCGGTGTGACCCGCACGCAGCCGGTGAGATGCCCACCGTCGTCCCTGGCGAGACCGTGCCAGGCCCCAAAATCATGCTCCACCGGCTCCCCCACATCATGGAACGTGGAGTCGTCCGCGAGGAACCACGGCCGCGCGCCCGATTCGTACCAGGCCTTGCCCCTGAAGGCGCGGATCGCCGTCACCGCTGCCCGGTCCGCTTGGGTGAGCGGCTCGGGCGGCACCCATCGCAGGGACAACGTCGTTCCGGAGAGGGTGCCGAGGGAAACCTCGGCACCCTCCTCACGCCGAACCTCACGGTCAACCATCTACTCGAAGACCTGGGTGAACCGCTGGCCCGAGCCCGACACCGTGGCCGTCGCTCCCTGGAAGGCCCTGCTCAGATCGAGGATCACGGCCCCCTCGGTGCTGGTGCACGCATAGCGGCCGACATGCGTCGTGTCGTGCTCGAACAGCGCCACCATCGCTCCCTGCCCCACACACTGGGCGTTCACCAGCGGAGGAGTGGCCGCCACAGCACTCGAGGCGCATGCCAGGACGCCGCTCATCGATGCGATGGCCAGAGCCAGCGCGCGCTTGCCGCGCTCAGTCATGGTTGATGAACGTGTCGCGGTTGACGTACAGCGGGCTCAGCCCCGCGACCGCAACGCCCTGCCGGGTATTGCTGGCGTCAACGAGCTGGGCACCCGTGCCCTGGTTGACGAAGGTGCGCTCCTGAACCGCGTTTGGGGACACCAACGTGCTCGTCCTGCCCTGCTGAAGGTTCTTCAGGCTCACGAGCGGGGCCGACCTGTCGTCGGCCGAAGCCACAGGAGCTCCGACGGCCAAAGCACCGCCCGCAGTGGCCAGCAGGACGAGAGCGGCAGGAAGAACGCGAAGACTGGGCTGCATCGCCACATCTTTCATCTCGACAGAATGGGGATCCACGAAGGACCTCTCACGAGCCCCAACTGCGCACAGCACTTCAAGACACTCATCCGACAGTCAGTTCGTCCTTCCGTGTGGAACCAGGCATAACCCGCTGACCCGTAGGTCACCGCGCCTCCCCGCAACCTGCTGAAGACCCACGACACCGGCTGGGGGCCGCACCGGTGTCCGAGGGATCACGCGGTTCACTACCGGGCCGCCTCGGGCCCCTCGTTCAATGCCGAACCAGGTGGGCAGAGGGAGCCACCCTGGGGTTTCCGGCGGAGGTTCCCATCGCGGGCGCCCCGGTAAAGATCTCCTGGACCACTGACCGCGAGCTCCCCGGCGGCTGCAGCATCGCCGGGCTCGCCCTCGCGGTCTACCCGCCCTGACCAGCGAAGTGGGAACCGATCACGGCGATCGCGGGAAACGATCACCACTAGGTATCCGTCACCTGACAGACATCATTTTCGATCCGCGTAGGTGTCGTCGAAGGGGCGCTCGCCGGAGCGATTCAGGCCCTGGTCGTCAACGAATCCCATGCCCTGCGCAACGTGCCTTTCCGCCATGGCTCAGGAAGAGGACACACGGGTTGGTGCCGAGTTCGCCAAGCCCCCAGTGGGAGGTCCCCGGTTGGCGGATCTCACGGGTACCGGGCACCCCAGACCGCCAGAACATCCACATGTCCGTATCGCACACGCCGTCGTCGCTGATTCCGATCTCCGACGCGTGAGCGTCCTCGTGCCTCGGCTCCAACGCGCAGCGCAGAGTGGAGCGAACCTCCGGGGTGAGCATCTCGTCTCACGGGGCAGCAGCCTCAGCCGCGTTGAAGCAGGAGCTGCGATCCGGGGCTACCTCGGCCCCAGCGGCGGTCTGCGTCGTCATACCAGGTCAACGACGCGGACCGCTGCGCTGCACTCCACTCATCGGGTGATGCCGCAGCCGCTCCAGCAGCGACGTCACGTGGTGGCCGGCTGCGGCATCTTCAGGACCCCGGCGATCTTCCGCGCCAGCTCCGCAACGTGGGGCGGCCACCCCCATGCCGGATACGGGGGTGAGTTGCCCGCGGTGCTCAGCCGACCGGAGGCGTCTGCAACTCCTTCGCACGGGAGTGGCGAGCGGCTGATCAGGCTCGGCTACCAGTACTCAGTAATGCTGCCGTCGGCGTTGATCTGCTCGCGTACCGCATCGGCATGACTTTGGTCCGGGTGTGCTGCCCGGCGGGCTGGCGTTCGAGGCGAAGTTCGACGGCTACCGCGTCCTGCTGTTCACCCGGTCGCCGCCGGGCGGGCCAGTGCTGTTGCAGTCGCGGCGCGGCAGCCTGATCCAGCCCCACTTCCCCTGACCTCGTCACTGCGGCGCAGCAGCTGCGGGACGGCCTGGTCCTCGATGGCGAGCTGGTGGTGTGGTCGGGGGGACCGGCTGTCGTTCGAGGCGTTGCAGCGCCGCGCCTCCTCCGGCGGCCGCACCAGGGCGCAGCTTGCGGCGGCGATGCCCGCTCACTTCATCGCCTTCGACGTCCTGCAGAAAGACGGCCAGGAGCTCGTGAACGAGCCCTACGAGCGCCGCCGCGCCGTCCTTGAGGGCCTGTTCACCGAGCACGGCCTGACACCGCCATGGACGCTGTGCCCGATGACAACGGACCTGGCCGTCGCCCAGGAGTGGCTGGAGTCCTGGACCGAAGTCCAAGGAGTGGAGCGCCTGGCCATCAAGGGCCTCGGGCAGCGATACATGTGTGGCGCCCGAGGATGATTCAAGGTGCGCCGACGGCAGACGACCGAAGCTGTGATCGGCGGAGCCACCGGCACAATGCGACGCCCGCAGCTGCTCGTCCTCGGGCGGTACGACGAAGACGGTCGGCTGCGCGCGGTCGGCCGGACGACGCCGCTGAAGCCGGACGGCGCCCAGCAGCTCGCTGACCACCTCACCGAAGCCGCCCCGACCATCCCTGGACCGGCGTACGGTTCACCGCCGCTTGGGGCAGCCGCGAACCCCCTCGACCCGATCCTGGTCATCCCCGAGCTGATCGCCGAGATCAGCGCCGAAACCGCCATCGAGCGGAGCCTGGCGCCACCCGCTGCGCTACGTGCGGCTGCGCCTGGACGTCACGGTGGCCGACGTGCCGCCCTTCGGTGAGGGCACGGCGCCCGCCGCCGGGTGACGTCAGCGGATCAGTCGGGTCTCCGCCTGGGGAGCTCGCCGACGGGTGATCCGTTCGGTGGAGTTGCACGGGCCGGTCACAGCCGCTGACCCGCAAGCGTTCCGCCCGGCGCAGCGCGCCCCCGGGGTGTCAGTGGTGGCACATAGGACCGGGTGCCGTCGATGGGCAGGAAGAACCACGCGTGCTCGTGGTGCAGCGAAGGGGCCGTCGGCCCGAAAACTGACGCGCCAGAGAACGCCAAATGCAATTCCCCCATGAGGTAAATCGCATTATCGCTCTTTTTTGGAATCTCGGTAATAACGTTTTGTGGGATATGCGGCGGGGAGGTTGGAGATCGACAAACCCGCTACAAGGCGGGTGCATCAAAGGGGAGTTGGATTCAGTCATGGCAGATCCTCAGGATGTCAGCGACCTGCTGGAGCGGAAGATCGATGTCTGCTTCGGCCACGTGGACGTGGACGGCGACGGGGTGTTCGAGGAAGCGGACGTCATGGCTCTGGCGGCGCGGATGATCGCGTACCAGAACGTCGCGTTCGACGCGCCCGAGGCGCAGGCGCTGTTCCGGAGTTTCCAGGAGTTCGTGCGGAGCATCGCCCGTGAACTAGAGCTCACCAGCGGGCAGATCGGTCCGGAGCAGTGGCGCAAGGGCATGATCGGCACGTTCGGGGAGAACCCGCCGCTGTTCGACAAGGTGTTCAGGCCGCTGGCGGCGGCCATCTGGCGCCTGTGTGACCGTGACGGCGACGGGAGGGTCGACGCAGAGGAGTTCCTCTGTTTCCAGAAGGCGGTCGGGAGTTCTCCGGAGAATCGGCAGATCGCCTTCGAGCGGCTCGACCTGAACGGTGACGGGTCGCTGTCGGTGGAGGAGATCCTGTCCGCCTACAAGGACTACTACACCAGCCGGGACCCGCAGGCCCCGGGCAACTGGCTGTACGGGGATGTCTGGGACGCCGAGATCTGGGACGGGACCAAGGTCAAACTCTGACAGCTGAGGGGCGCAAGGGGGGAATGCCAATGGTTCGAGCGTTCGAAGCTGAACTCGTCCGGTGCACGACCGCGGTCCTGAGCCACAGAACGCTCGAACCGTTCCTCGATGCGGCTTTCACGGCCTACGACGCGTGCACACCCAGCCAGCCACCGTCGTGCTTCGCGATCCTGGTCGGCACGCTCGACCGGGAGCGGGCCGTCGTGCGCCGGGTCGAACTTGCCCGCAGCGTCCGGTCGACGGACCAGGTCGCGGCGCAGGAGTTCAGGGCGGAGGTCGTGCCGCGGTTCGGGGCGGCGTACGACAACATCCACCGCGGGTTCTGGTGCGACTCGAAGGACCTGCTACGCATCCACCGGCGCGCCGACGAGCAGGGGCTGGACATCGTCGGATCCATCCACCTGCATCCCGACTGGCACCGCCTGGGCCCGCCCAGCGAGCAGGGGCTGCGCATCAGCGAAGCACCAACCCCCATGGACGCCTACATGTTCGGCGCCACGCACTGGCCGCTCAACATGATCTGTTACGTGGAGCGCGTGGACCAGCTCCTGTACTACACGCTCGGCGCATGGGGCCCGCCCTCCGGGACCCAGGATGCGCTTTGCCCGCCGCTTCACATTCAGTTCTGCACGGACTGACGAAAGAAAGACGACGTGTGATCGCCGAGGAAATCCGTTCGGTCTTCGCCGCGATGGCGGCCGCCTGGGCCCGATCCGACGCGAAGGAATTCGCGCAAGCCTTCACCGAAGACGCCGACTTCACATCCGTGCGCTGCGACCACGTCCGCGGCAGCGCAAAGATCGCCCTGGCGCACGCACAGCTCTTCACCACCCAGTACGCCGGTACCCGGCTCGAGCCGACCGTCCAACGCATCAGCCGGCTCAGGCCGGACATCGCCATCGCCCACGTGGAGAACAGGCTGCTGCGCGCGGACGGAACCGCCCTGCACCACATGCATGCACAAGCGGTCCTGGAACACCGCCCCGGAGGCTGGAAAATCCTGTCCTTCATCAACATGGTCCCGCTGCCCGCCCAAGGCTGAGGAGAATCCGCATGCCCAGGCCGAGACTGCGCCACCTGGCGCTCTACGCCCGCCGCCCGGACAAGCTCGCGACGTTCTACCAGGAGCACTTCGGCATGGAAGTCATCCACAGCGATCCGGAAGGCAACCATTTCCTCAGCGACGGCTACCTCACCCTCGCCCTGCTCAAGCACCAGATGGAAGGCGAGGCCCCCCTGGGCATGAATCACTTCGGCTTCCAGGTCGACGACCTGCCCGCTACCTGCGCCACCCTGGCCCACGCGGATGTCGAGGAACCCCAACGCCGAGCCTCACTCCGCCCGTTCGCCGAATACCGCGCCACCGACCCCGAAGGCAACTGGTTCGACCTCTCCGAACACGGCTACGGAGTCCCATAACGCCTGCGCCGCTCGTTGCCGCTTCGTTGAGGGCTTGGGGGGAGAGTCGCCAATGCCGCGACCTCCAACGGTGACGGCCCATAAGCCAGTGCGTCGAACGCAGTGGTCAGCCCTGGCCCGCAACGGAAGGTGCGTGCCAGGGCTGTGGGCATGGTCCGAGCCCGGCGGGGGCGGGTTGGGCTCAGCTCACAGCATTGCGAGGTAGAAGGCGGTGGCCGGTCCGCTGCCGGTATGGCTGTAGGTGACGTACGGGCGTGGCGTGTGCAGGCGGCGCCGCCCACCGGTCGCAGCTCGAACGCAAAGCTCGCGGGGGCGGAGTCACGCCCACGGTGTAGGGCCGGTCTGCAGTTCTCACCGCCGGTGGATGATTCGGTCTGATGACCCGGGTGCGTACAAGCGGCTCCTTGAGCTGCTCTTCCTACCGCCACAGCAGCTGAACCAGGACAAGGCTGCGTAACTCCGGCCGGTGGGGCGGGCGTTGGAGGGTACGATCTGCCGCATCACATGGATGGCCCCCGGCAGCGCGCCAACGCTCCAGGGGCCTGGCCAGTCTGGAGGGACTGACATGCGTAATTCTGTCACATCCGCGATCAGCGCCCTCGATCGAACAGCCCAGCCCCAGCTCCGCGCGGTTGACTACCTGCGCGTCTCCACGGAAGAGCAGAAAAAGGGCTACGGCATCACCTACACGGGCAAGCGAACCGTCAAACACATCCAGAAGAAGGGCTGGCTGCACGTCGACACGTTCGCTGATGAGGGCTTCAGCGGGAGCCTCGACCACACGCAGCGTCCCGACCTCAAGCGCCTGATGGAGCTGGCACAGCAGACCTCGAGGCCCTTCGATGTGGTCGTCGTTGCCGAAGAGCGTGCCATCGGCCGTCGTGACCGCGCCTTCTGGCCCTGGGTCTGGAAGCTGGAAGACCTCGGCATCTTCACGGCAGTCGTCAGAGGCGACTACGACAACACGACCGAAGAGGGTCGTTCGAAGATGCGCAAGGAGCAGGACAAGGCGGAAGTCGAGCGCATCACCATCCGCGACCGTACGCAGGGCGGTGTCCAGGAGAAGGCGGAGGTTGGCGGTCACCCCGGCGGTGTCGCGCCGTACGGCTACCGCATCGAAAATCAGGGGAAGCGGGGCGAAAGTCGCCTGGTGCTCGATACCGGAGAGAAGCACGAGGGGTACCCCACTCTGCACAGGGCGCACAAGCTCCTCGTTGAGGAGGGGATGAACACAAGCGAGGCGGAAGACCTCTTCAACGCGGAGGGCGTTCCTGGCCCCACCATGGATCACTGGCCTCGTGGATCCCTCCGGCATGTGCTCACCGGACAGGCCGTACAGGAATCTGTTCGTCTCTACCGCGACCCCAAGGGCCCGAAGATCAGGCTCGACGTTGACGGGAAGCCTCTCTTCGGGCAGACGGTGGTCATTCAGCTCGACCCGGTATTCAATCCCACAGAGCTGAAGCTCCTCAACCTGGCCCTGGCTCGGACATCTCGGGGACCGCGAACCACAGACGCGAACGTCCACCCATTGAGTAAGCACGTGGTTGGACTGTGTGGCGCGTACTACACAGGCGTGAGCCGCATCGGGAGGGACGACAAGCGGGCCTACCGATGCTCAGGAAAAAACCAAAAGGACAAGAAGAAGCAAAAGTGCGACTGTGCTCAAATCAATGCGGACGCTCTGGAAAATCGTGTCTGGACTGAGGTTTGCAGACTGCTGGAGGACCCGGAGCGGCTGAATCAAATGGCCACCGACTGGCTCGACATGGTCAAAAACAGTGGCGTGGATTACGAGGCTCGAATTATCGAGCTGGACACACAAATCGACGAGCTGGACGCGACCATCGCTGTGACTATGGCAGCCGCAGCCCGTCAGGCCGCTCGGAAGAAGTTGGGTGCCAAGGAGGCGCAGGAGTCGGTCGAGCGAACCGTGCGCCCTCTCAACGAGGAATTGGCGGGGCTGGAAAAGCTCCGGGCCGAAGCCGACAGCTGGCTCCAGGAAGCGAAGAGCACGGTAGACCGCGCTAGGGATCTCCAGGCTCTTGCCAAGATGGCACGGGTACGGCTGCACACCATGGATGCTCGACAGCAAGAAGACGTCATTGATCTGCTGGACCTGCGGGTGACGATTCTTGGGGACATTCCTAAGAAGCTCCGCGCCGATGACAAGATCAGCGCCTGGTTCCGGGACCGCGACACGGTGGTTCCTGCGCTTACCGACGAGGCCTGGGGGCTGGTGGAGCCCATCTTCAACGCTCCTCGTCAGGGCCGTCGTCCGATGGATCCTCGCGGGCTTCTGGGGGCCATGCTCGACAAGGCGCGTACTGGGTCTTCTTGGGCGGAAGTAGGGATCAAGGCGGCCAGCGCTTGGCCTCGGTGGGTCAAGACGGGCCAGTGGGATCGCCTCATGGAGGCTCTGGATGCCGTTCCCGGCGCTCCCGCCTACGACGGCGTTGAGCTGCCTCCTTTGCGCGTAGAGGGCCGTGTAGACCCTCGCCTGCTCATTGGTGAAGATGAGCCACCTGATGGGGGTGACCCGTTCAAGGCCTCCGACTACAAGATCTCGCCGTTCGAGCTGGAGAGCGCGCTGCTGGAGCACGAGGCGGTGGCGGAGGCGGCGGTCGTACCCGCGCCCGATGCGCTGCGGCTGTCCGTGCCGAAGGCGTACGTCGTACTGGCGGAGGGGTGGGAGCCGGGGCCCGACACCGCCAAGGTGCTCTTCGAGCACTCGCGGTCGGTGCTCGCGGCGTACCAGCGCATCCGCCGCATCGAGTTCGCCGAGCTGCCCAAGACGGTGTCGGGCAAGATCCGCCGCATCGAGCTGCGCGAGCGCACGGCGAAGGGCTCGTCCGCCGAGTACGCCGAGTATGCCGAGGGAGACCTGCGATGAGCTCGTACACGCACGGCACCGGCTCCGCACCGCTCCTCGGCGACACGATCGGCCAGAACCTCGACCGGGCGATCGCGGCATACCCGGACCGGGAGGCGCTGGTCGACCTGGGGACGGGCGGCCGTTGGACGTACGCGGAATTCGGTGCGGCCGTCGACCAGTTGGCGCGCGGACTGCTCGGCACGGGGGTCGTGAAGGGCGACCGGGTCGGGATCTGGGCGGTGAACTGCTCGGAGTGGGTGCTGGTGCAGTACGCCACGGCCCGGATCGGCGCGATCATGGTGAACATCAATCCGGCCTACCGGGCGCACGAGCTGGCGTACGTACTCGACCAGGCGGGCATCTCGGTCCTGATCGCCTCGCAGTCCCACAAGACGAGCGACTACCGCGCACTCGTGGATCAAGTGCGGCCGGACTGTCCCGGGCTGCGGGCAGTCCACTACATCGAGGACGGTTCCTGGGACGTGCTCCTCGATGCGGCGCAGCGCGTCACTGAGGCCCAACTGGCAGCGTGCGAGGCCGAGTTGTCGTGCGACGACCCCATCAACATCCAGTACACCTCGGGGACGACCGGATTCCCCAAGGGTGCGACGCTCTCCCACCACAACATCCTCAACAACGGCTATTTCGTGGGCGAGATGGTCGGCTACACCGAGCAGGACCGGATCTGTCTGCCCGTGCCGTTCTACCACTGCTTCGGCATGGTGATGGGAAATCTCGCGGCCACGTCCCACGGCGCGTGCATCGTCGTCCCGGCGCCGTCCTTCGACCCGGCCGCGACGCTCCGGGCCGTCCAGGAGGAGCGCTGCACCTCCCTCTATGGCGTCCCCACGATGTTCATCGCCGAGCTCGGCCTTCCGGATTTCTCCTCGTACGACCTGTCCTCCCTGCGCACCGGCATCATGGCGGGCTCACCCTGCCCCGTGGAGGTGATGAAGCGGGTTGTCGCCGAAATGCACATGGCCGAGGTGTCCATCTGTTACGGCATGACGGAGACGTCCCCGGTCTCCACCCAGACCCGCCGCGACGACGATCTTGAGCGCCGTACGGGCACGGTCGGCCGGGTCATGCCGCACGTCGAGATCAAGGTCGTCGACCCGGTGACGGGTGTGACGCTGCCGCGCGGTGAGGCGGGCGAGCTGTGCACGCGCGGCTACAGCGTGATGCTCGGGTACTGGGAGGAGCCGGAGAAGACAGCGGAGGTCGTCGACGCGGGCCGCTGGATGCATACCGGTGACCTGGCGGTGATCCGCGAGGACGGCTACGTCCAGATCGTCGGCCGCATCAAGGACATGATCATCAGGGGCGGCGAGAACGTCTATCCACGCGAGATCGAGGAGTTCCTGTACGGCCACCCGAAGATCTCCGACGTCCAGGTGGTCGGTCTCCCCGACGAGCGTTACGGCGAGGAGATCCTGGCCTGCGTCATCCCCCACAGGCAGGACGACCCGCCGACGCTGGACGAGGTGACGGCGTACTGCCGCGAACAGCTCGCCCACTACAAGGTCCCGCGGCGCCTGGCGATCATGGATTCGTTCCCGATGACGGTCAGCGGCAAGGTCAGGAAGGTGGAGCTGCGGGAGCGTTACAGCGACTAGCGATCGAACGGCGGTCAGAGGTTGTCGATGCGGACGACCAGTTTGCCGACCGAGCGGTTGTGCTCCATGTCCGAGTGGGCCTCGCGGATTTCTTCGAGACGGTAGACCTGGGGCGGACCGAGTGCGATGCGGCCATCGGCGATCTTGTCGAGGCAGTCCTGCAGTACGGCGGCGGGGAGGTCGGTGGACTCGCCGCCGTAGCCGGTCAGGCGGACCCCGTTGGGCAGATAGCCGATGGGGTAGAAGTCCGGCACGGTCCAGTCGTTGGACAGCATTCCGGTGAAGCAGACCGTGCCGTGGACGCGGGTGGCGGCGAGAGTGTCGGGGAGGGTGGGGGTTCCGACGAGTTCGACGGCCGCGTCGACCCCGCCCGGCACGATGCTCCGTACATCGTCGGAGATGCGTCCGGTGTCGACCAGGACATGATCGGCGCCGTGCTCGGTCAGCGCCTTGGCCCGGCCGGCCTGCCGGGTCGTGGACAGGACAATGGAGCCCCATGTCCTTGGCGAGCGCCGCGGCGGCGAGCCCGACGGACGAGGTGCCGCCGCGCACGAGGAGGGTCTGGCCGGGGCGCAGATCCAGGCCGGTGGTGAGCGAGCCGTACGCCGTCTGCAAGGTTTCGGGCACCGCGCCGATGATCTCCCACGGCAGATCCGACCGGAACGGGATGACCTGGCCGCGCGGCACGACCGTGTACTCGGCGTAGCCGCCGTCGAAGGTGCGGCCCATGCCGCCCATCATCGTCGCGACCTGCTGTCCGGTCCTGAACTCGCCGTCCGGATCCGCGTCGACCGTGCCCACGCATTCGATGCCCGGTACGCGCGGGGAAGGTCACCCCTTGCGCGAGGCCGAGGCGGGTGTGCAGCTCGGAGCGGTTCAGGCCGAAGGCGCGCACCGCGATACGGAGCCAGCCCGGCGGGGCTGCGGCATCGGCAGTTCACGGAGGTGGAGGTTCTCCACCGGCCCCGGCCCGGTCAGGACTGTCCCGCGCATACGCGTACTCGCGGCCATCGGACTCGCTTCCCCCTCGGCCTGTCTGACCTGTCACCCGTTACAGCTCGCGCCGCATGCACACCCGCGGCCAGCGGTCGAGGCCGTGCGCGGCTTCGTCGCGCCTGATCTGCCGCAGTCCGTCCGTCAGTTCGGCATCGGCGAGTGTGCGGAAGCCTATCCGGGCGTAGTACGGGGCGTTCCAGGGAACGTCGGTGAAGGTGGTGAGGGTGAGCGCCGTCAGGTTCTCGTTGACCGCGTGGGTCGCGACGTGGCTGATCAGGGCGCGTCCCACGCCGCGCCGGGCGGCGCAGGGGTGGACCGAGACCTGCTCGATGTGTGCGGCGGCGTCGACGACATCGGCGATCAGGTAGGCAACGGCCTCGTCGCCGGTGTCCGCCGCCACCCAGGCGCGGCCCGCCTGGAGATAGCGCTCCAGCACTTCGATGCCGGGCGGGGCGTCGTCGGCGATCTCTGCCATGCCCAGCGTTCGGAAGGGCTCACCTGCGGCACGCTCGATGTCCTGGAGCGTGGGGAGTTCTGCGGTCCTGGCGGGACGTATATGCATGGCGGGAGTATCGCTCAGGCGCCTGTGCTGATCAGCTCGTCGGCGGGACGGTTGACCGGTTGCGGCGTACCGGTGAGGTCCATGACGAAGAGCGGGATGCCGAGGTCGTCGGCGCGGGCCCGGGCATCGTCGGCGTACCCGGCGAGGGAGAAGAACACGCTCACCGCCGACGCGCTGAGCCCGTTGAGCCACAGGCACTCGACGTCTCGCAGATTTGCGGGGCGGGTCGTCGGGTCGACCTGGGCGACCAGGCCGGGGGCGCGCAGGTCTATGCCGGACGCGGGCCGTTCGGGGGACTGCATGATGTCGCGGAATCCGAGCCACTTGAGGTAGAGCGCGGCCGCGGTCACCGCGTCCCGTGCGGTCCTGATCGTCATCGGGCGGAACTTCGGACGCGGGGGAGCCGCGGTCGGCGGCAGCGGGATGTGCGAGGGATGTCCGGCCGTGGGGGCGGATCCGTCGGCTCTTCGGCTGCCTGGGGCGGCGGCCGGCGGGGGCGGGGGGTTGCGCGGCACGGGTCGTACCGGAATGCGCAGCACCGCACCGCACGCGCACCCCAGCTCGGGCTGCGGCCACTGGTCCTGGCGGCCGCAGGAGCCGCAGCGGACGGTGACCCATGCGTCGGTCCAGGTGCGGTGCGTGATCCGCTCCGGGGCCGCGCCCCGTAAGAGGGGCGGCGCCAGCGGCGCCCCGCATGCGCAGGGGAAGACCGGTGGCGTGAATGCGTGCTCGCGACGGCATGCCGGGCAGCGCACCGGCACGTTCTCTCCCATGACTGTCCCCCTCGGACCGTCGGTGCTGTGACTGCGGTACGTGGTCCATGGTCCACCAACAGCGATGCCTTGGGGAGGGACTTCCGTCATTGCCGCTCTTGACGCACGCAAGAGCTCACCCTAGATTGCTTCCGTATAGCAGAAGTGCACTTCCGCATTATGGAATGACGCTCACCGGCTCACACAGGTGAGGTCACTCCGCCAGCCGAAGCAGGAGTTACCCCATGGCTCGTATGACCGCTGCCGCTGCCGCAGTTGAGATCCTCAAGCTCGAGGGTGTCGAACAAGCGTTCGGCGTTCCCGGTGCTGCGATCAACCCGTTCTACCGCGAGCTCAAGAACGTGGGCGGCATCAAGCACACGCTGGCCCGCCACGTCGAGGGTGCCTCGCACATGGCCGAGGGCTACACGCGGGCCAAGGCGGGCAACATCGGTGTCTGCATCGGTACCTCGGGCCCGGCCGGCACCGACATGATCACCGGCCTGTACTCCGCGATCGCGGACTCCATCCCGATCCTGTGCATCACCGGTCAGGCTCCGGTCTCGAAGCTCCACAAGGAGGACTTCCAGGCCGTCGACATCGCCTCGATCGCCAAGCCGGTCACCAAGAAGGCCACCACCGTCCTGGAGGCCGCGCAGGTCCCGGGCGTGTTCCAGGAGGCCTTCCACCTGATGCGCTCCGGCCGGCCGGGCCCGGTCCTGATCGACCTCCCGATCGACGTCCAGCTGACCGAGATCGAGTTCGACCCGGAGACCTACCAGCCGCTGCCGGTCTACAAGCCGCGCGCCAACCGCGCCCAGGCCGAGAAGGCCCTGCGGTTCCTGCTGGAGTCCGAGCGCCCGCTGATCGTCGCCGGTGGCGGCATCATCAACGCCGACGCCTCCGACCTGCTGGTCGAGTTCGCCGAGCTGACCAACATCCCGGTCATCTCCACCCTCATGGGCTGGGGCACCATCCCGGACGACCACGAGCTGAGCGCCGGCATGGTCGGTGTCCAGACCTCGCACCGCTACGGCAACGCGACCTTCCTGGAGTCGGACTTCGTCCTCGGCATCGGCAACCGCTGGGCCAACCGTCACACCGGCTACAACCTCGACGCCTACACCAAGGGCCGCAAGTTCGTCCACGTCGACATCGAGCCCACCCAGATCGGCAAGATCTTCGCCCCGGACTTCGGCATCGCCTCCGACGCCAAGGCCGCACTGGAGCTCTTCATCGAGGTTGCGAAGGACCTCAAGGGCGAGGGCAAGCTGCCGGACTTCTCCGCCTGGGCGGAGTCCGCCCAGGAGCGCAAGGCCACACTGCAGCGCCGTACGCACTTCGACAACATCCCCATGAAGCCGCAGCGCGTCTACGAGGAGATGAACAAGGCCTTCGGCCCGGAGACCCGCTACGTCACCACCATCGGCCTGTCCCAGATCGCCGGTGCGCAGATGCTGCACGTCTACAAGCCGCGCAACTGGATCAACTGCGGCCAGGCCGGCCCGCTCGGCTGGACCATCCCGGCCGCGATCGGTGCCGCCACCGCGGACCCGGAGACCCCGATCGTCGCCCTCTCCGGCGACTACGACTTCCAGTTCATGATCGAGGAGCTCGCGGTCGCCGCGCAGCACAAGGTCCCCTACGTCCACGTCCTGGTGAACAACGCCTATCTGGGCCTGATCCGTCAGGCGCAGGGCGGCCTGGGCATCAACTTCGAGGTCAACCTCGAATTCGAGAACATCAACACCCCGGAGATCGGCGTCTACGGCGTCGACCACGTCAAGGTCGCCGAGGGCCTGGGCGTCAAGGCGATCCGCGTCACCGACCCGAACGAGCTGGGTGCCGCCTTCGAGCAGGCCAAGAAGCTGGCCCAGGAGTTCCAGGTCCCGGTCGTGGTCGAGGCCATCCTGGAGCGCATCACCAACATCTCGATGAGCAAGACGGTCGACATGAGCGACGTCACCGAGTTCGAGGAGATCGCGACCGAGCCGGGGCACGCCCCGACGGCGATCCGCCCGCTCGTCTGACGTACCTGCCCCAGGGCCCGGTCTGCTTCGGCAGGCCGGGCCTTCGGCGTACCCGTGTACGGGCCGCCGCGGACGATTGCGCTGAGAGCGTGCGCGCGTTCCCAACGGGGTGATCGCTCGGCAGAGTTGCGGGCATGAAGCTATTGATACTGGGCGGAACGGAATTCGTCGGCCGGGCCGTCACCGAAGACGCCCTGGCGCGGGGCTGGGACGTGACCGTGTTCCACCGGGGGCAGCATGCGGCCCCGGTGGGCGCCGTCGCGCTGCACGGCGACCGTACGGCCCCGGACGGCCTTGCCGCGCTCGCGCAGGGGGAGTGGGACATCGTCGTCGATACGTGGTCGGGTGCGCCGTTCGTCGTACGGGACTCCGCGCGGCTGCTGGCCGGCCGGGTCGCGTCGTATGTGTACGTGTCCAGCGCGTCCGTGTACCGCTACCCGTCGTCGGCCGGGCAGGACGAGAACGGTGCTGTTGTCGAGGGCTCGGCCGATGCGGGCGGGGACGTCGCCTATCCGCAGGCGAAGCGGGGCGGCGAGCTGGCCGCGGTGGAGGCGTTCGGGGAGCGGGCGCTGCTGGCTCGGGCCGGGCTGATCGTGGGGCCCGGGGAGAACATCGGGCGGCTGCCGTGGTGGCTTACGCGGATCGCCCGGGGAGGGGCCGTGCTGGCCCCCGGGCCGCGGGACCTGCCCCTGCAGTATATCGACGCGCGGGACCTCGCGAGGTGGATGCTGGACGCCGCTGAGCGGGGCCTGGGCGGCCCGTACAACCTCGTCAGCCCTCAGGGCCACGCCACGATGGGGGAGCTGCTGGAGGCGTGCGTACGGGTCACGGGAGCGGACGCGGAGCTGCGCTGGACCGACCCCGGGGTGATCCTGGCGGCCGGTATCGAGCCGTGGTCGGAGCTGCCGGTCTGGGTGCCGCCGGGCGAGCTGTACGACGCGCTGCACGACACGGGCGTACGCAAGGCGGTGTCGGCGGGTCTGCGCTGCCGTCCGGTGGCGGAGACGGTGGCGGACACGTGGGCGTGGCTCCAGAAACTGGGCGGGACGGCCCCCCAGCGCCCGGACCGCCCGGTGGTCGGCCTGGCCCCGGAGAAGGAGGCGGCGGTGCTGCGGGGCGCCTGAGAACGCCCTGGTAGGCCCTGGTCCAGGGGGACTTTTCCCCACCCCGCCCCTTCCCGAACTGGGGCTCCGCCCCAGACCCCGCTCCTCAAACGCCGGAGAGGCTGAATTTCGCGGCCCGGGCCGGAAAATCCAGCCCGTCCGGGGGTCTGGGGGGTTGCCCCCAGTTACGGGAAGGGGCGGGGTGGGGGAAAGAAAAGACCCCCCGGGCACGAGCCCGAGAGGTGGAGAGGCCGCCCGGCGGCACGAGACTGGCGCGACATGACGTCCGTGCCGCCGGGCGGAGCTGTGGGAGGGGCGCCCCGCCGGACGGAGTCCGGCGCAGCGGGCTGAAGCCCGCGGAGCGGTGCGCGAGGGGCGCACGCAGAGCAGAGACAAGACCAGGGACACAGGGGAAGAGGTTCCGCGGCGGGGGCGATGAGCTTGCGGGCGTTCTCCTCTCAGGTCGAGGAGAGCGTTCCGCAAGCCTTGACCACCGCACTGGCTCGCACACCGCCGCGGTACCCATTCCTGTCCGTAACCCCGGCCACCCCTCATCGGGGCCGAGGTACGGACTGCGCAGGGGAGCTGACCTCCCGTCAGCTCACCCGCGCGGTCTGTGCGCTCAGTCCTCGCGCAGTGCGCGGACCGCTTCCTCGACGCGCTTGCCGTACTCTGTGTCGGCGGCGTGGAAGTGCGCCAGGTTCTTCTCGATCACGTCGTCGCGGGTGACCTGCGAGAGGCCGCCGGCGATGTTGGCGATCAGGCGGGACTTCTCCTCGTCCGACATCAGGCGGTAGAGCTCACCGGCCTGGAAGAAGTCGTCGTCCTTGACGTGCGAGGGCGCGGCGTGCGTGCCGGTCCAGCCGGTCAGTGCCAGCGGCGCGGAGAGCGCCGAGTCGGTCTGGGCCGGGCCTTCGTACGAGTTGGGCTCGTAGTTCTTGTCGTGGCGCGAGCCGTTGCGCAGCGCCATGGCACCGTCGCGGCCGTAGTTGACGGCCTCCGTCGCCTTGGGGGCGTTCACCGGCAGCAGGGTGTGGTTCACACCGAGGCGGTAGCGGTGCGCGTCGGCGTAGGCGAAGAGACGGCCCTGGAGCATCTTGTCGGGCGAGGGGCCGATGCCCGGAACGAAGTTGTTCGGGGAGAACGCGGCCTGCTCGACCTCGGCGAAGACGTTGTCCGGGTTCCGGTCGAGGACCAGACGGCCGACCCGCTGGAGCGGGTAGTCGGCGTGCGGCCACACCTTGGTGAGGTCGAACGGGTTGAAGCGGTAGTCCGCGGCCTCCGCGGCCGGCATGACCTGGACGTACAGCGTCCAGGACGGGTTGACGCCGCGCTCGATGGCCTGGAGCAGGTCCGTCTGGTGCGAGTTGGCGTCCTTGCCGGCGAGCTCGGCGGCCTGCTCGGACGACAGCGACCGGACGCCCTGGTTCGTCTTGAAGTGGTACTTGACGAAGAAGGCCTCGCCCTGGGCGTTCGTCCACTGGTAGGTGTGCGAGCCGTAGCCGTTCATGTGGCGGTACGACGCGGGGATGCCGCGGTCGCCCATCAGCCACGTGATCTGGTGCGTCGCCTCGGGGGCGTGCGCCCAGAAGTCCCAGACGTTGTCCGGCTCCTGCTTGCCCGTGAACGGGTCGCGCTTCTGGGAGTGGATGAAGTCGGGGAACTTGATCGGGTCCTTGATGAAGAACACCGGGGTGTTGTTGCCGACGAGGTCGTAGTTGCCCTCTTCGGTGTAGAACTTCAGCGCGAAACCGCGCGGGTCGCGGACCGCGTCCGCGCCGCCGAGGCTGTCCGCGACGGTGGAGAAGCGGATGAAGGTTTCGGTCCGCTTGCCCACTTCGCCGAGGAAGTTGGCGCGGGTGTAGCCGGTGACGTCGTCGGTCACCTCGAAGTAGCCGTACGCGCCCGAGCCCCGGGCGTGGACGACGCGCTCCGGGATGCGCTCACGGTTGAACCGGGCCAGCTTCTCCAGCAGGTGCTGGTCCTGGAGGAGGAGCGGGCCACCGACACCGGCGGAGGCTGAATTCTGGTTGTCGGCGACCGGGGCGCCTGACTCGGTCGTGAGCACACGCTTCGACATGGTGACCTTCCTGCGGGATCTGCTGGCGGCGTGAGGAGCGTAAGTACGCACGCAACGTAACGTCAACAGTTTGTTGAAATTGAAGTGAGAGATCCGGGCGGCGGCAGCGCCTGGGCGCGACAGGACAGGTGTCAGCGCTGCCGCAGCCCGGGGTTCAGGGGGTGATCAGCTCTGGACGGGCTGACCGGAGAGGCGCTCGACGGCGCGCAGCAGGGCGGAGTGGTCCAGGCCACCGTCACCCTGGGCGCGCAGCGAGGCGACCAGCTGGGCGACGACCGCGCCGACGGGGAGCGCCGCACCGACATTGCGGGCGGCGTCGGTGACGATGCCCATGTCCTTGTGGTGCAGGTCGATCCGGAAGCCGGGGGCGAAGTCCCTGTTGAGGAAGTTGGCCTTCTTGCGGGTCAGGACGGTCGAGCCGGCCAGTCCGCCGTTGAGGACGTCCAGGGCGGCGGTGAGGTCGACGCCGGACTTCTCCAGGAAGACCACGGCCTCGGCGCATGCCTGGATGTTGACCGCGACGATCAGCTGGTTCGCGGCCTTCACCGTCTGGCCGGAGCCGTGCGGGCCGCACAGGACGATGGTCTTGCCGAGCGCGTCAAGAACGGGCTTGGCGGCGTCGAAGTCGGCCTGCGAGCCACCGACCATGATCGACAGTACGGCCTCGATGGCACCGGCCTCGCCGCCGGACACCGGGGCGTCCAGGACGCGCAGGCCCTTCTCGGCACCGGCCTTGCCCAGGTCGACGGAGGTCTGCGGGGTGATCGAGGACATGTCGATCAGGAGGGCGCCCTTCTTGGCGTTCTCCAGGATGCCGTCCGGGCCGTACGCGATCGCCTCGACCTGCGGGGAGGCGGGCACCATCGTGATGATGACGTCGGCGTCCTTGACGGCCTCGGCGATCGAGGACGCGCCCTTGCCGCCGGCGGCGACGAGGCGGTCGATCTTGGGCTGCTCCAGGGTGTAGCCGGTGACGTCGTAACCCGCCTTCAGCAGGTTCTCGGACATGGGGGAGCCCATGATTCCGAGGCCGATGAATCCGATCTTGGGAAGGTTGCTCATGATGGGTGCCTCTTTCAACACACTGGTAAAGATGGTCAGTTGGGGAGCCAGCCGAAGGCTTCGGCGCTCGGGCGGTCGCCGGGCTTGTACTCCAGGCCCACCCAGCCGTCGTAACCGGCCTTCTTGAGCTGGTCGAGCAGCTCCTCCAGCGGCAGGTTTCCCGTGCCGGGGGCGCCGCGGCCCGGGTTGTCGGCGATCTGCACGTGGCCGGTCTTGTCGGCGTACGACGCGATGACCTCGGGGAGGTCCTCGCCGTTCATCGACAGGTGGTACAGGTCGAGCAGGAACTTGGCGTTGCCGAGTCCGCTGAGCGCGTTGACCTTGTCGACGACCTCGATCGCGGCCGGGGCGCTCACCAGCGGGTAGAGCGGCGACTCCGGCTTGTTCAGGGTCTCGACCAGGAGGATCGCTCCGACCCGGTCGGCCGCGCGGGCGGCCAGGACCAGGTTCTCCAGGGCGAGCTCGTCCTGGACGGCCGGGTCCACACCGTCGACGCGGTTGCCGTAGAGCGCGTTGAGCGCCTTGCAGCCGACCGAGGCGGCGAAGTCCGCCGCCACGTCGATGTTGGCGCGGAAGCGGTCGGACTCCTCGCCGGGGACGGAGAGTGCGCCGCGGTCCGGGCCCGGCAGCTGCCCGGCGTAGAAGTTCAGGCCCACCAGCTGGGTGCCGGCGTCGTCGAGCGCCCGCTTGAGGGCGTCGAGCTCGGCCTGGTCGGGGGTGGGGGTCTCGATCCAGGGCCACCACAGCTCGACCGCGTTGAAGCCCGCCGCGGCGGCGGCCGCGGGGCGCTCCAGGAGCGGGAGTTCCGTGAAGAGGATTGAGAGGTTCACATCGAAGCGCTGGTCCGTGTAGCCCATGAGGGTTTCGGCGCTCCTTCCGTATCGCGGAAGTTATTTTCTGCCTGATGGAAGGTTGCCTGCTTGCGTCGAGGTCTGTCAAGAGGGAGCCGGACAGGAGCCGCAGGGGTCGCCAGTAACGTTGGGGCCATGGTGCGTTTGAGAGTGGAGTTCACGACCGAGCCCTTCGACCTGGACGAGGCGCCGCCGCATGCCCTGGCTGCCCGCGAGGTCATCCAGGCCGCCGAGCTGGACGCCGTGGATGTCGGCCCGTTCGGGAACACCGCGGAAGGCGGCGCGGTCGAGGTCCTGACCGCCGTCGACGCGCTGCTGCGCAAGTCGCTCGATGCGGGAGCCACCCGGGTCTCGTTGCAGGTCAACGTGATCGGGGAGGGCGAGAAGTGACGGATCTCAGCGAGCCGGGCGGCCACTCCCTCGCCGACCACCCCCTCGTCACCGCGGTCAAGCCGCTGGTCGACGCCATGGGCGGCGAGCTGATGGTGCCGGAGCAGGCGGGCGGCGACGACGTGGTGCTGGCCTGGGAGGGCCGGGACGTCGTCGCCGTACGGCTTCCGCAGCTTTCGGACTCCCTCGACCACATCCTCGTGGCGATGGAGCGCCGTTACGGCATGCCTCTGGCCGAGCTCGACCGCAAGGAGAAGCAGTCGGTCGTACGGATACTTGAGGCGCGCGGCGCCTTCTCCGTGCGGCACGGCGTGGAGACCGTGGCCGGGGCCCTCGGGGTCAGCCGTTTCACTGTCTACAACTACCTGAACAGGGAAAACGCCGCCAAGAACGAGTAGTTGATCAAGGATTTTGATCGATCATTTCGACGGGGCCGCCGTCCGGACTGTCCGGACGGCGGCTTTTGTTTCGCGAAGTTTCAACAAAGTGTTGACGTGATGTTGTTCAGGGCGTTAGCTATGCGCAGCCCGTCCAGCACAAGGCCACGGAGGCTCCCGTGACTTCAGGTTCGACGCCGGGCCTAGCCCGGTTCAACGCCTCGGCAGACAGCGAGGCCTCCGCCACGCTCCACGAGGTGTGTGCCAGTCCGGCGTGGGGAAGCAAGCTGCTCGCCCAGCGCCCGTACGCCACCGCAGAAGCTCTCTTCCTCGCCAGTGACGCCGCCACGGCCGAGCTGACTACGAAGGATCTGTCCGACGCGATGGCGGGGCACCCGCCGATCGGCCGGCCGAAGCCCGGCGACCCGACCTCCTCCCGCGAGCAGCGGGGGATGGCCGGAGCGTCCGAGGAACTCAAGGCCGAGATGCTCGAACTGAACCTGGCGTACCAGGATAAATTCGGACATGTCTTTCTGATCTGTGCCACCGGCGCGACCGGTGAGCAGATGCGCGACGCGATGCGAGAGCGGATCGGGAACTCGCCCGAGCAGGAGCGGGCCATCGTCCGCACCGAGCTGGGCAAGATCAACCGCATCCGGCTTGCCCGCCTCGTAGAAGAAGGAGAGTGACCCGCGTCATGAGCACGGAAACCACCGCTTCGGTGTCCACGCACATCCTGGACACCAGCATCGGCCGCCCCGCCGAGGGTGTCGCCATCTCGCTGACTGCCCGCAGCGGCAGTGCGGCCGAGTGGGTGGCGCTCGGCGGTTCGAAGACCGACGCGGACGGGCGCTGCAAAGACCTGCCGGCTCTGCCGGAGGGCACCACCCATGTACGTCTCGACTTCGAGACCGAGGCGTACTTCTTGAGTAAGCACAGCCACAACAAGCAAGCCGAGGCACAGCAGGACGCCCCCCGCGTAAGGGACAGCGGCGCGTTCTTCCCGGAGGTGGCGATCACATTCGCCGTCGTACCGGGCGAACACTTCCACGTACCGCTGCTGCTCAACCCGTTCGGCTACTCCGTATACCGAGGGAGCTAGCACCGACATGCCCACGATTCTCGGCCAGAACCAGTACGGCAAAGCAGAGAACCGCGTCGTCAAGATCACGCGGGACGGCGACACCCACCACATCAAGGACCTGAACGTCTCCGTCGCCCTCTCCGGCGACATGGACGACGTGCACTACTCCGGCTCCAACGCGAACGTCCTTCCCACGGACACCACCAAGAACACGGTGTACGCGTTCGCCAAGGAGTACGGCATCGAGTCCGCCGAGCAGTTCGGCATCCACCTCGCCCGTCACTTCGTGACGTCGCAGGAGCCGATCAAGCGCGCCCGGATCCGTATCGAGGAGTACTCCTGGGAGCGCATCGCGACCTCGGACAACAACTCCAAGTTCATCGGCTCCGACGAGGTGAACCACTCCTTCGTCCGCAAGGGCCAGGAGCTTCGCACCACGCAGATCACCTTCGACGGTGAGCAGTGGCAGATCATCTCCGGCCTCAAGGACCTCACGGTCATGAACTCCACCAACTCGGAGTTCTGGGGCTACGTGAAGGACAAGTACACGACGCTCAAGGAGGCGTACGACCGCATCCTGTGCACCGATGTCTCCGCCGCCTGGCGCTACAACTGGACCAGCGACGCCGACCGGATGCCCAACTGGGAGAAGTCGTACGCGCAGGCCAAGAAGCACATCCTGCAGGCCTTCGCCGAGACGTACTCCCTCTCGCTGCAGCAGACCCTCTACCAGATGGGTTCGCGGGTCATCAACAGCCGGAGCGAGATCGACGAGATCCGCTTCTCGCTGCCGAACAACCACCACTTCCTGGTCGACCTGGAGCCCTTCGGGCTGAAGAACGACAACGAGGTCTACTTCGCCGCCGACCGCCCGTACGGCCTGATCGAGGCCACCATCCTGCGGGACGGCGTCGAGCCGCAGATCCCGGTCGACATGACCAACCTCTGACACGGGCCTGAGCTGCGCCGCCACCGCCCTGACCCGGTGGCGGCGCACCAGACCGGAGGAATTCCCATGGCAGCTCCTGCATGCCCGCCCCCGGCGGCACGGCGCTCCAGGCCGTCGGCGCCTTCGCGGTACTCGCCGCGCCCGGCCTCTCCATGGATTTCCCGGCCCTGGCACCGACCGAGCCGGCCCCCGGCATCGGCGCCGACGCCCCGGTCGCGGTCCCGCTCAGCCTTTGCTTCACCCATCTCGGCACCCGGAGCCACGCGGCTGCGGCACTCAAATCCTCCTAGGGTCCTGCCGTGCCCACACCACCGAGAGAAGTAGGACGCACCATGGCAGCAACGGCAGCCGCGCGCATCATCATCGAGAACTGTGCCATCGCCACCGTCGACGCCAACGACACCGAGTACGCCTCGGGGTACGTCGTGGTCGCCGGAAACCGCATCGAGTCGATCGGCGCGGGCAAGGCCCCGGAGGGCCTGGCCAACGTCGTACGCCGCATCGACGGCACGGGTCATCTGGTCACGCCCGGCCTGGTCAACACCCACCACCACTTCTACCAGTGGATCACCCGCGGTCTCGCCACCGACCACAATCTCTTCAACTGGCTGGTCGCGCTGTACCCGACCTGGGCGCGCATCGACGAGCCCATGGTCACGGCGGCCGCGCAGGGTTCGCTGGCCATGATGGCCCGTGGCGGTGTCACCACTGCGATGGACCACCACTACGTCTTCCCGCAGGGCTCGGGCGACCTGTCCAGCGCCATCATCGGCGCCGCCTCGGACATGGGCGTACGTTTCACGCTCGCCCGCGGCTCCATGGACCGCAGCGTCAAGGACGGCGGCCTGCCGCCGGACTTCGCCGTCGAGACCCTCGAAGGTGCGCTCGCCGGCACCGAGGCGACCGTCGACCAGCACCACGACGCGTCGTTCGACGCGATGACGCAGGTCGCGGTCGCGCCCTGCTCGCCCTTCTCCGTCTCCACCGAACTGCTCAAGCAGGGCGCCGAGCTGGCCCGCCGCAAGGGCGTACGCCTGCACACGCACGGCAGCGAGACGGTCGAGGAGGAGCAGTTCTGCAAGGAACTGTTCGGCATGGGCCCGACCGACTACTTCGAGTCGACCGGCTGGCTCGGCAGCGACGTGTGGATGGCCCACTGCGTCCACATGAACGACTCCGACATCGCGGCCTTCGCCCGTACGGGCACGGGCGTGGCCCACTGCCCGTCCTCCAACGCCCGCCTCGCCGCAGGCATCGCCCGCGTCCCGGACATGCTCGCCGCCGGTGTCCCGGTCGGCCTGGGCGTCGACGGTACGGCGTCCAACGAGTCGGGCGAGCTGCACACCGAGCTGCGCAACGCGCTGCTGATCAACCGGCTCGGCGCCCACCGCGAGGCGGCGCTCAACGCCCGCCAGGCGCTGCGCCTGGGAACGTACGGCGGAGCCCAGGTGCTCGGCCGCGCGGACCAGATCGGCTCGCTGGAGGCCGGCAAGCTCGCCGACCTGGTGATGTGGAAGATCGACGGACTCGGCCACTCCACCATCGCCGACCCGGTCACCGCGATCGTCTTCGGCGCCGCGGCCCCGGTCACCCTGTCGCTCGTCAACGGCAAGCCCGTCGTCGAGGACAACCACCTGATCACGGTGGACGAGGACGCCATCGCCCGCAGCGCGCGGGCCGAGGCGCAGCGGCTCGCGCGGATCGTCGCGCAGGGCTGATGTCCCCCGAAGAGTCCGGCTGAGGGGGACGGCCCTCAGCCGGCGGCCGTGAACCCGAGCGGGGTCCACGGCAGCTGTGCCCGGGAGCGCGCGCCCCAAGTGCCCGCGCTCCCGGGGACGGTGATCACCCCCCGGTCACCGTCCCTCGGCCCGCCAATTGGTACGTCTGTTGGTACGCGCCGCACCCCCCACGCGTCACGTATGTCTGCACCACCTGCTCCACGCACCACTCCGCACCACCTCCATGACACCCACGTCCCCAAGGCGTGTAACCGACCGGAGGAACCGCTGTGGCCGCCAAGCCCAGGTTTCGCAAAGATGCAGCCGCCGAATCCGCCCCCCGGACCGATGACCGGACCGATCCCCATCCGGTCGACGAGAAACTCCCGCCCGGCAAGATGTTCACCAGCGGCCTCCAGCATGTGGCCGCGATGTACGCGGGCGTGGTGGCCCCGCCCATGATCGTGGGGCCCGCCGTGGGCCTGGACGTCAAGGAAACCGCCTTCCTCATGGGGGCCAGTCTCTTCACCGCCGGCATCGCCACCCTCCTCCAGACCCTCGGGTTCTGGAAGATCGGTGCCAAGCTCCCCTTCGTCAACGGCGTCTCGTTCGCCGGAGTGACCCCGATGATCGCCATCGGCAAGGGCGAGGGCGACAACGCGATACCGATCATCTTCGGAGCGATCATCGTCGCCGGCGTGCTCGGCTTCATCGCAGCCCCGTACTTCGGCAAACTCGTCCGCTTCTTCCCGCCCGTCGTCACCGGCACCGTCATCACCCTGATCGGTGTCTCCCTGCTGCCCGTCGCCTTCAACTGGTCCCAGGGCGGCAATCCCCAGGCCGACGACTACGGCTCGATGACCAACATCGGCATGGCCGCCCTGACCTTGGTGATCGTCCTGGTCCTGCGCAAGCTGCTGCGCGGCTTCCTCCAGCAGATCGCGATCCTCCTCGGTCTTGTGGCGGGCACACTCATCGCCATCCCGGTGGGCATCACCAACTTCGACGCCATCAAGAACGCCGACCTGGTGGGCTTCCCGACGCCGTTCCACTTCGGCGCCCCGCAGTTCGAGATCGCCGCGATCATCTCCATGTGCATCGTGATGCTGGTGTGCATGACGGAGTCGACCGCCGACATGCTGGCCCTCGGCAAGATCGTCGGCCGCCCGGCGGACGAGAAGACCATTGAGGGCGGACTGCGCGCCGACACCCTCGGCAGCGCGATCAGCCCGCTCTTCAACGGCTTCATGTGCAGCGCCTTCGCGCAGAACATCGGCCTGGTCGCCATGACGAAGGTCCGCAGCCGATTCGTCGTCGCCGCAGGTGGCGGCATCCTGATCCTGCTGGGCCTGTGCCCGGTCCTGGCCTCCGTGATCGCGCTCGTACCGCTGCCGGTACTCGGCGGCGCGGGCATCGTCCTCTTCGGTACGGTCGCGGCCAGCGGCATCCAGACGCTGGCCACGGCCGCACTGGAGAAGGGTGAGAACACGCTGATCGTGGCGGCCTCATTGGGCATCGGACTCATCCCGATCGCGGCGCCGACCTTCTACCACGCGTTCCCCGAGGACCTGCTCGTGGTCCTCGACTCGGGCATCAGCACCGGGTGCGTGGTGGCCATCATCCTCAACCTGGCCTTCAACCACCTGGGCAAGAAGGGCAGTCGAGACGATGACGCGGCCGCGGACGCGGACCGTCCCGGGATCCCGGACCAGGTCCCGGCGAGCGCTCACTGATACGACGACATGTGGCGCGTACGGCACTGAAAGGTGCCGTACGCGCCACAGTTCGTTTCAGCCGAGCAGCTCCGCGCTGCCCGCCGGCCCGGCTCAGCCGATGCGGTACTCGTCGCCGTACACCTTCCAGCGCAGCGGCGTCCGGAGGTCGAGCCTGCCCTCGCGGAGGAAGACCCGCTGGGCCGTTTCGATGCGGCTGGTGTCCGAGTGGGACGGCTCCCAGCGGATGGCCGCCACCCGCGCATCCAGGAACGCACCCAGGTACGCCTTCTCGTCGCCGCCGCGAGACGGCGGCTCGGCCTTCTCCATCGCCTTGCGGCGCATCGTACGGAAGCCGACGGTTCCCTCGGCGTCGCCGAGGCCGTGCATCACATAGGCGTCGAAGTAGATGAACTGACCCAGCGCGCCCAGCCCGTCCCGCTTGGCCTGGGCGACCGCCGGATCGAAGTAGACCCGGTCCCGCTCCGCGTCCTGCGCCGCGCGGAATGCCGGATCCCCGGCGGCCCGCGCCCACGCCTTCGTGAACGGCCGCCCGAGCCCCTCGTGCGAATCGCTGCCCTTCACCGCGCGCAGGGCCGGAATGAACGCCGCGAGCGGATTGCCGGGCTCGGCGTCCGCATAGCGCTCGACGACCTTCAGCATGTCGCCGCAGCCCGAGCAGAAGCCCATGATTCCGCCCGTGTAGCCACGGCCGTCGCCGATGTCCTCGATGTACTTGTACTGCGCCTTCCAGTCCAGCGAGGAGTTCTCGGCGCTGGAGACCAGCTGCATGGCGATGTCCTTCTTCGCCGGATCGTCCAGCCCGCCGGCCGTGCCCCCCGGCTTTCCGTCGACGGAGGGGACCGTACAGGCGCAGAGGAGGAGGGCGAGCAGTACGAGCAGGAGGCGGGCGGTCGGCTTCACACCGTGACCCTTTCACTGACCTGGACCCCGTGAGGTAGGGGCGCCCCGGTCAGGGCTGTAGCGTCAGGGGCATGAGTGATCACTCCGTAGTGGATGTCGGCGACGTACGGCTGGCCTATCGGGCCTGGGGCGATTCGTACGGAGCGCCGGTCGTGCTCCTGCACGGGCTCGGCTCGTCGGCGGCGAGCTGGGAGGAGGCCGGGCAGGCGCTCGGCGAGGAATGGCGGGTCTATGCGATCGACCTGCGCGGGCACGGCGAGAGCGACTGGCCCGACGAGTACTCCGTCGAGCTCATGCGGGACGACGTCCTCGGTTTCCTCGACGAGCTGGAGCTCGACCGGGTCGGCCTCGTCGGCCATGGCATCGGCGGTGTCGTCGCCCGGCTGCTGGCGCAGGAGCACGCGGACCGCGTGGAGCGGCTCGTGCTGGAGGAGACCCCGCCGCCGTTCCCCGGCGACACGGAGCCGCCCCCGGTGGTGCGCCCCGAGGAACCGCTGGACTACGACTGGCCCGTCGTACCGGCCATCACCGGCGAGATCTCCGACCCCGACCCGGAGTGGCGCGACGGCCTCGGCGAGATCGTCGCACCGACCTTGATCATCACGGGCGGCCCCGACAGTTCGATGCCGCAGGACCGGATGCAGGACATGGCTGCGCTGATCCCGGACTGCCGCCTGATCACTATTCCGGCCGGCCATTTTGTACATGAGGAGCGCCCCCGCCCGTTCGCCCAAGAGGTCAGTGAATTCTTCAGCAGCTGATCGTCGGCTGATCTCCAGCGGATCTCCAGCTGAACTCTCAGACGATCTCCGGGGCCGTTCGGTTCATATCGCGGTAGTTCTTGCCGGGCGCGGCCATGCGTGGCATACAGGTCTGGACCAATATCTCCGGATGAAGGGTCCAACCGTGCAACGCCCCACCGTGTGCGCCGCGTTGACCTGCTCTGTCTCCCTGCTGCTGCTGCTTCTTCTGCTGACGACGACCGCCTGCTCGAACGAACCCGACCGGGACAGCGAGCGCCCCTCCACGCCGGGCGGGCTGACGGCGCAGGCGGGCAGCGCCACCTCCGTGCACGTCATGTGGGACCGGGCCTCCGACAACAAGGCGGTCACCGGGTACGAGGTCTACCAGAAGGGCGCCAAGGTGAAGGCCGTGCCGGGCGCACGGCACATGGTCGACATCGACAGCCTGACCCCGTCGACCGCCTACATGTTCACCGTCCGCGCCCGGGACGCCGCGGGCAATCTCTCCGCTCCCAGCAGCCCTGTCCCCGTCACCACACCCGCTCCTACGCCGGACGACCGGAAGGCGCCCTCCGTGCCGGTGAAGCTGCGGGGGCGGGCCGACGGGGGACGCGCGGTGAGCCTGACCTGGGGGCGGGCCGCGGACGACGTCGGCGTGACGTCGTACGACATCTACCAGGAGGACTCCCGGATCCACACCGTGCCCGGCACCGCCACGACGGCGCGGGTCACCGGGTTGCGGCCCGGGACCGTCTACACCTTTACGGTACGGGCGCGGGACGCGGCCGAGAATTCCTCGAAGGACAGCAACGCCCTTGACCTGACGACGGCTTCGGCCCCCGGGCACGGGCCGTCCACCGCCCCCACGGCTCTGAAGGCGACGCCCCGCACGGAGGGCGGCGTACGCGGCATCGACCTTGCGTGGACGCCGCCGCGTACGGGTGGGGAGGAGGCGGTGCGTGAGCACCAGCTGTTCCTCAACGGGAAACTGGCCACGACCATCGTGTGGGGCGCAGCTCCGCCGAAGGGCACGGCGACGTACCGCTTCACCGTGAGCGAGCCTGCCGGGACCCGCTTCAGCATCAAGCTCCGCGCGAGGCTGCCGGACGGGAAGTGGGGGGACTTTTCGGCGCAGCGGACGGTGGTGGTGGGCGGCTAGCGTTGCATCAGGATCGCGTGCACTGTGCGCCAGCTGTGCGCGTCCGCGGCGGCCAGGAGTCCGCGCTCGGCGTCGGTCGGACGGTAGGCGGTTCCGTCGGGGCGATGCGCGACGCCGCCCGCCTCGGTGAGGAGCAGCGCGCCCGGCACGTGGTCCCAAGGGAGTGTCCGCTGGTACAGGAGGAAGTCCTGTACGCCGTCCGCCAGCCGCGGATAATCCACGCCGGCGCACTTGGTGCCCGGACCGAGGGTCGCGAACCGGGAAGTCGCGGCCTGGACACGGGCTTTCGCCGCCGGGTCGAGGAATCTGGTCAGCGCCGCGCCGCGCAAGTCGGCGGGGTCGACGGGTGCCGACGGCCGGTGGATCCGTATGCCGTCCCGCCACGCCCCTGAGCCCTTCTCCGCTACGTACGTGCGCCCCTCGGCGGGCTGCACGATCCACGAAGCGACGGCTTGTCCGTTTCGTATCAGCGCAGCCATCACGGCGTATTCGGGCCGGCCGGCGATGAAATTCGCCGTGCCGTCCAGAGGGTCGACCAGCCAGGCCGCCGGGGCGTCACGAAGTGCCGTGATCAGGCCGGGGTTTGCTGCGGTCGCCTCCTCGCCGACGACCGGGGCGTCGAGCACGGAGCGCAGGCGGCGGGTGATCAGTTCCTCGGCCTCGCGGTCGGCCACGGTGACCACCTCGCCGGGGGTCTTCTCCGTAACCTCACCGTCCGCCAGTGAGCGGTAGCGGGGGAGGATGGCCGTGGCCGCCGCTTCGTGCAGGATGTCGCTCACCGTGTCGATCCACATGATCAACAGGCTAGCCCGGGCAGCGGGCGAGGCGGGGCTGGAAGAGCAGCTGGCTCTGGGAGGGCTGTTTCCTTGAGAGCGGCATCGCCGGTGCCGCCGCCCTCGCCTGGACCCGGCAGCCGCGCGCGGGGGTCGGCCTGCTGCCGGTGCCCCTGTGGAACGTTGCGCTGACCGCGGTGGAGGCCGCCACCCTGCACCGGCTGTTCGCGGGGCGTCGTCCTGGGCATCGGCCGCCGTCCGCGGACCGATCAGCTATCAGGCCGCGATCTCGGTTCTGTTCGAGTGGTGCGGTGGAGACGTCGGCCGCCTCGGGAATGCGGCCGACGCCAGTTTCCGCCCGTGCCGACTGCCTGGTCAGGTTCGGGCAGAAGCTTTGGGGTTTGTCATGCGGAGCGTCCGTGTGGGTCGCTCGGCCAGGCGGTGTCGGTGAGCTTGCCGAGGAAGTCCGCAGCGGCGTTGGTGTCATGGCCCAGGATGATGCTGTGGTGCGGGAGTTCGGCGAGTAGGCCACTGACGCGGGTGCGGTCTTCAGCACGGCCGCCGCCGTCGACTCGGGCGAGGCGGAAGATGTCGGGGTAGCGGTCTTCGGTCGCGCCGCTCATGAAGTCCTCTTCCGCCAGTGCGCGTTCCTCGTCGGCCAGGGCTGGGAGTGCGACGGGGAACATGCTGGGGAACAGCAGCATCGCGGCCCGGCCACGGGTGGCCAGGTCAAGGCCGAACCAGGCGCTGAACTGATCGGGGAAGATCTGGGCCTTCAGTTCCTTACCGCTGGGCGACCACAGAGGCGTCCGACTGCCGTCCACAAGGGCCTCGGTGACCCGCTGGTCCTGGGTCGGGTGCAGCTTTTCCCCAGCATTCATCCGGTGGCGTACGACGTCGTACAAGCCGAGCGCGTCGAGGAGTCCCAGGCCCAGCGCTGCGGCCGAGGGCCATGGAAGGACCTGGACTCCTCCGGTGTTGTCGGGGCGGACGAAAATGCGGTCGTTGGCCAGCAATTCCCAGCCTTTGCGCTTGGCGAGGAGGAGCGCCGTGGTGGTCTTCCCCGAGCCCTTGGAGCCGAAGGTGAGCACCGCTCGGCCGTCGCGGACGACGGCCGAGGCATGCAGCAGCGTCCAGCCGGAGCGCAGTAGTACCCCTCGGACGGCTTCGCGAGCCAGCCGGGCGGTGGCCACGGCCACGGCCTCGGCGTCGCATCCGGTGATGGTCAGGCGTTCGCTGTCCGGCTCGGAGAGGTAGGCAAGATTCTCTCCGGGCGAGACGGCGCGAATCGAACCGGCGTCGTCCTTGGCCAGCAGGGTTGCCGATTTCGCGTAGACGGTCTCCTCGTGCGGGTCAGCGGCCAGCTTCGTGGCCATGTGGGCGTACCGGTCGGGGTCCACTTCGGCGCTGACGATCGGGCCGGTGCAGATGCTCTCCGGCGTGACTGAGGTGGCGTTCCACCAGTCGCCGAAGTAGCGGGCGGCCCAGTCGGTGACGATGTCTGTCGTGCTGATGACGGTCACCGTCGCGTCTGCGGCGCTGATGCGGGTTGCGGTGGTCATGGAGTCCTCTCAAAGGTGGGGTGTGCGGGCAGCGCCTGGTAGGCGGTGCGGAGTTTGGCGTTGGCGGCCTGGAACAGCCGGGCCTCGGTGGCGTTTAGCGGAGGAAGGCAAGCTAGGGGTTTGCCTGCCGTGAAGCGCAACGGAATTCCCAGCCATCCGCCCTCGTGTGGAGCTGACAGTTCCGCGCGCCATCGGCCTGACCGAGCACGAGCCGGAGCGTGGAGAGCACTGCTCCGGCGGGTCCGCAGCGAGTACGGCCGATGCCCGAGCTGATCCGTCCCGGGCGGTTGGCGAGTTCGTTACGTATGTGCGTAAGGGGGACCTGGACGGGCTCGCCATTGACGGTGGTCGACGATGTGCACACCACAGCGGCGTCGCCGTGCTCGCCGACGACATGGCCGTCAACCGCTTCCTGGGGAACATCGAGAACCCGGGCCAGGGTCATCCGGTAGCGAGCGGTGTCAAGGTTCGAGCCGATTCCGAAAACGCGCGGGCAGCCGGAGATCTCGGCGAACAGCCGCGTCATCAGATCGACGGGATTCGTCACCATCACCACGGTGCCCGTGTAGCCGTGCAGTTCGGCAACCAGGGTGCGGATGACGGGCGCATTGGCGACAGCCCCGGCCATGCGGATATCGGCACGGTGGGCGTTGGCGAAGCGCCCTTGTACGGCGATGACGACGGCCTGGCAGCCCATGAGGCTGTTGGTGGTCCCCGGGACCGGGTGCACCCTGGAATCGCAGGCGGATCGCAAGTCATCGAGGTCGTCGGCGAGGGCTTCAGCTTGACCAGTGGTGCGGGAGGTCACCACCAGCCGGTCACAGAGCCCAGCGGAGACAAGGGCGGTGGCAGCGGACTGCCCCACGGCTCCGGCTCCGACAATCGCCACGGCGGTCATGCCCCGGCTCCTGCCGCGCAGTCGAGCGCCGCATCCCACACCGATGCCGTCCCTCCGCCACGATCGAGGGGCCCGCTGATCTCGTCGACCATGCGGCACACCGTCACGGCACGCTTGGCCACGGCCGCCCCCTGCTCAGGAAGGGGAAGGGCCAGGGGTGCGGTGAGGTAGGTGGACGTGATGTTGACTGTGTCCATCAGCCACAGCGCCATGACCTCGCGCAGCCATCGGTGGCGCGCTCGGGCGGACTGATCTGCCAACAGTGCGGTGGCGAATACTTCGATACCTTCGATCACCCGCCGCGTAGTCTGTTCGCCAGGGCTGGAGGCGATGAGGCTCAGGATGGTCCGGCTGATCAGCTTCGCGGAGTCCACGGTGGCACCGGCCCGCAGGAGCCCCGGGTCCAGGAAGACCGGCCGCGCGTCGGGGCCATCGGGATACAGGACGTGCTCAGGCTTCAAATCGCCGTAGGCCAGGACGGGGTGTTCCGTCGGCAGCACGCTGGTTCTGATCCGCAGCAGCCGCGTGACGACCTGACGCAGGAGGGCCGAGACCTCCGCTCCCATCGCGGAGGGAAGACGCAAGCCCCCGAGCTGGTCGAGATAGGTCGAGCCGCTGATGCCGTTGAACTTCCGGAGGAACGTGCCGGCGATCGAGCGCTCGCCGATCGCCGGAAGCGTGCCACATCGGTCCAACAGCTCAGGCTTGTGCAGCGGGTTGAGCTGCTTCCACGCCGCACGCAGCAACTCGCCTGTGTCGCCCGGATTGCTCAGCACGAGATTCGTGAGACTCGGCCCGTGGACCGGCTCGGTGAACAGCACTCCGTGGCGGACTCCAGCCACCACACATGCCCTCGGGCCCTTGATGTCCGCAAGGAAGCCCAGTTGAGCCGCCTCCCGCATCAGGAGCGAGTCCGGGTTCGCCGCGTATTTCTGCTGTCCCTCGGCTACCTTCGACCAGTTGCCGCAGCTTCCCCTCAGCACGGAGACGAGGGAGACGCCGAGCATGGAGTGCTTCGCGAACAGCTCCCGCTCATTGACTCGGATTCGGTGTACGTAGCCGGTGACGCTGGGGACGTGGCAGCCGAGCTGCACTGTGGCATCCGGCCAGAGCGCGGCAGCAGCACGGTGGATCTGCGCGCAGGCGTAACCGAAGACTTCCCCGGTATTGGGCTGAGCGCTGGTCGGATCGGCGAGAGCGGACCGTGGAGCGGCGTTCATGAAGGACTCCTTTGTGTGTCCTGCGCGGGGCTGGTGGACGGCGCCTCGGTGTCCGGCACCGTGACTGGCGGCGCTGCCCTGAAGAGATCCGGCACCTGGTCGTGCAGAGTCACGGAGGGACCGGCAACGCCGAGACCGAGCAGGGAGAGGGCTATCGGCCAGCCGGGCAATTTCATTTCTGTCTGGTCCTTCGGGGCCGCATGCCGGCCGCCGCTCACAGCCCTGCCGACATCGCCAACGGCATGGTGTTGACGTAGGCGCGTGGCACGGCGGCTTTCATCCGGCGTCGCAGGACTTCACCGCGGGCAGACGGCGGGGGGACGGGAACTTCGAACTCGGCCCACATCTTCTTCCCCCGGGCGGTGGGCTCCCAGCCGCTGCGTGCGGCGAGGAAGTTGACGAGGGCGAGCCCCCGCCCGGCCTCGTCGTCGCCGGTCGCGTACTGGCGCTGTGGCTCGGCCGGATTGCCATCGTGGACGACGAGGAGAAGACGGCCGTCGTTGAGGTAAAGGCCGACCGTGGCGAAGCCACCGCCGTGCACCACAGCGTTCGTGATCAGCTCTGAGGCGACCAACTTGACCGCGTCCCGCAGTTCCTCATCCAGTGACACCCCCCATGCCCGGACATGTGTGAGTACGTGGTCGCGAGCGAAGGCGATGGCGGAGGGATCACCGGGTACGAGAATCCGGGCTTGGCGGCTCATGAGGCGGACTCCTCGGCCTGGTCGCCGCCGTCGACCACGTCGCGGCGCAAGAAGCGCTCCAGCCCTTTCTCGGACCGGGTGCGGAGGCCGGGGCTCGGCGTACCGAACGGCTCCCAATCGGAAGGCGCGGCGGAGTCGGTACGGCGCGGGGTGCTGTCACCCGGCGCTCTGCGAGGGAGGGGCGTCGACATCTGGGACTCCAACGTGAGACGTGAGTGGGTGCAGCGGGCCGCAGTACGACAGGGGACGCGCTGCGGCCCGCTGTCCTGGGTGCCGCCCGAGTCCTACAAGCGGGAGCCGTTACGTTGGCTCGCTGGTTCCGGGCGGCTGCGGCGTCAATCCCCGGTCCACGTAAGGACCCTGACTGATTCCGCGTCTTGAACGTACGGTCACGTCGAATGGAGTAGGACTGACTGCGGGTACGTGTTAGGTACCGGAGCGCACTCGGGGAGCTGTCATGACTGCCAGACCGCCCGCACACCGCCGTGCGGTCACAGGCGCCATTGCCGGGTACATCCTCCGCCTGGCCCGAGAGAGCATTCCTCGTACGCAAATCGGCCTGGCGGAGGCGCTGGAGGTGGACCTGGCCACGGTGCAGGGCTGGGAATCCGGCCGTCGGCCATTGGCCAACATGAAAGCGGGGGCGCTCCTCGACCTACGGCGCCGGTTACCGGCGTTGGGCGCAGATCGCACCGTGGTTCAGCTCCTGGACCCTGCAATGGATGCCGACCGCATCATCAGCGTCACGCTGGACCCGCCGGAGCGGCCGGGGTGGCACCCTCTGGCGGAATGGGTGCACACTCGAGATACGACGCACATGATCGCTTGGGCCGTGAACGGTACGCCACCGCCGTTGATCGCCAGTAGGCCCGCCCCCAGACGACGCGGAGCGGTACCGGCCGCGCCGATGCTTCCGGCGCAGGATCGGGCCGACCTTTTCATTCACCTGCGAGACACGGCCGAGGGGGCGCACCGCGCCGGGGAATCCGCCCCCTTGCTGCGGCGGCAGGCCCTGTATCTCACCTCTTACGACCGTAGCCCCGGTGCGCCTGCTTGGATCGCTCACGCCCTCCATAGTCGCCGGGGAGCGCTTGCGGTACGGGGCTGGTCACCCCACTGGGCGGAAGCCCGCTCGACCGCCGCTGCGCTCGCCCGCCAGGGCGACCAGCAGCCGCTGTTGGACTTCATCGAGCGTGCGCTGGTCGACGACGACAACGGCGAGGCGGCGAACCTGAACTACTGGGCGTACTGGCTCGGTGCGGCCAACGGGCCACAGGCCAGCGACCTATTCATGCGCGACCGAGACTTGACCAGCTGGGACCCCGTCACGTTGTTGCGGCTCCTCATTCAGGGACTGGATGAGGCACCGACGTATGTCGAGCTGTACGCGCATTCCCTGTGGGCCCTTCTTGGCGCGCACCCCTGGCTGCCCCAGGCTTCACCATCACTCGCCGCTGCGCTCGGCGAACGCACCGGCCTCATCCTCGACGGCGGCGGCATCTCTCCAAGATCCAGGCGCGACTTGGGCGCCGTGCAATACCGTCTACGCGGGCAGCGCACTTGACAGACCGGAGGGCATCACATGGCGGATGAGACGGCCAACGCGCAGGGTACGGCGGGTTTCCTGATGGAAATGGGGATGCTCAAACGGGCGAAGCGGTCCGGCTGGTGGATCGCTGGAGTGAAGGACCCGGAGACGATCGCCGAGCACTCGTTCCGGGTGGGCATCGTCGGCGCGGTGCTGGCCATGATGGAGGGCGCGGACCCTGCAAGGGTCGCGCTGATGTGCCTCTTCCACGACACGCAGGAGACCCGCGTCAGCGATATCCCGCATATTGGCCGGCGCTACCTCGAAGCGGCGTCCAACGAGAAGGTCACCGCAGACCAGATGTCGGCCGCTCACCCCGACGTCGCCTCCGGCGTTCAGCGTGTCGTCGAGGAGTACGAGAACGGCACCAGCCTGGAAGTGATCGTTGCCCACGACGCCGACAAGCTCGAATGCCTTATCCAAGCCGTCGAGTACCGCGAGCAAGGATGCGGGAATGTTCAGAATTGGATTGACACCAGCCGCAACAGCCTCAAGACAGCGTCGGCGCAGGCCCTCGCTGAGGCCGCGCTGAACATGTCGTCGATTGAGTGGCAGCAGACGTATCTTCGCTGAATCGATCCGGAACACGACGAAGCCCTCGCCTCCAGCTTTACCAGGCGGGGGCTTCGTGGTGCGTGTGGGTCAGACGGATTGAGCTTGGCGTGCGGCGACGTCCCAGGCCCGGCGGAGGGTGTCTAGTGACCTGAGTCAGAGATTCGTCGGCAGTAGGCGGCGACTTTGTCGAGGATCTCGTCGGCGGTCTTGGTCAGATGAAGGGCCGTGGGTGGTCGTTCCAGTCGGCGAGCCAGGTACGGATGTCGCGTTCGAGGGCTTGGACGGAGCGGAGCTTGCGCAACTCGCCAAGACTGACCATGAAGTCCGCCATGATTCCCCGTAACTTTGCCGGTGATTACTGATTCCGCCGCTCGTTCTCCTGCGCGGCGACAACCTTGCCATAGGTGGCGAGGACTGAGCCGTAGCGCTCACGCCCCTCTTTGCGCACCCTGAAAGACCGCTTGAACAAGAACACGGAGGACGTAACAAAAACCACGGCCAGCAGATGCGCCACTACGTACCCGGAAACATCCCCGGGATAGCCAATTGAAAGGCCACTGTTCACCCAGTCCAGGGTGAGAGCGATCGTGATAGGTACACCGGGCAACGCACAGAGAGCGGCACCCACAAAGCACCGCTCGTAGCTGGCATGGGCTTTGCGCATGCCCGTCTCCGCTTCGTCCACGACTGCTGCGTCCAGCGGATCGAAGCCGTCACGCTCACGGACCCAGCGTGCTGCCCTCTGGGCCGCAGGGCTCTGCCGCACGTCCTCGGTGGGCGGGCCGCCCCGCATATCCATCTCCGAGGTGGAGCCGGGCTGTGTCCCCACGCGGTAGAAGAGCCACTTCCCCTTGGTCCCGTGGGTCTGCCGGAGAAACCCCTCCTCCCGGGCCATATCCTCGGCCTGGCCGCCGGAGATACCCGGATACCGGGACGGATCGACACTGATGTGTCCGCGGACATTCGGAGCCCCTGTACGGATCTCCCGACGCAGCTCTGCCGCCAGTTGCTCCAACGGCACTTTTCTGCGCGTGCGGCGCGTGTCCCAATCAGCTACGAAACCTAGGAGCATGAGCGCCCCGACGCAGGCCGTGATCCACCACAGAACCGTCGTGTCGCTCTCTGTGACCGGCGGGGCGGCCAACAGGACATCAGCCAGGTACATCTCCGCCAGCCCTCCCAGCGACAGCGACTACGTGATGGCGCAGACCGAGGCTTTATTAACACCCCGCTCCCCGCCCCGTACGCACACATGTGGCATGTGCGAACACCTGATGCTCGCATAGCAGCAGTGCGGCCAAGCCGCCGCCCCTCACCCGCTTTGCGGCCCCAGCTCTCCGCGCGCTCCCAGTACTCGCCATCACCGCCATCGTTCCCAGGCCACTAGTTCAGCTGGTTCAGCAGGCGGTGGTGTTCGGCCTCCGGTACCTGTTCGCCGGAGGACGGGAGGAGTTGGGGGACGCCGTCGACTATGGGGTAGCGGCGGCGCAAGCGGGGGTTGTAGAGGGTGTCCTCCAGGGGGAGGAGGGTCAGGGGGCCCTTGTCCAGCGGGCAGGCGAGGATCTTCAGCAGGGGGTCATCGGGGTTCATGGGTCAGCTGCCTTGATTGTGGGGTTGGGTGGGGTGTGTTGTTGGTGGTGAGTGTGAGCAGTACTGCTACCGCTAGCGCTGCGCCTGCCAGGCGGAGGGTCAGGCGCAGTGGGTCGGTCGGCAGGGACTCGCCGAAGGCGAACGTGCCGAGGATCGCCGTGTAGAGACAGGACGTTGTTGTACACACCGGCACTATGAGCGACGCCCGGCAGCGCTGGAGTGCGGTTTGGGAGAGGACCAGGCCCGTCGCTCCCGTGATGAGGAGGAGGTACGGGTAGGGGGAAGCGAGGAGTGACAGTGCTGTGCCTGTTGGGTCGGTGAGGGTTAAGTGCGCTGATACGCCCTTGATCGCCAGTGAGCTCACGCCGTATACCAGGCCCACCGCTACGCCGTACTCGACGCCGGAGGTGGGGGGCCGGTGGCGGCGGGCCGATCGGCGCTCTGTGGTGACGTACAGCGAGAAGCCTGCGGCGAGTGAGAAGCCGCTGATCAGGAAGATCAGGGGGGCGGGGGAGCTGTGGCCGATACTGTCCGTTTTCTGGCTCAGTGAGCCGACCACCATGAGGAGCGCCAGCAGGATCGCGGCTATGGCGTAGCGCTCGCGGTGTGAGGTGCGTTCGCCCAGGGCGGCGGAGGAGAGCAGGAGCAGCAGGACCAGGCCGGAGACGAAAAGTGCCTGGGCGGCGGCCATCGGGAGGGTGCGGTAGACGATGAGCTGGGCGGCGAAGCCGGCTGCCAGTGCGAAGGAGCCGGCCAGCCAGAGTGGGCTGCCCAGGAGCTGGCGGATGAGGTGCGCCGGGCGGCGGACGTTCAGGGCGGGGAGCGCGGCCAGGGCACGCTTCTCCAGGACGAAGCCCGTGCTGTACAGCACGTTCGCGAGGAGTGCGGAGGCTACGCCCCACCACATCCGGCTCAGTCCCCGGCGGGGCGGCGGGCGTGCGCGAGCAGGATCGACGCGGCGCTCGGTGCGGCGCAGGCGAGGCGGTCCAGGGGGCGCAGGGCGCGCGGTACGCCGTGGAATGGGGCTCCGGCGATTCGGACCACCTCGAAGCCCGAAGCCGTCAGGAACTCTCGCAGCGCGCGGGCCGTGTAGAGGCGTAGGTGACCTACGACCTCGTGGCCCGGGCGGCCGTGGATTGCGCGCAGGCTCACCTCCGAGAAGACGGGCTGGACTCCGGCGAGGAGCAGTGCCCGGTTGTACCAGGCCGCGAGGTTGGGGGTGGAGAGCATCAGGTGGCCGCCGGGGGACAGTACGCGGCGCAGTTCGTCGAGGGCGCTGTCCGGGTCTACCAGGTGCTCGATGACTTCGCTGAAGAGGATTGCCTGTGCGGTGCCGTTGCCGAAGGGCAGGCCGCCGTCTGTGAGTTCGCCCCGTACTACGTGTTCGATACGGGTCGATGCGCGGCGCAGCGCGTCCTGCGACCAGTCGACGCCGACGATTCGGTGCCCGCGGAGGAGCGGCGCGGCGGTGGCGGCCGCGGTGCCGTCGCCGCAGCCGATGTCCAGGACCGTGGCCGGGGGAGTGGGCGGCCCCAGGGCGGCGGCCAGCATGCGTGCCTGGCGCAGGCTGCGGGAAGTGCCGGAGGCTACGGGGACGGTGGGGTCCTCGTAGAAGTCGCGGAGGGTGGGAGGGCGTGGTCGTGCGGACGTGCTTTTCACTGGGTTTCGCCTCCCTCTGCGGTTGCGGTTGCGGCCAGGTACTCCGTGAACAGGTCGCGCAGCCGCTCGCCGTCGTCGGCGCCCAGCAGTGCGCTGGACCAGCGCAGGGCCAGATGCAGCTTGCCCCCTGTGCTTGCCGTGGTGACCGTCAGGCCGCGTGGCATCCGGGCCGGGGCGGAGAACCAGACGGCTGTCGCCCGGCCTGTGCCCTCGCCGAAGTCAAGGGCGTACGGGATACGGCCGATGTTGCTCAGGAGTGTGGTCGAGGTCCACGGTGCGACGGCTCTGCGCAGGCCGCGCGTGATCGCCGCGCGGACCCCGACCGGGAGCACGGGGGCGGTGAGCAGGGCCGCGCCGTGGCCCAGCTGGGGGCGGGGCAGGGCCTTGAGGGCGCGGGTGCGGCGGGCGGTGAGGTGCAGGAGGTCGGGGGTGGAGTGTGTTGCCAACTCCTTTGAGGTGAACGGGACTTCTACCAGGCGAGTGCCGTTTCCTATCGGCATGTCCGGGCCCCGGGGGCGGTCGTCCACGGGCATTGTGATGCGCATGGGGCGTGGGGGGCGGTCGTGTTCGTTGTTCCAGTGGGCGATCATGCGGGCCGTGGCGACCATGAGCTGGTCGTTGACCGTGTACGGCGCGGTGCGCGGGCGGCTGGGTACGGGGAGCTCGGTGATCAGCATCCTGTTGCCGGTGGCGACAGTCGGCGTGCCGGGGGCTACGCGTGCGATCGGGGCGAATCCTGTGCCGCTCAGGGGGCCGGGCTGGTCCTGGGGCGACTGCGGTGCGGCTGGGCGGGCGGGGGCGGCGGTCGCGGGGGCGTTGCTCTGGCCGCTGTACAGCTCGGCGGCGGTGGCGAGGACGCGGAGGCAGGCGGGGCCGTCGAGGGCGGTGTGGTTCACCGTCAGAAGGAGTACGGAGCCGATCACTTCAAGGCGTACGGGTGGGGAGACGGCGAGCGGCGGAGCGAAGGCGAGGGCGCGCTCGCGGGCGCGGGGGAGTGCGTCCGGGGTGGCCGGCGGGAACGTTACGACGTCGGTGTCGGGGGTCCGGGTGAGCTCCCACTCGTACCGGCGCCGGTACCAGGGGCCGGGCGCCTCCCGCATCAGGATGCGAGGGTGGCGGCGTAACGCCTCGGCGAAGGCGGCCCGCAGGCGGGCGGGGTCGGGCTGGGTGGGGAGGTGGACCTCGATGTGTACGGTCTCGGGCTCACGGGGTTGCAGGCAGTGCCGGGTGACTTCGTCGACGACGGTGAAGGGCACACGGGCGTGCGGGGGCTGCGGTGGGCCTCCGGGGCGGGCGGGGTGCTGCAGTGCGGTCATCTTCCGTTCCCGTCGGGGGGCGGCGTCGGCGTCGGGGGCTGTGCGGTGCGGTGCGGGGGTGGGCGCGTGCGGTGGCTTTGGGGTCGGTGCCGCGCTGGGGCGTCTCCTCGGGTGCCGAACGGGCGGGGGAGTGGTTTGTACGCCGCCCAAACTGTGTTCGACACCCTGCGGGGAGCGCCCCTGCACGTCCCCTCCCGCAACCCGGTTTGCGAAGCGGCGTGGGGCTCGTCTTGGGCCGTGCCCAGCGGCACCCAGGTGTCCGTCGGCTCCGTGCATTAGCTGCGCTTCCGGGGCTTGGGGACAGCGGGGTGGGGCGGGGAGGTGACAGCGCCGTCGGCGCCCGCTTCGACGGCGTCGGTTGAGGTTGCCGGCGCGCTCCCGGCTGGGGGCGGGGGCGGGCCGGTCGGGACTCCGGGTGCGGATGGGGTGGTGGGTGTGCCTCCCTCTCCGCCGACGGGGGTGGCGTGCGCAGTGGCCGGTGCTCCGGGCGCAGGCGAGGTGTTCGGGGGCTCGTGGCCCGTGTTGCGGGTTGTCGTTACCAGGGCCGCCACCAGTGCCGTGAGCGCCAGGAGTTGCGCCGCCGGGCCGAACGCGCCCTCGTCCGCCGACGCCGGTGCCCCCGCCTCCAGGGCCGCCGCCGTGCCCGCCGCCGCCATCGCCAGCAGCGCCATCGGGGGCAGCAGGGTCGGGCGGAAGTGGGACACGAGGGCCAGCGCCGGGACCAGCAGCGCCAGTGGGCCGGCCACCACAGCCACCGCCAGCGTGAGTACCGCCACGCCAAGGACCGGGCCGGGGGCGGGCGGAGGAGTGGAGGTGGGGGCGGGTGTGGCCTTGCGGCGGAACAGGGTCAGGGCCGCCAGTAGTAGCACCGCCGCGCCGCCGCCGATCAGCCCCGCCTCGTACAGCTTCGCCGGGCCGTACGCCAGGCGCACCGTGCCGCCCGTGCCCTCCGGGATCAGCCAGCCCTGCTGCCAGCCGTCCAGCCGTACCGAGGGCAACTCCTTGCCGTTGAGGGTGGCGTGCCAGCCGGGGTTCGCGTTCTCGTACAGCTGGAGGTACGAGGCCTCGCCCTCGCCGACCTGTATCGAGCGGCGGTCGCCCGTGCCGTCCTGTACCGAGAGCGGGCGGGAGTCGCGTGCCGTCGGCGCCGGCTTGCCCTTGGTCAGGGTGATGTCCGTCAGGGCCAAGGGGCCCGCGTCGCCCGCCTCCACGCGGTGCGTGCCCGGGGTCAGGCTCGCTTTGCCGTTGCGCTGCTCACCCGCGCACAGCGAGACCTGGATCGGGCGGCGTTCCGTCAGATCGCTGATCCTTCCCTTCGCGCTCGTCGCGTGCAGGGTGCCGTCGATGGCGAGTACGGGGCCCTGGCCACAGGGGAGTTGGAAGGTTTTGGACGGGTCGGGTTGCGGGATTCGGAATTCGTTCAGAGCGGGTACGTAGACCTCGCTCAGGCCTACCGGAAGCTGCATCTCGCCGTCCGCCACCGGGTTGTGCACGGTGAGCGGGGCGGTGCGCGAGACCGTGATGTCCAGGCGGTCGGTGGTGATCGGCTCGAAGCGGGCCAGGCCGTTCTCGTCGACCGAGACCGTTGCCGCTCCGTCCGGGGAGCTGATTTCCACCTGCTCGGGGCGGGTGGAGAGACCGCCGGCCGCCGCGAAGACGATCTCGCCGACCGGTCGTTTCCCGGGCCATCGCAGGTGCAGTACCGCCCGGTCCCCGGCGATCCAGGAGGTGGTCAGGTCGCCGTCCACCAGGTTCCGGGGGGTGAGAGATGCGCCCAGGCGGGCCGTCGAGTCGGCGGTGGCGGTGACGCGGCGGCGTTGTTCGGGTGCCAGGCGGTAGAGGAGCTCGTCCAGTGCGTCGCCCGGTACCGGCAACGCGGTTGCCTTCAGGGCGTACGCCCCGCCTGTCCTGGTGGTGAACTGGCGGTGCAGGCCCACCTCCGCCGAGACCGGCGACAGGCCGCCCGGGTCGCTGCCCCTGTGCAGCGAGATCAGGTCCGGGTCGGCGTCCGAGGGGAGCGACAGCAGGCGCGTTACCTGGACGCCGGGGATGTCGACCGCCGAGAAGCCGGCACCCATCAGGCCCGGTCGGCCCTGCTGTGCACCTGTGATGGTGATGCGCAGCCAACTGGCATCCCCTGGCGGTGCCTTGACCGACTGCGGCATGCCGTTCGGCTGGAGCGGGCTCGTTTCGCTGCCCCGGTTCGTTTCTACTCGTACGACAGTGGGCGCCGCCCGTACGCCGTCCCCGGGCAGCGGCGTCAGGCGGATCGAGGACGGCACGGACACCGCTGCGTCGAAGGCGATCCGCAGCCACTCGCCCGTCGGCGACGCCGCGCTGCCCTCGGTCCATGCCGTGTCGGGATTCCCGTCGAAAGCGTTCACCGGGTCGTACTGCGGCAGATGGAACAGCCAGTTGCCGCTGCTCGACGCCGTCACCGAGTCCGCGCCGCGCAGGACCGACGTCGTCTGGTGTGCGATGCCCTTGGTGGGGAGGATCTGGCGCGGCGTCCGCCCCGGGTCCTGCACGCTTCCCGGGTGGTTCCGCTCCTCTGCCGTGTAGGTGTAGGAGGTGTTCGAATTCACCAGGCCGAAACGGGTGTCCGCCCGCCGCAGGCCGTCCGCTGTCGCCTGCACAGCCGGGTCGCCCAGGCCCGGGTGGCTGTCCCCGGTGAGCACCGCGGGACGCTCTCGCATCGCGGGGTCCGCCGAGAGTCGCAGCAGAGCCTCAGGTCCGCCGCTGACCACCGTCGTGTCCGCCACCGGCTTGAGTCCCGCCGGACCCGGACGGGCGGACGTCGGCGGCTGGTAGATCTCCACCGCCTGCTGACGTGGGTACAGGCCCTCGACCTGCACCGGGGTGTCGTCCGGGATGCGCCCGCCGGTCAGCACCGGGCCGAAGCCCGTGACCCGCCGGTAGCCGGACTCCTCCAGCGTGCGCTTCACCGTCTGCGGCGGTACGTAGCCGATCTGGTCCGGGTCGAGGTCGTTGCGTACGACGACATAGTGCAGGCCCGCGCGGGCCAAGTAGTCGCTCAGGCCGGGGACTTGGGTGCCGGACATCAGGGCCTGCTCCACCGCGTCCATCGCCCGCCGGTTGCCGGGCGTACCGAACGGCACGTAGTCGCGCTGCCCCCACCGGGAGTCGGCCAGGACGTCGAGGGGCTGGTCGATGGGCGAACCCCAGGTGTAGATGCCGTGGGCGGTGGCAGGGACGACCAGGGCGCGGCTGTCCGGGGAGTACTTCTTGAGCCAGTCGGCCGTGGCCTCCCAGTGCCCGGGGAGTTTGCTGAAGGATCCCGGCTGCAGGATGCTGCCGTTGACGTAAGGGAGCGCCAGTCCTGGCATGACGAGGAGCGCGGCGACCAGCGGCGCGAAGCGGCGTCCCGGCAGTGGGCGCGCGCCGCGCTGTTCGGCGGCCACCGCTGTCACGTGCATCAGGCCGAGGACCAGTGCCAGCGCCAGGCCCGGCTGGAACTTGTAGATGTTGCGGAACGGCACCAGCCAGCTGTTCAGCCAGTCCTGTACGGCCGAATGGAAGGGGGCGCCCAGCGAACCCCCGTATCCGGCAAGGGTGATGACCGCCACCGACAGCACCACCAGGACCAGCCAGCGGCGCTCCGGCATGTCCCGCCGGGCGAGCCCCGCAAGCCCCAGCGCGGCGGCGAACGCCGAGCCGAGGACGGCGACGACCGACGTGACCACCGTCCAGCCCGCCGGCAGCCATGCCTCGCCGAAGTGCAGATACGCGACCCAGTTCCCGGCGCCGCGCAGCAGCTCGGTGGCGGACATGGTGGCGGTCGTGGTCTCGGCCTGCTCGACGTACGGGAGGAAGTTCTCGCCGTTGATGCCGAGCATCAGGAGCGGTACGACCCACCACGCCGTGGCCAGAAGCACCCCCGGCACCCACCACCCGATCAGCGCGCGCCGACGGGGTCCGCCCGGCCTGCTGAGGAGATACAGCCCTACGGGCAGGAGCGCCGCGAGGGTGGATGCCGCGTTCACGCCACCCATGCAGGTGACCAGGAGGGCGGAGCGCAGCGCGGCGATACGGGCGCTCGTGCGCGGATCGGTGAGGGGCAGCAGCACCCACGGCAGCAGTGCCCCGGGCAGTGCGGCGGCCGAGGTCGACCCGATGACGATGGTGTACGTCGGCCACAGGGCGTACGCGACCGCGCCGAGCAGCCGGGCCGGGGCCGAGCCGATGCGCAGGCGCTCGGCGAGACGCAGGGCGCCCCAGAACGCGGTGGCGACGATGATCGACAGCCAGAGCCGTTCCGCGAGCCAGACCGGCAGGTGCACCAGGTCCGCCAGGGCGTAGAACGGCAGCATCGGGAAGGCGTAGCCGACGTACTGGTCGAAGATGCCGCCGAAGCCCGACCTGCTGTGCCACAACTCGCCCAGGTCGGACAGGAATTTGAAGGGGTCGAGCGCCACGCCCAGCTTCGTCTCGAAGGTCATCCGGCCCGGTGAGACCGCCAGGAAGGCCAGAAGCACCACCGCCCAGAACCCGAACAGCCAGCGGCGTGAACGCGGATCGGCGGGATCCGGCGCCGGAGGGGGCCCGGGCGGGGGAGTCCTGGGGGGCGCCTGCAGAGTGCTGGTCATGGACACCGCCGGAGGATGAGGAGGAGGTTCCAGGTGGCGAACTCGCGCAGCAGCGGCACCTTCGGCACGATCCCGGGCAGGAACGGCCAGTAGCGGGCGCGTGCCGACACGACCTGCACATCGGTGCGGGCGCGCACCTGGCGCAGGGTGGTGCCGATGTGGATCGGGAAGAGGTTCTCGCCGACGGTGTGCTTGGCCTTGCGCCCGGTGCGCCGCTCGTAGCGGCGGCGGCCCCGGTCGGCGCCCAGATAGTGCCAGGGCGCCCACTCGTGGCCGCCCCAGGGGGAGAACCAGTTGGTGAAGGACACGTAGATCAGGCCGTCCGGGGCGGTGACGCGGACCATCTCGCTCAGGAAGGTCCGCGGGTCCTCGACGTGCTCCAGCACATTGGAGGAGAAGCAGACGTCGGCCGTACCGTCCGCGAGGGGCAGGAGGTAGCCGTCGGCGACCACGGCCCCTTCGGTCTTGCGGCCGCCCGCGCCCAGCTCCCGTACATCCGGCTCGAAAAGGAAACTCTGCGCGCCGCGCCGCCGGAACTCCTCGGTGAAGTGGCCGCTGCCGCCACCGATGTCGACGACGACCTTGCCGGCCAGCGGAACGTACCGCTCCACCTGGTCCGCCGCGTCACGGGCCAGCAGCGCGTAGCACCGCTCCGGCTCGGTCTGCTCACGCATGAACGCCCGGAAGAGGGTGACGGACCTGTGCAGGGAGGGGTCCTTCACTGTGGTGTCACCCCCGCCGTGGCGCGGCCGCCTCGGCGGCCACCGCCCGGAACTGGCGCACCGTACTGCTCCAGCGGTAGCGCTCCGCACGCGCGGCCGCCGCGCCGCCCATCGCCTCGCGCCGCTCGGTGCTGAGGGCGAGCGTGCACCAGGCCGCGGCGAACGAGCTCTCGCCCCGCGCCAGTACGCCCGTCACGCCGTCCGCGATCGAGTCCCGCAGGCCCGGTACGTCGAAGCCGATCGCCGGGGTGCCACGGGTCGCGGCCTCGGTGACGACCAGGCCCCATCCCTCGACCGCCGAAGGATGCAGCAACAGCCATGCGGCGCAGAGGAGTTGATGCTTCTCCGCCTCCGACACCCGGCCCTTGAAGATCACGTCGGGGCCCGCGAGCGCTTCGAGGCGCCGGCGCTCGGGGCCGTCGCCGATGATCAGGAGTTTGCCGCCGGTGACCGGTCTGACCCGTTCCCAGAGGCGCAGCAGGAGATCGATGCGCTTGTACTCGACCAGCCGGCCCATCGCCAGGAAAAGCGGCTCGCTGGAACGGGGCGTAAGCGCGCCAGGCTGCTCCACTCCGTTGTGCACGACGCGGATCCGGCTGTGGTCGACGCCGAGCGCGCCCAGTGCGCCCGCCGTCGACGTGGAGACGGCGACCAGCAGATTCTCGCGCTGCGCGGCGGACAGTGCCCAGTGCTCCAGGCGGCGCCCGAGTCCGGCTGCGGGGCCGGGGAAGCGCATCCCCCACAGCTCGGTGTGGACATGGTTGACCAGGCACAGGGTGGGGCCGCGGTGCCAGAGCGGGGTGAGGTACGGCAGCCCGTTGCAGACCTCGACCAGCAGATCGCAGTCGCCGACCTGACGGGTGAAGGCGCGGCGGGCCTTGATGAAGTGACCGAGGTCGCCGCCTGCGGAGACGACCCGGTAGTCGCGGTACGCCGCCGGACCTCCGCACAGCAGTGTGACCTGGTGGCCGAGGGCGGTGAGGCCGTCCGCGAGGCGGTCGACGAGGAGCTCGGAGCCGCCGGCCGCCGGGTTGCCCAGGTCGCGGCGGGAGAGGAAGACGATGCGACGGGGGTGGAGTGGTGTGGCAGCGTTTTCCTCGTTTTTCTGAGACTTCTGGGTCGCGCGGTTCTTCTGAGGGTTCGCATCGTGCAGTGTGGGGGGCACGTGCTGGGGCATGCGAGCTCCAACTCGTTTCAGGGTGCGGAACCGGTGGGGCCGTTCTCGGGGTGGGGTGGACAGTTTTCGCCACGCTGTTCGATGCGGCTACTCACCTCGGTGACAATTTCGGGCCCACTGAGAGCTGATGTGTCATCACATTGTGATGATTTGCTGGGAAGTCGGTCGTTCCCGCCCTCGCACGACGAGTACCGCACCAGCCAGCGCCAGCAGCACTCCCGCCCCACCGCCCCCCATCGGCAGCGTCTCGCCCACCAGCTTCAGCCGGTCGCTGTCGGCCGAGGCCAGGCCCACCTGCGAGCGCTGCGTCGCCGCCGTGAACTCCAGCCGCTCGCTGTCCAGCAGCACCACCGCGTCCTTCTTCGCGCCCGGTGCGCGCAGCGTCTTCCGCGGACCGATCGCGGCATTGATAATGCGCCCTGTACGCCGGTCGACGACCAGCTCGATGCCATGGTTGGCGTACCACTCCTCGGCCAGCACCTGGCTGCGCTTCGGCAGTCCCACGAGCCGTCCGGGCACCAGCCGGGTGCCGGTCTTCGCCGGCTCCACGGCGGCGGTGAAGCGGTAGCCCTCGTACCCCTGGATCTTCTTCGTACCCGCGAAGCGGAGGCGGACGGTCGAGCCGAGCGTGTTGTCCCACCAGCGGTACGAGCGCTTCTGTACGTCGAAGGGGAACTTCAGGTATGCCTCCCCGTCGAAGGCGGGCTTCTCCTGGCAGCAGTGCACCGGCTCATTGGTCCTGCGGTCGGTGACCCAGCGCTCCAGCGTCCACTGGAGCGAGTCGTGGGTGTCGGCGGCCGGCAGAGTGGCGTCCGTGTCGACCGAGGTGGAGACGTCCCAGACGGCCCGGCCGCTCTCCTCGCTGTCGGCCACATCACCCCGTACCTGCCGGGTGACGGTGATCTTCTTGCCGGACACGGTCTCGATCCTTCCGGTGTCGAAATAGTTGCCCGTGCCGGTGAACACCGTGGTCACGTCGACATCGATGGGCGTGCGCTTGGCGCGCGGCTCGACGTACCAGGCCAGCATCGGAGCGAGGACGAGGAGGAAAACACCGGCACCCAGCAGGGCCAGCGACAGGGGCGAAGCGGTGCGACGCATACGGGCACTCCAAGTGGGGGCCAGTGGGGGCGGCTCGGCAGATACGTGCACATGCGTGTATGGGCCGGGAACCGTAGGCGTCCTCTTGACGGACTGTCAATGCAGTGCCAACACTGGGCCATTGCCGGACGGGGCCGGCGGGACCACCGGTGGGTCACAGCGTCAGAGAGGCTGACCCGACCATGTCCAGACTCCTTGCGGCAGCGCTGACCATCGCTGCCGCCGCCGCACTCGCCGTGGGCGCGGCCTTCGCCATCGTGGCCCTGCTGAACGCCACCCCGGACCAGCCCAATGTGCCGCTGATCAGTTATGAGTCGGCGACGCCACGGAAGTGACCGCAGTGGACGGGGGACGCAGCATGGCCGACGCCTCGGCGTGGGACGACGTACCCCGACTCAAATTACGCCGGTTCACCGACCGCGCCATGCGCGAGGTCCCCTCGCTCGCCCAGGAGATCCTCGACGGCATCCGCCGCGAATACCCCAGGCTGCCCCTCGTCCACGACGAATCCGGCGAGCTCATGGCACTCGTGGGCATCCGCCGTGCCCTCGAAGACTTCGTGCAGCACCTCGTCCAGGGGGAAGGCCGTCCGCGCGTCCACCTGGAAGTCTTCCAGGAGTTCGGCCGCGGCGAAGGGCTGCACGGCCGCTCGCTCGACTCCCTCCAGGCCATCTACCGGCTCGGCGTCCGCCTCGCCTGGCGGCGCCTTGCCGAAATCGGCCAGCAGGTACGTATCCCCCCACCCGCGATGTACGAACTCGCCGAGTCCGGATTCGCCTATCTGGACGGCCTGGTGGACCAGTCGGTACGCGGCTACGCCGAGGCCGCCGCCCGTGAAGCAGGTGAACGTCTGCGTCTGCAAAGGAAGTTGGCGCAGGCACTGATCGACGAGCACCGCCTGCCCAACGACCCCGCCCGCACCCGGTCCCTCGCCGAGCATGCCGCCCGCATCCGGTGGACGCTGCCCGAGCGCGTCGCCGTCGGGGTGCTCCTGCGCCCGGCCCGCGAGTGCGTCGCACCGGCCGTGGGGCAGGGCGTACTGCTCGACATGGAGAGCGAGCAGCCCCTCGTGATCGTCCCCGACCCGTCCCTCGCCGGGCGGCCCGAACTGCTGCGCCGGGCCATGAAGGGCTGGTCGGGGGCGATCGGGCCGACCGTACCGCTGACGGAGGCGGCGAAGTCGCTGCGCTGGGCGGCGGCCGCCGTACGCCTCATGGAGCGGGGGCTGCTGCCGTCGGGGCGGCTGCTGCACTGCACCGAGTACACCGAGGCGCTGGTCCTGCTGCCGCCCGAGGAGCTGATCGAGGACCTGACGCGCCGCTGCCTCGCACCCCTCGCCGACTGCGGGCCCACGCAGGGCCGCCGGCTCGCGGAGACGCTGCTGGCCTGGCTGGAGACCAGGGGCGGAGCGCCGGAAGTGGCCGCCAGGCTCGGCGTACATCCGCAGACCGTGCGCTATCGGATGCGGCAGATACGTGAGCTCTGGGGCGACGAGGTCGACGACCCCGACCGCCGCTTCGAGCTCGAACTGGTGCTGCGGGCCCAGCGGTTGCGCGGCGAGCTGTCGGAGCCGATCCGCTGAACCCGCTCCTAGGGCCTGTCGTCAAACTCCCTCCCCCAGCCTTCGGCCGGGAGGTGCCCCCAGCCCCGCGACGCCTGGCACGCGCCCCCAAGCTCTCGGCTTCGCTCGAGCAGGGAGGGACCCCCTTCGCCGCACCGGGCGAAACCCCAAGTACGTCCGGTCCATCGACGGGGCCTTCCGCCCGGCACGCCGAGAGCACGCTCCCCCACTCTCGGCTGCGCTCGAGCGGGGGGACCCCCATGACGCCGCAGGGCCCGCCCTTCGGGCGGACGCCGGGAGTTTGACGACAGGCCCTACACCTCCGCCCCCGGTGCTGTGCGGTACCGGGGGCGGAGCTGTGAGAGCGGGACGGATTCAGCCGCGCAGCTGCTCGTACGCGGGCAGCGTGAGGAAGTCCGCGTAGTCCTGGTCGAGCGAGACCGTCAGCAGCAGGTCGTGCGCCTGCTGCCACTTGCCGGCCGCGAAGGCCTCCTCGCCGACCTCCGCGCGGATCGCCGCCAGCTCCTCCGCGGCGATCTTGCGGGCGAGCTCCGGTGTGGCCTTCCGGCCGTTCTCGAAGACGACACCCGCGTTGATCCACTGCCAGATCTGGGAGCGGGAGATCTCCGCGGTGGCCGCGTCCTCCATCAGGTTGAAGATCGCGACGGCGCCGAGACCGCGCAGCCACGCCTCGATGTAGCGGATGCCGACCTGGACCGCCGAGACCAGGCCCTGGTACGTCGGCCTGGCGTCCAGCGAGTCGATGGCGATCAGGTCCCCGGGCGCCACCGACACGTCCTCGCGCAGCCGCTCCTTCTGGTTCGGCTTGTCACCGAGCACCGCGTCGAACGACGCCATCGCGATCGGCACCAGGTCCGGGTGGGCGACCCAGGAGCCGTCGAAGCCGTCGGCGGCCTCTCGGTCCTTGTCGGCCTTGACCTTCTCGAAGGCGACCTTGTTGACCTCGGCGTCGCGCCGGGACGGGATGAAGGCCGCCATGCCGCCAATGGCGTGCGCGCCGCGCTTGTGGCACGTACGCACCAGCAGCTCGGTGTACGCCCGCATGAAGGGGGCGGTCATCGTCACGGCGTTGCGGTCGGGAAGAACGAACTTCTCCCCGCCGTCACGGAAGTTCTTGACGATGGAGAAGAGGTAGTCCCAGCGCCCGGCGTTGAGCCCGGCCGCGTGGTCGCGCAGTTCGTAGAGGATCTCCTCCATCTCGTAGGCCGCCGTGATCGTCTCGATCAGGACGGTCGCGCGAACGGTGCCCTGCGGGATCCCGACGTAGTCCTGCGCGAAGACGAAGATCTCGTTCCACAGGCGGGCTTCGAGGTGCGACTCCGTCTTCGGCAGGTAGAAGTACGGGCCCTTGCCGAGCTCGATGAGGCGCTTGGCGTTGTGGAAGAAGTACAGCCCGAAGTCGACGAGGGCGCCCGGAACCGGGCGGTCGCCGAACCTGAGGTGACGCTCGTCGAGGTGCCAGCCGCGCGGCCGCATCACGACGGTTGCAAGCTCCTCGGCCGGCTTCAGGGCGTACGTCTTGCCGGACGCGGGGTCGGTGAAGTCGATCCGGCGCGTGTACGCGTCGATCAGATTGCGCTGGCCGAGGACGACGTTCTCCCAGGTGGGAGCCGATGCGTCCTCGAAGTCGGCGAGCCAGACCTTCGCGCCCGAGTTGAGCGCGTTGATGGTCATCTTGCGGTCGGTCGGACCGGTGATCTCCACGCGGCGGTCGTTGAGCGCGGCCGGGGCCGGCGCGACCTTCCAGTCGCCCTCACGGATCTGTGCGGTATCCGGGAGGAAGTCGAGCGTGGATGTGCGGGCGATCTCGGCGCGGCGCTCGACGCGGCGGGCGAGTAGCTCGTCGCGGCGGGGCGTAAACCGCCGGTGCAGCTCGGCCACGAAGGCCAGGGCCGCATCGGTCAGGACCTCGTCCTGCCTCGGCAGGGGCTCGGCATCGACGATGGCCAGCGGGGACGGCGCTGGTGCGGACATGAGCTGTCACTCCTTCGCAGGCGACGCCTTACGGCCGCCGGGTCGCCTGCGAACGGCACAGAGTGCCATGGCTCCGAGGTACGGTCGCGGGCGCCGCTGGTCGTACAGGGCGCTTCTGACGTGTGGATACTAGTTTCCTCATGGTGGAAGTTCAACGGTCTGTTGACATCGAGATTCTCCGGGTCGACAGAAGTCGTCTCTGAGTGCCAGGTCGGTCACTCCAAGTGGAACAGGTCCTCGGCGGTGTCGATGTCGTACGCCTCGGCCACGTCGCCGCACTCGACCGGCGTGATCGAAGCCTCGTGCTCCTTCAGATACGCGCGTGCCCCGCGGTCGCCCGTCGCAGTCGCCGCGACCGCCTCCCACCGCTCGGCGCCGAACAGCACCGGATGCCCGCGCTTCCCGTCGTACGTCGCCGTCACAAGGCTCGCGGGCGAGCGGTACGCCGCCACCACCCGGCACACCGCCGCCGCGCCGATCCCCGGCTGGTCGACCAGCGACACGAGCGCCGCAGGCGCCCCCGTACCGGCCAGGGACGCAAGACCCGCGCGCAGCGACGACCCCATCCCCTCTTCCCACTCCGGGTTGTCGACCAGTACGCACCCGGTCAGATCGGCCCTTTCCCGTACCTCCGCTGCCGCCGCCCCCAGCACCACATGGACAGGGCCGCAGCCGCCCTCGCGCAGTACCCGTACCGCGTGCTCGACCAGCGGCCGGCCCCGGTGTTCGAGCAGCGCTTTCGGCCGCCCGCCGAGCCGCCGTCCGCCGCCCGCGGCGAGCAGCAGCCCCGCGACAACCGGAAGCTCATAATCCGTCATATGTGCCATGGGTCCTGCATACCTCAAGTTGGATAGGGTGCCGTTCGATATCGGCGTTCAGCGTGGGAGACATGAGTTTGATGAGTGGTCAGCAGTCGGACCGGGGCAGTGCCTCTCAGGTATTCCAACCGCTGGAAGGGGACGACCCGACCACCATCGCCGGATACCGGCTGGCGGCCAAGCTCGGCGCGGGCGGCATGGGCAAGGTTTACCTCTCGTACACGCCCGGCGGCCGCCCTGTCGCCATCAAGGTGATCCGCCCCGAATTCGGCGAAGACGCCGAGTTCCGGCGCCGGTTCGCCCAGGAAGTGCAGTCCGCGCAGCGGGTTCAGGGCCTGTACACCGCGCCCGTCATCGACGCCGACACCGACGGCGCGCAGCCCTGGCTGGCCACCGCGTACGTGCCGGGACCCTCCCTCGCCGACGCCGTGGTCGCCCACGGGGCGCTGCCCGTCGAGGCCGTGCTGCTGCTGATCGCAGGCATGGCCGAGGCGCTGCACGTCATCCACGGCGCGGGCATCGTGCACCGCGACCTCAAGCCGTCCAACGTGCTGCTCGCCGCCGACGGCCCCCGCGTCATCGACTTCGGCATCGCCTACGCCGCCGACGCGACCTCGCTCACCGGCAGCGGCGTCACCATCGGCACCCCCTCGTTCATGGCGCCGGAACAGGCGGCGGGGCGGAAGGTGACCCCGGCCACCGACATCTTCGCGCTCGGCCAGGTCGCGGCGTACGCGGCGACCGGCAGCCCCGCCTTCGGCGAGGGCACCTCGCACGGGGTGCTCTACCGCATCGTCCACGAGGAGCCCGACCTCACCGGGGTCCCGGAGCGGCTGATGGAGCTGGTCACCCGCTGCCTCGACAAGGACCCGGCGGCCAGGCCCTCGGTCACCGAGGTCATCGGGCTGTGCCAGTCCGCCAACGCCGAGACGGTGCTGCGCCGCCCCGAGGACTGGCTGCCGGGCGCGGTAGCCGCCGACATCACGGTACGTGCGGCCGCCCCCGCACCGGCCCAGACCCCGCCGCCCCCTGCCACGGCACCGGCCACCGCGCCGCCCGCGGCCTACTCGCCCACCGCGGCTGCGGCACCGGCCACCCCGCCCCCCGGCTTCGGCCCGGCGGCGGCCCCTCAGCAGCCGCAGCCGCACCAGCCCCAGCATCACCAGCAGCCGTATCAGCCCCAGCCGCAGATGCACGCGCAGGCGCCCACTCAGGCGCCCACTCAGGTGCCGACGCAGGTGCCGATGTACAACCAGGCGCCCCCCATGCACCACACGCCCCCGGCCGCCCCCAAGCGTTCGGGCAAGCGGGGAGTCGTCATCGCGCTCGTGGCGGCACTCGCCTTCGGCGTCGCGGGCGGCGGCACGGCGTACGTCCTGCTGAAGGACGACGGCAAGGAGACCCGGGCCCAGCAGGACGACCGGCCCAAGAGCGGCGACAAGGCGGGCGGCACAGGCGGCACCGCCGCCGACCCCACCGACGCTCCCCAGCCCGACGCCGACCCGTCGAAGAACGAGGCTCTGCCCCACCCGGAGCCCGTCGATTTCAAGGACATCGACCTGACCGCCGGGTACCACCTGACGCTCGCGGACGAAGACGTACGGCCGCAGAAGGGCGAGGACGGGGCGTACGAACTCTCCTACGACACAGGGGGGTACATCGACGCGGAGAGCGACGGCGGGACCCTGGTACTGCTCGACCCCGGGCAGCAGGGATCGTTGGCGGCCTGCCGCGCGGAGACCCGGTTCACCGAGACGATCTATGTGGACAAGCTGTCGAAGGGGCGGCAGATCTGTGTCACCACGGGGACGGGACACATGGGCCTCGTGACCATCCAGGGATTCTCGCCCGAGGAGTCGCCGAGCGACTACGTGTCCCTGGACCTGACAGTCTGGCGCCACGCGGTCAGCACTTCGCCGACGGACTGAGACCGGACTCGGACGGACTCAGGCGGGCTGAGACCACTGACGTCAACCGCCAAGTGGCGCACAGCGCCTCGATTGGCGTTAACTGACCCCGGCCCTGTTCCGCGACGTCCGACCAACGTCGCCGAGGGCGAAAGAGGGGGAGAAACAGTGTTGAGAAGTGCGGAGCAGAGGCGCGTGACCGGCGAGGGTGAGGACCCGCGAGTGACGGAGCTGCGTGCTGCCGTCTCGCGACTTCGCCGGGAACTCGCCGGTCACCCCGCCGAGTTGCCCGACCGCGGTGTGGCGGAGGACGAACTGGCGTCGCTGCACGCCATGGCGCTCAGCGGCGTACCCGAGATCATGCGGTTGCGCCGGTCCTTGCTGCTGGTTGTGGGTTCGGTCGGATCGGTCAGCGCACTCGCGGAAGCAATGACGCAGGTGCGCAACGCCGTTGAGCTCTTCGGGCGGCGCGACTGACGCGTCATGTCGCCGCACGTCGTCGACGGCGTCGGCGGGCCAGCAGGGCCAGCGCCGTCAGGGCGACAATCCCGGCCGATTCGACCGCGATGGTGGGCCGCACCAGCTCCGCGTCGAGGGTTTCCTCGAAGCCGAAGAGGCCTGTGGTGAGGCTGACCACCAGAGCGGCCAGGGTGCCGGCCGTGAAGAGCGCTCCGAGTACGGCCACAACGCCGACGTAACGGGTGGGGGCGGCCAGCAGCGCAAGCGCCAGCAGGCCGCCGCCGATGCCGTTGAGCAGGAAAAGCACGCCGATGGTTTCAAGGTCCCGGTAGCCTCCGTCGTCCCACAGGTAGAGGTGGATCGCGGCCATCGCCGCGGTCAGTGCGGCACTTACCAGTCTCAGAGCGATCATGATGTCTCACGCTCAGTAGCCATTGGTCTTCGGTGGGGTCTCGTTCACCGGCGAGTCGCCGCCACCCACGGTGATCTCCGTCTTCATGCCCAGGTCCTTGTGCCCGCCGACGGGGCAGTAGACCTCGTGAGTGCCGGACTTCAGGGTCACCTTGAGCGTCTCGGACTCTCCGGGAGCGAGAACCTTGGTGCTGTGCTCTCCGCTGGGGCCTTCGATCTCCAGGGCGTGGTCGTGCTTGCCGTTGTTCTTCGCGACGAAGCTGTAATCGCCCGCCTTGAACGTCTTCTCCGACAGTGCGATGCGGAAGTCGGTCATGTCCGCGTTCACCCTCGTCACCCCCGGTTCGGTGTTCCGCTCCGGGGGCGGTGCGGGTGTCGACGCATCGTCGCCGTTTCCGCCCCCGCAGCCCGCGAGCACGCCCGCCAGCGCTCCGGCCGCCAGCCCCAGCCCCACGCGGCTCCTGGTGAGTGTCTTTGCCATGGCTCAGCCCTCCGCAGAAATTCCGCCGTGCAATGGATACGGACGAACCGCGCCGAGGGATTGGCAGGTCGGAGAATAGGAGCGTGACTTCCCGTGGAACCGGGGCAATCCCTTCGGGGAGGCCGACCGTATCCACTGGTATGCAGAGGATGGGCCTCCCCCTCGGGCGCGCAACGGACGAGGCGCTGCTGTCCGGCCTGACGACGGGCGATCCCGAGATCGCCGTGGCCTTCGTGCGCCGCTTCCAGCGCATTGTCTTCGGCGTCGCCATCGCCGTCGTCGGCGATCCCCAGCTGGCCGAGGACATCGCGCAGCAGACGTTCGAGCGGGCATGGCGGCACGCCCAGATCTACGACTCCCGCCGCGGGTCGGTGAAGACCTGGCTGACGACCATCGCCCACAACCTGGCCATCGACGCGGTCCGCGCGCGCAGAGCCAGCCCCGTCGCACCGGAGGACCTGGACGCGCTCCTCGACATCGTGACCGACACCCCCGAACAGCAGGCGCTCGCCGACGAGACGTCCGCCCGGATACGTTCGGCGGTCGCGGCCCTGCCGAGGGAACAGGCCCGCGCCCTCGTGATGGCGGGGATCTACGGGATGACCGCCCAGCAGATCGCCGAGTTCGAGCGGATTCCCCTGGGCACCGCCAAGACACGGATCAGGACGGCGACGCGAAAGCTGCGTACGACCCTCGGGACCGAGGCGAGCCGACGATGAGCGCCATGACCTGCGACCGGCTGAAGGAGCTGGCCCCCGAGCTGGCACTGGGCGTTCTCCCCGCCCAGGAGCGGGCCCGGGCGGTCGCGCACCTGGACCGCTGTGCAGGCTGCCGGGAGTACGTCGAACAGCTGACCCTCGTCGGGGACGGCCTGCTCGGTCTGCTTCCGGGCACTGAGCCGCCGGTCGGCTTCGAGACCCGCGTCGTGGACCGGCTCTCCCGGTCCCGGCCGGCGCCGCCCCGGCGCCTGCGCCTGCGGGTCGCGGCTGCCGCGGCTGCCGTGGCGTGCGCATTCGGCTTCGGCGGCTGGGCCGTCGGCACGGCCCTCGACGACGCCCCGGCGCCCTTGTCCGCGCAGGACCAGGGGCACCCGGCTCTCCTGCAGGCGGCCCTCGTCGCGAACGGCCACGAGGTGGGCCGGATATTCGCCTACCCCGGTTCGCCGGGGTGGGTGTACATGTCCGTCGACCTGGTCGGCCTGGAGAAGGGCGCCGGCGAAAAGGTCCACTGCCGACTGGAACGCTCCGACGGCACCACCGTTCCCGTCGGCTCGTTCACCCTCAAGGGCGGCTACGGCTACTGGGGCGCCCCGGCCCCCGTGGACGCCGCGACGGTCTCCGGCGCCCAGCTGCTGGCCGCCGACGGATCGGTCCTCGCCACCGCGCACTTCCCGCCGCGCGATGCCCCGTCTTGATGGCGGCGACGGGCCGGCCGAGTCCTATCGCTTCAGTCCGATGGCTTCGTCGGCGTTGATCTCGAAGTATTCGTTGACGAAATTGCGCACGTCGTCGATCGACGTCCCGTCAGCGGCGGATCAGCCTGCGCGCCGTCGCCGCGGCCACCGCGGACGTACGCGAGTCGACGCCCAACTTGGCGTAGATGTGCACCAGATGGGACTTGACGGTCGCCTGGCTGAGGAAGAGCGCCTTGCTGATCTGCAGGTTCGACAGGCCGTCCCCGACCAGCTGAAGCACCTCCAGCTCCCGTCGCGTCAGCGCCTCCGCAGGCGTCCGCATCCGGTCCATCAGCCGGTGCGCCACGGCCGGAGCGAGCGCCGACTGCCCGGCCGCCGCCGTACGCACCGCGCTCGCCAGCTCCTCCGGCGGCGCGTCCTTCAGCAGGTAGCCGCTCGCGCCCGCCTCCACCGCCGCCAGGATGTCGGCGTCCGTGTCGTACGTCGTGAGGACGAGCACCCGGGGCGAGCCCGGCCGTGCGGTGATGGCGGCGGTGGCCTCCGAACCGTGCATTCTGCCGGGCCCGAACTGGAGGTCCATCAGTACGACGTCGAAGTCGTCCAGCGCCGCAAGCTCCACCGCCCGCTCCGCCGTCGCCGCCTCCGCCACCACGAGGAAGTCCCGCTCGGTGTCGAGCACGGCGCGCAGGCCCGCCCGTACGACGGGATGGTCGTCGGCGAGCAGCAGCCGTACGGGCGATCCCGGGGCACTCATACGGCGTCTCCGGCCGGAAGGGGCAGCGTGATCGCGACGGCCGTGCCCTGGCCCGGCGCCGACTCGACGCTCAGCGTGCCGCCGAGCGAGCGCGCCCGCGAGCGCATCGCGGGCAGCCCGAAACCGCCGCCCGCTCCGGGGCTCGGCGCCACCGGGTCGAAGCCCGAACCGTCGTCGACGACGTCCAGCGCCACCGAGGTGTCCATGAAACTGAGGGTGATCTCGGCCCGGCCGGCGTCCGCGTGCCGCACCGTGTTGGCGAGCGCGGACTGGGCGATGCGCAGCAGCGCCACCTCGTACGGAGTGGGCAGCTCCACCGGCGTACCGCTCACCCCGAACTGCACGTCGGGCCCCGGCGCCGCCGCGCACAGCCGCTCCAGGGCCGCCGCCAGCGAGCCGCGCTCCAGATCGGGCGGGGTCAGCGCACGTACGAAACGCCGCGCCTCGGCGAGATTGTCCTGCGCCGCCTCCCGCGCCCGGCGCACATGGACCGCGGCCGGATCGCCGTCGGGCAGCGTCCGCTCGGCGGCGCGCAGCAGCAGTTGGATGCTGGACAGGCCCTGGGCCAGCGTGTCGTGGATCTCGCGGGCCAGGCGCTCGCGCTCGGCCAGCGTCCCCGCCGTCCGCTCGGCGTCGGCGAGCTCCGCACGCGTCGCGATCAGCTCGTCGATGAGCTCGCGGCGGCGCTCGCTCTCGCGGTACAGCGCCTGATAGCCGAGGACCGTCGCGACGGCGACGGCCGCGCCGAGGAGAGGCCCGATGAAGCCGCCGGGTGTGACGGCCTGCCCGTGCAGGACGAAGCCGGTGATCGCCGCGGCCGCCGTAGCGGCGACCGCGGGCAGGCCCCAGCGCATCGGCAGCAGATGCAGCTGGAGGAAGTACAGGGGGAACGCCGCCCACAGGCCGTCGGGGGAGAGGGCGAGCAGCACCAGCCAGGCGATCCCGAGCGCGCCGAGCCACAGGGCGGCCACCCGCGGAGACCGGCGCACGGCGGGGCTCAGTGCCCCGGCGCCGTACACGGCGGCCATCGCGAGCGCTGCCGCGACCACGGCGTACGGGTGCGGGGAGCCGCCGCCCGCCACGGCCTTGACGGCGGCGAGTGCGAGCAGCCCGGCGAGCAGCGCGTGCAGGCACAGGCGCAGGGCGCGCAGCACGGGAGTGAGGGCGCGGGGAGGGCGGGAGGGGCGAGGGTCCATGGCCCGTCCAGCGTAAGTGGCGGGCGCTGCCGCCTCGTCAATCGAAAGTTTGATGTCCGGGCGATCCGTGGCGCGATGTTTTCGCGGGCGAGCGCGACCAGGCTTGGGGCCATGTTCGTCGCATGGAGAGATCTCCGGTTCGCCAGGGGCCGGTTCGCGCTCATGGGCACGGTCGTGGTGCTGATCACGCTGCTCGTCGGGTTGCTGTCGGGCCTCACGGCCGGGCTGGCCAGGGACAACACCTCGGCCATCACCTCGCTGCCCGTCGACCGGCTGGCCTTCGCCGCGCCGCCCGAGGGCCAGAAGGTGTCGTTCACCAATTCCTCGGTGACGGAGAGCGTCTGGCAGAAGTGGGCGCGACAGCCCGGCATCACCGGCGCCCAGCCGCTCGGCATCCGGATGGCCGACGCCGGCGCCGGGGACCGGACGGCGGCCGTCGCGGCGTTCGGTGTCGAGCCCGCCTCGGGTCTCGCGCCGACCAGGGACTTCGGATCCGGGAGCGTCGTCGTGTCCGCGCAGGCGGCGGAGGAGCTGGGCGTCCGGGCCGGTGACAAGGTGCGGATCGGCAGCGTGGAGGAGACGGTCGCAGCGGTCGCGGGGGAGGACTCGTACAGCCACGCGCCGGTGGTGTGGACGTCGCTCGACGACTGGCAGCGGCTCGGCCACAGCGGCACCACCATGGAGGAGCAGGCAACCGTCGTCGCCCTGACGACGGGCGCAGGCGCTGATCTCGCGGCGGGCGACAAGGCGGCGGGCACCGAGACCCGCACCCTCGACGGCTCGCTGACCGCTCTCGCCTCCTACCAGGCGGAGAACGGTTCGCTCCAGCTGATGCGCGGCTTCCTCTTCGTCATCTCGGCGCTCGTCGTCGGCGCGTTCTTCACCGTCTGGACGATCCAGCGCAGCGGCGACATCGCCGTACTGAAGGCGCTCGGCGCCTCCACCCCCTACCTGCTGCGCGACGCGCTCGGCCAGGCCGTCCTGATGCTCTGCGCCGGTACGGTCCTCGGCACGGCACTCGCGACCCTGATCGGCGGCCTGGTCGACGGCACGGTCCCCTTCGTACTCGAACCGGCGACGCTGCTCGTCCCCGCCGTCGTCATAGTCGCCCTCGGCCTCGTCGGGGCGGCCCTGTCCATCCGGCGCATCACGGCCGTCGACCCCCTCATCGCACTCGGGAGCGCCCGATGACCCTGTCCCTCGCGGATGTGACCCTCACCTACCCCGACGGTGACGCCCGCCTGACCGCGCTCGACGGCGTCTGCCTCGATGTTCCCGCGGGCTCGCTCACGGCGGTGGTCGGCCCGTCGGGCTCCGGCAAGTCCAGCCTGCTCGCGGTCGCGGCGACTCTCGTCTCGCCGGACCGTGGACGGGTCGTCGTCGACGGTACGGACACGGGCGCCCTGAGCCGGGCCGAGAAGGCGGAGCTCCGGCGCGAACGCATCGGCATCGTCTTCCAGCAGCCGAATCTGCTGCCGTCGCTCACTTCGGCCGAGCAGCTCCAGGTGATGGCCCACCTGTCCGGCCGTCCGCCCCGTCAAGTGCGGGACCGGGCACGGCAGTTGCTCGATGCGGTGGGTCTCGCCGACAAGGCGGACCGCCGCCCGCACGAGCTGTCGGGCGGCCAGCGTCAGCGGGTGAACATCGCCCGCGCGCTGATGAACGAGCCCGCCGTGCTCCTGGTCGACGAGCCGACCAGCGCACTCGACCATGAACGCGGCGCCGCGATACTCGACCTGCTGGTCGGGCTCACGCGCGAGCGCGGGACGGCGACGGTGCTGGTCACCCACGACCGTGCGCACCTGGAGCGTATGGACGTCACGGTGACGATGGCGGACGGCCGCCTGCCGGCCGCCCGCGACGCGGCCGCATGATCGGCGCTCGCCGCTGTTTCAGCCCTGGCCGTTGTTGCCGTTGCCGTTGTTGGTGAGCACCACCGAGAGGTCCTTGGCGACCTCCTGGAGTATCGGGACGATCCGGTCCGTCGCCGCCTCCGTCACGCGGCCCGCCGGGCCCGAGATCGAAATGGCGGCGGCCGTGGGGGAGTCGGGGACCGACACCGCCAGGCAGCGGACGCCGACCTCCTGCTCGCTGTCGTCCACTGCGTAACCGACGCGGCGGACGTGCTCCAGGGCCTCCAGGAAGCCCTCCGGCGTGGTGATCGTCTTCTCGGTGGCGGCAGGCATGCCCGTACGGGCGAGCAGTGCGCGCACCTCGTCCGGCTCGGTGTGCGCGAGGAGGGCCTTGCCGACGCCCGTGGAGTGCGGGAGGACGCGGCGCCCGACCTCGGTGAACATCCGCATCGAGTGCTTCGAGGGCACCTGCGCCACGTACACGATCTCGTCGCCGTCGAGGAGCGCCATGTTCGCGGTCTCCCCGGTCTCCTCGACCAGGCGCGCGAGATACGGGCGGGCCCAGGTGCCGAGCAGCCGGGACGCGCTCTCGCCGAGGCGGATCAGGCGCGGGCCCAGCGAGTAGCGGCGGTTCGTCTGCTGGCGTACGTAGCCGCAGGCGACCAGGGTGCGCATCAGGCGGTGGATCGTGGGCAGCGGCAGCCCGCTGCTGGCGGAGAGCTCGCTGAGGCCTACCTCGCCGCCCGCGTCGGCCATCCGCTCCAGCAGGTCGAAGGCGCGCTCCAGGGACTGAACACCACCGGCGGCGGCAGCGGGCTTGGAAGCGTCGGTGGTGGCGTTGGACGACGGCACGTCAACGGTCCTTTCGCGGCGGGAGGGCAAGGCAGCAGCCTACCCGGCGGCTGCGCCGGGTACAGGGTTCTCGTCAAGCCGTCCTCCCCGGTCAGAGGGCGTTTGTCCCTGTGTCGCCCGTCACTTCCGACGATCTACGGGCGCGGCCTTTGTGCATAGCTACCTTCTGCTTGTCGAAATCCTACTTCCACTTCATGGAAACCTCTAAGTGATCCCCGTGCAGGTCGGAGGCGTACGTGGTGGTCTTGACGGAGTGGACCCCGGAGTGAAGACTCCTTCAACAGTTCGTTGAATTTCTTCGTACGTCCTGCGTAACGTCATAACGGAAGTGAGGGACAGGGTGCCCGACGTGGACCTCGTACTGCGCTCGACGCGCGTCATCACCCCCGAGGGGGCGCGCGCCGCATCGGTGACCGTCGCCGACGGGAAGATCACGGCCGTGCTGCCGTACGACGCCGAGGTGCCGACCGGAGCCCTGCTGGAGGACTTCGGGGACGACGCCCTGCTCCCCGGCCTCGTCGACACCCACGTCCACGTGAACGACCCCGGCCGCACCGAGTGGGAGGGCTTCTGGACCGCTACCCGCGCGGCCGCGGCCGGCGGCATCACCACGCTGCTCGACATGCCGCTGAACTCCCTGCCGCCGACCACCACCGTCGACCACCTGCGCACCAAGCAGGACGTGGCGCGCAGCAAGGCGCACATCGACGTCGGCTTCTGGGGCGGCGCGATCCCCTCCAATGTCAAGGACCTGCGGCCGCTGTACGACGCCGGGGTCTTCGGCTTCAAGTGCTTCCTCTCGCCCTCCGGCGTCGAGGAATTCCCCGAGCTCGACCAGGAGCAGCTCGCCCGCTCGATGGCCGAGATCGCCGGCTTCGGCGGGCAGCTGATCGTGCACGCCGAGGATCCGCACCACCTGGAGGCGGCCCCGCAGAAGAGCGGTCCTGCGTACGCCGACTTCCTCGCCTCCCGGCCCCGGGACGCCGAGAACACCGCGATCGAGGGCCTCATCGCGCACGCCAAGCGCCTCGGCGCCCGCGTCCACGTGCTGCACCTGTCGTCCTCGGACGCGCTGCCGCTCATCGCCGCTGCCAAGCGCGACGGCGTACGCATCACGGTCGAGTCCTGCCCCCACTTCCTCACCCTCACGGCCGAGGAAGTCCCGGACGGGGCAACCGAGTTCAAGTGCTGCCCGCCGATCCGCGAGGCCGAGAACCAGGACGCGCTGTGGGACGGCCTCGCCGACGGCACGATCGACTGCATCGTCTCCGACCACTCGCCCTGCACCACCGACCTCAAGACCCCCGACTTCGCCTCCGCCTGGGGCGGCATCTCCTCCCTCCAGCTGGGCCTCCCGGCGATCTGGACCGAGGCGAGGCGCCGCGGACGCTCCCTGGAGGACGTCGTCCGCTGGATGGCCGCCGCACCCGCCGAACTCGCGGGCCTCGCCCAGAAGGGCGCCATCGAGGCCGGCCGTGACGCCGACTTCGCGGTGCTCGCCCCTGACGAGACCTTCACCGTCGACCCCGCGGAGCTGCACCACCGCAACCAGGTGACGGCGTACGCGGGCAAGACCCTGCACGGCGTCGTCAGGTCGACGTGGCTGCGCGGCGTACGCATCGCCGACAACGGCACCCTCGCCGAGCCGACAGGCCGGCTGCTCGAAAGGAACAACTGACCGTGTCGACCCCGTCTTTCACCGGTGACGCGAACCCCTACGGCGGCGGCGACCCGTACGCCGACTACCGCACCGCCGACTTCGACTTCACGCACTTCGCCGACCTCGCCGACCGGCGGCTCGGCGAAGTGCGTGATCGCCGCCAACGACGAGTTCTTCGCCGAGCGCGAGAACATGCTGCGGCCCGAGCCGGCGGAGTTCGACCCCGAGCACTTCGGGCACAAGGGCAAGATCATGGACGGCTGGGAGACCCGCCGCCGCCGCGGCGTCGGCGCCGAGCAGCCGCACCCGACGGCCGAGGACCACGACTGGGCGCTCGTGCGCCTCGGCGCCCCCGGTGTCGTACGCGGAATCGTCATCGACACCGCCCACTTCCGCGGCAACTACCCGCAGGCCGTCTCTGTCGAGGCCACCTCGGTGCCGGGCTCGCCGTCGCCCGAGGACCTCCTCTCCGGCGATGTGAAGTGGACAACGCTCGTACCCCGTACGGCAGTCGGCGGCCACGCGGCCAACGGCTTCGCCGTCGACGTCGAGCAGCGCTTCACGCACCTGCGGGTCAACCAGCACCCGGACGGCGGCATCGCCCGCCTGCGCGTGTACGGCGAAGTCGTGCCCGACCCGGCGTGGCTGGCCACCCTCGGTACGTTCGACCTCGTCGCCCTGGAGAACGGCGGCCAGGTCGAGGACGCCTCCGACCGCTTCTACTCCCCGGCCACCAACACCATCCAGCCGGGCCGCTCCCGCAAGATGGACGACGGCTGGGAGACCCGTCGGCGCCGGGACAAGGGCAACGACTGGATCCGCTACCAGCTGGTCGAGCAGTCCGAGATACGCGCGGTCGAGATCGACACGGCGTACCTCAAGGGCAACTCGGCGGGCTGGGCGGCCCTTTCCGTCAAGGACGGCGAAGAGGGCGAGTGGGTACAGATCCTGCCGCGCACCCGGCTCCAGCCCGACACGAACCACCGCTTCGTGCTCGCCTCGGCACCGGCCGCGACCCACGTCCGTATCGACATCTTCCCGGACGGCGGCATATCGCGCCTGCGCCTCTTCGGCTCGCTGACGGAGGCGGGCGCGTCCCGGCTGGCGGCACGCCACCAGGAGCTGGGCGGCTGACGCGGATCGCTTGAGCCGGTTGATGGGTGGCGCTCACACGGTGGGCACCACCCATCGCCGTTATGCGGCGTGGCCGCCGTCGACGAGGACCTCGGACCCCGTCATGTACGACGCCTCCTGGCTCGCCAAGTAGGCGACCAGCGAGGCCACTTCGTCCGCGCTGCCGAACCGGCCCAGGGCCGTCATGGCGCTCTGCGGCTCGGCGTACGGGCCGTCGGCCGGGTTCATGTCCGTGTCGACCGGACCCGGGTGGACAAGGTTCGCGGTGATGCCACGACCGCCCAGCTCCCTCGCCAGCGCCTTGGTCAGGCCCGACAGCGCGGCCTTGCTGGTCGCGTAGAGCGTCCCGCCCGGGCCCGGCACGCGCGCGGCCATGCAGCTGCCGATCGTGACGATCCGGCCGCCGCGCTCCATCTTCGCGGCCGCTGCCTGCGAGGCCAGGAAGGCCGCCCGTACATTCACCTGCAGGACCCGGTCGATGTCCGCGAGCGTGAGGCTCTCGATCGGGCCGAGAACGCCGACACCCGCATTGTTGACCAGGATGTCGAGCCGCCCGAGCTCGGCGGCGGCCCGGTCCACGGCGCCGGTGACCGCCGCGGCGTCCGCCGCGTCGGCGCGCAGCGCGATGCCGCGCCGGCCGGCGGCCTCGATCTTCTGCACGACGTCGTGGGCGGCCTCCTCGCCCCGTACGTACGTGATCGCCACATCAGCACCGTCCTGCGCGAGCCGCAGCGCGATCGCCGCGCCCATGCCGCGGCTGCCGCCGGTCACCAGGGCGGCCGTCCTGCCGGTCATTGAAGACATCGAGGTTCCTCACATTCCGTAAGTGGTTACGGATTCAAGGAAACCGGCGCGAGGGGCCCTCCGCTGGCGGCAAACGGACGCGGCGATGAGTTCCGTGGGAGCGTGGAGTCAGAGCTGGTGACATTCATTGAGTCCATACGGACATACGGACATACGAACCGGAGAAGGGCGCAGGACATGAAGATCACGCTCACCACGTTTCTCACACTCGACGGCGTCATGCAGGCCCCGGGCGGCCCCACCGAGGACACCAGCGGCGGCTTCGAGCAGGGCGGCTGGCTGGTCCCCTTCGCCGACGAAGGCATGGGCCGTTTCATGGAGAAGGTCTTCGACCGCGCCGACGCCTTCCTCCTCGGCCGTCGTACGTACGACATCTTCGCGGCCTTCTGGCCGCAGGTCACCGACGAGAACGACCCGATCGCGAGCCGCCTCAACAACCTCCCGAAATACGTCGTGTCCACGACCCTGGACAAGGCCGAATGGAACAACTCCACGGTCGTCGGGAGCGACGTGGCGGGCGAGATCGCACGGCTCAAGCAGCAGCCCGGCCGCGAGCTCCAGATCCACGGCAGTGGCACGCTCGCCAGGTCCCTCATGACGGAGGACCTCATCGACGAGTGCAATCTTCTGTTCTTCCCGGTCGTACTGGGCGCGGGACAGCGGCTGTTCGAGGAGGGCTCCCGGCCGACCTCTTTCGCACTCACCGACTCCAGCACCACGGAATCCGGCGTGACGATCCAGACCTACCGGCCCACCGGGAGGCCGGAGTACGGCAGTTTCCTGCTCGACCAGTGAGGCCCGCGCGGGTACGGTGATCGCTCCGCGTGCGAGCCGCCGACGTCTCCACACCACCCGTCCCGGGGGAGACCGCGCCAGTGGCCGCCGCAACACAGACCGCCGTACCCGCCACCGTCACGCCGCCGTCGCCGAGCCGCGCAGCCTGGCTCACCGACCTGCCCGTACTGCTGGTGGCGGTCGTCTGGGGCGCGAGCTATCTGGCAGCCAAGGGCATCACGACGACGCAGACCGTCGTAGCCGTCCTGGTGCTGCGCTTCGGCATCGTGCTGCCGGTGCTGGCGGCCGCCGGATGGCGCAAGCTGCGCGCGCTGAGCACCGCGCAGTGGCGGGGCGCGGGGGCGCTCGGACTCGTACTCAGCGGGATCTTCCTGCTGGAGACGTACGGCGTCGTACACACGTCGGCGACGAACGCGGGCCTCATCATCAGCCTCACCATGATCTTCACCCCGCTGGCCGAGGCGGCGGTGACGAGGGTCAGGCCGCCCCGCGCCTTCATGGGCGCGGCGGCTCTCTCGGTCGCCGGTGTGGTGCTGCTGACCCAGGGCGGCGGCTTCACGACCCCGTCGCTCGGCGATCTGCTGATGCTGCTGGCGGCGCTGGCCCGTACGGTGCATGTGCTCGCGATGGCGAGGATCAAGGCCGTACAGAACGCGGACGCGCTCTCCCTCACCACCGTCCAACTGGCCGGCGCTGTCGCGGTGTTCGCGCTCCTGGCGGCGACCCCCGGGACGGGCCCGGCCCCTTGGACGGTCGCGGCCGGCTTCGGGCCGCGCGAATGGGCGGGCCTGGTCTTCCTCTCCGTCTTCTGCACGCTGTTCGCCTTCTTCGTGCAGATGTGGGCGGTACGCCGCACGTCCCCGTCCCGAGTCAGCCTGCTGCTGGGCACGGAACCGCTGTGGGCGGCGGCGGCAGGCATCGCGATCGGCGGCGAACGGCTGGGGGTGGTGGGGCTGCTGGGCGGAATCCTGGTGCTGGCCGGCACGACGTGGGGCCGGCGGGCTGCGACGCAACGGTAGGCAACCCGCACCCCCGCTGCGCCTACCGCACCGCGGTCGTAAGCACCGTCCCGCCCGCGAAAGTGATCGCCCCGCGTCAGCCCACGTCGCCGGCTCCCTCGACGAGGCCCGCGTCATGCACCAACAGGGCGATCTGAACACGGTTGTTGAGCCCCAGCTTGGCCAGCACGCGTGACACATGCGTCTTGACCGTCGCCACGCTCATGTACAGCGCGGCGGCGATCTCTGCGTTGGACCGACCGTGCCCGACGGCGACCGCGACCTCCCGTTCTCGTTCGGCGAGCCCGGACAGCCGCCGGGCCGCGCGAGTCCTGCGGTCGTCGGGGGCGCCGGAGCCCGCGACATGGGTGATGAGCTGCTGGGTCACGGCAGGGGAGAGGACCGGGTCGCCGGCCGCGACGCGGCGTACCGCGGCGACGATCTCGGCGGGCGGGGTGTCCTTGAGTACGAAACCGGCGGCGCCCACGCGCAGTGCGCGCAGAACCTGTTCGTCGGCGTGGAAGGTGGTGAGGACGATGACCTCGGGGGCGTCGGGCCTGCGGCGCAGTTCCTCGGTCGCGGTGAGGCCGTCCATGACGGGCATCCGGATGTCCATCAGGACCACGTCGGGCCGGTGCAGGTCGGTTGCCGCCGCGGCCTCGGAGCCGTCGGCCGCCTCCCCTACGATCTCGATGCCGTCGGCCCCGCCGAGCATGAAGGTGAGTCCGGCGCGTACGAGCGGGTCGTCGTCGACGATGAGCAGCCTGATGGTCATGGCGCCCACGGTAGCCAGGCGCTGACGCGGAATCCGCCGCCGGGAGTGAAT